>NZ_LZKJ01000131.1 GCF_001672775.1 Mycobacterium kyorinense | reverse complement strand
ACGCCGTGGAGCATGTTGACGATGTTGCGAAACGCGGTGTTCATCTGGCCCATGGTGTCGTAGGAGGTGGCCTGGGCCGTTCCGGTCCAGCCGGCTCCGGCGATGTTTTGGCTCGACGCCCACATCTTGCGGGCTTCGTCTTCGACGGTTTGGGCGTGCACGTCGAAACGGCCCGCCATATCCCGCATCGCGTGCGGGTCAGTCATAAAACGCGTGGTCATCTGAAGGTCTCCTTTGCGTGAGTAGCTGGTGGTGCGGTTTCGTCCGCCGTTGTGTCAGCCGGCGATCACCGGTCGAGCCATCACCGTCGGCTTGAAGCCATACCGCGGTGCGGCAAAGCCGTAGCCGCGTGCGCCTGCACCCGTCATCGGCATGCCAGGCATGCCGGGCATGCCGCCCGGCTCGGCCGCCGGAACGGCGCCGGTCCAACCGCCGGCCGGGAACCGCGCAAGGGCTGAGTTGGCCACGGGCGTAGCGGTGGTCCAGCCCTGCGGCACCGACAAGGAGCCGACCAGCTTTGCCTGACCGATCCCCGCCGACACGGCACCTCCGCCCAAGCCGGCCGGTCCGATCGCGGATATCCCAGCGCCCGGTGCCACTGCTGGGAGTCCGTCGATCCCTCCCAGAGCCAGCGGGTCGAAGGGCGCTATTGCCGCGCCGCGGATGACGGCGGCATCCGCCCCGATCTGGGTGATACCGGCGATGCCCATCGGGCTGAACGAGCTGCTCATCAGGTTCGTCCCGGCGTTCAGGAAATCTCCGGGTTGGATGCCCGTGCCGCCGAGAAGGCCCCCGAGTCCACCACCGGACCCGGTGTCTGCCATCGGTGATGCCAACCCCTGCAGCGTCGTAGGCATCGCCGTCACCATCTGGGACAGCTGTGACTGCGTGCTGGCACCGGCGGCTTGAGCACCCGCTGCCTGCTGCGCGACCAAACCCGCAGGGTTGGTGTTGCGTCGCGGCGCGCGGAAGGGAGTGACCTTCGAGGCGGCTGCGGAGCTGGCGGCATAGCCATACATCGCGGCGGCGTCCTGAGCCCACATTTCGCCGTAGTGGGCTTCGGTGGCCGCGATCGCCGGGGTGTTCTGCCCCAAAACGTTGGTGGCAACCAGCGAAGCGAGCTGCGTCCGGTTGGCCGCGACCACTGGCGGCGGCACCGTCATCGCGA
The DNA here is from genome assembly GCF_001672775.1 of Mycobacterium kyorinense. Lineage (GTDB taxonomy): Bacteria > Actinomycetota > Actinomycetes > Mycobacteriales > Mycobacteriaceae > Mycobacterium > Mycobacterium kyorinense_A. Next base: position 3,270 of record NZ_LZKJ01000131.1, on the reverse strand, counting down.
ACGCGGCCTCGTAGGCGCCGGCCGCTGCCTTGGCTTGCGCGGCGGTCTGTTCTGCTTGCGCGGCAGTCGTGCTCATCCACGTCGCGTAGGGCGCCGCGGCGGCCGCCATCGAGGCCGAGGCCGGCCCCATCCATCCTTCGCTGGTCAGTCCGGCGATCACCGACCCATAAGCGGCGGCTGTCGAACGCAATTCGGCGGCCAGTCCCTGCCACGCCGAGGCCGCGGCAAGCAGCGGGGCCGAGCCAGCTCCTGCATACATGCGCGCGGAGTTGAATTCTGGTGGGAATGCTCCGAAATCCATTGCTACATCTCTCCTTAACCGGCCGCGAGCGCGTTGGCGGCCTCGGTGACCGCGTACGACCCGGCGCTGGCGCGCATGGTGGACACAAACATTTCGTGTATCGCCGCCGCTTGAGCGCTGACGGCCTGGTACAGCTGTGCGTGCGCAGCGAACTGCGCGGCGGTCAGCGCCGAGACCTCGTCCGCGGCGGCGGGAAACACCGCAGTTGTCGGGCCGGCGACGGCTGCGTTCTGTGCCGACATCGCAGAACCAATGCCCTGCAGGTTGCCGGCGGCCGCCGCCAACAACTCGGGCTGTGTGGTCACAAAAGTCATCGGACTTCTCCTTCGGGGAGCAGGCCGAATCCAGCCGTCACGGTGGCATCAGGGCATGCCGAAACCACGCACGCCTAACGTGAAGACGCGCCTATCAGCTCATTCAGGGCGAGCCGAATCAGATGGATGAAACCGTGCCGGGGACGGATTCGAACGAAATGGTCATCGATCTCGGATAGGGACTATCACTGGGACTCAATCTCGCTCTCACCTCCTCGCGGCCAGGGCACACGGGGGTGCCGACACGGTGCACAACGGGATGAGGCGCGCTGGCGATCAGCCTGGCGCGGCACCCCTCTCGTCAGAGCTTTGGCACTGCACGGCGTATCCGGTTGTCCCGGAAGCCACTTGGGCTCAACCCTTAAGCCGGGAGGAGCTGTCCTGACCCTGGGCGTCTTTCGACGTTCGAGGTCAGTGGCCTATATCCGTGCAGACGCCTCACCTAGCGAGGTGCTTGCAGAGGCCATGGTGGCACCGGAATCGAGGCACGTCAACTCGCCTCGCTTGGAACCGGTTTCGACCCCGTCGGCGGCGGCACGCTCAGAGGTTGCTGTACAGAATCGATGTCGGCGGCGGTGGCGAGTCCGTTTCGCCCGGGCAATGGCGCTGAGCACGGTGTTTAGTGTGCGGTCGACGACGTTGGTCCTCGCCGGCCTCGTGGTGAGCCGTCTAGAAGATGTTTGCACGCTGCTGAGCTGCTGTGAGCGTTTTCGGCCAGTTGCGCGCCGAGTCGATGACACCGGCATCGCTCCGGCGCAGCGCGTCGGGACCTCGACCCGGCCCCAGCCGGCCCGATGGCAGCACTGGCCGCGCGGCGCCGTCAGCTCCGCCCACACAGCAGAAAGTCGTTCGGGCAGTGGTGTTTTCGATGCTCCTCCGTTATCCGGCGGCCGGTGGATGTGCCATCACCGTGAGACGGAAGCCGTACCGGGGTGCGGCGAAGCCGAACCCCCGTCCGGACGAGCCCACCATCGGCATCCCGGGCATGCCTGGCGCCCCGGCCAACTCCCCTGCTGCGGCCTGCGGGGCCGCGGTCCAGTTAGAGACCAACGACGTCGCCGCTGATGGTGTCGTCGTCGAGGCAGCGGCCCAGGTCTGCGGCACCGACAACGGCCCGACCGATGCCGCCCGGCCCGCTCCCGCCAGTACGCCGCCGCCCAGACCTGCTGAGCCCGTCGGCCCAACCGCGCTGATCCCCGCCCCCGGCGTCAGAATGCCCGGACCTAACGCAGCACCTGAACCGGCAGCGGCGCCCGCAGTGTTGAGCGCCCGGATTACTGAGATGTCCGCCCCCATCTGGGTGATGCCGGCCAACGACATCGGCGTCAGCGAGCTACTCAGGAGATTCGTTGCGGCGTTGGTGATATCGCCGGGCCCCAAGCCCTGTGCGCCGGCAGCGGTCGAAAGCGCCGAGCCGGGGGCCGCGGACTGCAACGGCGCCGCGAAGCCCTGCAAGGTGCCGGGCGTCAGCGAAACCGCTTGGGACAGCGACGATTGCACGCCGGAGCCGGATGCAGCTCCAACGGACTGACCCACGGCGGCGCCCTGCCCCGCCAGGCCGGCCGGGTTCGTATTCTGCTGGGGCGGCGTGAATGGGTCCACTTTGGTGGCAGCTGCCGAGGCCGCGGCATAGCCGTACATTGCCGCGGCGTCCTGGGCCCACATTTCGCTGTAATGGGCTTCGGTCGCTGCGATAGCCGGGGTGTTCTGCCCCAGCACGTTGGTCGCAACCAACGACATCAACAGGCTGCGGTTGGCGGCGATCACCGGCGGCGGCACCGTCATCGCAAATGCCGCTTCGTACGCGGCCGCGGCTGCCCTGGCTTGGCTGGCCGTGGTCTCGGCCTGTGTCGCAGTCGTGCTCATCCATGCCGCATACGGCGCGGCGGCGGCCGCCATCGACGCCGAACCGGCGCCCAGCCAGGTGTTACCGGTAAGGCCGGAGATCACCGACGAGTAGGAAGCTGCCGCCGCATTGAGTTCGGCGGCCAAGCCATCCCAAGCCGATGCCGCCGCCATCAACGACCCGGCACCACCGCCGGCGTACATGCGGGCAGAGTTGAATTCTGGTGGAAATGCCCCGTAATCCATGGCGCCGTCCCCCCTTAACCCGCAGCGACCGCATTGGCGGCCTCGGTCGCGGCATACGAGCCCGCGCTGACCGACAGCGTGTGCACGAACATCTCGTGAACCGCCGCAGCCTGGGAGCTGACCACCTGATACAACTGGGCGTGCGCCGCGAATTGCGCTGCGGTCAGCGCCGATACCTCGTCGGCTGCCGCGGGCAGCACCGCCGTCGTCGGTCCGGCCGCGGCCGCGTTCTGGGCGGCAAGCCCAGCGCCGATTCCTTGCAAGTTGCCGGCCGCCGCAGACAGCGTTTCCGGCTGTGTCGTCACGAAAGACATTTGGACTTCTCCTTGCGGATAAGTCCGACCCGGTTACGGGCTTCGGTCGCTGTGCTGCTGGCGGACTGCGTCAACGCCCATGTGCTCCGAAGGTGGAGAGATGGCTTGGCGCAAGCGGATTCAGACGGCGAATACCCTGCCGTGACCGGATCGGAGCGAAACGGTCATCGATTTGTCGGTTCCGGTCGAAAAGTGAGCAGGTGATTCCGGTCGAAAAGTGAGCACCCTTCGATTGGAGAGTGATCACTGT
>NZ_LZKJ01000130.1 GCF_001672775.1 Mycobacterium kyorinense | reverse complement strand
ACCCACACCGCGCGTACGGATTTGACGTTGTCCCTCGCCGAACGTTTCACCGACAATGGCGCGCCCGCCGGGATCGGCGGAACCGTGGAATTCCGCACCGACGTATTCGACGCGGTGAGCATCGAAACGCTGATCGAGCGGTTGCGGCGAGTGCTGACGGCGATGACCGCCGATCCGGCCCGGCGCGTCTCGTCGGTCGATGTGCTCGACGCACAGGAATATGTCCGCCTCGACGAGATCGGCAACCGAGCGGTATTGAGCCTGCCGACCCCGACTGGGGTCGATTCCGGCGTTGTTCGCCGCGCAGGTGGCGCACACACCGGAGGTCGTGGCCCTGACCTTTGACGGCCGCTCGATGACGTACCGCGAGCTCGACGAAGCGTCGAACCGGTTGGCGCACTTGCTGATTGGCTACGGTGCCGGTCCGGGGAAGTCTGTTGCGCTGCTGATGCCGCGATCGGCTGATGCGGTCGTGGCGTTGCTGGCGGTGCTCAAAACCGGGGCGGCCTATCTGGCCATCGACCCAGGTCATCCCGATGCCCGCATCGCGTTCATGGTGGCCGATGCCGCGCCGGTCGCCGCCCTCACCACCGCCGGACTGGCTGGTCGGCTGGACGGCCATCAGGTGACGGTCATCGATATCGACGACCCCACTGCCGATAGCCAACCGCGCACTGCGCTGCCCACCCCAAGACCCGACGACATCGCGTATCTGATCTACACCTCGGGCACCACGGGATTGCCTAAGGGCGTGGCGATCCCGCACCGCAACGTGGTCGGGCTACTGGAAACGCTCGATGCTGATCTGGAGCTGTCGGCGCGACAAGTGTGGTCGCAGTGCCATTCGTTGGCCTTCGACTTCTCGGTGTGGGAAATCTGGGGTGCGTTGTTGCGGGGTGGGCGCCTGGTGGTGGTGCCGGACCCGGTCGTGCGTTCGCCCCAAGACCTGCATGCGTTGCTGGCCACCGAACAGGTCAGTGTGTTGAGTCAAACCCCCTCGGCCTTTTATGCGTTGCAAACCGCTGATGCGCTCGCCCCCGAGTTGGGAGCTCAACTCAGGCTCGAGACGGTGGTGTTTGGTGGGGAAGCGCTCGAACCGCAGCGTCTTGAGAATTGGCTGGAGAAGCATCCCAGGCTGCCGCGACTGATCAACATGTACGGCATCACCGAGACGACGGTGCATGCCTCGTTCCGCGAGATCGTCGAAGCCGACGTCGATCGCAGCACCAGCCCCATTGGCAGGCCGTTAGGACATCTGGGCTTTTTCGTGCTCGACGGGTGGCTGCGTCCGGTGCCCGCTGGGGTCGTGGCGGAGTTGTACGTAGCCGGCGCCGGGCTGGCGCATGGGTACGTGCGTCGGTCAGCGTTGACGTCGTCGCGGTTTGTGGCCAGTCCCTTCGGGGCCCCGGGTACACGGATGTATCGCACCGGGGATCTGGTGCGCTGGGGCCAGGATGGGGAACTGGAGTATCTGGGCCGCGCGGACGAACAGGTCAAGATCCGCGGGTATCGCATCGAGCTGGGGGAGATCCAGGCCGCGCTGGCCGCACTCGACGGCGTGGAACAGGCGGTGGTGATCGCCCGCGAGGACCACCCCGGCGACAAACGTCTGGTCGGCTATGTGACCGGCTCCGCCGACCTGGCCGTCGCACATAGCGACCTGGCGCAACGGCTGCCGAGCTATATGGTGCCCGCCGCGGTGGTACAACTGGATGCCCTGCCGCTAACGGTCAACGGCAAACTTGATACCCGAGCACTGCCCGCACCGGAATATCAGCATGCTGACCATTACCGCGCTCCAGCCGATCCTGTCGAGGAGATCCTGGCCGGCATCTTTGCCGACATTCTCGGGCTTGAGCGTGTCGGCGTCGACGACTCGTTCTTCGAACTTGGCGGAGATTCGTTGTCGGCGATGCGGGTGATCGCGGCGGTCAACAAATCTTTGGATGCCAGTGTGGCTGTGCGGGTGTTGTTCGAGGCGCCCACTGTTGCGCAGTTGGCGCCGCGGCTGGGTTCTGACGGACGTGGCTTGGAGCCGTTGGTGGCCGGTGAGCGGCCGGCGGTGCTGCCGTTGTCGTTTGCCCAGAACCGGTTGTGGTTCTTGGATCAGTTGCAGGGACCGTCGCCGATTTACAACATGGCGGTGGCGTT
>NZ_LZKJ01000129.1 GCF_001672775.1 Mycobacterium kyorinense | reverse complement strand
CCCCAGCCGACATCCACCCGCACCGATCGGTGCGGCGATCGCGGCGCAATGATGCCCCAGCGGAAACGGACCCGCGCGCAAAACCGCGCGGCCTACATCCGCGCCGAACGCAAACGCAACCGAGAAGTACGCCAAGCCCGCCACGCCGCCCAACTCGGCCCGGCACCACCTGCGAGTGACGAGGATGAGCCTCCGCCATTCTAGTTGGGAGGCCACCGATCTCACGAGCTTCGCCCAACTCGGTATAGCCTGGCATGCTGCGCGACCAGCATTAGCGTCGTGTCGGACCTGAAACGTTAGTGCCGCGCCCACAAACCGCCGAAGTTGTTGTTCCGGCGCCGACGACGGTTCGGTTCGCTTAGCGTGAGCTACCGCTTCCATCGTTCATGAATGACGGAGGACAGCCCAGCTCTCATGCGACCGCGTCGGATTGCTCTTCTTGCTCCTGGATGTACTGCGCCACCTGTTCGATATCGGGATATAAGGCCGGGCAGTAGGTTTTCACTTGCTCGAGCTCAATACCCACTGCGGTCTTTGTGGCGATCCCGTAGTACTCGGCGATCGCTTGCGCGATCGAGGTGATTACGCCCTCGTCGTGGGCGGGCTCGCCGTTCAGGTCTTCACTCAGGACTGAACAGGTGGCCTGCTCGCTGTCTCCTACCGGATCACTCGGGTCAGCGCTTGCATTTGGCGCCGCCAAAGCAGTCGTGACTGCGATCAGCGCGCTAATGCGGAGAAACACGTTCGACCTCCCTCGTAGTGACGTTGCTCGAACAGTTGGCAGCGTATGCCGCCGCAAGCTTGATCACTTGTGAATGACGAATAATTAGTCAGCCCGCAAAGGGTTGGCATCTTGCTACGTCAAATGCATTCGTGGAATTGCGGAGGAACTGCTTGGCGATGCCCACCAGGCCGGCGTTGAACTGTGGGCTTCATCAATCGCCTCTGCCAGGTACGGCCTCCGCGTCGAAGAAATCATGGGTTTGCGTCGGACCACGATCCTCAAAGGCAGCAAGAACCAATTTCATAAGCGGTAGCGTCAATGGTTGCTGGCTGGGCTGTCGACGGCGACGGACGGGAGACAACCATGAAGCGGTGCATCGTCGGAGGACTGATCGTCCTGCTGATGGCCACAGGGCTGATCGGCGCAGCGCCGCCGGTCACCGCCGGCTGCCAGTACGGCGGACCGGTTATCAGTAAGTGCGACGGGCCCGTTCAGCCTGATGGCACCTGGGAGCGTTGCGTGGCCGTTGCCCAACTGAGCTATCGCGGCGCCAGTTCCTTCCTGGTGCCCGACAGGCGCTGCGATGTGATGGGTCCCGAGCAGCACCCTGGCGATCTCGGCTTCGCCGACCCACCGACGCACATCGACGATTGAGCCGAGAACCTTCGGGAAACAGAAGATCCTGAGCCAGGTTTCAGAGGCGTCACAGTGGAATGTAGTTACGCCAATCTGGCACAAGTTCTTTAGAGGACATGCCTACCGATGAGCTGCCCGATAGTACGAATGTCGACCTGACCTTTGAAATCCAGACGAACCTTTCCAAGGCCTGAGAACCACAATTCGAGTTCGGCGTCGAGATCGAAGCGTCCGGCGGTCTCGATGCTCCATGCTTGGATCTTGCTGTAGGGCAGCGACGAGTAGTCGCGCTTCTTTCCGGTTAAACCTTGGACGTTCACCGTGATGAGGCGCTTGTTGGTGAAAACCACTGAGTCGCGTACGCCCTTGAAGCTTAGTTGAACCACCTCGCCGTCGACGAGGATAGGTGTCAGCTAAGCGGCGATCGCTTTTGGATCGCTCGGTCCGAGTCTCGCTAACAGGCCACCACTTTGGAAGTCAATCATTCCAGCAGCCTAGCGAGAGCGATTCGGCCCGCCGCCAACCAGGCATGGGCCCCTAGGGACGCGAACCTCTCATATCGGAACCCGCACCGCTCTTCACGGCAGGTGGTGAACCTTCACAGCACCTGCACCGGGACGTGTGACCAGCCGGCAACGTTTTGCATGCTGACGCGTTTACAGCCCTCCCAGCGGATTTCGTAGCGGGGCATGAAGTCCAGCAGCTTCTCCAGCGCGATCCGGCTTTCCATGCGGGCCAACGCCGCGCCAAGGCAACTGTGGATCCCGTACCCAAGACCAAGGTGCTGCGCCTCGGTCTGGTCGCGATCGATGTCGAACGTGTCCGCGTCGGTGAAGGCGTCGGGATCCCGGTTCGCTGCGGCGCCGATCAAGAACACCGGCTTGCCGGCAGGAATCGTGCCACCGCTGACGTGTGCCTCTTTGAGCGTGTAGCGGACGTTGTATTGGACCGGCCCTTCGTACCGCAACAGTTCTTCGACCGCCGCGGGGACCTTGCTGCGGTCATCAAGCAGCTTCTGCCATTGGTCCGGGTTGCGGGCGAAGATGACCGCCGCGTTGCCAACCAGCTTGGTCACAGTTTCGGCGCCGGCGCCGCCCAAAAGCACGGCGAAACCCGTGATTTCGATATCGTCGAGCTTGCGCATTTGACCGTCATCGCCCGGGATTTCGGCGGCGATGAGCCGGCTGATCATGTCCTCCTGCGGCTCCTCGCGCCGCTGCTGGATCAGGCTGAAGTAATACATTGCGCTGTCGAGGTTGGCCTGCATCCCAGCTTCGCTCCACCCGACCTGTCCCGGTTCACGGTGCAGGCTGGTGTCGATCCAGTGGCGCACTTGCTGCCGGAATTCCTCCGGCACTCCGGCCATGCTGGTGATGACCTCGACGGGGAATGGGCCGGAGAAGTCCTGCACAACATCGAACTGGTCCGGGTTGGCCGCGCTCAGGTACTTCTCGACCAGCTCTAGGACGGTCTCCTTTTGGGATTGGATGGCCCGTGGCGTGAACGCCTTGTTGAGCAGGCTGCGCATGTGGCGATGGTCGGGCGGATCCATGAAGATGATCGATTTCTGGGGCACCTCGCCCGAACGCACCATCGCCAAATCGCAACCGCGGGCCGACGAGTAGGTCTCGAAATCCTTGAATGCGGCCGCCACGTCTTCGTGGCGGGTCAGCGCGTAGAAGTC
>NZ_LZKJ01000128.1 GCF_001672775.1 Mycobacterium kyorinense | reverse complement strand
CCGCATCGCGTGCGGGTCGGTCATAAAGCGCGTGGTCACCTGAGGGTCTCCTTAGTACGTAGTGAACTGCGATGGACCAACAGGGCACCCGCACCGACATCACCGTCAACGTCGAGGGTTTCTGGATGCTCCAGGCGCTACTGGACATCCGGCACGTCGCACCCGAGTTGCGCTGCCGGCCGTACGTCTCGACCGATTCCAACGATTGGCTCAACGAGCACCCCGGGATGGCCGTGATGCGCCAAGAGGGGATCGTCACCGGCGAGACGGTTGACGAGCAGGTCGCCGCCCGGATGCGGGTGCTGGCCGCGCCCGACTTGGAGATCGTCGTGCTGCTGTCGAGGGGCAAACTGCTCTACGGCGTCAACGAGCCCACCGAGGAGGGCGAAGAGCCGCCGGTGGGATCGCGGGACATCCCCGACAACGAATTCCGGGTGGTGCTGGCCCGGCGCGGCCAGCATTGGGTTTCGGCCGTGCGCGTCGCCAACGACATCACTGTCGACGATGTGGCGATCGCCGACACCGCCTCGATCGCCGCGCTGGTCTTCGACGGACTGGAGTCGATTCACCATGCCGACCCGGCGGCGATCAACGCCGTCAACGTGCCCCTCGAGGAAATGCTGGAAGCGACCAAGGCGTGGCAGGGCGCGGGCTTCAACGTCTTCTCCGGCGGGGACCTGCGTCGGCTGGGCATCAGCGCGGCCACCGTGGCCGCACTCGGCCAGGCGTTGTCCGACCCCGCGGCCGAGGCCGCGGTCTACGCTCGGCAATACCGCGACGACGCCCGGGCCCCGAGCGCGTCGGTGCTGTCGCTGAAAGACGGATCGGGTGGGCGCATCGCGATGTATCAGCAAGCCCGCACAGCCGGGTCGGGGGAGGCGTGGCTGGCGATCTGCCCGGCCACCCCGCAGTTGGTGCAAGTCGGCGTCAAGACCGTTTTAGAAACGCTGCCGTATGGCGAGTGGAAAACGCATCGCAGAGTTTAACAATCCCGCAGAAATCCCTGTACATCAACGGTTTTCACGAAAGCAATCACTCGAGATGCAGATTCGGGGAAATGCTCTAGAATTGGCTCAACAATTGGGGCGGGCGTCGCCATTTTAATAGCGAGGCAAGACACATGAACTCAAAATTCGTCGACAAAGGGGCAGCACTATGACCGCGGTGGTGGCCGAAGCGCAGCAACCGGGCGCTGAGGCGGTTTCCTCACCCCAAGCGGCGGTGATCGCCATCATGGCCGCCGATGTGCAGATCGGCGTGCTGCTGGACGCCAACGCTCCGGTGTCGGTGATGGTCGACCCACTGCTGAAGGTCGTCAACAATCGGCTGCGCGAACTGGATGTGGCGCCGCTGGAGGCCACCGGACGCGGCCGCTGGATGTTGTGCCTGATCGACGGCACCCCGCTGCGGTCCACCCAGTCCCTGACCGAGCAGGACGTCTTCGACGGCGATCGGCTATGGCTGCGGTTCATCGAGGACACCGAGCACCGGTCGCAGGTGATCGAGCACATCTCGACGGCCGTGTCGGTGAACCTGTCCAAACGGTTCGCAGCCATCGATCCGATTGTCGCGGTGCAAGTCGGCGCCGCGATGTTGGCGACGGGAGTGCTGCTCGCTGCGGCCGTACTGGGGTGGTGGCGTTGGCGGGATGACTCCTGGCTGTCAGCAAGCTACGCCGCGGTGGTCGCGGTGCTGGTGCTGACGGTGGCGACGCTGGTGCTGATGCGTTCCACGTCGGTGTCGGAGCGCCGGGTGGGCGACATGATCCTGGTCAGCGGGCTGGCGCCGCTGGCGGTGGCTGCCGCGGCGGCACCGCCCGGGCCGGTGGGGGCACCGCACGCGGTGTTGGGTTTCGCGGTTGTCGGCGTCGGGTCGGTGCTGGCGCTGCGGTTCACCGGTCGACGACTGGGCCTCTACACGGCGATCATCACCATCTGCATAGCCGCCACGGTGGCCAGCCTGGCCCGCATGCTGCTGTTGACCAGTGCGGTGACGCTGATGTCCTGTGTGCTGCTGGCATGTGTGATCGGCTATCACGCCGCGCCGTCGCTGTCACGCTGGCTGTCCGGCATCCGGCTGCCGGTGTTTCCGTCTGCCACCAGTCGCTGGGTGTTCGAGGCCCGGCCCGACCTGCCCACCACGGTGGTCCTCTCCGGCAGCGGACGACCGACCCTGGAGGGCCCGTCGTCGGTGCGCGACGTGCTGCTGCGAGCCGAGCGCGCGCGGGCGTTTTTGACCGGGCTTTTGGTGGGGCTGGGTGTGCTGGTCGTGGCGTGCTTGGCCGGACTGTGCGACCCGCACACCGGTCAGCGGTGGCTGCCGGTACTGCTGGCCGCCTTCACGGCCGGCTTCCTGATGTTGCGTGGACGCTCCTACGTGGACCGCTGGCAGGCGATCACGCTGGCGTTGACCGCCGTGATCATCGTGGCGGCCGTGGTGGGGCGCTATGTGCTGGTGTTGTCGTCACCACTGGTGGTGTCGGTGGGCGCGGGAATCCTGGTGCTGCTGCCGGCCGCGGGGCTGACCGCCGCGGCGGTCGTGCCCAACACGATCTACAGCCCGCTGTTCCGCAAATTCGTGGAGTGGATCGAGTACCTGTGCCTGATGCCGATATTCCCGCTGGCATTGTGGTTGATGAATGTCTATGCAGCGATCCGGTATCGGTAGCCGCACGGCAGCGCTGGCTGCCACCACGCTCATCGTGGCCTCGGCGGCTTTGGCAGGTTCGCCATCGGCGTACGCCATCGCTCCGCCGGTGATCGACCCCGGGGCCGTGCCGCCCGACAGCCCCCCCGGCCCAGAACAGCCGATGCGGCAAACGGCCTACTGCACCGAGGTTGGTGTGTTGCCGGGCACCGACTTCCGGATTCAGCCGAAGTACATGGACATGCTGAACCTGCCCGAGGCATGGCGGTTCGGCCGTGGCGGCGGGGTGAAGGTCGCGGTCATCGACACCGGGGTGACGCCGCACCCCAGGCTGCCGCGCCTCGCCGGAGGCGGCGACTACGTGATGGCCGGCGGCGACGGGCTGTCGGACTGCGACGCGCACGGCACGCTCGTGGCGTCGATGATCGCCGCCACCCCGGCCAGCGGCGTCGCCCCGGCACCTCCGCCGGAGCGCAAGCCGCTTCCGGTGCCCACCAACGAACCACCGCCCCCCGCGCCGCCGCCGCAAACCATCACGTTGTCGGTGCCGCCCCCACCGCCGCAGACGGTGACCATGGTCCCGCCGCCGCCTGAGGAGCCGGCGCAGCCTGCCTTCCCGTGGATGCCGGCGCCTCCGAAAGCTCCGGCGGCCAACCACCAGCACGGACGGTTCGTCGCGCCGGGGTATACCGGCGGCGGGCAGGTCCGCGCCGTCGACCGGCCGCGGCCGGCTGCCCCCAACCCGGCGCCGGGTCAACCGACGGACGCGTTCAGCGGCATCGCTCCCGACGTCGACTTGATCTCGATCCGTCAGTCCAGCCAGGCGTTCGGCCTCAAGGATGCGTTTACCGGCGACGAGGATCCGCAGACCCGCCAGAAGATGGACAGCATCCGGACCATGGCGCGGGCGATCGTGCATGCGGCCAACATGGGTGCCTCGGTGATCAACATCTCGCAGGTGCTGTGCATGAGCGCGCGCAGCGTCCTCGATCAAGCCGATCTGGGCGCAGCTGTGCGCTATGCGGCGGTGGACAAGGATGCGGTCATCGTGGCCGCCGCCGGCGACACCAGCCAGAAGGACTGCAAACAGAATCCGCTCTATGATCCCTTGCGGCCCAACGATCCCCGTGATTGGAACGGCGTGACAACGGTAGTAACCCCGGCATGGTTCGACGAGTACGTCCTGACCGTCGGCGCGGTGGATGCCGCCGGCGCCCCGCTGGACAAAACGAGCGTGGCCGGACCGTGGGTGTCCATCGCCGCACCCGGCACCGACATCGTCGGGCTCTCGCCGCGAGAAGACAGCCTGGTCAATGCCATCGACGGTCCGGATAACACGCTGCTGGTGCCGACCGGCACCAGCTTTTCCACCGCGATCGTCTCCGGAGTGGCGGCGCTGGTCAGGGCCAAGTATCCGCAGCTGTCGTCGCATCAGATCATCAACCGGTTGATCCGCACGGCGCGGGCGCCGGCCCGTGGCGTGGACAACCAGATCGGACATGGTGTAGTGGACCCGGTTGCGGCACTGACCTGGGACGTTCTCGACGGTCCGGTGAAGCCCAAAGAGTTGTCGTCGCCGCTGAAGCTGCCGCCACCGCCCCCCGAGCGCAACATGACGCCGGTCTGGGTGGCCGCCGGCGGACTGGCTGCGGCGGTACTGCTCGTGGGAGCGATATTCGGTGGTGCGAAATTGATGCGACGGTCGGGGGAGCGATGAAGGCGGAGCGACGGTTCGGGCTGGCCCTGTCCTGGCCGCGGATCACCGCGGTGTTTCTCATCGACGTCGCGGTGCTCGCGATCGCCAGCCATTGCCCGGACACCTGGCAGAGAAACCACGTCGCGTGGTGGGTGGGCGTCGGCGTCGCAGCGCTGGTGGCAATCGCCGCGCTCGTGACCTACCGGGGAATACCGCTGGCCGCGGCACCCGTTGCGCGGGTGCGTAATTGGTACGCCGATCCGGAAGCGCTGGTGGCCGGGTGCACGCCGGCGATCGATCACCAGCGCCGCTTCGGCCGGGACGTGGTCGGCATCCGCGAATACGACGGCCGACTGGTGACGGTGATCGCGGTGGAAGGGCCCGCCGACGCACCGTCGGGCCGGCATCGCCAACGAAACGGCTCGCCCGGCGCGCTGCCGGTGGAGGCCGTCGCTTCAGCCTTGCGGCAGTTCGACGTTCGGTTGGACGGCGTCGACATCGTCTCGGTGGGCGAACGGCATGGCCCCAAGGGCCCCGGGGAATGGGCCGCGAGTCAAGACGACGTCGAGTCCGAGGACAACCAACGCCCGCTCGAGGACCGCAGAACCTGGCTCGTGCTGCGGATGGACCCGCAACACAACGTGGCGGCGGTGGCCGCGCGCGATTCGCTGGCCTCGACGCTGGCGGCGGCCACCGAGCGGCTCACTCAAGATCTCGACGGGCGGCGCTGCATGGCCCGCATCCTCACCGCCGCCGAGATCGCCGATGTCGACGACGCGTTGTTGGCCGGCGTGGATCCCAGCCAGATTCGGCCGTACTGGCGCTTTCTCAAGTGCGGTGACGGGTATGTGACGAGCTTTTGGGTGTCGCCGTCGGACATCACCGGGGCCATGCTGGACGAACTCTGGCTACCCGACGCCGATGTCACCGTGGTGACGGTCCGGCTCACCCCGCGACGCGGCGGCATCGACGTGTCGGCATTCGTGCGCTACCACAGCGATAAGCGGCTGCCGAAAAGTATGTGGAGCGGGCTGAATCGGCTCACCGGACGCCAACTGCACGCGGTGCGCGCCAGCTTGCCGGCACCCATGACGGGCCCGGCACTGAAGATGTCGAGCCGGGCGCTGAGCGACGACGAATCGGTGACGGTCGCCGTTGACTCGCTTGCGCCGCAGTACCCGGTGAGCGGTGCCGGGACGCCGCAATGACCAGGCCGCAGGCCGCCGCGACCGATGCCCGTAACGCGATGGTCGCTGGTTTGCTGGCGTCCGGCGTCTCCGTGAACGGCCTACAGCCCAGCAACAATCCGCAAGTGGCGCTGCAGATGTTCACCACGGCCAGCCGCCTCGACCCCGAGATGTGCGACGCCTGGCTCGCTCGGGTGCTGGCCGGTGACCAGAGCATCGAGGTGCTCACCAATGCGTGGGAAACCGCGAAGACGTTCGGCTGGGAGATCCGCCGCCTGGGTCTGTCGGACTTGGAGTTTCGCCCCGAGGTCTCCGACGGCCTGTTCTTGCGATTAGCGGTCACCAGCGTGGAATCACTGGCGGCGGCCTACGCCGCGGCCCTCGTCGACGCGAAACGCTACGAGGAGGCCGCCCGACTGCTCGACCAGACGGAACCGCGGCATGCCTTCGACGCCGAGCTGATCACCTATGTCCGTGGTGTGCTGAATTTCCGCACCGGCCGTTGGCCCGATGTGCTCACGCAGTTTCCGCCGGCCAAGCAGTGGCGTCATCCCGAGTTGAAGGCCGCTGGCGCGGCGATGGCCACGACGGCGTTGGCGTCGCTCGGGGTTTTCGAAGAAGCCACCCACCGTGCCCAAGAAGCAATCGAGGGCGACCGCGTGCCCAACGCGGCCAACGTCGCCATGTACACCAAGGGCATGTGCCTGCGGCACTTGGGCCGCGAGGATGAGGCCGTCGAGATGCTGCGCCGCGTCTATTCGCGTGACGCCAAATTCGCCCCGGCCCGTGAAGCATTGGACAACCCCAACTATCGGCTGGTGCTGACCGACCCGGAAACCATTGAGGCGCGGACAGACCCGTGGGATCCCGACAGTGCGCCCACCCGCGAGCAGACCGAGGCGGCCCGTCACGCCGAGATGGCCAAGAAGTACTTGGCTGAGGGCGACGCGGAACTCAACGCGATGTTGGGCATGGAACAGGCCAAACGCGAGATCAAACTGATCAAGTCGACGACCAAGGTGAATCTGGCCCGAGCGAAAATGGGTCTGCCCGTGCCGATCTCGTCGCGGCATACCTTGCTCTTGGGCCCACCCGGCACCGGCAAGACCACGGTCGCGCGAGCGTTCACCAAACAGCTGTGCGGGCTGACCGTGTTGCGTAAGCCGTTGGTGGTGGAGACCAGCCGCTCCAAGCTGCTCGGTCGCTACATGGCTGACGCCGAGAAGAACACCGAGGAGATGCTCGAAGAGGCGCGGGGCGGCGCCGTGTTCTTCGATGAGATGCACAATCTGCATGAGCGTGGCTATTCGCAGGGCGACGCGTACGGCAACGCGATCATCAACACGTTGCTGCTCTACATGGAGAATCACCGCGACGAGCTGGTGGTGTTCGGGGCCGGCTACGCCAAGGCGATGGAGCGGATGCTAGAGGTGAACCAGGGTCTGCGACGGCGGTTTTCGACGGTGATCGAGTTCTACAGTTATACGCCGCCGGAGTTGATCGCGCTCACCCAGCTGATGGGCCGGGAAAACGAAGACGTGATCACCGACGACGCGGTCGAGGTGTTGTTGCCGTCGTACACCAAGTTCTACGATGACGAAAACCTCTCCGAGGATGGCGATCTGATCCGGGGTATCGACGTGCTCGGTAACGCGGGGTTCGTGCGGAACGTGGTGGAGAAGGCTCGTGATCACCGCAGTTTCCGCCTCGACGACGAAGACCTGGACGCGGTGCTGTCAAGTGAGCTCGACGAATTCAGCGAGGACCAACTGCACCGGTTCAAGGAGTTGACCCGCGACGATCTCGCCGAGGGACTCAGTGCGGCCGTGGCCGAGAAGAAGAGCTCATAGCCGCTGACGCGTGGCCATCCTGAGAAAGCAACTGTCACAGCAAGTGGACAGCAAACTGTGATGCAACTCGCAGCAGGACGCGGGTGTACGCCGCTATGCTCTGCCTTCAAGGACATACCCGCAGGACAACACCATTTCTACTCGCGGTCTGCGCTATCGCCAGTACCGCGCCGTGGGTGGCTGCAGCAATCTAGCCTGACGACTCCCCACCGTGCTGCGCAGCGGCTGACCAACCGATTGACCCGTTCGGCCCACGGTGTCACCATGACGCTGCATGCACCTCGGTAGGTGAGGCGTCTGCACGGATAGAGGCCACTGACCTCGAACGTCGAAAGACGCCCAGGGTCAGGACAGCTCTTCCCGGCTTAAGGGTTGAGCCCAAGTGGCTTCCGGGACAACCGGATACGCCGTGTGGTGCCAAAGCTTTGACGAGAGGGGTGTCCTCCGGCGCATCACGTCGTCGGAGGGCTCACTCACTGTTGGCAGTGAGGAGGTGGGCGAGAGTCAATTCTGGTGATAGTCCGTGTCACAACCATCCGAAAATCGATGTCGGTTCCGGTCGAATCCTGAGCAGTTTCTTCCGGTCGAAAATTGAGCAGGTGTGTTACGGGGTTGAGTCTGCCTGACGGTCGGCTTCGACGGAGGGCAGGGACTCGATTGCGGTGTGTTTGATGCGGTAGCTGGCTCCTTTGAGGGCGATGACGTCGGCGTGGGCGCAGATCGAGCCTGCGGTGCGGGCGGTGCTGAGCCAGTACCCGACGATGCCGGCGACGGTGA
>NZ_LZKJ01000127.1 GCF_001672775.1 Mycobacterium kyorinense | reverse complement strand
CGGTGTGCCCGCCTCGTAGCGACAACGCGGCGTATGGCCAGGTGGCGCCGCGGCGCCGGAGTCACTTTGACCACTCCTGTCTTGGTTTGCCACACCTGTCACGGCCTGACCCGGTGTTTCGGGGTGCCCGCCTATCAGCGACAGCGAACGGGTTGTCGGACGTCCATGCGACGGTCGGCCGATGAATGAGTCGCTGCTACTGCGGGGGACCGAACTCCGCTACGTACTGACAATGCAGTTATTTCGCCATGGGCCCGCCACCGTCGGCGAGTTGGCCGAGGCGCTCGCGCAGCACGGTTTTGCCGTGGGCGGACGGACATCGAAATCCATCTCGGACGCGTTGCGCTGGGAAATGGGCCACGGCCGGGTGCGCCGGCTGAGGCGCGGTCGATATGGACCCGGCTGGATGCCGCGTGGCACTGAGCACCGAATCCACACGCGTGAGCTGGCGCTGCGCGACCAAGCCAAGTGTCGCTCGGAGCCGGGCACCCTGCCACCAGCGACAACTGGGCCACTCGCGTGACTGGCGTGGCGGAAGTGTCCCCAGTGAACCATTTGTTGCCGCGTCGCCACGCCAAATCCTCAGTTGTCGCTACGAGGCGGGCACATCGTCGCATCCCGAATTCCCTGCGACAGCTGGGACTACTGTGACGTCACATCTC
>NZ_LZKJ01000126.1 GCF_001672775.1 Mycobacterium kyorinense | reverse complement strand
TTGGCGCAGGCCCGAGAGCGCGGCGAGCCGTTCACCGGCATCGTCTGGCGCAGCGCCGGGCCGGGTGCGGCCGAGTCGAGCGCTGAGGGTGCTGCGCGGCTGGAGAACGAGATCGCGCACCTGCTCAGCGCCGTGCACACCCTGCAGGCCGATGAGGTGATCAAACTGCCCGGCGGTCTGTGGATCATCACTGAACGGGCCGTGGCGACCGAATCCGGCGAGCCGGTCGATCCGGTCCAGGCGGCGCTGTGGGGACTCGGCCGCACCCGGCCCGGCGCTGCGCCAGACGATGCCGGTGAACGGCTCGCCGCGCTCTCGGGCCTGCGCCAACAGCTGCCCCAACGACTGCGAATCCATAGCCGGGTCAACAGCGGTGCAGCCCGGCAGATCGGCGGCCAGTTCGTCGAATCCGGCAACCAGCCAGGTACCCTCGGGTCCGATATCACTGCTCGGCGGCTGAGGCGGCAACTCATGCCAGCCGAGGGTGTACAGCAGCCGGGTGGCATCGCCGCCAAGTCCACGCAACAACGCTTCCCGGGGTGCGCGTTTGACCGTGAACTCGCGAATCCCGCCCAGGTGGCGACCATCTCGGTCGACGAAGTCGATATCGAAGACCTGGGTGTCGCTGTCGAGGGCGCTGGCACGCCACTTCCCGCGGCAATAGAACCGCCGAGGCATCTTCTCCCGCAACATCACGTGCCCGTACCGCAACGGCAACAACAGGTCAGTCATGCCCTGTTCGGCTGCGGTCAGCGCCGGGAACGCCGGGAACACGACTCCGGTGCACAGGTCGAGTAGCACGGGATGGATCGGCTCGGTTCCGAGGTGCTCGGCGAGTTCATCGCCGACGGTGATATCGCCGATCGCCTCTCCGTCGCCCATCCACAGCGATCTGAGCGACGTGGACCACGTCGTCCCCCACTCCAACTCGCTTTCGGCGAAGGTCTCGAACAGGTGCTGTGGGCGCGCCCGGTCCATCCGCTCGATGGCCGCTTCGATGGAGTCGCCCGGATCGGCTGAAAACTCGTCGCCGATCTCGCTGACGACGGTGCCGTCGGCGTTCAACGACCATTCAGCATCACGGACGCCGTACGGGCGGCTATCCACCCGGAAAGTCCAGCCGCCACCGTCTTCGAGCGGATGCAAAGTCAACTGCACCTCGCGAGAAGCCTTTTCCGGCAGGATGATCGGCTCATAGAAAAATACGTCTTGCACCCGCGCCGGCGGCCCAGCCGCGGCCAGGGCCATCGCCGCATACGTCGCCCCCGGAACGACCACGGTGCCGTAGATGACGTGGTCGGAAAGCCACGGCTGCGATTTGACGGACAGCCGACTGGTGTAGACGCAGTCGCCGGACGCGAGGTCTTTGGCGCTGCCCAGAATTCCGGATGCGGCAGCGCCTTGTCCGTCGAGAGCCGCGATGCCGGACGTCTTGGGCCAGAAGCGACGGCGCTGGAATGGATAGGTGGGCAGTTCGATTCTGCGGCCGGATTGAGCATGCAACGCCGCGAATTTGGGTCGGTGGCCGCTGACGTAGGCCGCGGCCAGTGCTTCGGTGATTTGGCGCCGGTCGCCGGCGCCTTTGCGAAGCGAAACGATCGCACGCGGCGCGGCCAGGTGTTCCGGCCAGACCTGCACCGCGGCGCCGGTCAGAACCGGTTGCGGACCGATCTCCATCAGCACCGAGCATCCCAGCGCCGCCACGGTCCGGACACTTTCGGCGAACTGCACCGGCTGACGGGAATGCCGCCGCCAGTATTGGGCGTCTAACGGGGTTCCCGCGAGCACGGCGCCGGTGCGGTTGCAGACCAGCGGCAACGTCGGCACGGCGAACTGCAACTGCGCTGCGTAGGACTCGAATTCACCGAGCACCGGCTCCAGCAATTCCGAGTGGAAGGCGTGGCTGGTTTCCAGCCAGTTGCAGCGGATTCCGTCGTCGCCGAACCTGGCGACGATCTGTTCGAGATCGGTTCCCGGACCGGACAGCACCGTGTTGGGGCCGTTGTAGGCCGCAACCGACACCCGAGAGAATTCGTTGGCGACTTCTTCGACGTGCTTCGGGTCGGCGAACACCGCCACCATTCGTCCGCCGTCAGGCAGACTGCCGAACAGCCGGCCGCGCTCGGCCATCAGCCGTGCCCCGTCGTCGAGGCTGAAAACCCCGGCCACACACGCTGCCGCGTACTGGCCCACGCTGTGCCCCAGTACCACATCGGGCTCGACGCCCCACGACTGCCACAGCCGGGCCAGGCCCATTTCGACAGCGAAAAGCGCGGGCTGCGCATACGAGGTATGCCGCAGCATTTCGCCGGTGTCGCGGTCGGTGGCGAACAACACCTCCAGCAACGGGCGGGGCAGCAGTTCGTTGACCGCGTCCGCACAACGTGTCACCGTCTCTGCGAAAACCGGTTCAGCGTCGAACAATTCGCGCGCCATCCCCGGATGCTGACTGCCTTGCCCAGTGAACAACCATGCCGTCGTCGGCCGGTCAGCACACTCGCCACGCACCACGCCGGGTCGCAGTCGGTTCTGGGCCAAGTCAGCCAGCCCGTCTCGGGCTGCATGGACCGAATCCACGACCAGTGCAGCCCGATGCTCGAAATGCGAGCGTGCGGCCCCGGCCGTAAGACACACATCGGCGATGTCGGCTTCCGGGTGGATGTCCAACCACGTCCCATACCGCCGCGCCAACGCCACCAGCGCCTCCGGTGACCGCGCGGATAGGGGCAGCACGCTGACCGAATCATCGTGAGTGTCTGACGTGGCCGCCGCTGCGGCGTCGTCGACTGCCGCTCGTTCGCCGGGGGTAGCCGAGTGGACCGGCGCCTCCTCGATCAGCACGTGCGCATTCGTCCCGGTGAACCCGAAGGAACTTACGCCCGCGCGCCGCACCCTGCCGTTGGCCTGCCACGGAGTTGGCTTGTCCACGACCCGCACCGGCAGCGAATCCCACGGGATGTGCGGCGACGGTTCGTCAAAGTGCAGGCTCTGCGGCAACATTCCGTGCTGCAGCGACAACACGACTTTGATCAGACCGGCGGCCCCTGACGCCGACTCGAGGTGGCCGATGTTGGTCTTCACCGATCCCATCAGTAACGGCCGGTCCGCGTCACGGGCGACTCCATAAGCCGCGCCGGCCGCCTGCACCTCGATCGGATCACCCAGCGGGGTCCCCGTTCCGTGGGCCTCAAGGTAGTCGACGTCGCCGCCGGCCAAGCCGGCACGAGCCAGCGCCGTGCCGATAAGCCGTTGCTGCGCAGCGCCATTGGGCACCGTCAGACCGCTGGACGCACCGTCCTGATTGACTGCACTGCTCGGGATGACCGCGGCAACCCGATCGCCGTCGCGAACCGCGTCGCTCAGCCTCTTGAGCACCAGGATGCCGCAGCCTTCGCTGCGCACATAGCCGTCGGCGGAGGCGTCGAACGTTTTGCATCGCCCGACTGGGGAAAGCATCCTGGCCCGCGAGGCGGCGATGATGGATACCGGACTCAGCAACACGTTCACCCCACCGGCCAACGCCAAATCGCAGTCGCCGGAGTGCAATGCTTGGCAGGCCTGATGGACGGCTACCAACGACGAGCTGCATGCGGTATCGACCGCCACCGCAGGACCGTGCAGTCCGAGCGCAAACGCAACCCGACCGGAAATCGCATTGAGCGCATTGCCGGTGATGAAGTGTGGCTCGATCTTGTCGACCGACTCGGCGGACAACAGATGCGCATACTCGTTGGCTGCGACGCCCACGAAGATGCCGGTTCGGCTGCCGCGCATGTCCGCCGGCGCGTATCCCGCCCGTTCTAAGCCCTCCCACACCGTTTCCAGCATCAGCCGCTGCTGCGGCTCGATCCACACCGCTTCGCGCGGGGAGATACCGAAGAACTCCGGATCGAATCCGTCGATGTCGTCGAGGAATCCGCCGAAGCGGCTGTAGATCTTGCCCGGGGTCTCAGGGTCCGGGTCGTAAAACTCGTCGATGTCGAACCGGTCTTCCGGGACTTCCCGGATCGCATCGACACCGCCGGACAACAGCTCCCAGAAGGCTTCTGGATCGGAGGCACCGGGGAAACGGCATGACACCGCGACGATCGCGATCGGCTCATCGGTGCGCGTCGTTGCTACCGGCGCAGGCTGAGGCCGTGACTTGGCGGAGGCCTGTTCACCGAGTTCGAGCACGTCGTCGAGTAGGTAGTCCACCACGTCCGACAGCCGCGGGTAGTCCATCGCCAATGTCGCCGGGATGTCTTTACCCACGCCCTGCTCGATGCGGCGTCGCAATTCGACGGCCATCAGCGAATCCATGCCGAGATCGAAAAATCCCGCGTCCTCGCGGATCTCGGCGGGATCGACGTGCGTCACCTCCGCCACCGCGTCGCGGAGATAGTCCGCGACAAGTCTCTTGCGTTGCTGCACCGGCGCGTTCGTGAGCCGCTCGACCAGCTGGGTCTTCCCAGAAGCAGTTGCGGCGGGCGCCGCCCCCGTCGGTTGGCTGGGCACCTCACGCTCCAACTCGGTGAGGAATGCGCGCCGGCCCGCTTGTTGGTAGAGCGGAAGGAAGCGGGCCCAGTCGATGCGGGCCACTGTTCCCTGCGCGGTGGACGCCGCCATGACAGCCGCCATCCCCGCCAGTGCATCGGCAGGTGACAATGTCTGGACCCCGCGCTCGTTGAGTCGCGCGCGTGCCTGCTCGTCGGCCATGCCCGCTGACCAGGGGCCGAAGTTCACGCTGATCCCGGGGATGCCCTGTTCACGCAACCGGCAGGCCAGCCCGTCGAGGAAGGCGTTAGCCGCGCCATAGGCGGTTTGCCCGAAACTTCCCCATACCGAGGCGATTGAGGAGGTGCTGAGGAAGAAGTCCAGCTGCAGGTCTGCGGCTGCCTCGCTCAAATGCCAGGCACCCCAGACTTTTCCGGCGAAAACACGATCCACTTCGGCATCGTCTAGGTTGCGCAGCGGGGTGGTGCCGTTCTCGCCTGCGGCATGGACGATGCCGGCTATCGGCGGTAGTTCAGCCTGAACAGTGCCGAGCAGGCGCGCGACGTCGTGCGCATCAGCGACGTCGGCTGCGACAACCCGAACTTCGCAGCCGTGCTGTGCACGTATCGCATCGATGCGCTGCTGTGCGGCGTCGCTGGGCAAGCGTCGGCCGGTCAACACCAGATGCCGGGCGCCGTGCGCGGCCAAGTATCGCGCGATTTCCAGTCCGATCGAACCCAGCCCTCCGGTCACCACATACGTTGCCTCAGCACGCAGTGCCAGCGATGCTGCACTCGGCTGGCCGACATGCCGAACCAGACGCGGAACATAAACTGCGTCATCACGAACGGCCACTTGGTCTTCGCCGATGCCCGAGTCACGCGGTGCGGCCACTATGTGGTCGATCAACCTCGACCATTCGCTGGGCGTGCCTTGGGCCAGGTCTGCCAGCCCGCCCCACACGTGCGGATGCTCCAGCGAGGCGGCTCGGCCGAATCCCCACAGGCAGCTCTGATCGGGCGCCACGGTGTCCGCATCGCTGACCCGTTGCGCGCGGCGAGTGATCACCCAGATGGGTCGGCGCAACTCAGCGGCAACGGCGGTGCGGAAGAGTCGCCGGGTCCCGCCCAGGATTCGGTGCTGCATCCGCAACAGCGACCGCATCGATGGTGCGGTGTCGCTATCGAGGGCCGCGACGTGCACGATACGTAGCGTCGGGTCGGCTGCCGCCGCAGCGCGCAACGTGACCTCGAGCTGTTCCTCGTCCGCGTCGGACGCCGGCAACCCGAGAATCCGATGCTGATGCCCCCGTGCGGTCAGCGTGTCGGCCAAAGGCTGGGCTGCCTCGGCGTCATCGCCGACGAGAAGCCAGGTGGACGCCTGGCCGGCTTGGTGGCCGGGCACCGTGGCGGTGGCCTTTTCCCAGTGAATCTCGTAGCGGTAGTCGGCGATAGGGCCCGTTTGACGCTGCTGGTTGTGTTGTGCGGCAAGCTTTTCCAAGATATCGACGGTTTGCTGGTTGCCGTTCGTACCGTTGAGCAGCGCGGCGAGTTCCTCGATCCGGCCGTCCTCGAGAAGCCGGACGGTTTCGGTACGTGCGGCGTTGCTCTGGTTGGTGGGCCTTACTCGCTTCTCGCGGAACCAGTACTGGCGATGCTGGAACGGATAGGTGGGCAGGTCGAGCTTTCGCGCCGGTCCTGCGACAGCGCCGAAGTCAGGCAGGTGACCCAGGACGTACGCGTCAGCAAGGGCCTCGGCGATTTGCCGGTGGTCAGCGGTGTTTCGACGCAATGACGCAATCGCCCGCGGCGCTGTGGCAGGGTCAGGCCATGCTCGCAGAGCTGCGGCGGTGAGTATCGGCTGCGGGCCGACCTCTAGCAGTACTTTGCAGCCCAGATCGGCCAGCGTGCGCACGCTTTTGGCGAACTGCACCGGTTGACGCGCGTGGCGACGCCAGTAGTTGCCATCGAGCTTGACGCTTCGGCCGAGTGCGGCGCCGGTGCGGTTGCACACCAGAATCCGTTGTGGCGGGCGGCTGAAATTGAACCGGTCCGCGTACGACTCGAACTCGTCGAGGATCGGATCCAGCAGCGCCGAGTGGAACGCATGGCTGGTCTCCAACCAATCACACCGGACACCGTCGGCGGTCAACCCGGCCACCGCCTGGTCGAGGTCCTGCGTGGGCCCAGACAGCACGGTGTTAGCACCGTTGTAGGCGGCAACCGACAGCATTGGGAACTCGTCGGTGAGCCGCTCGACGCGCTCGGCGGCGGTGAAGACTGCGACCATCCGCCCACCGGAGGGCAAACTGCCGAACAGGCGGCCGCGCTCGGCCATTAGCCGGGCGCCGTCCTCGAGCCGGAACACGCCCGCCACGCAGGCCGCCGAATACTGGCCGACGCTGTGGCCCAGCACCACGTCGGGTTCGAAGCCCCATGACTGCCAGAGCCTGGCCAGGCCCATCTCCACTGCGAACAGGGCGGGCTGGGCGTATGTGGTCTGCCGCAACGTCTCTTCGCTGTCTGGGCCATCGGCATCGAAAATGACATCCAGCAGCGGTTTTTCGAGCATGTCGGCGACAGCAGCCGCGCAGCGGTTCAGCGTCTCGGCGAACACCGGTTCGGTGTCGAACAGCTCGCGAGCCATGCCGGGGTACTGGCTGCCTTGACCGGTGAACAGCCACGCCGTCTTCGGCGTGTCACTGGATACACCGCGCACCAAACCAGGTGCCGGGCGGTCATCCGCCAACGCACCGAGCAACTCGCTGGCAGATTCCTTGGAATTGACGACCAAAGCCGCCCGGTGCTCCAAGTGTGCGCGCCCCGCCCCGGCGGTCAAGCACACGTCGGCCAAGGTGGCCTCCGGGTGTGCGCTCAGCCAGGTGCGGTATTGATCGGCCAGCTGCACCAATGCAGCGGGCGTGCGCGCCGACAGCGGAAGCACACTGAACCGTCGGCCCCCGGGCGTCTGGATCGGGCTCGGCGCCAGCGCGCCCTGCCCCACCTCGTCCGGCGCCTCCTCGATGATGACGTGCGCGTTGGTGCCGGCGAACCCGAACGAGCTGACTCCGGCAATGCGGGGCCGACCGTTGCGTTCCCACGTGGTGGGCTGCTGCACGACCTGCACCGCCAACCGGTCCCACGGAATGTGCGGTGACGGTTTGCGAAAGTGCAGATGCTGGGGCAAGACGCGGCGCTCGAGCGACAAGATCACCTTGATCACACCCGCGATCCCCGCGGCTGCTTCCAAATGACCGATATTCGTCTTGACCGAGCCGATCAACAGCGGCCGGCTCTCCTCGCGTCCAGCGCCGAGCACCGCACCTGCGGCCTGCGCCTCGATCGGATCGCCCAACGAGGTCCCGGTCCCGTGTGCCTCCAGGTATTCGACGTCGGCGGGTGCCACGCCGGAACGCTTCAGCGCCTCTGAGATAACCCGCTGCTGGGCAACGCCATTCGGCACCGTCAAACCGCCCGACGCGCCGTCCTGGTTGATTGCGCTACCCCGGATCACGGCTCGGATCCGGTCGCCGTCGCGGATCGCGTCATCAAGCCGCTTGATAACGATGACCCCGCAACCCTCGCCGCGCACGTAGCCATCTGCGGCCGCATCGAATGTCTTGCACCGGCCGTCGGGCGCGAGCATGTGCGCGTTGGAAAAAGTGATCATGGTGGCCGGGGTGAGCAGGACGTTCACCCCGCCGGCCAACGCGAGGTCGCACTCCCCCAGGCGCAGCGCTTGGCAGGCTTGATGGATCGCCACCAACGACGAACTGCACGCCGTGTCGACCGCGACCGCCGGGCCCTGCAGGCCCAACCGGTAGCTGATCCGGCCCGCTGCCGCGGCGTTCGACGTCCCGATGGCCGTATAGGCTTCGATCTCTGCATACGTCAGCTCGTCGGAAGCCATTCCCAGGTAGTCGTGGGTGGACAAGCCCACGAACACTCCGGTGTTGGTGTTCGCCAAATCTGTTGGCGCGGTGCCCGAATGCTCCACCGCCCGCCACGCCGTCTCCAGCAGCAGCCGATGTTGGGGGTCCATCATCCTGACCTCGCGCGCCGACATACCGAAAAACGGCGCATCGAACCCCGTCACGTCATCGACGAAGCCTGCCCGACGGGTCACAATCTTCCCGGAGGCATCGGGGTTCGGGTCGAAGAACTCGTCGGCATCCCACCGCTCGGGCGGCACCTCCGAGACCGCGTCCCGGCCCTCGGCGAGCAGTTGCCAGAACTCGTCGGCATCCGCAGCACCCGGAAACCGGGCCGCATAGCCGACGATCGCAAAACCGGATGCTGGCTGCGGCTGTCCCTCGACGGATGCCATGCCGTTGTCCTCTCTGGTTGGGGACGGTGACGGTTCGGTCGGCGCACGCGGCCGGTTGCGCAACAGAATTGCGGGCGTCGGCCAGTATTGCAAGTGTGTACAATTCCGCACAGGGCGCCGGGAGAGTATCGCAATGCATGGCGGTAGACAAGCGCTTGCGCCGAGTGGTGGGATGCGTTGGACGTCTTTGATCCTAGTGGCCGGCCCGCACGAGACCGTGACCTGTCGACGTGCTCACGCGGACCGGCTGCCGCCGTGGCTGGGCCGGAGCCGTTCAAACCGAGGAGGACGTCGTTTTGCGCATCGGGAACATCACGATCGGCTCGCTCGATGATTGGACGTTAACCCCCGGCGCAGTGACTTCATGGCATCCGACGGACGCGGCTCAGCACAAGGCCCGGCAAGCGCCGGTCTCGTCAGTGCCGGTCAGCTACATGCAGGGCCAACATCTTCGTAACTATTGCGAACGGGCTGCCGCCGGACTGAACTTCTCCCGGCAGATCATCGCTACCTGTGAATTACCCGGCGAATGTGACATCGCCGCCATGGATCACGCGGTCAACGCGTACCTGCGTCGGCATGACACCTTCCGCAGTTGGTTCGAACACACCGGTGGTGGCGAGTTCGTCAGACATACCATCAGTGACCCTGCGGAGATGGAGTTCAAGCCGATCGAGCACGGCGACATGACCGTCGATGAAATACGCGATCACGTCGTGGCCATCCCCAATCCCCTGGAATGGGGCTGCTTCACCTTCGGGATCATCCAAAGCGAGCGCCACTTCACCTTCTTTGCCGCGATGGATCATGTCCACGGCGACGCGACGTTGATCGGCACCACGATGCTGGAAGCCAACGGGATGTATGCCGCGTTGAGCGGAGGCGGTGAGCCCCTTGCGCTTGCCGACGCCGGCAGCTTTGACGACTTCTGTTCCCGCGAACGCCAGCACACATCAACGTTAACCTTAGATTCACCCGAAGTCCGCGCGTGGATCGACTTCGCGGAAAACAACAACGATGGCTTTCCTGAATTCCCGCTCCCCCTGGGCAACCCATTGGAGTCGAGTGCCAGCGCCATGGCCTCCGAACTCCTGATGGACACGGCACAGACGGAGCGATTCGAATCAGCCTGCACGGCAGCCGGCGCGCGCTTCGTCGGTGGCTTGTTCGCTTGCCTTGCGCTGGTGGAGCACGAATTCACCGGTGCTCTCACCTACTACGGGCTTACGCCCAGAGATTCCCGTAGCGGCGCGGACAATTTCATGACACAAGGTTGGTTTACCGGCTTGATCCCGATCACGGTGCCGATAGCTGCGGCGTCGTTCAGCGATGCCGCGTGGGCAGCGCAGGCCTCGTTCGATTCGGGTCTGGACATGGCGAAGGTGCCGTATTACCGCGTCTTGGAGTTGGCGCCGCAGTTGCGCTGGCCGCAACCGAACTTCCTGGTGTCGAACTTTTTTCACGGCGGCGCTGCCCCGCTGAACGCTGTGCTTGCCGCAGCCGACATGGGCCTCGCGAACAACATCGGCATCTACTCTGACGGCCGGTATTCCTATCAACTCACCATGTACATATTTCGGTACGGCGAGGGTGTGGCGATGGCGATCATGCATCCCGATAACTCGGTCGCCCAGAAATCAGTCGCCCGCTACATGGCAGCGATGCGGTCGGTGTGCGCGCGGGTCGCTGATAGCGGCCACTGGGGACGCGTCGCATAGCGTGGAGCAGTTCGATGCGCAGCGCCGGGCGAGGGTGAGGCCGATATGCGACGGCTAGCCGATTTCGTCGTGCGGTGGCCCTGGGCAGTGATCGGGATCTGGGTCGCGATTGCAGTCGCGCTACCGCTGACGTTCCCATCCCTTGGCGAGATGGCCCAGAAGCATCCACTCGCGATCTTGCCCAGCGACGCACCGTCGAGCGTCACCGCGGCAAAGATGACCGAGGCGTTTCACGAATCGGGCTCAGAAGACCTGCTATTGGTGGTCCTGACCAACGACACGGGCCTTGGTCCCAACGACGAAGCCACCTACCGCAAACTCGTCGACAGCCTGCGCCAAGACACCCGAGATGTCTTGATGTTGCAGGATTTCATCAGCACGCCGCCGTTGCGTCCGGCCATGACCAGCAAGGACAACAAAGCTTGGGTGCTGCCGGTCGGCGTCGCCGGCGAATTGGGCACACCGCGCTCGTACGCAGCCTTCAACCGGATCGGCGACATCGTCGAACACACCGTGGCCGGTACCAGCCTGACCGCACATCTCACCGGCCCTGCCGCAACTGTCGCCGATCTGACGGTGGCGGGCGATCGGGATCGGCTGCCGATTGAGCTGGCGATCGCCGTGTTGGTGCTCATCGTGCTGCTGGTGGTTTACCGCAGCGCGATCACGATGCTGTTGCCATTGATATCGATCGGGCTGTCCCTGGCGATCGCACAGGCGGTGGTTGCCGGATACTCGCAGCTGACCGGCACGGGTGTTTCGAACCAATCCATCGTGTTTCTGAGTGCGATCATGGCCGGCGCCGGAACGGATTACGCCGTCTTTCTCATCAGCCGCTATCACGACTATCTGCGGTCAGACGCGGATTTCGATCAGGCGGTCAAACGGGCGATGCTCTCGATCGGGAAAGTGATCGCCGCATCCGCCGCCACCGTGGGAATCACGTTTCTCGGCATCAGCTTCGCGCGGATGGGAGTGTTCAAGACAGTCGGAGTCTCGTCGGCGATTGGGATCGGCGTGGCCTTCCTTGCCGCAGTGACGTTGCTGCCCGCCATTCTGGTGCTGGCCGGGCCACGAGGCTGGGTGAAGCCGCGACGCGAGCTGACGGCTCGGTTCTGGCGGCGGTCGGGCATCCGCATTGTGCGCCGGCCGAAGGCACATCTGGTCGCCAGTGTGCTGGTGTTGCTCATCCTGGCCGGCAGTGCCGGCCTGGTGCGCTACAACTACGACGATCGCAAGGCCCTACCATCGTCAGCTCCGAGTTCGGTCGGGTATGCCGCGCTGGATCACCATTTCCCGGTCAACGAGTCGATTCCGGCATACATCCTCGTCCAGTCACCGCATGACCTGCGCACGCCGCAGGCCCTTGCCGATCTGGAGCAGATGGCCGACCGAGTCAGCCAATTGCCGAATATCGCCGCAGTCAGCGGGATCACCCGTCCCAACGGGCATGTGCCAGAACAATTCAGAGCCACCTATCAGGCGGGCGCTATCGGCACGTTCCTGGCCGGCGGGTCCGACCGGATCAACGACCACACCGAGGACCTCAACCGGCTGGTGGAAGGGGCCGGCACGCTGGCTGACAACCTCGGCGACGTGCGCGGCCAAGTCAGCCAGCTCGCCACCAGCGTCCAGAACCTGGTTGACGCGTTCTCCTCGATGAAATCCCAGTACAGTGGCGACGCGCTGGTCAAACAGGTCGACACCGCAGCCAAGCTCGTCGACCATGTCAACTCGCTCAGCAACACCATGGGCTGGAACTTTTCGGCCGCCAAAAACATGTTCGGGTGGATAGGTCCAGTGCTGACGGCCCTGCAGGGCAACCCGGTCTGCGATATCGATGAGTCCTGCAGCGCCACCCGCGCGGAGTTCGAACGACTGGTCGGCCCGGGCGGCCGGGAAGACCTCGACGCAATCAACGAACTGGCAGGACAATTGCAGTCGTTCCCGGACAAACAAACTCTGAACGCATCGGTAGCCCGAGTGCGTGGCGCCTTAACGAACCTCACCAGGGTGATGCATTCCATGGGCATGGACAAACCCGGTGGTTTGCAGGGGAACCTCAGCAGCCTGCAAGATGGCGCGGACCGGTTCGCCGGCGGGAGCCGGCAAGTGGCCGATGCGGTGGCTCAACTCGTTGAGCAGGTCAAGCAGCTGGGCACCGGGCTCAATGAGGCAGCGGCGTTTCTGTTGTCGCTGAAACATGATGCGGCGCACCCGGCGATGGCCGGATTCAATATCCCGTCCCAACTCCTGCGCCTCGAGGAGTTCGCCAAGGCCGCCAACATCTTCATATCACCAGACGGCCACTCGGTGCGGTATTTGGTTCAAACCAAACTCAATCCGTTTAGCACCGAAGCCATGGATCAGGTCAACACGATCACCCAGACCGCTCGGGATGCCCAACCGAATACCGCATTGGCAGACGCGACGGTGTCGATGGCCGGATACACCGTAAGCCTGCGGGACACCCGCGATTACTACGAACACGACATTCGGTTCATCATCGCGGTAACGCTGTTCGTCGTGCTGCTGACTTTGATCGCGTTGCTGCGGGCGGTTGTGGCACCGCTGTATCTGGTTGCTTCGGTGGTGATTTCGTACTTGTCGGCAGTGGGTATTGGCGTGCTGGTATTTCAATTCATGCTCGGCCAGCAATTGCATTGGAGTGTGCCCCCACTGGCGTTCGTGGTGTTGGTCGCGGTGGGAGCCGATTACAACATGCTGCTCGTCTCGCGAATGCGTGACGAGTCGCCGCACAGCATGCGTTACGGCGTCATTCGCACCCTGAGTTCGACCGGCGGTGTGATCACCGCGGCAGGTCTGATCTTCGCTGCCTCGATGTGCGGTCTGTTGTTCTCCAGCATCGGCACCGTGGTCCAGGGCGGCTTCGTGATCGGTGTGGGAATTTTGCTGGATACCTTCTTGGTGCGCACCATCACGGTGCCCGCCATCGCCGCGTTGGTCGGGCGGGCGAACTGGTGGCCGTCGCGGTGACCGACCATGTATGTGAGACTAGGTAAGCCGAGCGGTCAGGAGTAGGCATGAAGAAACTACTCGCAGGAGTGACGGCGCTGGTAACTGTCGGCGCCACGGGATATTTCGGCATCGAGAGCGCGTCGGCTGACGACGCGCCGGCTGGTGGGACGCCGGCCTCCGATACGTCAGCCGATCGGACGGCGTACGCGCTCGGGGGCGCTCACGTACTGGGCATCCCCTATGACGAGTACATCCGCCGTGAAGGCGATGAATGGTTTCCCGGCCTGAAGCGACAAATCGTTCGCTACCCCGCAGGCCAAGTCCAGGGCCACGTGCTGGAACGCCTCTTCCCGGGCATCGGCAAGATCGGGGATGACATCTACCCGGGCCTGGGTCTGGACGGTCCCAGCGTGGGCGAGTCGGTCGACGAGGGCGAAGACAATCTCGATGCGGCGATCCGCACCGGTGGCCCCGGCACCGCGATCGGCCTCTCCGAGGGCTCGCTCGTGCTGGACGCCGTGCAGGCTCGGCTGGCCAATGACCCGACGGCTCCGCCTCCGGACCAACTGAGCTTCGCGACGTTCGGCGACCCGATTGCGCGACACGCCTTCGGCCAGAGTTTCCTGACCGCCATGTTCCCGGTCGGGTCCGTTGTTCCGGCAATGGACTACCGCATACCGGCTCCGGTGGAAAGCCAATACGACACCCACATGTTCGTCTCGGCCTACGACTCGATCGCCGACTTCCCCGACCGGCCAGACAATCTGTTCGCCCTCGCCAACACGCTGATGGGCCTCGCCACTGGTCATACTGCGGTTGCCTTCACCAACCCGAGCATGGTGCCGCCGCAGAACATCCGCTCGACGGTGAACTCCAAGGGCGCGACGACCACGACGTACCTCATCCCCGAGAAACACCTTCCGCTGGTCATGCCGTTGGCCTACATCGGGATTGACGAGGACACGCTGAACAAGCTTGACGCGATATTGCTGCCGCGGGTGAACGCAGGCTATTCCCGCAACGACGATCCGGCGACCGCTCCGGTCCAGGTGGACCCCGTGAACGGCTTCGACCCCGCGGCCGTCACCGCCCCCGCCACCCAGGCGACCTTCGGCGGCGGCGCTGATCCGGTTTCGCAGATCCTCAGCGGTGCCATGTCCGTGTTATCCAACGGGCCACACTGACAACAGAGATTGCACGCCGACGAGGTCGACCGACTAGTACCGACGTAATGTGACGCCTATGCCCGACTCATCGATCCTCTCGATGCTGCACGGTCGTGCCAGCCTCCGACCCCAGGACGTCGCGTTCACTTTCACCGACTACGAAAACGACTCGGCAGGTGTTCCCGAAAGTCTTACCTGGGCGCGGCTATCCCGTCGGACATTGAACATGGCACGCGAACTCAGCTGCCATGGATCTGTCGGAGACAGGGCGGTAATCCTGGCTCCCCAGTCTCTGGACTACATCGTGGCGTTCCTGGGATCCATGCAGGCCGGGCTGATCGCCGTTCCGCTGCCGTTGCCGCATCGCGGGTCGAGTCATGAGCGGGTCAGTGCAGTCCTTGCCGATACGTCGCCCTCGGTTGTGCTCACCACGTCGGCGGTCGCGGAGGACATCGCCGAATATGTTCATCAAGCACGGCTGGAGGCAGTGCCGAAAATCATCGAGATCGATTCGGTAAATCTGGACGTCGACAGCGGAACAAGCGTTCGGACAGCCGATTTGCCCAGCACGGCCTATTTGCAGTACAGCTCGGGTTCAACCCGGCTGCCGACCGGGGTCATGATCTCGCACCGCAACCTCCAGGTGAACTTCGAGCAGCTGATGCGCAGCTTTTTCGCCGACTCCCACGTGAAAGCCCCATCGGACCTCACGATCGTTTCGTGGTTGCCCTTTTACCATGACATGGGTTTGGTGCTGGGTGTCTGCGCACCGATTCTGGGCGGCTACCACAGTGAGCTGACCAGTCCGATTTCGTTCTTGGAGAGACCGGCCAGATGGGTGCGCTCGTTGGCCACGAATCCTCATGCGTGGTCCGCGGCGCCCAATTTCGCGTTTGACCTGGCCGCCCGCAAAACAACCGACAACGACCTGGCGGGCCTCGACCTCGGCGGAGTGTTGGGCATCATCAGCGGTGCCGAACGCGTCGAGCCGGCCACGTTACAACGCTTCGTTGACCGGTTTGCGCACTTCAATTTCCGGGACACCATGGTGCGCCCTTCATACGGCTTGGCGGAGGCGACCGTCTTCGTGGCGGCCGGCACCTGGAGTGAATCATCGGAGTCGGTCCACTTCGATCGGGTGGCGCTGTCCGCTGGGCGCGCTCAGCGATGTGCCGTCGCGACCGGAACAGAGCTGGTCAAATACAAAGTGCCGCAGTCACCCACGGTGCGAATCGTCGACTTCGAGACGCGCCGCGAGTGCCCACCCGGCTTGGTCGGTGAGATCTGGATACACGGCGCCAATGTCGCCGACGGCTACTGGCGTAAACCTCCGCAGGAGCAGCGCTGCTTCGGCGCGATGCTCGTCGACCCGTCTCCGGGCACGCCCGACGGGCCGTGGCTACGAAGCGGCGACCAGGGGTTCATCTCCGAAGGTGAGCTGTTCATTGTCGGCCGCATCAAGGATCTGCTGATCGTCCACGGGCGCAACCACTATCCCGAGGACATTGAGGCGACCGTCCAGCAGATCACCGGCGGTCGGGTCGCGGCGATCTCGGTTCCGATGAACAGTACCGAGAAGCTGGTCACCGTCATCGAACTCAAGAAGCGAAGCGATTCCGACGAGGAGCCGATGCAGTGGCTCACTCGCATCAAAAGCGACGTCACCTCCGCGATCTCCCATGCGCACGGCCTGAATGCCGCAGACCTGGTTCTGGTATCGCCCGGATCGATTCCGACCACCACAAGCGGCAAGATTCGACGCGCCGCCTGCATCGAGCAATACCACCAGGACCAATTCGCCCGGTTGGACGCCTAAGCCGGCGGGCTGGGCGCACCCAGAACTCCTCATGCTGGTCACTGTCCTGATCATGGCCCTTGCCGTCAGCGTCGAACCGTTCCGGATCGGTATGACGGTGATCATGCTGAACAAGCCCAGACCCGTGCTGCAACTGCTCGCGTTCTTATGTGGCGGTTTCGTCATGGGAACCTCGGTGGGGCTGGTTGTGCTGTTCGTCCTTCGACGCAGACTGCTGGCGTCCACCTTCTTCACCGTGCCCCGGGTTCAGATGCTGATCGGGTTCCTCGTGCTGATGTTTGCACTAGTCGTAGCCACCGACCTGGTCGGGCGGCTGGGCTGGCGGCCGGCAAGATTGCCGACGCCGGCCCACCGGCTGCTGAACGGGGATTCGGTGTGCGTTGCGGGAATCGCCGGTCTCGGCATCGCGTTGCCGTCGGTCGACTATCTCGCCGCGCTGGCCGTGATCCTCGCCTCTGGCGCGGCCGTCGTGGCCCAAATCGCAGTGCTGGTGATGTTCAACGTCGTCGCCTTCGCGTTCATCGAGGTTCCGCTGCTGGCCTATCTGGTGGCACCCAGGGCAACCGCACGCTGGGTGTCGGCGGTGCACGACTGGATTCGATCACGTCGTCGCCGCGAAGTTGCAATCCTGCTGGCCGCGTTGGGCGGTGTGTTCGTCGCAGTCGGCGCCGCCGGGTTTTGACGGCCAGCAGCTAGTCGCCCGTACCCACCTCGGCGATCCGCTCGCCGCGACGGTGGCGGGCCGGCGCACGGATGGGCAGCATCGCCAGCAGCCCCGCCGCGAGTACCACGAGCAGACCGCCCAGACCGGCTCGGTCAGCACCGAACAGATCGATGAATGCGAAGAACATCGACGGCGCCAGGAATGCTGCTGCTCGCCCAGTAGTCGTATAGAGGCCGAAGGCCAGTCCTTCCTTGCCCTCGGCGGTCATTCGCAGCAACAGGGCGCGCGCCGATGACTGGGTGGGGCCGATGAACAGACACAGCATCAGGCCGCACAGCCAAAACGCCAGCGGACCCGACAGCACTAGCAGCAGCAGCCCGACCGCGATCATCGAGCCCAGCGAGCCGAGGATGACACGCTTGGACCCGAGACGCTGGTCGAGAAGGCCGCCGAAAACGGCACCTGCGGCGGCCACCGTGCAGGCTGCCACGCCGAATAACAGCACGCTGGCCTCTGAGATGCGATACACGTTGACGCCCAGCACCGCTCCGAACGCGAACACGCCGGACAGGCCGTCGCGGAACACGGCGCTGGCCAGCAGGTAGTAGACAATGTTGCGGTCGCGGCGCCATTCGCCAACGAGGTCCGACCAGAACTGGCGAGCCGCGCGCAGCGCGGCGACCGGCGCAGCGTCACCGGGTTCGGCCGATGGTTTGGGCGCCCACATCAACAACGGCAGCGCGAAAATCAGAAACCATGCCGCGGCCAACAGCATCGCCATCCGCACGTTCAGGCCATCGCCCGTCGAAATGTTCAGCGCACCGGCCGCAGACCCGTGTCCTGCGATGAAGCCGACATAAACCGCCAACAGTAAGGCCACGCTGCCGAGATAGCCTGCGGCCAAACCAAAGCCGGATATCTTGCCGGAGGTCTCCGGCGTGGAGACCAGCCGCAGCGTCGCGTTGTACGGGACAGTGGCCAGGTCGCTGCACGCGGCGGTGGCGGCCAGCAGGATCAGGCCCGGCAACAAGTAGCGGGCGTCGTCGCGGACCAAACTCATCGTCGCGGTCAGCGCCACCACCGTCCCGGTCAGCGCGGTCAGCACGTGACGGCGTCGCCGCGGGTCGGCGACCCAGCTTCCGGTCATCGGGGCGAGCACGGCGACGGTGATGCCGGCAACGGTCATGGCCCGGCCCAGCGAACTCGTCGGCGATGTGTCCCCACCGGCTCCCACCGACGCGGTCAAATACACCGGGAACACGAACGTGATGACGACCGCGTTGAGGCCCGTCGCTCCGCAATCCCACAGCGCCCACGCCAGCAACGGGGATTTCCGCACGGTCACAAACCCTATAGCTGCCGCCCGTTGCGGGTCGGTCAGCCCTCAGGACCTAGCAGCACGTCAGCGTCGAAGCAACTGTGATCGCCGGCGTGGCAGGCACCGCCGACCTGGTCGACCACCAGCAGCACCGCGTCGCCGTCGCAGTCCAGCCGCACCGAATGCACATGCTGGGTGTGGCCCGACGTGGCGCCTTTGATCCACTGCTCACTGCGGGAGCGCGAAAAATACGTCGCCTCACGGGTTTCCAATGTACGGGCCAGCGCTTCGTCATCCATCCAGGCGACCATCAGCACATCGCCACTGCTGCGTTCCTGCACGACCGCGGTGAACAGGCCGTCGGCGTTGCGCTTGAGCCGTGCTGCGATTGTCGGGTCGAGCGTCATCGCACGGTAATCCCTTCAGCGGCCATCGCCGCTTTCACCTGCCCGATGGTCAGCTGGCGGAAGTGAAAGACGCTGGCGGCCAGCACCGCGTCGGCCCCCGCGGCCACTGCGGGTGCGAAGTGCTCGGCCACGCCAGCCCCGCCGCTGGCAATCACCGGCACGGTCACCGCGGCGCGGACCGCGCGAAGCATCGCCAGGTCGAAGCCGGCCTGGGTGCCGTCGGCGTCCATCGAATTCAGCAGGATCTCTCCCACCCCCAATTCCGCGCCGCGAGAAGACCATTCGACCGCGTCGATACCGGTGCCGCGCCGACCGCCATGGGTGGTGACCTCCCAGCCTGACGGCGTCGGCGCCGACCCGGCCAGCACGGTGCGCGCGTCGACGGACAATACGATGCACTGGGAGCCGAATGCTCGCGCCATCTCCGCCAGCAGGTCAGGGCGTGCGATCGCGGCGGTATTGATCGACACCTTGTCGGCGCCCGCCCGAAGCAACATGTCGACGTCGGCGACCGTGCGCACCCCGCCGCCGACGGTGAGCGGAATAAACACCTGCTCCGCGGTGCGGCGCACCACCTCCAGCATGGTGGCCCGCCCCGACGACGAGGCGGTCACATCGAGAAACGTCAGCTCGTCGGCGCCCTCAGCGTCATAGGCGGCCGCGAGTTCGACGGGATCGCCTGCGTCGCGCAGGTTTTCGAAGTTGACACCTTTGACCACCCGGCCGGCATCGACATCAAGGCACGGGATCACCCGCACGGCGACATCCATGCTCAGTAGGTCCCAGGGTCGCCGACAGCGCGCAACAGCTCGAGCATCTGGGCATGCACGCCCGGTGCCGCCGCCAACGCGGACCGCGATTGCGGCGTCCACTCTTCTCCGGCCAGATTGGTGACGATGCCACCGGCAGCCCGCACCAATGCCACGCCGGCGGCGTGGTCCCACACGTGGTCACCGAAACTGATGGCACCGCCGAGGATGCCGTCGGCGACGTAGGCGAGATCGATGCCGGTGGCGCCGTGCATGCGCAGCCGCGACGACACTCGGCTCAGACTCTCCAACACCGCGAGGCGGTAGCGGCCCGGGAATCGTCCCCGCGACTCGACGTTGAACGTGCCGATGCCGATGACCGAGTCGGTCAGTTCGGTGTGCTGCAACCGCGGCTGCGGTGCACCGTTTTTGAGAAGCGGGCCGCCGACGACCGCCGTGTAGCGTTGCCCGATGAACGGTAGCCAGGTCAGGCCCGCGACCGGGTCACCGTCGTGCAGCAGGCCCAAAAGGATTGCCGCCATCGGAGATCCGGCTGCGTAGTTGAATGTGCCGTCGACCGGGTCGAGGACCCAGACCCATGGTGAGTCGAGGTCCGCGCCGCCGAACTCTTCGCCGTGCACCTCGATTCCGGTGTTCTTGACCAATGCGTCGACGACTTGGCGCTCGATGGCCAGGTCGACCTTGGTGGCGAAGTCGTCGCCCTTTTTGGCCACCGCGGAGTCGGCGCGGTGGCCTTGCAGAAACGGCTCGGCGGCGGCGTCGAGAACTTTCGACGCTTCGGCCACCAACGCATTGAGATCCTTGGTGTCTGCGGTCATTGGCGCACCGCCGCCAGAGCTTGCGGCAAGGTGAACCGCCCCGCGTACAGAGCCTTGCCGACGATGGCGCCCTCAACCCCGCTGTCGGTGAGCGTAGCGATGGCGCGCAGATCGTCGAGGCTCGACACCCCGCCGGAGGCGATCACCGGGGCGTCGGTTCGGTGGGCCACCGACCGCAGCAAGTCCAGGTTCGGCCCGGTCAGCGTGCCGTCTTTGGTGACGTCGGTGACGACAAAGCGTGAACACCCTTGGCGGTCAAGGCGTTCCAACACATCCCACAGGTCGCCGCCGTCGGTTTCCCAGCCGCGTCCGCGCAGCCGGTGTGCGCCGTCGACGATCTGCACGTCCAGGCCGACGGCCACTTTGTCGCCGTGTTCGGCGATCACCGCAGCGCACCACTGCGGGTTCTCCAGGGCAGCGGTGCCGAGGTTGACCCGGGCGCATCCGGTGGCCAGCGCGGCCGACAGCGAGTCGTCGTCGCGGATTCCGCCGGACAGTTCGACGTTCACGTCGAGCTTGCCGACAACCTCGGCAAGGAGTTCGCGGTTGGATCCGCGGCCGAAGGCGGCGTCGAGGTCGACCAGGTGTACCCACTCGGCTCCATCGCGCTGCCAGCCCAACGCGGCGTCGAGCGCTGAACCGTATGCGGTTTCACTGCCTGCGCGTCCCTGCACCAGGCGCACCGCTCGGCCGTCGACAACGTCGACGGCAGGCAACAAAGTCAGCACAGCGGTCATAGTCCTTCGATCCAGTTGTGGAGCAGGGCTGCCCCGGCGTCCCCGCTCTTCTCCGGGTGAAATTGGGTGGCGGCCAGCGGCCCGTCCTCGACGGCGGCCAGAAACGGTACCTGATGGGTGGCCCAGGTCAGCAACGCGTCGGTGCTACCGGTCCAGCACTGGGCGGCGTAGGAGTGCACGAAATAGAACCGGGCGTCGGCGCTAAACCCTTTGAACAGTGCGCTCCCCGGCGCGGCGGCCACCGTGTTCCAACCCATGTGGGGGATCACCGGGGCGTCGAGTCGGGTGACAACACCGGGCCATTGCCCGCAGCCGTCGGTTTCTACCCCGAATTCGATACCGCGGGCGAACAGGATCTGCATGCCGACGCAGACACCCAAGACCGGGCGGTCGGCCGCGACGCGTTCGGCGATCACCCGCTCGCCGCCGATCCCCCGCAACCCGGTCATGCATGCTTCGAACGCGCCGACGCCGGGTACCACCAGACCGTCGGCGGTGGCGGCCGCGTCCAGATCGGATGTCACCTCTACCGCGGCGCCGACCCGTTGCAGCGCACGCTGCGCCGATCGCAGGTTGCCCGACCCGTAGTCGAGGACGACCACCGATTTTGTTGTCACAAGGCGCCTTTGGTGGACGGCACACCTGAGACCCGCGGGTCGGATTCGACGGCTTGACGCAGCGCACGGGCGACGGCCTTGTACTCGGCCTCGGTGATGTGGTGCGGGTCGCGGCCATACAGGACACGAATGTGCAGCGCGATCCGGGCGTTGTTGGCCAGCGTCTCGAACACATGCCGGTTGACGACCGTGTGATAGGGCACGGTGTTGCCGGCGATGGTGAAGTGCCGCAGGTGATCCGGCTCGCCGGTGTGCACGCAGTAGGGCCGCCCGGATACGTCGACAGCGGCATGGGCCAGCGCCTCGTCCATCGGAATGAAGGCGTCCCCGAACCGGCGGATGCCGGTCTTGTCGCCGAGAGCTTGGCCCAGCGCCTGCCCGAGCACAATGGCGGTGTCCTCGATGGTGTGGTGGGCCTCGATCTCGACATCGCCCTTCGCGCGCACCGTCAGATCGAAGCTGGCGTGGCTGCCCAGCGCGGTCAGCATGTGGTCGTAGAACGGGATACCGGTGTCGATCTCAACCTGGCCGGTGCCATCGAGGTCGAGTTCGACGACGATGTCGCATTCTTTGGTGGTGCGTTCCACCCGCGCGTGACGACTCATGACGCTCCTAACGGCTGGGTAGGGGCTGGGGCCAATTCGGTGGCAGCTATCAACGCGCTGGCCTCCAAGAAGAGGTCGTTCTCCTCGGCCAGCCCGGTGGTGACCCGCAGATAGCCGGGGATGCCGACGTCGCGGATCAGCACGCCCGCGTCGAGGTAGCGCTGCCAGGCGGTGGGCGCGTCGGCGAACTGCCCGAACAGCACGAAATTGGCGTCGCTTGGGACCACCCGAAACCCCAAGTCGCTCAACGCCGTCGACACCCGCTCACGTTCGGCGATCAGGGTGGCGACGCTGCCCAGCGTGTCGTCGGCGTGCCGCAGCGCGGCCCGCGCGGCCGCCTGAGTCAGCGACGACAGGTGGTAGGGCAGCCGCACCAACAACATCGCCTCGATCACCGCCGGGGTGGCGATCAGGTAGCCCAGCCGCCCGCCGGCGAACGCGAAGGCCTTGCTCATGGTGCGGGTGACGATCAACTTGGTCGGGTACTCATCCACCAGCTGGATCGCGCTGGGCCGCGACGAGAATTCGCCGTAGGCCTCGTCCAAGATCAGTATTCCCGGGAGAACGTCCAGCAGCTGCCGCAGCTCTGCCAGCGAAACACTTTGCCCCGAGGGGTTATTGGGGCTGGCGACGAATACCACATCGGGTCGGCGCTCGATCACGGCGGCGACCGCGGCCTCGATGTCCAGGCTGAAGTCGTGCGCCCGCACCGTCTCGACCCATTCCGTGCGGGTGCCGTCGGCGATGATCGGGTGCATCGAATACGACGGGACAAACCCGATCGCGCTTCTGCCCGGCCCACCGAACGCCTGCAGCAACTGCTGCAGGATCTCATTCGAACCGTTGGCGGCCCAGAGGTTTTCAACGCTCAGCTGGACGCCGGTCTGGGCGGTCAGGTAGCCGGCCAGGTCCCGGCGCAGCGCCACCGCGTCGCGGTCGGGATAACGGTGCAGATCGGCGGCCGCATCGCGCACCGACCGCACGACGTCGTCGACCAGCGCCCGGGTGGGCGGGTGCGGGTTTTCGTTGGTGTTCAGCCGCACCGGCACCGCCAACTGCGGTGCACCGTACGGTGACTTGCCGCGCAGGTCGTCGCGCAGCGGTAAGTCCTCGAGAGTCACCGGCTTACGGCTCATTGCTCGAACCTCCGGCGGACCGCCTCGCCGTGGGCGGGCAGATCCTCGGCCTTGGCCAACGTGATGACGTGGCCCGACACGTCTTTGAGCGCCGCCTCGGTGTAGTCGACGACGTGGATACCGCGCAGGAAGGTCTGCACCGACAGGCCGCTGGAATGCCGGGCGCAGCCCGCGGTCGGCAACACGTGGTTGGAGCCAGCGCAGTAATCGCCGAGGCTGACCGGTGACCAGGGCCCGACGAAAATCGCCCCGGCCGAACGGATTTTGGCTGCAACGGCGCCCGGGTCTTCGGTCTGGATCTCCAGGTGTTCGGCAGCGTAGGCATTCACCGTGCGGATGCCGGCGTCGAGGTCGTCGACGAGGATGATCGCCGATTGTGGCCCGCGCAGAGCGGCGGTCACCCGCTCCCGGTGCACCGTGGTCTGCAGCTGGCGTGTCAGCTCGGCGTCGGTGGCGTCGGCCAGCGTGGCGCTCGGCGTGACCAGCACACTGGCGGCCATCTCGTCGTGCTCGGCCTGGCTGATCAGGTCGGCGGCGACGTGCGCCGGGTCGGCAGTGTGGTCGGCCAGGATGGCGATCTCGGTCGGCCCGGCTTCGGCGTCGATGCCCACCCGGGAGCGGCAGAGCCGCTTGGCCGCGGTGACGTAGATGTTGCCGGGGCCGGTGATCATGTCGACAGGTGCCAGCTCGGCACCGTCGGTGTCGATGCCGCCGTAGGCCAACAGGGCCACCGCCTGCGCGCCGCCGACGGCCCACACCTCGTCGACGCCGAGCAGCCGGGCGGCGGCCAGGATCGTCGGGTGCGGCAGGCCGCCATACGCGGCCTGCGGCGGGCTGGCCACCACCAGCGACCCGACGCCGGCGGCCTGCGCCGGCACGACGTTCATCACCACGCTCGACGGGTACACCGCGTTGCCGCCCGGTACGTACAGACCGACTCGCTCGACGGGAACCCAGCGCTCGGTGACCGTCGCGCCCGGACCCAAGGTCGTGGTGTGATCGGCCCGCCGCTGATCAGCGTGTACGGCGCGGGCGCGGTCGATCGCCACCTGCAGCGCGTCGCGGACGTCGGCCGCCAGACCGGCCAGCGCGGTGGCCAGCTCGGCGGAGGGCACTCGGATGGCCGATGGCCGCACCCCGTCGAAGGACTCGCCGAAGTCCAGCGCGGCCCAGGCGCCCCGCTCGGCGACCGCCTCGACGATCGGCCGCACGGTCGGCAGCACAGCGTCGACGTCGGCGCCACCGCGCGGCAACGCGGCGCGCAGCCGGGCGGCGGACAAGTCGGCGCCGCGCAGGTCGATGCGGGCCATCAGGGTCACGCTGACCATTCTCCCAGAGCAGGCCAAATGGTTATCCGAGCGGTAC
>NZ_LZKJ01000125.1 GCF_001672775.1 Mycobacterium kyorinense | reverse complement strand
GGCCCTGCGCTGCCTCAAACGCCACCTCGCCCGCAACGTCTTTCGTCGCCTACACGCCGACCACCAAACCCGCCAACAACCCGACCTTCACGCAGCCGCTTGACATAGGAGCAATGTGTTCCCGGTCCGACACGCCGCGTGGGGACCGGGAACACGCACGCTCGGCCACGAAGGGGCAGAAGCAACAGGGGGACCTTGAGTGCTAGCACTCGCGTGTATAGAGTGCTAGGTGGCAATCGGGCAATCCCTGTGTCGGCACCCGCGACGACGACGCTAGGGCGCGGCCGAAAGCCGAACACCTGGTAATTCGAAGGGTTCGGGGAGCAGCCCCGAGCTCACACACTGATCAAGTGGAGGGCTCCAATCGTGGCGAGCGTGAACATCAAGCCACTCGAGGACAAGATCCTCGTACAGGCCAACGAGGCCGAGACCACGACCGCTTCCGGTCTGGTCATTCCCGACACCGCCAAGGAGAAGCCGCAGGAAGGCACCGTCGTCGCCGTCGGCCCCGGCCGGTGGGACGAGGACGGCGAGAAGCGAATCCCGCTGGACGTGTCCGAAGGTGACACCGTCATCTACAGCAAGTACGGCGGCACCGAGATCAAGTACAACGGCGAGGAGTACCTGATCCTGTCGGCCCGCGACGTGCTGGCCGTCGTCTCCAAGTAGCAACAGGCGTGTTCCGCCCCGGCGATCCCCGCAGTACGCGGGTGATTTCCGGGGCGGTTCGCTCTAGCCGGGACAGGAAAGACTTATGAGCAAGCAGATTGAGTTCAACGAAACCGCGCGCCGCGCCATGGAGGCCGGGGTGGACAAGCTCGCCGACGCGGTGCGCGTCACCCTCGGGCCACGCGGTCGGCATGTAGTGCTGGCCAAAGCTTTTGGTGGCCCCGCGGTCACCAACGACGGCGTCACCGTGGCCCGCGACATCGACCTGGAAGACCCGTTCGAGAACCTCGGCGCTCAGCTGGTGAAGTCGGTGGCCACCAAGACCAACGACGTCGCCGGTGACGGCACCACCACCGCCACCGTGTTGGCGCAGGCGCTGATCAAGGCCGGGCTGCGCAACGTGGCCGCCGGCGCCAACCCGATCGCGTTGGGTGCGGGCATCAGCAAGGCCGCCGACGCGGTGTCGGAGGCGCTGCTGGCAGCCGCCACCCCGGTGTCCGGCAAGACCGGCATCGCGCAGGTGGCCACCGTGTCGTCGCGCGACGAACAGATCGGCGAGCTGGTCGGCGAGGCGATGACCAAGGTCGGCCATGACGGCGTGGTCAGCGTCGAGGAGTCGTCGACGCTGTCCACCGAGCTGGAGTTCACCGAGGGTGTCGGCTTCGACAAGGGCTTCCTGTCGGCGTACTTCGTCACCGACTTCGATGCGCAACAGGCCGTGCTCGACGACGCCCTGGTCCTGTTGCACCGCGACAAGATCAGCTCGCTGCCCGACCTGCTGCCGTTGCTGGAGAAGGTGGCCGAAGCGGGCAAGCCGCTGCTGGTGATCGCCGAGGACGTCGAGGGCGAGGCGTTGTCGACGCTGGTGGTCAACGCGATTCGCAAGACGCTCAAGGCCGTCGCGGTCAAGGCGCCGTTCTTCGGCGATCGCCGCAAGGCCTTCCTTGAAGACCTCGCCATCGTGACCGGCGGTCAGGTGATCAACCCCGACGTCGGCCTAGTGCTGCGGGAGGCCGGCCTGGACGTGCTGGGCTCGGCGCGGCGCGTGGTGGTCAGCAAGGACGACACCGTCATCGTCGAGGGCGGCGGCGGCCAAGACGCCATCGCCGACCGGGCCAAGCAGTTGCGTTCGGAGATCGAGACGACGGACTCGGACTGGGACCGCGAAAAGCTCGAAGAGCGGTTGGCCAAGCTGGCCGGCGGGGTGGCCGTCATCAAAGTCGGTGCCGCCACCGAGACCGCGCTCAAGGAACGCAAGGAAAGCGTCGAGGACGCCGTCGCCGCCGCCAAGGCCGCGGTCGAAGAGGGCATTGTCACCGGCGGTGGGTCGGCGTTGTTGCAGGCGCGCAAGGCGT
Organism: Mycobacterium kyorinense; assembly: GCF_001672775.1. Classification (GTDB taxonomy): domain Bacteria; phylum Actinomycetota; class Actinomycetes; order Mycobacteriales; family Mycobacteriaceae; genus Mycobacterium; species Mycobacterium kyorinense_A. Next base: position 116,981 of record NZ_LZKJ01000125.1, on the reverse strand, counting down.
TGACCGAGCTGCGCGGGTCGCTGTCCGGTGACGAGATCCTCGGCGTCGACGTGTTCTCCGATGCGCTCAGCGCGCCGTTGTACTGGATTGCCGTCAACGCCGGGCTCGACGGCTCGGTGGTGGTCCACAAGGTCGACGAGCTGCCGGCCGGGCATGGTCTGAATGCGGCCACGCTGGACTACGGCGACCTGGCTGCCGCCGGCGTCATCGACCCGGTCAAGGTCACCCGCTCGGCGGTGCTCAACGCGGCATCGGTTGCCCGCATGGTGCTCACCACCGAGACGGCGGTGGTCGACAAGCCGGCTGAGCCTGAGGACGACGGGCACGGGCACGGTCACCATCACCACTAGGTGACTGAACAAACGAGCGCCCCCGGCCCTGGAATGGCCGGGGGTGTTCTCGTCTGATCCCCCAGGGGTGGCTGCAGCTAATCCACGGCTAGAGCCGCCGGCATGAGGTCATCAGCTAATGCACCAATTGTCTTGTGCCGCTTGAGCTGCGATGATGCTGCATGTGCACAAACGCGAACATCAAGACGACGACAGCGTGGTGGACTGGCCGTGGTGCATAGGGCAGGACATACCGCCGTACGTCTTCATACCTCCATCAGATGTACCGGCTAGTGAGTGGATAGCGGACATACCGGTCACGGACTGAGCAGCTTGTTGCTGCCACCTTGCCCGCCTGCCGCCTCGCGTCGGTGAAGCCGACAGGCCGGAAACCCGGGGCATGAGGTTGGTTCGCGAACCTCGTCGCGGGTCCGTCAGATTTTTGTTCAGTGCGTCAGGTGCCGGGCGGAAGGCTCGGTGGCGTCGTCGCGGTGGTGGTGGGCGTGGACGTGACGGTCGGGGTACTGGTGACCGTGACGGTGCTCGTGCTCGTGGACGGCGGTGGAACGACGGTCGTGGTGGTGACGGTAGTTGTCTCCGTGGTCGTCGACGTCGTCGTGGTCGCCGCTGAGATCACCCCGCAGGCAATCCGTTTGACCGACTCACCGGTTGGGCTGTCGCCGAGATTGTCCGGGTCCTGGTGAATGATCAACGCGGTACCCGAGCTGGTCTTCAGGTCCTCGGCGCTAAACGCGCCAGTCGTCGTGACGAGTTTCGCCGCGCCGTCAGGGCGAACCTGCAACGCAGTCAGTTCGCCACTGGCGGGATAACCGGTGTGATTCGGCGTCTGGAAGACGTCGCCGGCCGAGTCGAAGTTGGCCTCGCATTTGCCCACCGAGTGGATTTGGAGCCCGTGAAAACCGGGGGTCAAGACCTGGTTGGGTCCGGCTTCCACGGTCACCGTCGCATACCCGTTCGTGAAATCAAACGTGGCGGTGGCGACTTCAGTCCCGTCGGCGCTCTTCACCTGGCTGGTTATCTTCTCCGCATTCTCCGCGCCGGGCGAGGTACTGCTGAGCGGAGACGTATTGGGCTGGCTGGCGTTCTGCTTTGCGCATGCGCCTAACGGTGAGATGGCCGCGGTAAACACCGCGACCGCTAAGACTGCGCCCTTTTTCATGGGCGCAACTTACCCCAACGAACAATGCAGAAGCGGGCACGACTCGCGTCGGCCACATTGCGCACGGTATTCGCGTGGCGGGCTGTGCACAATCACCCAGCTCAGCGCTCGTTTCCGTTTAATCTCCCACCATGGACCGCTTCTGTCGGTGGGCATGGGATCGGCACGGCGCAAGGTACTCATGGGTGGTCGCCGCGGTCGCTTTCGTGGTCCCGCTTCCGATCTACCTCTTTCTGTCGTTCGCCATCGTGGCATTCGAGCACTCCAGTCACTACCTCGAAGCGGCCGCCGTCACGGGTGTTGCCCTGCCGGTGCTCGCGTACGCGGTGGTGCTGCCCGGCCGTGGCGAATGGCGGGTTGTCGAGCGATGGGCCGCGGGCGACGTGGTCGATCCAGTGCGAGCACTGCAAGCCACTTACGACTGGACTCGCGATGGGGTTGTGCGCGCGGTAGCGGTCTTCTCGGTGTGGGCAGCCGTGTTGTCGGTCGTCGTCGGTGGCATAGCCGGCGCGACCGGCCTGCGGCTGCTTCAGTATGCGGTCCTGGGTGCCGCTGTCGGGACCGGCTCCCATCTGATCGGTGTGCACACTGTGGCGGAACTGCCGATGCGGCCGGTACGGGCCGCCCTTGCCGGTGGCACCGGGATCGGTGACTCCCTGCCCCGCTCTCGCCCCACCTTCGCGGCGTGGTCGAACCTGGCCATGCTCGCGGCCGCATTCGTGTTTTCCGTCGTGGGCGCGATGGTGGCGGCAGTATCCGGTTGGGCCGACCAGAACCCCGTTCTGTGTGTCGTGATCGGTTGCGGGTTGGCGCTAATCTTCGCGGTGCCGATAACGGTCGGCGTTGCCTTCGCGCCGTCGCTACAGCCGATTCGCGACCTTGCCGCAGGCACCAAACGCGTCGCGGCGGGCGACTACAACCAACGTCTGCCGGTGGTCCAAGACGACGACCTCGGCGCGCTGGCGGCGTCGTTCAACCGCATGCAGGCGGGTTTGGCTGAGCGGCAGCGACTTCAGGCGGCGTTCGGAACCTACGTCGATCCCGCTCTGGCGGCGCGGTTGCTTCAGCAGGGCGACGACGTCTTCACCGGCGAGCGCCGCGAGGTGACCGTGATGTTCGTCGACATTCGCGACTTCACGCCGTTCGCCGAGGCCAACACCGCCGAGGACACCGTCGCGCGCCTCAACGCCTTGTTCGAGATCGTGGTGCCCGCCGTCGTCGACGCCGGCGGACACGTCAACAAGTTTCTCGGCGACGGCGCACTGGCCGTCTTCGGCGCCCCCAACGACCTCGAAGCTCATGCCGACGCCGCGGTGGCTGCGGCGGTGCTGATTCAACGCCTCGTGGCCGAGCGATTCGACGGCGCGCTTCGCATCGGCATCGGCATCAACACCGGAAAGGTGATCGCCGGCACCATCGGAGCCGGGGGCAAGCTCGAGTTCACCTTGATCGGCGACACTGTCAACGTCGCCGCCCGCGTCGAACAGCTCACCAAAACCACCGGCGACGCGATTCTGCTCACCCAGCAGTCAGTCGACGCCCTGGCTCGCCGCCCAGACGGACTGGCCGACAGGGGATTTCACGCTCTGAAGGGGAAGTCTGCTGCCGTGCAGGTGTACGGGCTGGACCGTGATCCGGTACCGCTCAGTTAGGCCGTGCGGCGAATCCCGCGGGAGCGGCCCAAGTCGCGCTTGAGCAACAGATCGCGTTCGGTCTCCGACAGACCGCCCCAGATGCCGTAGGGCTCGCCGACCTCCAGCGCGTGGGTGCGGCACTGCTCGATCACCGGGCAGCGTCGGCACATTTCCTTGGCGCGGCGTTCGCGTTGCAGACGAGCCCGGCCGCGCTCCCCGTCGGGATGGAAGAACACCGACGAATCCACCCCTCGGCAAGCGCCTTGCAGTTGCCAATCCCAGATATCGGCGTTGGGTCCCGGTAGTTGCTCTGGCTGTGGCATTGGAAACTCCTCTCCGCGTGCGCATGTGGAGACCAGTTTTCGAACAGGCAGGTCGCCAGCTGGTTCGAGCAACGTCGCCGATGACTACTCGCTGACATTAAGGTATGGGTATCGCGGAAATTCCGTCAATCTCGGCTTGTGTGACCGAATATCCAACTGTGCCTTGAGAATTTACTTCGCGTTCATCGCCGCGATGCAATTGTTGGGGGCACTAGGTGCTACCGCGACGATGCTCTATGTCGGGATTTGCCTGCTCGCGCTTAGGCGGTATGGAAACCACGAGGATTAATACCGGCCCTGGGTTAATGTCGCCGTAACAAAGAAACCACGAACTTTTAACTAATGCTCACAGTGATTGATACCCGTTGCGCTTCGAAGATCGAGGCAACCCTTACCGCAGCGGCGTTCGGAGATCAGCCCGGACGCTGGCCGCTGCCGACCGCGCACACCCCGCAGCAGCTGTGGCTGCGCGCGGTCGCAGCGGGCGGGCAGGGCCGCTACGGCAACGCGCGCACCGATTTGGCGACGCTTATCCGCGCTGCGCCGAGCGGTCGGCTGGCGTCGCTGGCGCACAGCACGCGGGCATCGTTTCTGCGGCAGCTCGGATGGCACGCCCTCGCCCGCGGTTGGGACGGCCGCGCGTTGGCGCTGGCCGGGAGCGATCCCGAGGCGCGCGCCGACGCGGTGATCGGACTGGCCGCCGACGCCCTGGGCGTGGGTCGGTTCGCGGCCTCGGCGGCGTTGCTCCGCCGCGCGGAGCCCTTGGCGGAATCGGCGGGCCAGCGGTTGGCGGTGCGCCGCGCCTGGGTCACTGCCGAGCTGGCGATGGCGAGCGGCGACGGCCAGCGCGCAGTCAGTCATGCCGAGATCGCAGTCGAGCTGGCCGCGGCCGCCGACTCGGCGCGGCATCGGGTCAAAAGCGCCGTGGTGCTCGCCGCTGCGCTGTGCAGCGCCGGCGACCTGAATCGGGCCCGCGCCGTCGGCGAGGCGGCGCTGCAGGACACCGACCAGTGGGGTCTGGCGCCGCTGCGCTGGGCCGTGGCCTGCCTGCTGGTCGACCTCGGCAGCACTGCGCATACCAACCAAGCGCTGCGCGAGATCCGCGACACGGCCGCCGAACACGTGCGCCACGCCGGAGGGGTCTGGAGCGCGCGCTAACCGGGAAACAGCGAAGCGGACCTTATGGTTTTAGCTGGGTCGCCGTGCCGGGCTGTGTTCGGTTCGTAACGTTGGAGATATCGCCGTCGAATGACAGTGCAGGAAGAACGTCTCGACGCTGTTGTCGCTGACGCTGTGGCAGGGGATCGGGACGCGCTTCGAGAAGTGCTGGAAACGATCCGCCCGATCGTCATTCGCTACTGCCGCGCGCGCCTCGGCACGATCGAGCGGGGCGGCCTCTCGGCCGATGACGTCGCGCAGGAGGTGTGCTTGGCCGCCATCACGGCGCTGCCGCGCTACCGGGACCGCGGACGCCCCTTCCTGGCCTTTGTGTACGGCATCGCCGCACACAAAGTGGCTGACGCGCACCGCGCCGCCGGCCGCGACCTGTCCTACCCGGCGGAATCGCTTCCCGAGCGACGCTCAACCGATGCGGGGCCCGAGCAGTTGGCCGTCGAAGCCGATTCGGTGAGCCGGATGGCGGAATTGCTCGAGATCTTGCCCGACAAACAGCGCGAGATCCTGATTCTGCGGGTCGTGGTCGGGCTGAGCGCCGAGGAGACCGCCACCGCCGTCGGCACCAGCGCGGGCGCGGTCCGAGTGGCACAACACCGCGCGCTGACCCGGTTGAAGTCCGAAATCGTCGCGGCAGGACGTGACTATGTCTGATTACGGTCGCACCCCGTTTGACCAACCCGACCTGGCCGCGTTGGCGCACACCGACCGGCTGCTTGACGCCCTGGCGACACGCGAGCCCGTCGGCTTCCCCGAGTTCGTGGAACCCGGCGACGACGCGCTGGCCGCGCTGCTGGCGGACTGGCGCGACGACTTGAGGTGGCCGCCGGCAAGCGGCTTGGTCAGCGACGCCGAGGCCATCGCGGCGCTGGAACGCGGACTGACCGACCAGCCGCCCCGCCGGCGCGGCCTAGCGCTGGCCGGGTCGGCCGCCGCGGCGGTGCTGGCGCTGGGTGGCTTCGGCGCTCTGGTGGGCAACGCGCAGCCCGGCGACGCGCTCTACGGGATGCACAGGATGCTGTTCGGGGAACCACCGTCAGTGCATGACGATCGCGTCGAACTGGCCGCCAAAACCGAGCTGGAGCAAGTCCAGCAAATGATCAACCAAGGTCAGTGGAGCCAGGCGCAGGACAAGCTCGCCGCGGTCAACGACAGTGTGCAAACCGTCAACGACACCAGCCGCAAACAGCAGCTGGTCGATCAGATGAATCAGTTGAACGCCAAGGTCGCCACCCACGATCCCAATGCCACCGTCGCCCCCAGCACGGTGCCCGACCCCGGGGTGCCACCGGCGACCACGACGACGATGCCGGTGAGCGTCTCGGCGTCCAGCTCCGAGCCCACCACCTCGGTGCCGTCCTCTGCTGCGGCGCCGACCACGACCGCACCGGCCGCGACAACCACGGCAAGCCCGGTGCCGGCCTCGACGCCGACGTCGGTGCCGCCCGCCGCGGCCTCGCAAACCCCGCCCAGCCCGTCGACCTCGGCGCCGCCGACCGCCAATGCGACCACGCCGACGACGTCAGCACCGACGCCCGCTCAGTCGCCCTCACAGGTGGTCACTGTGACTCAAACCACGCAGATGCCGTCGACTGCGGCGAAAAGCACCAGCCAACAACCCGTTCCGAGTAGTGACGGAAAAAACGACGGTCCGGGTGAAAATTAGCTTTCCGTCGTCGCCTCGTTGAGCGAGGCATCGGCGTACCCGCGGCAGTAATCCCAGGTCACGTAGGCATCTGGTTCCGGGTCATAGGCCGGCTCATGGGGGCGGACGGTCCCGTCGACGAGCAACTGCAACAGGTTGGCGCGCAACATGTCCCAGTCGTGGTAGTGGTCCTGCTGACATTCGTCGCAGCACACCACCAGACCGCGAATACCCTTGTGCGCCAACAATGCCTCATATACCGCGAGGTCGGCCAAGTCGGCTTCGACCGCCATCCGCTCCTGGGCATCCAGCGGCTGACCCGGCTCGACGGCATCCAGCGCCGCCGACGGATCGCATGGGTCATCGGCAAAGGGGTCGGGCGGCAAACCCGGTGGGAGGTAGTCGCGCACGGCTCCACATTACGCAGCCGGGTTGGTATCGCGCCAGCGGTCTAGCCGCTGCCGACCGGCCACGCCGCGGTCCGCGAGCCACAATCCAGCGCGAAGCGCCGAGCCGATAGGATGGGATCTTCACTCCGCCTGCGTATGGAGGCCTCATCGATGACCGGTCTTGACGGCAGCGCCGACCTGATTGTCAGCCCGTCCGCCCGCGTCGGTGGCATGCCTGACGACGCGGTGCCCACCGGCGGCGACGACCCGCACAAGGTCGCGATGCTCGGGCTGACTTTCGATGACGTGCTGCTGTTGCCGGCAGCCTCCGATGTGGTACCCGCCACCGCGGATACCTCCAGCCAGCTCACCAAGAAAATCCGGCTCAAGGTGCCGTTGGTCAGCTCGGCGATGGACACCGTCACCGAGGCGCGGATGGCGATCGCGATGGCCCGCGCCGGCGGCATGGGGGTGCTGCACCGCAACCTGCCCGTCGCCGAACAAGCCGGGCAGGTCGAGACCGTGAAGCGGTCGGAGGCGGGCATGGTCACCGATCCGGTCACCTGTCGGCCGGACAACACGCTGGCCGAGGTCGACGCGATGTGCGCCCGATTCCGCATCTCGGGACTGCCGGTGGTCGACGACGCCGGCGCGTTGGTGGGCATCATCACCAATCGCGACATGCGCTTCGAGGTCGACCAATCCAAGCCGGTGGCCGAGGTGATGACCAAAGCCCCGCTGATCACCGCGCAGGAAGGTGTCACGGCCGACGCCGCGCTGGGCCTGCTGCGCCGGCACAAAATCGAGAAGCTGCCGATCGTCGACGGACGCGGCCGGCTGACCGGGCTGATCACCGTCAAGGACTTCGTCAAGACCGAACAACACCCGCTGGCCACCAAGGACAGCGACGGCCGGTTGCTGGTCGGCGCGGCCGTCGGGGTCGGCGACGACGCCTGGACGCGGGCCATGACGCTGGCCGACGCAGGCGCCGACGTGCTGGTCGTCGACACCGCGCACGCGCACAACCGGCTGGTGCTCGACATGGTCGGCAAACTCAAGGCCGAAGTCGGCGACCGGGTCGAAGTGGTCGGCGGCAACGTCGCCACCCGCTCGGCGGCCGCGGCGCTCGTCGAAGCCGGCGCCGACGCCGTCAAAGTGGGCGTGGGCCCGGGCTCGATCTGCACCACCCGGGTGGTGGCCGGAGTCGGGGCGCCGCAGATCACCGCAATTCTGGAGGCCGTCGCGGTGTGCGGGCCCGCGGGCGTACCGGTGATCGCCGACGGCGGCCTGCAGTACTCCGGCGACATCGCTAAGGCGCTGGCCGCTGGCGCGTCGACGGCGATGCTGGGTTCGCTGCTGGCCGGCACCGCCGAAGCGCCCGGCGAGCTGATCTTCGTCAACGGCAAGCAGTACAAGAGCTACCGCGGCATGGGGTCGCTGGGGGCCATGCAGGGCCGCGCGGAGGGCAAGTCGTACTCCAAGGACCGCTATTTCCAGGACGACGTGCTCTCCGAGGACAAGCTGGTGCCCGAGGGCATCGAGGGCCGGGTACCGTTCCGCGGCCCGCTGTCGACGGTGATCCACCAGCTCACCGGTGGGCTGCGCGCGGCGATGGGATACACCGGCTCCACCACCATCGAGGCTTTGCAGCACGCGCAATTCGTCCGGATCACCGCGGCGGGCCTGAAAGAAAGCCACCCGCACGACATCACGATGACCGTCGAAGCGCCCAACTACTACGTGCGGTGAATGGGTCGTTCATGCGTGACATGGTCGAGATCGGCATGGGCCGCACCGCCCGTCGTACCTACGAACTCGACGACATCAACATCGTCCCGTCCCGGCGCACCCGCTCCTCGCAGGATGTGTCGACGGCCTGGCAGCTCGACGCGTACCGGTTCGAGATCCCCGTCATCGCCCACCCGACCGATGCCCTGGTGTCTCCGGAATTCGCGATCGAGCTGGGCCGGCTCGGCGGCCTGGGAGTGCTCAACGGCGAAGGGCTGATCGGCCGGCACGCCGACGTGGCGGCCAAGATCGACCAGGTTGTCGAGGCCGCGGCCAAAGAACCCGAACCCTCGGCGGCGATCCGGCTGCTGCAGCAATTCCACGCCGCGCCGCTGGATCCCGAGCTGCTGGGCGCCGCGGTGGCCCGCATTCGCGAGGCCGGCGTGACCACCGCGGTGCGGGTGAGCCCGCAGAACGCGCAGGCGCTGACCCCGGCGCTGGTGGCCGCCGGTATCGACCTGCTTGTCATCCAGGGCACGATCATCTCCGCCGAACGCGTCGCCAGCGACGGCGAGCCGCTCAACCTCAAGACGTTCATCTCCGAGCTCGACGTGCCGGTGGTGGCCGGCGGGGTGCTCGACCACCGCACCGCGCTGCACCTGATGCGCACCGGGGCTGCCGGCGTCATCGTCGGCTACGGCTCGACACGCGGTGTGACCACCAGCGACGAGGTGCTGGGCATCAGCGTGCCGATGGCCACCGCGATCGCCGACGCCGCCGCGGCCCGCCGCGAATACCTCGACGAGACGGGCGGCCGCTACGTGCATGTGCTGGCCGATGGGGACATCCACACCTCCGGCGAGCTGGCCAAGGCGATTGCCTGCGGCGCCGATGCGGTGGTGCTGGGCACGCCGCTGGCCGAGGCGGCCGAAGCGCTCGGCGACGGGTGGTTCTGGCCGGCCGCCGCGGCGCACCCGTCGCTGCCGCGCGGCGCGCTGTTGCAGGTCGCCATCGGGGAACGGCCGCCGCTGCGCCAGGTCCTCAGCGGCCCGTCCGACGACCCGTTCGGCTCGCTGAACCTCGTCGGTGGTTTGCGCCGTTCGATGGCCAAGGCCGGGTACTGCGACCTCAAGGAATTCCAGAAGGTCGGCCTGACCGTCGGCAGTTGACGAGCCGCCGCCCGCCCCCACCGCCGAGCGTGAACTTAGCTTCACGTTGGGCACCGAGCGTGAACCCAACTTCACGCTCGAGCGGGGGGTTTTGGGAGCTAGGCTGGCCGGGTGCAACCGGATTACGACGTTCTCATCATCGGTTCGGGGTTCGGCGGCAGCGTCACCGCGCTGCGATTGACCGAAAAGGGCTACCGGGTCGGCGTGCTGGAGGCGGGTCGCCGCTTCGCCGACGCGGATTTCGCCAAGACCTCGTGGAACCTGCGCAAATTTCTGTGGGCGCCGAAGCTGGGCTGCTACGGCATCCAGCGCATCCACCTGCTGAACAACGTGATGGTGCTGGCCGGCGCCGGCGTCGGCGGGGGATCGCTGAATTACGCCAACACGTTGTACGTGCCGCCGGAGCCGTTCTTCGCCGACCGCCAGTGGAGCCACATCACCGACTGGCGTTCTGAGCTGATGCCGCACTACGACCAGGCGCAGCGGATGCTGGGCGTGGTCAAGAACCCGACGTTCACCGATGCCGACCGCATCGTCAAAGAGGTTGCCGACGAGATGGGCGTGGGCGACACGTTCGTGCCCACCCCGGTCGGAGTGTTCTTCGGGCCGGACGGGCAGAAGGTCCCAGGCAAGACCGTGCCCGACCCGTATTTCGGCGGCGCGGGCCCGGCCCGCGCGGGTTGCCTCGAAGTCGGAGAATGTATGACCGGCTGCCGCCACAACGCCAAGAACACACTGGTCAAGAACTACCTGTATCTCGCGGAATCCGCTGGCGCGCAAGTACATCCGATGACGACCGTCACCGGCTTCGAGCAGCGGCCCGACGGTGTGTGGCAGGTTCATACGGCGCGCACCGGTCGCTGGGTGCGCCGAGACAAGCGCACCTTCACCGCGACGCATCTGGTGCTGGCCGCGGGCACGTTCAACACCCAGAAGCTGCTGTTCAAGATGCGCGACACCGGCAAGCTGCCGCGGCTGTCCGAGCGGTTGGGGGTGTTGACCCGCACCAACTCCGAGTCGATCGTCGGCGCCGGCCGCCTGGAAGTCAGCTCCGACCTGGATCTGACGCACGGGGTGGCGATCACGTCGTCGATTCACCCGACGTCGGACACCCACGTCGAACCGGTCCGCTACGGCAAGGGCTCCAACGCGATGGGGCTGTTGCAGACTCTGATGACCGATGGGCCCGGCCCGGAGGGCACCGACACCCCGCGGTGGCGACAGCTGCTGGATCAGGCCCGCGAAGACCCGCGCGGCATTCTGCGGCTGCTCAACCCGCGGCGGTGGAGCGAGCGCACGGTGATCGCGCTGGTCATGCAGCACCTGGACAACTCGATCACCACGTTCACCAGGCGCGGGCGGTTTGGCATTCGCCGCTACTCCAGCAAGCAGGGGCATGGCGAACCCAATCCGAGCTGGATTCCGGTGGGCAACGAGGTCACTCGCCGCATCGCCGCCAAGATCGACGGCGTGGCCGGCGGAACGTGGGGAGAGCTGTTCAACATCCCGCTGACTGCGCACTTCCTGGGCGGTGCGGTGATCGGCGACAGCCCCGAACACGGCGTCATCGACCCGTATCAGCGGGTGTACGGCTATCCGACGCTGTTAGTCACCGACGGCGCCGCAATCTCGGCCAACCTGGGCGTCAACCCGTCGCTGTCCATCACTGCGCAAGCTGAGCGTGCCGCGTCGCTGTGGCCGAACAAGGGCGAGAATGATCTACGCCCGCGCCAGGGTGAGCCGTATCGGCGCCTGGACCCGATCGCTCCGCAGCATCCGGTGGTGCCCGCCGACGCGCCCGGCGGGCTGCGCTGGCTGCCGATCGAGCCGATGAGCTCGGCGGGTTAACCCGCGACGGCCTCCAGCGGGGCACCGCTGATCACCCGGCTCCGTTGCCCCGCCACGTCGACGGGTACATCACCCATCAACGTGACCCGGTGCATCAGGCGGCGCTGACCGTCGTAGTCGTCGACGGCCCGGTGCTGGGTGGCCCGGTTGTCCCAGATGGCGACGTCACCGAGCTCCCAGTTCCACCGGATCGTGTTCTCCGGCACGGTGATTCGCCGCTGAAGCAAGTCGAACAGCACACGGGACTCGTGCTCGTCGAGCCCGACGAACCCGCGGACGAAATCTCCGGCCACCAGCGTGCGTTCGCCGGTCTCCGGATGCACCCGCACCACCGGGTGCTCGGTGCGAAAGTCCCGCTTCTCGAACGCCTCTCGCAGCGTCCGCTGCTCGTCGGTCATGGTGGCGGCCGCGGCGTAGTCGTACCGGTTGCTGTGCAGCGCCCAGAGACTGTCGGCAAGCCGTTTGAGCGGTTCGGGTAGCGCCGCATAGCCGGCCGCGGTCGAGGCCCACAACGTCGATCCGCCGTAACTGGGCAGGGTGACGGCCCGCAGGATCGATGCGGCCGGGTAGTTCGGGACAAACGTGACGTCGGTGTGCCAGCGGTTGGCCTTGCCGTACTCGGAGTCGATCGGCGTGATGGTCGGCGCGTCGTCGTACTTGATCGCCGGGTGGCCGACCGGGGTGCCCAGCAGGGTGGCGAAGGCCAGCTGTTGGGCGTCGTCGAGGTGGTGTTGACCGCGGAAAAAGATCACCTTGTGGGCCAACAGCGCCCGGTGAATCTCCTCGAGCGTCGCCGCGTCGAGGTCGCCGCCGAGTCGGACGCCGTCGATGCGCGCGCCGATGCGACTGCCCAGCTTGGTCACGGCCAGAGCCGAGGGAATGGTCATCTCGAAGGTCCTCGAATCGCAATATGACTGTAGCCAGTTGACTACGTAGGCTAGTGTAGTCATATGACTACGCGAGTGGCAAGAGACCGGGGCGAGCAGATACCGGTAGGGCGGGAAGAGGTGGTGGCGGCCATCCTGGCCGCCGCCGCCGACCTGTTCGCGGAGGGCGGCCCGGCCGCGACGTCGATCCGCGACATCGCCGCCCGGTCGAAGGTCAACCACGGGCTGGTGCATCGCCACTTCGGCAGCAAGGAGAATTTGGTCGGCGCGGTTCTCGACCACCTGGGCACAACCACCACCGAGCTGCTGCAGACCGGCGCGCCGGAAGCGGAGCGGGCCTTCGACCGGCATCTGCGGGTGCTTGCCCGGGCATTACTCGATGGCTATCAAGTCGGGCAGTTGCAGACCCGGTTCCCAGGCGTGTCGCAGCTGCTGGACGAGGTCCGGTCGCGACACGACAGCGAACTAAACGCGCGGGTAGCCGTCGCCAATGCTGTTGCCTTGCAGCTTGGTTGGCGGTTGTTTGAGCCTTTCCTGCGTTCGGCGGCCGGCATCGGCGAGCTGACCGAGTCAGACTTGCAGCAGGCCGTCACCGCCGAGGTGGCGCGGCTGGTTGAACCGCATTGACCAGCCGGTGACGTTTGAAGCCGGCACATCCGGGGCAACGCTGGGTGAACAGTCCTCGCCAATGAAGGAGGGACGTTGCTCTGGCTGGCCGTAGTGTGCGTCATCGTCGGCGCCGTGATGTTTGTGGGCGGGCTCATGCTCTTCACCAACGGCGGCGGGGTGGCGCCGCACCGTCGTACCGCGGGTGATCCCACCGGCGCCAAGCGGGCCGCATCGCGGGTGCAGTGGCGCGAGGTGTTTCGCCGGATACCGCAAAGCCTCGGGGTCATGATGGGGCGGGACGCCGAGCGCAGCGACAAGTTGATGTCGGTGGGCTCGCTGTGCGTGCTGGCCGCTCTTGTCGCCTGGTTTGCCGCAGTGCTGGCGTTCATCACCGCGTTCATCTGAGCGCCGATCAGGTCGTCGGACTGACGGTCTGTCCCTGGGACCGGATCATGCGCCGATGCGTGGGCTCACGGTTCGGCGGCTGGTGCGGGGTGGGCAACAGCGGCTCCCGGCGCCGGAGACCAATGGTCGACGGCTCGCTGGTCGACAGCTTGAGATCTTCCCCGGCGTGGCGGATCGTCAACTCACCGTCGGGCCCGTCGCGCAGCGTATAGGTGACGTCGTCGTGCGATACGCAGACCGTCAGCCGAAAACCCTTCCACCGCAACCGGAATCGTAGACACGAAATACCGTCGGGCAGTGCGGGGTCCAGCGAGAGGATGCCCTCGTCGTCGCGCAGCCCACCGAAACCCGCGACCAACGCAGTCCACGCCCCGGCCAGCGAGGCCATGTGCAGACCGTCGCGGCTGTTGTGGTGCAGATCCCGCAGGTCGATGAGCCCGGCCTCAAAGGCGTAGTCGTGAGCCAAATCCAGATGCCCCACCTCGGCGCACATCACCGCCTGGATGCACGCCGACAGTGACGAATCGCGCACGGTGCGCCGTTCGTAATAGTCGACATTGCGGGCCTTTTCCTCCGGGGTGAACGCGTGGCTTTGCCACTGCATCGCCAACACCAGATCGGCCTGCTTGATCACCTGCGCCGGATAGAGCCGCACATACGGCTTGTGCAGCAACAATGGGTAAGTGGTGTTTGCTTCAAAGTCCCACTCCGCGAAGGTGGTAAAGCCCTCACACTGCTGGTGCACGCCCAGGTCCTCGTCGTAGGGGATATGCGCGGCGTCGGCGGCGTCTCGCCAGGCAGCCATCTCCTCGGTAGTGACGCCCATCGCCTGGGCCGCCTCGACGTGGCGGGCACACGCATCGGCCGCGGTGCGCAGATTGTGTGAGGCCATCAAATTCGTGAACACGTTGTCCCGGACGATCGCGGTGTACTCGTCGGGGCCGGTGACCCCGTCGAGATGCCACACGCCATGCCGGTCGTGGTGTCCCAGCGAGCGCCACAGCCGGGCGGTTTCGATCAGCACCGCCAGCCCGCAGTCCTCTTCCAACGACTGGTCGCCGGTGACGACGCGATACCGCTCGAAGGCCATCGCGATCGCGGCGTTGATGTGAAAGGCCGCAGTGCCGGCCGGCCAGTAGCCCGAGCACTCCTGGCCGCGGATCGTCCGCCAGGGAAAGGCCGCGCCGTCGAGACCGAGCTCTTCTGCCCGCTCCTTGGCGAGGTCCAGTGTCGAAGCCCGCCACCGCAGCGCATCGGCTGCCGCGTGCGGCGCGGTGTAGGTCAGAACTGGCAGAACGAATCCCTCGGTGTCCCAAAAGGCGTGGCCGTCATAGCCGGTGCCGGTCAGCCCCTTGCTGGGGATCGCGCGCTGTTCGGCGCGTGCACTGGCCTGCAGGATGTGGAACAGCCCGAACCGCACCGCCTGTTGGCTGTCGGCGTCGCCGTCGACCTCCACGTCGGCGCTGTCCCAGAAGTCGTCGAGATATTCGCGTTGGGCGTCCAGCAGCCCCTGCCAGCCTACATAGCGGGCGCCGGTGATGGCGCCCGCCGCCTGGTCACGCAAGGCCGGCCGCGAGCGCAGACTCGACCAGCCATAGGCCAGATATTTGACGATGCGCAGTTTCTGGCCCGGGCGAAGCCCGCAGATGATCGTCGTCCGGGCCAGGTCGGGACGCGCTTCGGTGGAGGCCTCGACGCGTCCGGGAACATCGATTTCGTGGTCCATCACCGCGGCCATCATCAGCCCGCTGCCCCGGGTGCGGTGCATCAGCATGGCCCGGTGGTCGGTGGTGCTTTCGTGGTCGACGGCCTCCAGTGGTTCGTCCAGCACGGCCGACACCCGCGGATCGGCTGAGGTCTGCGGCTGGTCCTCGTTGGCGACGAGCTCGGATTGCACTGTCACGCGGACGAATTCGTCGAGCGCCTCGACGACATATTCGATCGCCGCCACGCTGCGCTGGTCCAGCGACACCAGCCGGGTGGACACCACCTTCACCTGCTTGCCCGCCGGCGAGCGCCAGTGCGCGTGACGGGTCAGCGTTCCGGCCCTCAGGTCGAGAATCCGCTCGTGGGCGAGCAGTTCGCCGTAGCGGACGTCGAACAACTCGTCGTCGACCATCAGGCGCAGGATCTTGCCGTTGGTGACGTCGACGACCGTCTGGCCGGCCTCCGGATACCCGAAGCCGGCTTCGGCGTACGGCAATGGCCGTACTTCGTAAAACGAATTCAGGTAGGTGCCCGGCAGGCCGTGCGGCTCGCCTTCGTCGAGATTGCCGCGCAACCCGATGTGGCCGTTGGACAGCGCAAACAAGGATTCCGACTGGGCCAGCACGTTCAGGTCGAGCCGCGTTTCGCGCACCTGCCAGGGCTCGACGGGGAAGTCCTCATCGGTGATCATGACAGCAGCTCCGCCAGGTCGGTGACGACGACGTCGGCGCCGTCGCGGCGCAACTCCTCGGCCTGTCCCACCCGGTCGACGCCGACCACGAACCCGAAGTTTCCGGCGCGACCGGCGGCCACACCCGACAGCGCGTCCTCGAACACCGCGGCCGCGTCGGCGTCCACCTGCAGCAGCTCGGCTGCCCGCAGAAACGAGTCCGGGGCGGGCTTGCCCGCGATGTGCTCTTCGCGCAGAGTTACCCCGTCGACGCGCTGCTGGACGAACCGGTCCAGGCCGGTCACTTCGAGCACCTCGCGGGTGTTGGCGCTGGACGACACCACCGCCACCGCCAGGCCGGCGTCCGCGACGGCTTCCAGGTAGCGCCGCGACCCGTCGAACACCTCGACGCCGTCATCGCGCAGGGTCTGCTGAAACGCCTCGTTCTTGCGGTTGCCCAGGCCGTGCACGGTCTCGGCGTCGGCGGGATCGTCGGGGCCGCCCTCGGGCAGCTCGATGCCGCGACTGTCCAAAAAGGACCGGACACCGTCCTCGCGTTTCTTGCCGTCCACGTACTGCCGATAGTCGGCGGCCGGGTCGAACGGCACGAATTCCTCGCCGGTGCGCTCGGAGCGCCGGCGAAGGTAGTCGTCGAACATGGTCTTCCAGGCTTTGGTGTGCACGCTCGCGGTGTCGGTGAGGACACCATCGAGGTCGAACAGACAGGCATGCACCTTTTCCGGCAGACCCAGCACAGCAGACCTCCTTTCAGTTGGGGCACTACCACTTCACCATGCCGGTGATCGGCAGGCAGCGTTTCGCCAAGGGCCGCTCACTAGACTGGGCCGGTGCAGTCAGCATCGCCCCGCCCTGTGTTGGTCGTCGATTTCGGCGCGCAGTACGCCCAGTTGATCGCCCGCCGGGTGCGCGAGGCCCGGGTGTTCTCCGAAGTCATTCCACACACCGCCTCGGTCGAGGAGATCAAGGCCCGCGACCCGCAGGCGCTGGTGCTCTCCGGCGGGCCGGCCAGCGTGTACGCCGAGCAGGCGCCGCAGCTCGATCCGGCCCTGTTCGACCTGGGGCTGCCGGTGTTCGGGATCTGCTACGGCTTCCAGGCCATGGCCCAGGCGCTCGGTGGTACCGTCGCGCCCACCGGGACCAGTGAATACGGCCGGACTCAATTGAAAGTGCTTGGCGGCGAACTGCATTCGGACCTGCCGGATAACCAGCCGGTGTGGATGAGTCATCGGGACGCCGTCACCGCCGCACCGGACGGATTCGAGGTGGTGGCCACCAGCGCCAGTTCGCCGGTCGCCGGCTTCGAGGACCGGGCCCGACGGCTGGCCGGCGTGCAATACCACCCCGAAGTGATGCACACCCCGCACGGGCAGCAGGTACTCAGCCGCTTCCTGCACGACTTCGCCGGCCTCGGCGCGGATTGGACGCCGGCCAACATCGCCAGCGCGCTGGTCGAGCAGGTGTCCGAGCAGATCGGCGACGGCCACGCGATCTGCGGGCTGTCGGGCGGGGTCGATTCGGCGGTGGCCGCGGCGTTGGTGCAGCGTGCCATCGGTGACCGGTTGACCTGTGTTTTCGTCGACCACGGGCTGCTGCGGGCCGGCGAGCGCGCGCAGGTGCAGCGCGACTTCGTGGCCGCCACCGGCGCCAACCTGGTCACCGTCGACGCGGCGCAGACCTTCCTCGAGGCGCTGTCGGGGGTGACCAACCCCGAAGGCAAACGCAAGATCATCGGCCGCCAGTTCATCCGGGCGTTCGAAGGCGCGGTGCGAGATGTCATGGGCGACACCGAGATTGACTTTTTGGTGCAGGGCACGCTGTATCCGGACGTGGTGGAGTCCGGTGGCGGCACCGGCGCTGCGAACATCAAAAGCCACCACAATGTCGGCGGATTGCCCGATGATTTGAAGTTCAAACTCGTCGAGCCGTTGCGATTGCTGTTCAAAGACGAGGTGCGAGCGGTCGGACGGGAGTTGGGTCTGCCGGAGGAAATCGTTGCACGCCAACCCTTTCCGGGGCCGGGGCTGGGGATTCGGATCGTCGGCGAGGTCACCGCGGCGCGGCTAGAGACGCTGCGGCGCGCCGATGCGATCGCGCGCGAGGAGTTGACCGTGGCGAGCCTTGACACCCAGATCTGGCAGTGCCCGGTGGTGCTGCTGGCCGACGTCCGCTCGGTGGGCGTGCAGGGCGATGGCCGTACCTACGGGCATCCGATCGTGCTGCGGCCGGTGTCCAGCGAGGACGCCATGACAGCCGACTGGACGCGGGTGCCCTACGAGGTGCTGGAGCGCATTTCCACCCGGATCACCAACGAGGTCGTCGAGGTCAACCGGGTGGTGCTGGACATCACCAGCAAGCCGCCCGGCACCATCGAGTGGGAGTAGCTGACTGCAGTTTCGACGCAGCGGCCGGGCCCCCGTGTTCGCGAGAGTGCAACTACCGACGCCTCTTCTCGGGCGATGCGTCGGCAGTCGCACTTTCGCGGCGTATCGAAGCACCATTTGCCCCACCAGCACCGACCGCATAAAGCAGCCTCTTGCGTTGCTTGACGGTTGTCGGTGGGCCGGTGTTGACTCATCGGTATCGAACATACATTCGAGAACGTGAGGGATTTTATGCCGACCGCTGCAGTTGATGACCGCGCTGAGCAGCTGAAACTGCTGCGCCGGCAGATGGCGGCGGTGTCGGGGAAGGTCGGCTCCGGGCGGCAGGCGGAGTCAGAGGCCAGGTTGCCGGTCCCGCCGTTGCTGGCCGATGTGCTGCCCGACGCGTTGCCCCGCGGGACGGTGGCGGTGCTGTCGGGGGCCCGGTCGCTGCCGCTGAGCATGGTGGCCGCGGTGACGGCCGACGGCGGCAACGCGGCGATCGTCGGCCAGCCGGATATCGGGCTGCTGGCCGCCGTGGAGATGGGCGCGGACCTGAGCCGGCTCGCGGTGATACCGGATGCCGGAACCGACCCGGTCGAGGTGGCCGCGGTGCTGATGGACGGAATGGATCTGGTGGTCCTCGGGCTGGGTGGACGCTCGGTGCCGTTGACCCGGGCGCGGGCGGTGGTGGCCCGCGCGCACCAGAAAGGCTGCACGCTGCTGGTCACCGACGGCGATTGGCAGGGAGCGCCGCTGCGGCTGGAGGCTCGGGTCTGCGGTTATGAGACCGGCGTGCCAGGTTTTGGCCGTATCGGGCAGGTGCGGCTCCAGGTCAGCCGGGTAGGCGGGCGAGGCCGAATGGTTGGGCGGATACGGGCGGGTTAGTTCGATGGCCTCGCGGGTGCTGGCGATCTGGTGTATGGATTGGCCGGCGGTGGCCGCAGCGGCGGCCGCCGGCCTGCCCGCGACGGCGCTGGTCGCGGTCACTCTGGCCAACCGGGTGATCGCCTGTTCGTCGGCCGCCCGTGCGGCGGGGGTGCGACGTGCGCTGCGGCGACGGGAAGCGGTTGCGCGCTGTCCGCAACTGCACGTGGTGGCCGCCGACGCCGACCGCGACGCCCGCTTCTTCGAAGGCGTCGTCGCCGCGATCGACGATTTGGTGCCGCGCGCCGAGGTGCTGCGGCCCGGGCTGGTGGCGGTGCCGGTGCGCGGGGCGGCCCGCTTCTTCGGATCCGAACAGGCTGCCTCCGAGCGGCTGATCGACGCGGTGGCCGCCGCCGGCGCCGAATGTCAGGTCGGAATCGCCGACCAGTTGTCGACCGCGGTCTTTGCTGCCCGTGCGGGCCGAGTCGTGCAACCGGGACACGACGCGCGGTTCCTGTCGGTGTTGTCGATCCGCCAGCTCGCCACCGAGCCCAGCCTGTCCGGTCCCGGCCGCGACGACCTGGCGGACCTGTTGTGGCGGATGGGAATTCGCACGATTGGGCAGTTCGCCGCCTTGTCGCGTACCGACGTGGCGTCGAGGTTCGGTACCGATGCGGTGATCGCGCACCGGTTTGCCCGCGGTGAGCCGGAGCGTGGGCCATCCGGACGGGAGTTACCGCAGGAATTCGATGCCGTCCTGCACTGCGACCCGCCGGTCGATCGGGTCGACGCCGCAGCCTTCGCCGGCCGCTCGTTGGCCAGCGCGCTGCATCAGACGTTGATGGGCGCCGGGGTGGGATGCACCAAGCTGGCCATTCACGCCGTCACCGCCAACGGCGAAGAGCTGCAACGGGTATGGCGTTGCGCCGAGCCGTTGACCGAGGACGCCACCGCCGACCGGGTGCGCTGGCAGCTGGACGGGTGGTTGAACAAGCGGACCGCCGGCGATCGCCCCACCGCGCCGGTGACGCTGCTGCGGCTGCAGGCGGTGGAGGTGATCTCGGCCGGGGCGCTGCAGTTGCCGTTATGGGGTGGACTCGGCGACGACGACCGGTTGCGCGCCCGCCGGGCGCTGGTGCGGGTGCAGGGTCTGCTCGGGCCGGAGGCGGTGCAGGTGCCGGTCCTGTCTGGCGGGCGCGGGCCGGGCGAACGCATCACCTTCACGCCGCTGGGCGACGAGCCGGTGCCGCAGGCCGACCCGCGTCAGCCATGGCCGGGTCAGCTGCCGGAGCCCTCACCGACGGTGTTGCTCGACGACCCAGTGGAATTGTTTGACACGCACGGCAATCCGGTACGGGTGACCAGCCGCGGATTGTTCTCCGCCGACCCGGCGCGACTGACCGCCCGCGGCCGCGACAACCGGCTGTGCTGGTGGGCCGGCCCCTGGCCGGTCGACGAACGCTGGTGGGATCCGCAGCGGGCTAAGGGCCGCACCGCCAGGGCGCAGGTCCTGCTCGACGGTGACCCCGCTAGGGCGCTGCTGCTGTGCTACCGCCGGCGGCGCTGGTATCTGGAGGGGATCTACGAGTGACGGTTTGTCGGAGCCGGTCTCACCATCAACCTGACCGCGCGCTTGCCGAAGCGAACCGGCTTATCAGCAAGTCGACACGGGCAGCGTGTTGCTCCGGGCGTAATCGGCCGCCGCGGAAGAGCGTGACCAGTCCGTGCAGCGCCGCCCACAGCACCTCGGCGAGGGTGTCGACATCCTGGCGGCCTGCGATTCCCGTGACTGCTTGACGGAGCTCGGCAAAGCCTTTTACCAACTCGGGCGGGGTATCTGCATCAGCGAATCGCAATGTGGTGGCGCGGGTGAACATTGCGTCGTAGAGCGCTGGGTTCTTTTCAGCGAACTCGAGATAGGCATGCGCGATTCGTTTCAGCGTGGCCTCGGGACCTCGTCGCCCACGGCGGGCGCGCGACAGCACCTCGGCAAGTTCGTCGAACCCGTCGATCGCCACGGCCTCGGCGATACTGTCCATCCCCGAAAAGTGCTTGTACAACACCGGCTGGCTGTATTCGATCTCCTCGGAAAGCCGACGCGTGGTAACCGCTTCCCATCCTTCGGTTTCAGCCAATCCGCGGGCCGCGCTGATGATGAGGCGACGACGTGCGGCTTGCTCACGCGCTCGGCGCTCATTGATGGCCATATCTGATAATAGCACCGCTAGGAAATCTAGCGGTGCTATTGACGCGCGCATGCGACAGCGCTAGCATTGCTAACCTTACGACTGAGAGTGAGGCGCGATGATCGAACTCGCCGAGGTGTTGGCGATGATCGCGGTGCTGGGCACTGCGGTGGTGTACGGCACCGACGTATTCTGCGCGGTTGTTCAGCGACCAGCATTGGCCGCCGTTGACGATGGTGCCCTGGTGGCCGTGATGGGCAACGTGCATCGCTACGGTGACCGCCGCATGCCAGTGCCCGGTGTTCTCGGCGCCGTGGCCGCCATCGCCAGTGCTGCGCTGTTCGCGGTCGCCGGTCAATGGGCCCAGAGCATTACGGCATTCTGCGCGGTAGTGATGCTGCTGCTTTGGATCGTGCTTTATGCGCGGGTCAGCGCGCCGATCAACCGCCAGCTGACCCGGGCCGCTATCAGCCGCCAGTTCCCGGCGAACGCGCGTGTGTTGCAGTCCGGTTGGGACCGCATCATCAACGTTCGTGCCGCGTTGCAGGGACTTGCGCTCGCAGCGCTGTGCCTCACGATGATCGTCTGACCCGCAATGCCCACACCGGAAAGGAGGTCGCAATCGTGCGACCGCAAACACTTGGCCGACTCTTGATGCGCGCGGCACCGCTTTTCAACGCGCCGGTGGCCGCGGTGGCCAACTCGCCACGCTTCGGCGGGCTGGTGAACCGCAACATCGCGATGCTCAGCTATACCGGACGGCGGTCCGGACGTCGGTTCAGTATCCCGGTGGGATACCGCCGCAGCGCTGACGAGGTCGTCATCGGCGTCAACATGCCGGAGGCAAAGACGTGGTGGCGCAACTTTCTCGGCGAGGGAGCTCCACTGACGTTGCTGCTCGACGGCAGCGAACGCGCCGGGCATGCGGTCGCCACGCGTGACCAGAAGGGGCGCGTCACCGTCACCGTGCGACTGGCCAACTGATTTACCGGAGCGCGGGTCAGCCCAGCTGACGCGCGAACAGCCCGACCCGCTCGATGAACCGGTCGAAGAACACTACCGGGTCGACGTCAACGCCGATGAGCGCGTTGGGGTCTCGACCCCAACGTCCCGACCAGTCGGTCACTGTCATGCCGCGGGTCAGGCTGCCCGTCAGCTCGACGTCCACCGTCGCCGGTCGGGTCGCCACCAGCTGCGGGTCCAACGCGACCGCGGCGGCCAGCGGATCATGCAGGTGCGCCAGATACCCGTAGCCGGCGTTGGCGTGGGCCTCGAAGTAGAACCGCATCGCATCTTCGATGAACCGGATCAACGGATTGGGGGTCGTCGTCGCCATCCGCGACAGGTGCTCCGGTGTCATCGCGATGTGCTGGGTCAGGTCCAACCCGCACAGAATCGGAAGACGTTCGGCGCCAACCCAGCTCCCGAAGACTTCCGCCGCCGCCTCGGGGTCCACGCTGATGTTCCATTCGGCCACCGGGTTGGTGTTGCCGCGGTAGTCGTAGGCGCCGCCCATGATCACCAGACGGCGCAGCAGCGTCGGCAGCGCGGGTTCGGCGCGCAACGCCAACGCCAGGTTGGTCAGCGGCCCGGTAGCGACGCCGATCAGCTCGCCGGGATACGCGCGTGCCGCCCGGACCCAAGCGCTCGCCGCGTCGTAGCCGGTGAGCGGACGATCAGACGGCGGCAGCTCGGCATACCCTAACCCGTTGGGCCCGTGAGCTTTTCCGGGAGGGCACATCGGACAGTTCAGTGGCTGCCCGGCGCCCTTGGACACCGGGATCGCGCCCGCCCGGCATAGGTCGAGCAATCCCAGGTTGTTCTCGCAAACCTGGTCTACCCCAACGTTTCCTCCGGTCGAGGCGATGCCCACCAGTTCGGCCTCTGGGCTGGCCAGCAGATACACCAGTGCCAGCGCATCGTCGACACCCGTGTCGACATCGACGAAAATCGGTGATGTGTTCACGCAAACGTGATTACCAGAACGTCGCGCAGTGCAGGCGCCGACTCGTCAACTGGCCGGATCGGCGAGACGCCATGCACGGTACGACGGTCGTCGCCCAGCAGCAGTGTCCCGGGCTCGGCCAGCGTGGTGGCCAGCAGTTGACGACCGCTCACATCGAAGACCGTGCTCTGGCCACCGGCGGCATTGCTGCGATTGATCAGCAGCGAGGCGACCAGCGTGACGCCATCGCGGTGCAGCCCCTCCGGAGTGGGCTGACCGTCGTCATCCGCCGATGCCACCACCCGAAACGGATGCACCTTGACGGTCCACTGCGCAGCGTCGTCAAGGACAGTTGCGAACCGGCCCAGCAACCCCAGGATCCGTTGCAGCAGCGGATCGCTGGCGAACGTCTCAGTCAACGGCTCGAAGTGGCGATTGCGCTCGACGTAAAGCGGGTTGGAGTTGTCCGGCTGCACAAATGCACCGACCGGTATCGGCGCCGCGACTCCAGCCTTGACCGTGTAATGGCCGTAGCGGCGCAACCGGCGCACGCCGAGCTCGGCGGCGTAACGGTCCGGCGCCAAATCCTCCCAGTGCTTGGCAAAGCGCGCCCACCCGCCGTCGGACACGCCCAAAGTTGCCGAGAGATCCGCGGCGGGCAGCACGCCAGTGCCCGACGAGGTGAGTGTCGAGGTGGCAGCCGCTACTGGATCCGTGTCCAACACACCGCCGGTGTACCTGCCAGCCGGGCCGGCTAAACGCAACGGTATTACCAGTGCACGCCGGGCACCAGCCGCACGGCGCGTTTGACCGGACGAGGCACTCGCACTCGAGGGACCGCTCGAACCGGGCGCTTCGGCTTGCGCCGCGACGACGGCTGGGCGGCAACGGGTTCGGCCGGTTCGATCCCGAGCGCCGCCGCGGAGTCGGGGTAGCCGAGATAGAGCTGATGCAGGATTCGCCGCGACAGCTTCGGAGTGAAGTAATTGCCGACATCAGCAAGGGTCCCCAACGGGGTGTCGATGCGCGCCGGCTTCTCGACCAGGCCGCGCACCACCATCGCCGCCGCGTGCTCGGGGCTGATCGCGCGCATCGGGTTGAGCCGCCGCGACGGCGCAATCATCGGCGTGGCCACCAACGGCATATGGATGTTGGTGAACGTGATGTGATCCGACAGCGTCTCCGACGACACCACCTCGGCGAACGCGTCCAGCGCCGCCTTGGACGGCAGATACGAGCTGTACTTGGGGCTGCGGGCCTGCACCCCGGCACTGGACACGTTGACGACGTGACCGAACCGTCGCTCACGCCAGTGCGGCAACAGCGCCAGCATCATCCGCACCGCGCCGAAATAGTTGACCGCCATCACTCGCTCGTAATCGTGCAGTCGCTCAGTGGAATTGACCACCGATCGGCGGATCGAGCGGCCCGCATTGTTGACCAGATAATCGACGTGGTCGAACCGGCCCAGGATGTCCTTGATGGTGTGCTCGACCGACGCCGAGTCGGTGACGTCACAGGTGAACGCATAGGCTCGGCCACCGCCTGCCCGGATGTCGGCGACCAGCTCGTCGAGCGCCTCGCCGTTGCGGGCCAGCGCGAACACCGTCGCACCCCGCTCGGCGACCGCGAGGGCCGAGGCCCGGCCGATGCCGCTGGATGCGCCGGTGATGATGACGTGCCGACCGACCAGCGGGCCGGCCGGATCGTCGCGCCGGGCACGGTCAGGATCTAGATGCTGCGCCCAGTACCGCCACAACGCCGGCGCGTAATCGGCGAACTCGGGCACGCTGATCCCGGTGCCGCGCAACGCCTGCCGTGTTTCCTCGGAGGTGAACGTGGGCGCGAGGTCGACGACGTCGAGAACCTCGGCGGGAATACCGAGTTGGGTGGCCGCCATGTTGCGCCACACCTTGGCCCGGCCGCGCACTTTGAGCACCGGGGCGGCCACCGTGCGGGGCAGCGAGCCGCGCAGCGCCGGCAGGCCGGCTTCGGTGGCGATACCGCGGTAAATACCGCGCAAGCCAATGGTTTTCGGGGCGGTCAGGTGGAAGGCCTGTCCGTCTCGGCCCCCGGTGTGCATCAGCGCCACCAGCGCGTTGACGACGTAGTCGACCGGGACGATGTTGGTGCGGCCGGTGTCGGGCAACATGATCGGCGTGAACGACGGCAAGACGGCCAGCTTGGTCAGCAGCGGAAAGAAGTAATACGGCCCGTCGACCTTGTCCATTTCGCCGGTGCGCGAATCACCCACCACTACCGCCGGCCGGTAGATGCGGTAGCGCAACCCAGGCGCCGAACGCACCAACGACTCGGCTTCGAACTTGGTCTGGTGATAGGGCGTCGGCAGCTGCTGCCCGACGTCGAAATCGGCTTCGGTGTACTCGCCGCGGAAGTCGCCGGCCACCGCGATCGACGACACATGATGCAGCGTCGCGTCGAGCCGGTGGGCCAGTTGGATCACCGCGCGGGTGCCGTCCACGTTGGCGGCGCGTTGGTCGGCGTCCGACGCGGTGATGTCATAGATCGCCGCACAGTGCACCACATGGTCGACGTCGCTCAGCTCGGCAACGGCCTGGTCGGTCAATCCAAGGTCGGCCGCCGTCAGGTCACCGACCAGCGGTTTTACCTGCTCACCCCAGTCCCGGGCCAGCCGCTCGAACCGGCCCAGCGTCGGCCGGCGGACCAATACGAACACCTCGGCGCCCGGCTGGGTGGCGAGCAGACGGGAAACCACTCGTCGACCAATAAACCCGGTACCGCCGGTAACGACATACCGCATGCAAGCCATCGTGACGGCTGACACCGCGCCCGTCAACGCACTGTGACGGGATCGTCTAGATCAACCGCGGCCTAATAGCTGAAGTCGCGGACGCCATCCCAATCCACCAGCGTCCAGCCCATCGCGGGACTGCCCTTGATGACGACGCGCCCGGTGTTGGGCAGCGGATGGCTTTTCACCAAGCTGTCCTTGGGGTTCTTCACGTTCATCAGCGTCCAGTACATGATCGACGTGCTGTGCGAAAACGCGATCGGTTTGCTGTTGCCGCTGTCGTAGATCTTTTGGACGGCCGCGCCGAATTGGTCGTTGAACTTGCTCCCGCTGATGGACCCGGGGATGGCGTCCTGGTGATCGCCGTTGAGCCAATCCGCGGGCGCGAGCAGATAGGTCGAGCTGGCCCGGTCTGATCGGGTGTTGTCATACCAGCCGGCGTCGACTTCGCGGAGACCAGGCAGGATCTGAACCTGCTCGTTGAGTTCCTTGGCCAACGGGGCAGCGGTCTGCTGCGTGCGGACCATCGTCGAGGCGTACACGCCGTCGTAGTCGTTGCGGGCTAGCTGGTGGGCGAGCTGCTCGGCCTGCCCCTCACCTTCCTCGGTGAGGCCCGGACCGGGCACCTCGGTGTTGATCATGCCCGCGGCGTTGCTCTCGGACTCGGCGTGCCGCACAAAGGTCAACGTGATGGTGCGCATGTGCGGCGTTCCCCCCGAGCAGGCGCCGACGACGATGGCCGCGGCAAGCGCGGCCGCCGCCTTCCAGATAATGGTGCGGTTGAGCATGCCGATAGCCTGCCTTGTCAAGGGCGTCGGTGTGAAGCATTTGCCCGGGTTGGAATGAAGAAGTGTCGCGGCAGCACACACTGCCGAGTGAATCTGATCGAGAGGAGACCCGCATGGCGATCGACCCGAAGGCCGTCGGTGCGACGACGGAGCCGATGCTGTTCGAATGGACCGACCGCGACACGATGCTATATGCGCTCGGTGTCGGCGCCGGCACCGACGAGCTGTCGTTCACCACTGAGAACAGCCACGACATCAGCCAGCAGGTGCTGCCCACCTATGCCGTCATCTGCTGCATCGGGTTCGCGGCCGCGGCCAAGGTCGGCCAGTTCGACTTCAGCCAACTGCTGCACGGGTCGCAAGAGATCCGGTTGTTCGCCCCGCTGCCGCCGGCCGGCCGGCTCAGCGTCGTCTCCGAGGTGGCCGACATCCAAGACAAAGGCGAGGGCAAAAACGCGATCGTCATGTTGCGCGCCCGCGGCACCGACCCGAACACCCAGCAGGTCGTCGCCGAAACCCTGACCACGGCCGTCATCCGCGGTGCCGGCGGGTTCGGCGGAGAGCCGGGCCAGCGGCCGGCGGCGCCCGAGATCCCGGACCGCGAACCCGACGCCCGGATCACTTACGCCACCCGCGAAGACCAGGCCCTGCTCTATCGGCTCTCCGGTGACCGCAACCCGCTGCACAGCGACCCATGGTTTGCCCAAACGCTGGCGGGCTTCCCCAAGCCGATCCTGCATGGGCTGTGCACCTACGGGTTCGCCGGGCGCGCGCTCGTCGCCGAACTCGGCAACGGCGATGCCACCAAAATCACCAGCATCGCCGCACGTTTCACCTCGCCGGTGTTTCCCGGCGAAACGCTGACCACCTCGATTTGGCGCACCGAGTCCGGCCGGGCGGTGTTCCGTACCGAGGCGTCCGGGCCCGACGGCGGCGACGCCCGGTTGGTGCTCGAGGACGGCGCGGTCGAATACGCGGGCGAGTAGCGCGCACTGTTTGCAACCGAGTAATTTGCCGCAGTCGGTTTACCAGGGGCGTTCTTGTGGCACTTTGCGACTATGGCGTTCAAACTCACCTACAGCGACGGGCAAGAGACCGATTACGACGACGACACCAAATGGGAAGTCGAAAACGGCGTCCTGAAAATGGGACGGGAGCCGGGCAAGTGGACGGTGTTCATTTCCCCGAGTCATTGGGCCACCCTTGAGATAACTCAGGCTAAGGACGGCGGCAAAGACAAGGACGGCGGCAAAGACAAGGACGGCGAGAAAGACAAGGACGGCGAGAAAGACAAGGACAAAGAGGGAGGCGACGGCGAAGACCGCGACGAAGACGACGGCAAAGAGAACGAGAAGGACAGCTGAGCTATCGTCCCGGCGGCGCGTCGTTAGGCGCCAGTTCGGCGCCGATCTTGCGGAACAGCGTCTCGGCCTCGTTGCGGTAGTTGCCCTGGGCGTCGAATGCCTCGGGTTGGTAGGTGACCGCGACCGCGATCGCCGTCTTCTGCGCCGGGAGGTAGGCCTCGACGGCGGACTCGCCGGCGAACATCGGGTTCTGCAGCAGCCAGTTCCCGGAGATCACGATCCCGAGTCCGTAGGTGTAGTCGTCGTTGTGCACCCGACAGGTGTCGCAGCCCGGCAGCGCGGTGGTGTGGCCGCGCAGCTCGGTGGACACCATCGCCCGATACGACTCGGGCGAGAGCAGCTTGCCTGAGCCGATACCCACCGCGGTGGCCTCCATGTCGTAGATGTTGGTGGTCTGAACCGCACCGTGGGTCATCGTCCAGGACGGGTTCCAAAAGGTGGAGTCCTCGTAAAACGGTGTGCCGGCCGGGACCTTGAGCGCCGCGCGGCGTTCCGAAGTGAAGGCATGCAAGGTCGGCACTGGAATTTGCGGGGTGAACGAGTTGGCGGTGTTGAACAATGCCAGCGGCTCGAGCACCTTGTCCTGCAACAGTTTCGACATCGCCGCCCCGGTGGCTTTCTCCAGCGCCAGGCCGAGCAGCAGGTAGTTGGTGTGGGTGTAATTCCAATTGGTTCCGGGCTCATACAGCAGCGGCTTGTGCACCGCGTAGTCGAGCAACTCCTGCGGCGTCCATTGCCGGAACGGATCAGCGGCCCGGGCAGCGTCGAACTCGGCGTTGCCCAGCGCATAGTCGGGATAGCCCGAGGTCATCTGGGCGAGTTGCCGCAGGGTGACCCGGTCGGAGCTGGGAATGTCGGGAAGCCACTTCGACAGCTTGTCGTCGAGCCCCACCTTCTTCTCGTCGACGAGCTTGAGCAGCAGCGTCGCCACGTAGGAGATCGCCACCGCGCCGTTGCGAAAGAACATGCTGGGGGTGGCGGGCACGCCCGTCATCGCGTCGCCGACAGCCTGCGTGACGATCTCCTTGCCCCCGACGGTGACGCGCACAATCGCCGCCTTGAGGTGAGCCTGCGACATCGTGTCGTGGACGATCTTCATCACCGCTTGAGCCTTGGCCGGATCGGCGGACGAGGAGGAGGCGGGAAGTTCGTACGTCGAGGTGCAGCCCGCCGAAAGCACGGCAACGACGCACGCCACAGATCCCAGTCGCCGGAAGATCGCCATCGTTTGATCTTTACAGCTGCAGCCGAGCGCTGAGTAAGCAGACACTGGTGGATTGAGCGTCGACGGATGTGGGCACCCCCATCACGTCCGTTAAATCGTTCACGGTGGGGTTTCGGAAGTGCCAGATCAGACGTCATTTGGTCTGATTGCTCGCAGTGTCGTGCCGGAGTCGTCGGCGATGCCGATGCTGTTGCTGGATCCGACGCTGCGGATTCGTGGGGTGAACAGCGCCTATGAACGCGCGACCCTGCGCCCGCGCGACGAGCTGGTCGGTGAGCTGTTGTTCGAGGCGTTCCCGGACAACCCCGACGACCCGGAGGCGTGCGGCACCCACAACCTCGGTGCTTCGCTGGAGACCGTGATGCGCACCGGCCGTAGCCACGATATGTGGGTTCAACGCTATGACGTCGCCGATCCCGCGCAGTCGGGAAAATTCGTGCCGAAGGTGTGGGGCCCGCGCAATTCGCCGGTCTACGACCATGGCGAGCTGGTCGGCATCGTCCATCAGGTCGAAGAGCTGACCGATCTGCAAAGCACTCTGTCAGCGATGGCGCACGCGCTCGAAGCTGACGACACGTTATCTCCGGCCGAGCAACTGCACGTGCTGGCGGTTTTCGCGGCCGCGCTGCCAGCCGAGCGGGAACGACTCCGCGCGTTGTCCGCGGAGAACGAGCAGTTGCGCCAAGCGGTGGAAACCCGCGACATCATCGGCCAGGCCAAGGGCATGGTGATGGAGCGCTATGGCCTTAGCGCTGATGCGGCATTTCGGTTGCTGGTCAGATTGTCACAACAAAGCAATACCCGGGTCGTCGAGATCGCTCGCAGGCTGGTGGAAATCGACCAGCCGCGCGACACTGCCCTTTAAGAAACGGTGCCGCCGCGTTCGGTACCGATCTGACGTGCCAGCCGCCGCGTGAATGCAACAACGCGATCCGGACTGTCCAATGCGTAGCCCGCTGCGGTGGCGCGGTCACCGTCGTCGCTGTGGCGCACCACGATTCCGACGCCGTCGTCGCGGATCGCGTCAAAGGCGTCCTCGTCGGTGATGTCGTCGCCGAGATAAATCGGCAGCAGCGGGGCGGAGTCAGCATCTTGGATGTAGTCGAGCACCCAGTGCAGCGTCTTTCCCTTGTCCCAGTCGACGTTGGGCCGTAACTCGATGACCTCGCGCCCAGTGGTCACCCGCAGCTCACTGCGTCGGCCGGCGGTCCGCACGACGGCCGAAACCTCACCAACCCGGTTCCGTGCGGCATTTCGATAATGCACGGCGATACCAAATCGCTTGTGCTCCACGACAACACCGTCGACCGCAGCCAGCTGACTGCGTAACTCGGCAGCCGCCTTCTCGAGCACTGGGATGCTGGCGGCAGCTTCCTCGTTTTGGTGGTGCTCACCGTCGGCGCCGGTCAGCTCGAAACCATGACTGCCCGCATACCAGATGCCGGGTAGCCCGATCCGCTGCTGCACGTCGGCGAGATCGCGGCCCGACAGCACCGCAACCGGGCACCGCGTGGTCAACAGCCTCAACGCCTCGGCTGCGCCCTCGGCCAGCCGCGCGGTGTCGGGATCGTCGACGATCTCCGACAGCGTGCCGTCGAAGTCGAAGAACACCGCCGGGCGCTGTTCGGCCAGCTCGTCGGCGGCTTGCAGGCCGTCGGCCAGCTCCGACATCCGCCGATCTCCGGTCCGCACGGCGACCTCACCCAGGTCGGCGACCACCGCGTCGGCGCCCCGGTCACGCAGCCCCTCGGCGGATCCCGTCGCAACACCGATGACCAATGCGAATCCGGTGTCCCGCGCCGCGGCCACTCCCTGCGGTGTTGCGGTGACGACGGCACACCGGCCCGGCCGGACCGACAGCCGGTCCGCCGCCGCGACGAACGCGGGCGCTTCGGCTGGCGCGGTGGCGACACCGGCGTCGCGCAGTCGCTCGAGCAGTGCGGTGTCGGCCGGCAGGTCGAACAGCACCGCGTCGTGGCGGCGCGGGTCGATGACGACTGACATACCCATGACATTAGGTGCGCCGCCGAATTAGCGTGGTAGCAGGTGAGGAGGAGCATCATGTCGGCCCCGGTATCGCACAACGGAATTCTGGTCGGTGTGGACGGATCACCGTCGTCGAAAGTCGCGGTGAATTGGGCGGCACGCGATGCACTCATGCGTGGCGTTTCGCTGACGTTGGTCCATGTGCTCGCCCCGCCCGTGGTGATGACCTTTCCGGAGACCCCGATGCCGCCCGGGTACATGGAATGGCAAGAGGAGCAGGGGCAACGCCATCTGCAAGAAGCCTTGACGCTCGCCCAGCGGGCCGGGCTGGCCCACGTCGGCACGGAATCCATAGTCGGCTCAACCGTTCCCACCCTGGTGGACTTGACGAAGGAAGCCGCGATGGTGGTGGTGGGATGCCGCGGCCACGGATGGTTGCGGCGCAGCCTGCTGGGCTCGGTCAGTTCCAACCTCGTCCGGCACGCGCGCTGCCCGGTGGCGGTCATTCACGACGAAGAACCCTCGGCGCACCCCGCCGACGCCCCGGTGGTCGTCGGTGTCGACGGTTCCCGGGTCTCCGAGGCGGCGACGGCGGTGGCCTTCGAGGAGGCGGCGTTGCGCGGCGTCGAGCTTGTCGCCGTGTACGCCTGGCACGACGCCAACGTCTTCGAGTTCGCCGGTATCGACCTCGCCACCATGCAGTCGGAAGGCGAGCGGGTACTTGCCGAGGCGCTGACGGGCTGGCAAGAGCGCTATCCCGAAGTCACGGTGCGCCGCGTGGTGGTGAGCGACCGGCCCGCCGACCAGTTGATCGAGCAATCACGTTCCGCCCAGCTGGTCGTCGTCGGCAGCCACGGTCGGGGCGGCTTCGCGGGCATGTTGTTGGGTTCGGTCAGCGTGGCCGTCGTGCAGGCGGCACGTACGCCGGTGATCGTGGCCCGGGGGGCATAGCCAATTCACTTCGAACATATATTCGATACACTGGCCGGGTGGGCTGGGGCAATGGCCCGCCGACCTGGGCGGAGATGGAGCGGGTGCTCGACGGCAAGCCCCGCGGCGATCGCAAGCGCGGCGAAGCCGAGCGCGGCGGGTCCCTTGCGGCTGCGCCGCCCGACGACGGCCCCCGATCGCGCAAGCGTGGAAGCTATCAGCCGCCGGAGGGTAACCGGGCAATTCGTTCGTCGGTCGCCTATGCCGAGTTGCACGCGCATTCGGCGTTCAGCTTTCTCGACGGGGCCGGCACGCCGGAGGAGTTGGTCGAAGAGGCCGTGCGACTGGATCTACGCGCTATCGCGCTGACTGATCACAACGGTCTGTACGGCGCGGTGCGGTTCGCCGAAGCCGCCGCGGAACTGGACATGGCAACCGTCTTCGGCGCCGAACTGTCTTTGGCGTCCGGCGCCCGCACCGACGAGCCCGACCCGCCCGGTCCGCACCTGCTGGTGTTGGCCCGCGGTGCCGAAGGCTATCGACGGCTGTCCCGGCAGCTGGCCGCCGCGCACCTGGCCGGCGGTGAAAAAGGTAAGCCGCGCTTTGATTTCGATGCGCTGTCCGAGGCAGCGGGCGGGCATTGGCACATTCTGACCGGCTGCCGTAAAGGCCATGTCCGGCAAGCGCTTTGTAGCGGAGGCCCGGAGGCGGCGGCGGTGGCGTTGGCCGAGTTGGTGGACCGATTCGGCGCCGAGCGAGTCAGCGTCGAACTAACCCATCACGGCCAGCCATGCGACGACCAGCGCAACGCCGAATTAGCCGAGCTGGCAACTCGATTCGGGCTCGGCGTCGTCGCCACCACCGGCGCACACTTCGCTGCGCCCTCGCGAAGTCGACTGGCGATGGCCATGGGCGCGATACGGGCCCGCCAGTCCCTGGACGAGGCCGCCGGCTGGCTGGCCCCGCTGGGCGGCTCGCACCTGCGCTCCGGAGAGGAGATGGCCCGGCTGTTTGCCTGGTGTCCCGGCGCGGTGACCGCCGCGGCCGAGCTTGGCGAGCAGTGCGCCTTCGGGCTGGCGTTGATCGCTCCCCAGCTGCCGCCGTTCGACGTGCCGGCCGGCCATACCGAAGACAGCTGGCTGCGCGAGTTGACGATGACCGGTGCCGGTGACCGCTACGGCCCCCCCGAGCAGGCGCCGAAGGCCTACGCACAGATCGACCATGAACTGAATGTCATAGAGCAGCTGAAGTTTCCGGGCTATTTTTTGGTGGTCCATGACATCACCCGGTTCTGCCGGAAGAACAACATCCTGTGTCAGGGCAGGGGATCGGCGGCCAACTCCGCGGTCTGTTTTGCGCTCGGGGTCACCGCGGTCGATCCAGTGGCCAACGAGCTGCTGTTCGAACGCTTCTTGTCGCCGGTTCGCGACGGCCCGCCCGACATCGACATCGACATCGAGTCGGACCAGCGGGAAAAGGTCATCCAGTACGTCTATGACCAATACGGTCGCGACTATGCCGCCCAAGTCGCCAACGTCATCACCTACCGCGGGCGGATTGCGGTGCGGGACATGGCCCGTGCGCTGGGGTTCTCGCAGGGGCAGCAGGACGCGTGGAGCAAACAGATCAGCACATGGAACGGGCTGGCCAACTGTCCCGACGTCGACGGCATCCCCGAGCAGGTGATCGACCTGGCGACGCAAATCCAGAACTTGCCGCGGCATATGGGCATCCACTCCGGCGGCATGGTGATCTGTGACCGCCCGATCGCCGACGTGTGCCCGGTGGAATGGGCGCGGATGGAAAACCGCAGTGTGCTGCAGTGGGACAAAGATGACTGTGCAGCAATCGGTTTGGTGAAATTCGATCTGCTCGGGCTGGGCATGCTCTCAGCGCTGCACTATGCCGTCGACTTGGTGGCCGAACACAAGAGCATCGAGGTGGACCTGGCCAAGCTGGACCTCTCCGAACCGGCGGTCTATGAGATGCTGGCCCGCGCCGATTCGGTCGGGGTATTCCAGGTGGAGTCGCGAGCCCAGATGGCCACCCTGCCGCGTCTACGACCACGCAAATTCTATGACCTGGTGGTCGAGGTTGCGCTGATCCGTCCCGGGCCCATCCAGGGCGGCTCGGTGCATCCCTACATCCGGCGACGCAATGGCGTCGACCCGACTGTCTACGACCACCCGTCGATGGAATCCGCGCTGCGGAAAACCCTTGGCGTACCGTTGTTTCAGGAACAGCTGATGCAGCTCGCGGTCGACTGCGCCGGGTTTTCGGCGGCCGAGGCCGACCAGTTGCGGCGGGCCATGGGGTCCAAGCGCTCAGCCGAGCGGATGCGACGGCTGCGTGGCCGGTTCTACGACGGCATGCGTCAGCTACACGGCGCCCCCGACGATGTGATCGAGCGGGTGTACGAAAAGCTGGAAGCGTTCGCCAACTTCGGCTTCCCGGAAAGCCATGCGCTGAGTTTCGCGTCGCTGGTGTTCTACTCGTCGTGGTTCAAGCTGCACCATCCGGCGGCGTTTTGTGCAGCGTTGCTGCGTGCCCAGCCGATGGGCTTCTATTCGCCGCAGTCGCTGGTGGCCGACGCCCGCCGGCACGGGGTGATCGTGCACGGGCCCGACGTCAACGCCAGCCTCGCGTACGCCACCCTGGAGAACGCCGGGATGCAGGTGCGGCTGGGGCTGGGCAGTGTGCGTCATATCGGCGACGATCTGGCCGAGCAACTGGTGGAGGAACGAAAAGCCAACGGCCCGTTTACTTCTCTGCTGGATTTGACGATGCGT
Source organism: Mycobacterium kyorinense (assembly GCF_001672775.1). Classification (GTDB taxonomy): domain Bacteria; phylum Actinomycetota; class Actinomycetes; order Mycobacteriales; family Mycobacteriaceae; genus Mycobacterium; species Mycobacterium kyorinense_A. The sequence continues at coordinate 82,051 of NZ_LZKJ01000125.1, read as the reverse complement.
GTGCAGTTGAGCGTGCCGCAGACCGAAGCGTTGGCCACTGCCGGAGCGCTGAGTTGCTTCGAGCTCTCCCGACGGGAGGCGCTGTGGGCGGCGGGGGCGGCCGCCACCCAACGCCCAGACCGCCTGCCCGGAGTGGGCTCGTCGTCGCACATCCCGGCGTTGCCGGGGATGAGCGAGCTGGAGCTGGCCGCCGCCGACGTGTGGGCGACCGGCATTTCCCCGGACAGCTATCCGACCCAGTTTCTGCGCGCGGATCTGGATGCGATGGGGGTGCTGCCCGCCGAGGCATTGTTGTCGGTGCCCGACGGCGATCGGGTGTTGATCGCCGGCGCGGTGACTCATCGGCAACGGCCGGGGACCGCCCAGGGAGTGACGTTTCTCAACCTCGAAGACGAGACCGGGATGGTCAACGTGCTCTGCACGCCAGGAGTGTGGGCGCGACACCGCAAGCTGGCGCAGACAGCGTCGGCGCTGGTGGTCCGCGGCCAGGTCCAAAACGCCAGCGGCGCAGTCACTGTCGTCGCCGAGCGGTTGGCCGAGCTGACCTTGAGAATGGGCTCGAAGTCCCGCGACTTCCGCTGATGTTCCGCGCGAGTTCGTGCGCGAGCGTGCGTAAAACCGGTTATAGACCCGGCGTGTCGTCCGGGGACACGCACGCTCGCGCCCAGGGGGATAACCTCCACACATGACCTTGAATCTGTCGTTCGACGAAGTACTCACCACCACCCGATCGGTGCGCAAGCGCCTCGACTTGGACAAGCCGGTGTCCCGCGACGTGCTCAACGAATGCCTGGAGTTGGCGCTGCAGGCGCCCACCGGCTCCAACGCGCAGGGCTGGCAGTGGGTGTTCGTCGAAGACGCCGACAAGAAGAAGGCGCTGGCCGATATCTACCGCGCCAACGCCACTCCGTACCTCGACCAGCCCAAGCCGGAGTACGGCGACAGCCGCGACGAACGCCGACCCCACGTCTACAGCTCGGCCAAATATCTCAACGAGCACTTCCACGAGGTGCCGGTAATGCTGATCCCGTGCCTGGAGGGCCGCCCGGACGGGGCGCCGGCCGGGATGAGCGCGTCGTTCTGGGGATCGCTGCTGCCGGCGGTGTGGAGCCTGATGCTGGCGTTGCGCTCCCGCGGCCTGGGCTCGGCGTGGACGACACTGCACCTGCTCGGCGACGGCGAGAAGCAGGCCGCCGACCTGCTCGGCATTCCGTTCGACAAATACAGCCAGGGCGGGCTGTTCCCGATCGCCTACACCAAGGGCACCGACTTCAAACCCGCCAAGCGGTTGCCCGCCGAGACCGTCACCCACTGGAACAGCTGGTAATGCCTTCGCCGAATGCCAGTTATGCCACGGTTCGAGGCGATTCGCGTGCATTAAGTGGCCACTCGGCGGTCAAGAACCGCTGAACCCCTGCTGGCGCCACGCTTCGTACACCGCCACCGCCGCGGCGTTGGACAGGTTCAGCGACCGTCGCCCGCTCAGCATCGGGATGCGGACCGCGTCGGTGATGTGCGCATCGGCCAGAGTGGCCGCGTCCAGCCCGGTGGGCTCCGGCCCGAACATCAACACATCGCCGGGCTGATAGCTCACCTCGGTGAACAGCGTCGTCGCATGCGCGGTGAACGCGAAGACCCGCCCCGCCGACAACGTCTGCCACGCGGCCTCCAGCGAGGGGTGCACGGTGACCGACGCCAGGTCGTGGTAGTCCAGCCCGGCGCGACGCAACTTGGGTTCGGACAGGTCGAAGCCCAACGGCTCGACCAAATGCAGCTCACAGCCGGTGGCCGCCGCAGTCCGGATCGCGTTACCGGTATTGGGCGCAATCCGGGGCGAGTAGAACAGCATCTTGAACACAACTCGCCATCCTCCCCTGTACACGGGTGCTCGCCAGCTACGGAGGCGCCGTCTGCTCCGGGGATAATTGCTCCTATGGTCGAGCAGAGCATCTGGATGCAGAGGGTCGCGGCCGATCCCGGCCATTCGCACTGGTACATCGAGCGCTTCCGCGCCATGGCGCGCGCCGGCGAGGATCTGGTCGGCGAGGCTCGGCTGGTGGACGCGATGGCGCCCCGCGGGGCCCGCATCCTCGACGCCGGCTGCGGCCCGGGCCGGCTGGGCGGGTATCTGGCCGCGGCCGGTCACCAGGTGGTCGGCGTCGACGTCGACCCCACGCTGATCGAGGCGGCCGAGCAGGACCATCCCGGATCACGCTGGCTCGTCGGCGACCTCGCCGAACTCGACTTGCCCGCGCGCGGCATCACCGAACCGTTCGACCTCATCGTGTCGGCGGGCAATGTCATGACCTTCCTTGCCCCGAGCACCCGCGTCCAAGTGCTGGGCCGGCTGCGCGCCCACCTGAGGGCCGGCGGTCGAGCGGTGATCGGCTTCGGCGCCGGCCGCGACTACGAGTTCGCGGAGTTCCTCGACCACGTCGCCGACGCCGGGTTCGCCCACGATCTGCTGTTGTCCACCTGGGATCTGCGACCGTTCACCGACGACTCCGAATTCCTCGTCGCGATCCTTCGGCCGGCGTAGGCCTTGCCGGTTTGCTCAGCTATCGTTTCGGCAGTCCGGCACGGGGTCGCGAACTCTGTCTGTTCAGTAAGAATTATGGTCACCGTGGCCGCAGGCTGTCATACTCGTCGGATTGCCAGGCGTATATATCGCTCGCCCGTCTGCCTGGGCGGGTGCAATTGAGCAGGAAGTCCTATGAACGACGCGCGAACACACAGCCGTGGTTCGGGCCCCATGTTCGCCCGCCCGGCCGAAGTGGTCGAGCCGGCTGATCCAGAAACCCCAAGCGCGGAAGTCGCTGCGTCGCAACGACCGCCGACATGGTCGCTGCGCAATTGGCCGGTCCGTTGGAAAGTCGTCGCGATCGTCGTGGTGCCGCTGGCGCTCGCGATGGTGTTCGGCGGATTGCGGATCGCCGGCGCCATGACCGACGCGAAGGATCTGCGCCGCGCCGCCGACCGCGCCGAAGTCGTGCCGGCCATCACCAAATACATGTCGGCACTCGACGTGGCGTTGCTGGCCACCTCCACCGGGGGCGATGTCGAGGGCGCCAAGAAGAACTACGAGGCGCGCAAACACGAACTGCAGGCGCGGTTGGCCGACACCGACGCCGCGCCCGACGTTCGAGCCGGCGTCAACACCATGCTCAACGGCGGGCAGGCGTTATTGGACCGGGTGGCATCGAACAGCATCGGCTTGCGAGAGCGGGTGACCACGTATGCACCGATCCTGCTGACGGCCGAGAATGCCGTGGACGGGTCGGTACGCGTCGACAACGAGAAGATCCGGGCCGGTGCGCAAGGCCTGAGCCGCGCGATCGGGGCCCGCGGCCAAATGATGATGCAGCAGCTGCTGGTCACCCGTGGCGGGGATCTGCCCGAGCCGGAGCTGCGCACCTCGATGATCACGTTGGCCGGCACCGAGCCGTCGACGCTGTTCGGGATGGCCGAGGTGCTCGGCGTCGGGTCACCGGACGCCAAGAAGCTGCAGCAGCAGATGGTGACCCGGATGGCGATTATGTCCGACCCGTCCAGCCTGCTGGTCGACAACCCGGCGCTGCTGCGGTCGATCCAGACCACCGACTCGATCGCCGCGGAGCTGATCAAAGACACCACCGCCACGGTGACCAAGTCGGTGGAGGATCGGGCCAACGATCGCCGCGACGCTGCGATCCGCGACACCGTGCTGGTGCTGGCAGCCATCGTGGCCGCACTGGTGATCGTGCTGCTGGTGGCGCGCTCGCTGATCGCCCCGCTGCGGGTGTTGCGCGACGGCGCGCTGAAGGTCGCCCACGAGGACCTCGAACGTGAAATCGCCCGGGTACGGGCCGGCGACGAGCGCGCCCCCGAGCCACTGCCGGTCTACACCACCGAGGAGATCGGACAGGTCGCGCACGCCGTCGACGAACTGCATACCCAGGCGTTGCTGCTGGCCGGTGACGAGGCGCGGTTACGGCTGCTGGTCAACGACATGTTCGAGACCATGTCCCGACGCAACCGCTCGCTGGTCGACCAGCAGCTCTCACTGATCGACCGGCTGGAGCGCAACGAGGACAATCCCGATCGTCTCGAGAGTCTCTTCCGGCTGGACCACCTGGCCGCCCGGATGCGCCGCAACGGAGCCAACCTGCTGGTGCTGGCCGGCGCCCAAAGCTCGCGGGGCGATCAGCGCGAGCCGGTGCCGCTGGCGACGGTGATCAACGCGGCCACCTCCGAGGTCGAGGACTACCGCCGGGTGGAGACCCCGACGGTGCCCGAGTGCGCCATCGCCGGCGTCGCCGCCGGCGACGTCATCCATCTGCTCGCGGAGCTGATCGACAACGCGCTGCGCTACTCGCCGCCGACCGCACCGGTCCGGGTGACCGCCGCACGCCGCAACGACGGCGGAGTCCACCTCGAGATCGTCGACGCTGGGCTGGGCATGACCGACGCCGACCGGCGCATCGCCAACATGCGGTTGCGCGCCGGGGGCGAGGTCACCCCCGACAATGCCCGCCACATGGGTCTGTTCGTCGTGGGCCGGCTGGCCGGCCGGCACGGCATCCGGGTGCGGCTGCGCGGCCCCTCCCGCGACGACCGCCGTTCGGGCACCACCGCCGAGCTGTACCTGCCGACATCGGTGCTGGCCGACGCCGAGCAGTATGGCGAGCCGGTATCTGCTGTGCCGCCGCCGCGCACTGTCGACGACGCCGTCCCGGCGCCCGACTACGCCGAAACCGCCGAATTCGCCGCGGCGGCCCAACCGGCGGAGCGCAACGGGTCGCATTCGCCCGACTCACCGTTTGGCCTGTTGCCGCGGCGCACCCCCGGGTCCAGCGGCATCACCGGAGCGCCGCCCGGCCCGCCCGAGCAGGACGATCGACCGGGCCGACGCGAACTGCCGGAACCCTGGCGTCAGACCGAGCGCCAGGAGCCGGTCGGGCCGTCTGCGCCGCAACCGTTTTCGAATACCTCTTCGTTCTTCTCCTCGCGAGCACGGGCCATGTCGGAGCCCGATGTCGAGGAGCCGCACGACGACTGGCCGCCGGATGTCGCCGCGTCGCCGGGCCGCGCCAACCAGGCACCGGAGGCGCCCGAGGACCTGATCTATCAGCGGATGCTCTCCGAGTGGCTCGTCGATCCGCACGAGTTGGCGCGCAGCGCAGACCTGGACTGGAAATCGGTGTGGGACCGTGGCTGGTCGGTGGCCGCCGAGGCCGAGAACGTACCCGTCCAGGACCACACCGAGCAGGGGCTGCCGGTGCGTGAACCCGGTGCGCGTTTAGTGCCCGGCGCGGCCGTCGAGGCGCCCCCCGACCGCGGGGACCGGGTCAACGGCGTCGCGCAGCATCGGGCCGACGAAGCCGACGCGGTAGCATCGAACGGCGGATTTGGTTCCGGCCGGCATCAAGCTCCGGCGCGAAACCCGGACGCGATCCGCGCTTCCATCAGCAGCCACTTCGGCGGTGTGCGCGCCGGACGGTCGCACGCCCGCGAGACACATCAAGGACCCGATCACGAATGACCAACCAGGCGTACGGCAACTCGCTGGATTGGCTGGTATCGAACTTCGCCCGCGAGGTGCCCGGAGTGTCGCACGCGATTCTGGTATCCGTCGACGGACTGCTGATGGCTGCCAGCGAGCACCTGCCGACCGACCGGGCGGATCAACTGGCCGCGGTGTCGTCCGGGCTGGCCAGCCTGGCCACCGGCGCCGCGCAGCTGTTCGACGGCGGGGCAGTGCTGCAGTCGGTGGTGGAGATGCAGAACGGCTACCTGTTGTTGATGCGCGTCGGTGACGGCTCGCATCTGGCCACGTTGGCGTCGACGTCGTGTGACATCGGCCAGATCGGATACGAGATGGCCGTGCTCGTGGAACGGGTGGGCGGCGTCGTCCAGTCGTCGAGACGCGCCCAACCCATCCAGCACTCGTGAGCCGCCATGGACAGACGCGAGCCGCCGCCACCGCGACCTGAGGCGAGCCTGGTCCGCCCCTACACGCTGACGGCCGGACGGACCGACACCACCGTCGACCTTCCGCTGGAAGCGCCGGTGCAGACGTTGGAGTCGGCGCTGTTCCACAAATGGCCGACCGACGACATGAGAGGAAGAATCGTCCAGCTGTGCACCAAAAGCCCCTCCGTTGCCGAAATCTCGGCCCGGCTGAATCTGCCGCTGGGCGTGGCGCGCGTCCTGGTCGGAGATCTGGTGACCGCGGGCTACCTTCGAGTGAGCCCGACCTTGACCGAGCGTTCGACCCGCGATGAACGCCGCGAACTCATAGGAAGGACGCTGCGTGGCCTTCGAGCACTCTGAGCGGCGGGACCCGCGACGGGAAACAGCTTCGACGAAGATCGTCGTCGCGGGCGGGTTCGGCGCCGGCAAGACGACGTTCGTCGGTGCGGTGTCCGAGATCATGCCGCTGCGCACCGAGGCGATGGTCACCGACGCGTCCTCCGGAGTCGACATGTTGGAGGCCACCCCCGACAAGCGGACCACCACGGTGGCCATGGACTTCGGTCGGATCACCCTCGACGAGGATCTGGTGCTCTACCTGTTCGGCACGCCCGGGCAGCGTCGGTTCTGGTTCATGTGGGACGACCTGGTGCGCGGTGCCATCGGCGCGATCGTCCTGGTCGACTGCCGACGCCTGCAGGACAGCTTCGCGGCCGTCGACTTCTTCGAACACCGCAATCTGCCGTTCCTCATTGCGGTCAACGAGTTCGACGGTGCGCCAAGGTATCCGGTCGCCGAAGTGCGCAAAGCATTGGCGCTGGCCGCGCACATCCCGATCATCAGCATCGATGCCCGCGATCGCCGATCGGCCACCGACGCGCTGATTGCGATCAGTGAATACGCGCTGGCGAGCCTGTCGCCCACCGGCAGCTGACCTCGGCGATGCTCAGCGTTTGAGCCGGATGTGCCACCTGATGTAGAGGCCATAGGCCACCGACAGCGCGGCCAGCATCAACATGTCGATCACGAAGATGTGCTTCGAGTGCTGCCACCACCGGTCTTCGGTTGGAATTTGCGGCACTTTCACCAGGTGCGGGAAGTCGACCGACGACGCCCCGGCGGCGAACCCCCAGCGGGCCGGCGTCACAAACGACAGCTGGTTCAAACCGAACCGGCCGGTCACCGGGATCCCCATCCCGCCGCAGAGCACCAGCTGCGACATGATCGACACCACCAGCAGCGGCATGATCTGCTCGTTGGAATTCGCGAGCGCCGACAGCAGCAGGCCGAGCATCGCCGAGGCGACACAGGTGGCGGCCACGGTGAAGAACAACGACAACGTGGAGCTACCGAAGAACGGCGGATCCGCGGTGGGCGCGCCCTTGCCGAGCCGGACGATGATCACCGCGATCCCCGCCTGGAGGGTCGCGAACACAGAGAACACGACGACCTTCGCCAGCAGGTAGGCCGTGGTGGACAGCCCCACCGCCTGTTCTCGGCGGAAGATCGGGCGTTCGCCGATCAGGTCACGGATCGTCAACGCGGTGCCCATGAACACCGCGCCGATACACAGCAGCACCAGAATGTACTGCGGCTGCGTGGGCGCGGCGCCTTGTGGGTCAGCAACACCGAGTCCTGGCTTGTGCCCTTTCACGGTCAGCGTCAGCGCGCCCATCAGGAACGGCAATACCGCCAAGAACACCGTGTAGCCGCGGTCGGAAACGACGAGCCGAACCTGACGCCGGGCAATCGTCGATAGCTGCCGCCACAAGTCGGTGTGGACCGGCTCGCCCAAGTCGCCTGGCGCCTCCTGACGCCCGCCGGCTTGGGACGGCAGCTTGTCACCTTTCCTCTCGATGAAGCGCCGGTTGGCTTCGTCGGGGTCGGCGCCCACCTTGGCGAAGATTTCTGCCCAGTTCGTGGTACCGAACGCGGACTCGACCTGGCTGGGCGGACCGCAAAACGCGGTCTTACCGCCCGGCGCCACCAGCAGGATCTGGTCGCACACGTCGAGATAGGACACCGAGTGGGTGACCACCAGCACGGTGCGGCCGGCCTCGGCCAGCGACTTGAGCATGAGCATGACTTGCCGGTCCAGCGCCGGGTCCAGCCCGGACGTCGGCTCGTCGAGGATCAGCAGTGAGGGCTGGGTGAGCAGTTCCAGCGCCACCGAGGCGCGTTTGCGTTGGCCGCCGGACAGCTTGTCCACCCGGGTGTCGGCCTGCTTGGTCAGGTCGAGTTCCTCGAGCACCTGCGCGACCACCTGGGCGCGTTCCTCTTTGCTGGTGTCAGGGGGCAGCCGCAGCTCGGCGGCGTAGCCCAGCGCTTGGTTGACGGTGAGCTGGCGGTGCACGACGTCGTCCTGCGGGACCATCCCGATCCGGCTGCGCATCGTCGCGTACTCGCGGTGGATGTCGTGTCCCTCGAAGGTGATCGCGCCCTGGCTGGGATTGGTGTATCCGGCAACGAGCCGCGACAGCGTGGTCTTGCCCGCACCGGAGCCACCGATGATCGCGGTCAGCGTGCCGGGCCGAGCGGTGAACGAGATGTTGTCGATCAGTTCCTTGCCGTCGATCTTGAAGTGAACCGCGTTCACCTCCAGACCGCCGGTGCGGGTCGCGGCCTCGGTGCGGCGGACCAGGTTGCCGTCGGTGAATACCAGGTCGATGTTGCCGATCGTGACCACATCGCCCTCGCTCAGCACCGCCGAGCCCACCCGCACCCCGTTGACGAACGTGCCGTTGATGCTGCGCGCGTCGCGGATCTCGGTGCCCAGCGGCGACGGCACCAGGAACGCGTGGTGCCGCGACGCCAGCACGTCCTGGATGACGATGTCGTTGTCGTTGGCGCGTCCGATCGTGGCCGAACCGGCAGGCTTGTCCGGCGTCGCGGCTCCCGGCCGGAACGCCTGGAACATCTTGGTCGCCAGGTTCCCCACCTCGGGGGGCTTGCTGGCGGCCGGCGCCATCTGGGTGCGCGGTGAGGGCGGCGGCGGTGGTGGCTGCCGCGGCGGCGGCGGGGTGCTCGGATAACCCGCGCGCTGACCGCCGCTGTTCTGGTACATCGGCTGCGGTGGCGGACCGGAGGGATGAGACGGGCCGGGGGGATGGGGCCGCATGCCGGGAGACTGCGCGGCGTGCGGTGCGCTGCCCCCGCGCGCCGGCTGCGGCTGCGACGGCCGCGGCGGCGGCTGAACGACTCGCATCGAGGCGGTCTGTGGCGGTCGGCCGGCCATCCCGGCGTGCCGTCCGACTTCGAAAGTCAGCCGCGGCCCGTCCGGATTGCCGATGTTGACCGTCTGGCCGTCGTGGATGTCGACCACCGGGACTCGGCGTCCGTTGACGAACGTCCCGTTCAACGAACCGTTGTCGATCGCCAGCCAGCGACCTTGGTCGAACCGCAGCAACAGATGCGCGCGCGAAATCAGCGGATGGGTGATGCGCATGTCGGCGCGAAGGTCGCGACCGACGACCACGTCATGGCCCGCCGCGAAGGTACGTTCAGATCCGTCGTATCGAACCGTCAGCGCGGGCGGTGCTGCTTGACTCATCGAGACAACTGTAGCCGGTTGATTCACCGAACCGACTGTATGCGTTGTGGCGGCGGGCGGCGCAAGACGCTGCGCGCTGGCCCTACCCGACCGGCAATCGGTCGGGCGCGCCGGTCACCACGCAACGGGTGCGGCTGTAGATCGTCGGCATGCATTGGTTGCAGTGCGTACATGCCGAATGAACAGCGTGTTCGTCGCGGATCCGGTTGACCAAGTCGGGCTCGGCCAGCAGCGCGCGGGCCATCGCGACGAAGTCGAACCCTTCGGCCATCGCCAACTCCATCGTTTCCCGGTTGGTGATGCCCCCGAGCAAAATCAGCGGCATGGACAGCTCGGCGCGGAACAGCCGGGCGTCGCGCAGCAGATACGCATCGCGGTAAGGGTATTGGCGGAGGAACTTGTGACCGGTCATCCGCATCCCCCAGCGCAGCGGCGGCTTGAAGGCGCCGGCGAATTCCTTGATCGGCGCGTCGCCGCGGAATAGATACATCGGGTTGACCAGTGAGCTGCCGGCAGTGAGCTCGAGCGCATCCAGCCCGCCGTCGTCCTGCAGCCACTTGGCGGTGGTCAGCGACTCTTCGAGCGAGATACCACCGCGCACACCGTCGGCCATGTTGAGTTTGGCGGTCACCGCAATCTGCTGATCGACGGCGCGGCGAACGGCCAGTACCAGTCCGCGCGCGACCTTGGCCCGGTTCTCCAACGAGCCGCCGAACTCGTCGGCGCGCCGGTTGATCAGTGGACTCAGAAAAGAACTGGCCAAATAGTTGTGGCCCAAATGGATTTCGACGGCGTCGAATCCGGCGTCGACGGCCAGCCGGGCGGCGTTGGCGTGCGCCGCGATGACGTCGTCGATGTCGTCGCGGGTGGCCTTCTTGGCGAAGCGCATCCCGATCGGGTTGAAGAACCGCACCGGCGCCAGCGCGCGGGCCTTGTTGGAGCGGGCGTCGGCCACCGGGCCTGCATGCCCGATCTGAGCGCTGACCGCTGCACCCTCGGCGTGCACGGTCTCGGTGAGCCGGCGCAATCCGGCCACGGCCTCCGGGCGCATCCAGATCTGGTTGCCGCCGGTGCGGCCGCCGGGGGAGACCGCGCAGTAGGCCACTGTCGTCATGCCGACCCCGCCGGCCGCCGGCAGCCGGTGGTATTCGATCAGGTCGTCGGTCACCAGCGCATCGGGCGTGCGGGCCTCGAACGTCGCCGCTTTGATGATGCGGTTGCGCAGCGTCAGCGGACCGAGTTTGGCGGGAGCGAACACGTCCGGGGCAGCAGTCATAGCGGGAGCTTAACGGCGAGCATGAAACACTGTCAGGTGTGGCTGCGAACACACTGGACGGCAAAGCAACACGCGATGAAATCTTCGTCGACCTCAAGCAGCGGGTGGCGGCACTGACGGCCTCCGGGCGCACCCCCGGCCTGGGCACCATCCTGGTCGGCGACGATCCCGGCTCGCAGGCCTATGTGCGGGGCAAGCACTCCGACTGCGCCAAAGTCGGCATCACCTCGATCCGCCGCGACCTGCCCGCCGATGTCAGCCAGGCCAAGCTCGACGAGACCATCGACGAACTCAACGCCAACCCCGAATGCACCGGCTACATCGTGCAGCTGCCGCTGCCCAAGCACCTGGACGAGAACGCCGCACTCGAGCGTGTCGACCCCGACAAGGACGCCGACGGGCTGCACCCGACCAATCTGGGCCGGCTCGTGCTCAATACGCCGGGGCCGCTGCCGTGTACACCACGCGGCATCGTGCATCTGCTCCGCCGCTACAACGTGCCGATCGCCGGCGCGCATGTGGTCGTCATCGGTCGCGGTGTGACCGTCGGCCGGCCGTTGGGCCTGCTGCTGACCCGCCGCTCGGAGAATGCCACGGTGACGTTGTGCCACACCGCAACTCGTGACCTGGCCGCGCTGACCCGGCAAGCCGACATCATCGTGGCCGGCGTCGGCGTGCCGCATCTGCTGACGGCCGACATGGTGCGCCCGGGCGCGGCCGTCGTCGACGTCGGGGTCAGCCGCACCGACGACGGGCTGGTCGGCGACGTGCACCCGGGTGTCTGGGAGGTCGCTGGTCACGTGTCGCCGAATCCCGGCGGCGTCGGCCCGCTGACGAGAGCTTTTCTGCTGACCAACGTCGTCGAACTGGCCGAGGCTGCGCCGTGAGCGTGTCCGACCGGACCCGGATGATCTTCGCCGCCCAGTGGCCGATCGTGCTGGTCGTGCTGATCTTCGTCGTCGCCTTCGCGCTGGCTGCCGCCAACTTCTGGCGCCGCGGCGCGCTGCTGATCGGCATCGGTGCGGGGGCGGCGGCGGTGCTGCGACTGGTGCTGTCCGAGGACCGCGCCGGGCTTTTGGTGGTGCGCAGCAAGGGAACTGACTTTGCCACCACGGCGGTGGTGGCGACGGCGATGGTCTACATCGCGTCGACGATCGACCCGCTGGGGACGGGCTAGAGCGCCGGTATCCCCGGCATACCCGGCAGCTGCGGCAGGTTCGGCATGTTGCCGTCGGCCAGCGACGCCATCATCGACGGGCAGTACATCGAGATCGCAATGCTGGTGAACAACTGCGCCATACCCGGCGACATCCCGTTGTTGCCCACCACGTTCGACGCCGCGGACGCGAACGTTCCGCCCGGCTGAGCCAGCATGGGGCAGATGGACTGACCGAGCTCGGCCGCGCTGCCCGGATCTCCGTAGTTGACGCCGGCGCCGTTGAGCGCGGAGAGGAAACTGTCGTCGATCGAGTCGGCCTGCGCCGGCGCCGCCAATGCCGCAGCGGCGATCAGCCCGGTGGATATCGTCAGCGCGATTCTGTTGCGACAGCTGTTCAATGCCGGCATGCTCTGCTCCTCACTCACGTCGCTCCCAGGAACAGTGGGCCACGACAGTCACATTCACGACGCGATGAGGTCAAGGTTTGAACACTATGCGTCTGGTGGCGGCTCGAGTTCGAGCGCGGCGGCGACGATCGGCTTCGCCCAGTCGGGCGTGGACGACAGGTCGTCGGGACCGATGATACGTCCCCGATTGACGTGCAGCACAAGCTGCGGCTGCGGTGCTTGGCCGGCGGCCGGGTCGGCCTGCGCGGAGTTGTCGTAGACACGCAATTCGGTGAGCGCGGGCAGCAGATGCACCAGGTTGAGTCGGCTGTGCCGATAGCGGCGCCGGATGTCGGCGTCGGGAATGTCGTGGCCGCCGCCACGCACCCGCTGTCGGACCCGCTCGATGTGCGCGTCGGCGCTGGCCAGCCCGACATAGAACACGCGCACCTCGATTCCCTGCGACGCGGCTTCGGCGATCAGCCGGGCCATGGTGCTCCCACCCAGAGTGGTCTCGATCGCGAAATCAAGATGCTCGCGAATCGCTTTCTCCAGCATGCGTTTTCCCTGCTGCCACGCAAGTGAGTTGGCGCTGGCCTGGTCCAGGCTCGGGTCCGCCGCCCGCACCGCGCGCGCCACCTCGTCGGGATTGAAGTAGTCCGCCCCGGCGGCGCGAATGGCCGCACCGCCGATGCTGCTCTTACCGGCGCCGTTGACCCCGGCGAGCACGTACAGCCGGGCCGGCGGCGCATCGTCGTTGCGGGCCACCGAGTGGTTAGCGCGGGGGCGTTGGGCGGGCAGCCTGCACGGCAGCGCGGCCTAGCTGCGCGGGCGTGGCGTCGAACGCGGCCGCCATCGCCGCCTTGTTCTCCGGCCGTTGCATCCGGTCGAGCAGGTCGTCGAAACGCTCACTCAACTCGTCGAGGGCGGGCTCGCGCGAACGGGTCAGCGCTTCGAATTCGGCCACCGACAGCAACACCGCCTTGGGGGTGTTGTGCTTGGTGATCGCAACGGCGCCGGAGTGCGCGGCTTCCTCGAAGACTGCTCCGAACTGGTTTTTGAACCGGGTGGCCGCGACCGTCGGCAGGTCGACCAGTTTGCCGTCGCGATTGCGGAAGGTCAGTGTGGTCATGGTACGGCCCTTTCATTCGGAGGCCTGACGCTAGCCAATACAGCCATTATAGCCAATTTGGCTAGTTAATCCGACACGTCGTCCGGGTCGACGGATATCGCGGTTTCGTCGTCGACAATTCGGAGATGACACCTCAAAGGTCGTGCCGTGGCGCGTGAGATCTCGCGGCAGACGTTTCTGCGAGGTGCGGTCGGAGCGTTAGCCGCCGGCGCAGTTTTCGGTTCGGGTCGAGTCGGCTCGCTGCGGGCCGGCGCCGAGCCGGCCGCCTCCGGCTGGGAGGGTCTGGCCAACGCCCTCGGCGGGCATGTGTTGACACCCGGCGATGGTGGCCAATTCGCCACGGCCAAGCAGGTTTTCAACACCAACTATAACGGCTCGACACCAGCGGCTATCGTCGCTCCGACCTCGGCGGCCGATGTGCAGAAGGCGATGGCATTCGCTACCGCCCACAACCTCAAGGTCGCTCCGCGCAGCGGCGGGCACTCCTATGTGGGCGCCTCCACGGCCAACGGCACCATGGTGCTCGATTTGCGTCAGCTGGCCGGGGGAATCAATTACGACGCCGCCACCGGCCAGGTCACCGTGACGCCGGCCACCAGTCTGTATGCGCTGCACGAGGCGCTGGCCGCCGCCGGCCGGGGGATCGCGACGGGTACGTGCCCGTCGGTTGGCACCGCGGGACATGCTCTCGGCGGCGGGCTGGGGGCGCAATCCCGCCATGCGGGGCTGATGTGTGACGCGTTGACGTCGGCGTCGGTGGTGCTGCCCAGCGGGGAAGCGGTTACCGCGTCTGCCGCCAACCACCCAGACCTGTTCTGGGCGTTACGTGGCGGCGGTGGCGGGAACTTCGGCGTGACGACCTCGCTGACGTTCGCCACGTTCCCCACCGCCGACGTCGACGCGGTGAACCTCAACTTTCCGCCGCAGGCATTCGCGCAGGTTCTGCTCGGCTGGCAGAAGTGGCTTACTACGGCCGACCGCAGCAGCTGGGCGCTGGCCGACAGCACCACCGACGCGATGGGTACGCACTGTCGCATCCTGGCGACCTGCCCGGCCGGCACGGGCAGCAGCGTCGCCGCCGCGATCACGTCAGCCGTCGGAGTACAACCGACCGGCACCGAGAACCACACGTTCAACTATCTGGACCTGGTGCGGTATCTGGCCGTGGGCAATCTCAACCCGTCGCCGCTCGGCTATGTCGGCGGGTCCGACGTCTTCCCGACCATCAACGCCGGTGCCGCTCAGGGGATCGCCGCGGCCGTCGACGCCTTCCCGCGCGGCGCGGGCCGCATGTTGGCGATCATGCATGCGCTCGACGGCGCGCTGGCCACCGTGGCGCCAGGAGCTACCGCCTTTCCGTGGCGCCGGCAGTCCGCGCTGGTGCAGTGGTACGTCGAAACATCCGGTTCGCCGTCGGCTGCCACCAGCTGGCTGGCCACGGCGCACCAAGCGGTGCAACCGTATTCGGTCGGCGGCTACGTGAACTACATCGAGGTGAACCAGCCGCCGTCGCGCTATTTCGGCCCGAACCTAAGCCAGCTCAGTGCCGTACGCCAGAAATACGATCCCCGTCGGATCATGTTCTCGGGCCTGAACTTCTAGACCGTCGAACGTCGACTTGTTGGGCTCCAAACCGCCAATTCGCCCAACAACTCGACGTTCGGCGCAAGTTAAGACAGGGTGGCGCGTACGCAGACCGTCACGTACGGCAGCGCGAGACCGCCTGCGCTTGCCAGCGCGGGATGGGTGGCCAGCAACTGGCGTACCTCATCGAGTGTCTTGCTACGCACTTCGGTCGGTGAGGTGATGCAGTAGCTGCGGGAAGCCACCAGGTCGATAAGCGCTTGCGGCGTCAGGTAACTCGTCCACTCGACCTGGTGGCGTTGCACATCGGTGAAGGGCTCGGACAACGTCACTTTGTCACGCACCGGGTCACCGTCGCGTCCGATGATGCGACCCAGCTCGCGCACCCAGCCGAGCCGCTCGTCGCGGGTGTTCCATACCAGGGCCAGCCGCCCACCGGGCCGCAGCACCCGGGCGACTTCCGGAATAGCGCGTGCCGGGTCGAACCAATGCCACGCCTGGGCGACCAGCACCGCGTCAACACTGTTGTCCGCCAGCGGAATCTCTTCGGCAGTCCCCAGCAGCGCGGGGGTATCCGGCAACGAGCTGCGCAGCACCTCCAACATCTCAGCGATCGGGTCCACCGCCACCACGGCCAGGCCGCGTTCCACCAGCCGAGTGGTCAGCTTGCCGGTCCCCGCGCCGAGGTCGAGCACGTCACGGGCCTCGGCCGGCAGCAGCCAGTCGATGGCCTCCGGCGGGTAGGACGGACGGCCCCGCTCGTAGGCGGCCGCTTCGGCGCCGAACGACAGCGAGCGGGCTTGCCGGGAGCGGGTCACCGCCGGCGCACACCTTCATTGGCGGCTAAATCCAGCGTCTGACGCACCAATTCGCCGACCGCTTCGGATTCCACCAAAAAGCCGTCGTGCCCATAGATCGAGTCGATGACCTGTAGCCCGGTGCATCCCGGCATCAGGGCGGCCAATTCCTCCTGGAGCCGCAGCGGGAAGAGCCGGTCGGAGGTAATGCCCCCGATCACCACCGGCACCGGACAGTTGCGCAGTGCCTCGGCGACTCCCCCGCGGCCGCGACCGACGTCGTGGCCAACCATCGCGTGGGTCAAGGCCACATAGCTTCCGGCGTCGAACCGGGCGACCAGCTTGCTGCTCTGATACTCCAGATAACCCTGCACGGAGTACCGACCGCCCGTCGCCGGATCTTCGCCGCTCTGAGGATCATTGGCGAAGCGGGTGTCCAACTCGACCTCGCCCCGGAAAGCCAGGTGCGCAAATTGGCGGGCGATCGCCAGTCCGACGTCGGGTGAGCGGCCGGTGCCGTAATAGTCACCGCCCTGCCAGTTCGGGTCGGCCTCGATCGCTGCGAGCTGGCTGACCTGGGTGCCGATCTCGTCGGCAGTGCTACGCGCACCCACCGCCAATAGCAACGCGGACGCAACCTCGTCGGGGTGGCCGATAATCCATTCCAGCGCGCGCGCACCGCCCATCGATCCGCCGACCACGGCGGCAACTTTGGTGATGCCCAGTGCGGCCAGCGCCGCGATGTCTGCCTCCACCTGATCGCGAATCGTGATCAACGGAAACCGTGAGCCCCAGGGCTTTCCGTCGGGTGCCGGCGAGCTTGGCCCGGTCGAGCCACGGCAGCCGCCCAGCACGTTGGTGGACAGTGCGCACCAACGGTCGGTGTCGATCGGCGCACCCGGCCCGGCGATGCCGTCCCACCAGCCCGGCGTGGGCTGCCCGGGCCCGGCAGGGCCGGTGATGTGCGAATCACCGGTGAGCGCGTGCAACACCACGACGACGTTGTCGCGTTCCGGCGACAACTCGCCCCAGCGCTGCACAGCGATCTGGACGCCGTCGAGCACCACGCCGCTTTCCAGTGTCAGCGAACCGACGTCGACGACGCCGAGTTCCCCTTCAGCGGGAAGCGCTTGAGTTGGCACGTCGGAGATTGTCACCCAAGCCTCCTCAGATTGCCGCCACGGCATGCGGGTCGCCGGCGGCGGCTCCGAATTTGCGAGCCGCGGCAAAGCCGAGCTCGAGGTCGGCCAGGATGTCGTCGATGCCCTCGACCCCGACGGCTAACCGCACCAGTCCTGGGCTGACACCGGTCGAGAGCTGTTCGTCGGGACTGAGTTGGGAGTGGGTCGTCGATGCCGGATGGATCACCAGCGACCGCACATCCCCGATGTTGGCGACGTGGCTGTGCAGCTGCAGCGCATTGACGAACGCCTTCCCGGCCTCCGCGCCGCCGGCCAACTCGAAGGCCAGCACTGCGCCGGTTCCCTTGGGCGCCAGCTTCTTTCCCCGTTCGTACCACGGCGAGCTCGGCAGCCCCGCATAGTTGACCGACACCACGTCGTCGTGTCCGGCCAAAAACTCGGCGACCCGCTGGGCGTTGGCGACGTGACGCTCCATCCGCAAACTCAAGGTCTCCAGCCCCTGCGCGACCAGGAACGCGTTGAACGGCGAGGCCGCAGAACCGTAGTCGCGCAGCAGCTGCACCCGGGCCTTGAGCGCGAACGCCGGTGGGCCCAACTCGGCGTAAACCACGCCGTGGTAGCTGGGGTCGGGGGTGGTGAATTCGGGGAAGCGGCCGCTGGTCCAGTCAAAGGTGCCGCCGTCGACAATGACCCCGGCGATCGCGGCGCCGTGCCCGCCCAAGTATTTGGTGGCCGAATGCACCACGACGTCGGCGCCCTGGGCGAACGGCTGGATCAGGTAGGGGGTGGCGATCGTGTTGTCGACGATCAGCGGCAGCCCGTTCTGGTGGGCGATGCCGGCTACGCCGGGAGTGTCCAGCACGTCGATTTGCGGGTTGGAGATCGTCTCGGCGAAGAACGCTTTGGTGTTGGGCCGTATCGCCGAGCGCCAGGACTCCAGGTTGTCGGGGTCGTCGATGAAGGTGACCTCGACGCCGACCTTGGCCAGCGAATAGTGGAACAGGTTGTAGGTGCCGCCGTAGAGCCGCGGGCTGGAGACGATGTGGTCACCGGCGCCGGCCAGGTTCAGCAGTGCGAACGTCGACGCGGCTTGGCCGGAGGCCAGGAACAGGGCGGCCACCCCGCCCTCGAGCGCGGCGATGCGCTGCTCGACGACGTCGGCAGTCGGGTTCATGATCCGGGTGTAGATGTTTCCCGGGACCTCCAGCCCGAACAGTGCCGCCGCGTGTGCGGTGTCGTCGAAGGTGAAGGAGGTGGTCTGGTAGATCGGCAGGGCGCGTGCATGGGTGGTCGGGTCTGGCCGCTGCCCGACGTGGATTTGCTTGGTTTCGAACGACCAATGCGCGGTGGGATCGTTGTCGGCGTTCTCGTCAGCGCTCATCTGCATGCTTTCTGTCAATGGCTTGCTGGGGGGTGGTTGCTCGTAGGCGCCTGGGACGCCCTCCGGAGAAGACGTCAACCGGCAGCCATTCGGTCAGCAACGGTGAGACACGATGGGCCAGCCCAAATAGGCGTGCATCAGGTTTCCCTGTCTACTCGGGGGGCCCGTCACGGCGGACCCGCGCTTGCCGCGTAGCCGGTTGTGGCTACTCAACCTGGTCATCACCCGGGGCACCCCACCGCGGTTGGAGGGTTGCCGGCCAGCAAGCCGGGGCTTGAACGCTGGCACTCATGACCGACCTGAAGCTTATCGCACGCCGGCGATACGCCGCCACCTGACTCGCCGACGCTGCCCGCCCGGCCAGCGCGCCCGAGGAGCTTCGGTGCACGGCTATCCACCGGAACGGAAGCACGGTAAACGCCCTTGATAACGCCCGACCCCTTTACCGCCGCCGATTACCGGGTACGGGATACTGGCAGCCACCGTGACACCGCGAGCCGCTGACAATCTGACTTGAGACGCCGGGAGACAGACCGTGTGCGCCGAACAGCCGACCATCATCTACACGCTGACCGACGAGGCGCCGCTGTTGGCGACATATGCCTTTCTGCCGATCGTGCGGGCCTTTGCCGAACCGGCGGGCATCAAGATCGAAGCCAGTGACATTTCGGTGGCGGCCCGCATCTTGGCGGAGTTCCCCGACTACCTCACCGAAGAGCAGCGCGTCCCCGACAACCTCGCCGAACTCGGCCGGCTGACGCAGCTACCCGACACCACGATCATCAAGCTGCCGAACATCAGCGCCTCGGTTCCGCAACTGGTGGCCGCGGTCAAAGAGCTGCAGGGCAAGGGCTTCAAAGTTCCCGACTATCCCGAGAATCCGAAAACCGATCGGGAAAGGGAGCTGAAAAAGCGCTACGCCAGTGTCTTGGGTAGTGCGGTGAATCCGGTGCTGCGGGAAGGTAATTCGGATCGCCGCGCGCCCAAGGCGGTCAAGGAGTACGCACGTAAGCACCCGCACAGCATGGGCGAGTGGTCGATGGCGTCGCGCACTCACGTGGCGACCATGCGCCACGGCGACTTCTATCACGGCGAGAAGTCGATGACGCTGGACCGCGCGCGCGACGTGAAGATGGAGCTGGTCACTAAAAGCGGCGAGACGATCGTGCTCAAGCCGAAGGTGTCACTGGCCGAGGGCGACATCATCGACAGCATGTTCATGAGCGTCCGAGCTCTGCGTGAGTTCTACGAGGAACAGATGGAGGATGCGCGCAAGACCGGCGTGATGTTCTCCCTGCACGTCAAGGCCACGATGATGAAGGTCAGCCACCCCATCGTGTTCGGCCATGCGGTCAAGGTCTTCTACAAAGACGCGTTCGCCAAGCATCAGAAGCTGTTCGACGAGCTCGGCGTCAACGTCAACAACGGCCTGGTGGATCTCTACAACAAGATCGAGTCGCTGCCGGCATCGCAGCACGACGAGATCATCCGCGACCTGCACGCCTGTCACGAGCACCGCCCCGAGTTGGCCATGGTCGATTCGGCGAAGGGAATCTCGAACTTCCACTCGCCCAGTGACGTGATCGTGGACGCGTCGATGCCGGCGATGATCCGCGCCGGCGGCAAGATGTATGGCGCCGACGGACGGCAAAAGGACACCAAGGCCGTCAACCCCGAGTCCACGTTCGCCCGCATCTACCAGGAAATCATCAACTTCTGCAAGACCAATGGCGCTTTCGACCCGGCGACCATGGGCACCGTGCCCAACGTCGGGCTGATGGCGCAGCAGGCCGAGGAATACGGGTCGCACGACAAGACGTTCGAACTAACCCACGACGGCGTCGCCAACATCGTCGACCTCGACACCGGCGAAGTGCTGCTGTCACAGAATGTGGAAGCCGGCGACATCTGGCGGATGCCCATCGTGCGCGACGCGCCGATCCGCGACTGGGTGAAGCTGGCCGTTACCCGCGCCCGCAATTCCGGCATGCCGGTGCTGTTTTGGCTGGACCCCTACCGGCCCCACGAAAACGAACTGATCAAGAAGGTCAGGACGTATCTGAAAGATCACGACACCGAGGGCCTCGACATCCAGGTCATGTCGCAAGTTCGTTCCATGCGCTACACGCTGGAACGGCTGATCCGCGGGCTGGACACCATCGCCGCGACTGGCAACATCCTGCGCGACTACCTGACCGACCTGTTTCCGATCCTGGAACTGGGCACCAGCGCCAAGATGCTGTCCATCGTGCCGTTGATGGCCGGCGGCGGCATGTATGAAACCGGGGCGGGCGGGTCGGCGCCCAAGCACGTCAAGCAGCTGGTGGAGGAGAATCACCTGCGCTGGGATTCGCTGGGCGAGTTCCTTGCGTTGGGCGCCAGCCTGGAGGACATGGGCGCTAAGACCGGTAACGAGCGGGCCGCGATTTTGGGTAAGACGCTCGATTCCGCCATCGGCAAGCTGCTGGACAACAACAAGAGCCCGTCGCGCAAGACCGGTGAGCTCGACAACCGCGGCAGCCAGTTTTATCTGGCCATGTACTGGGCGCAAGAGTTGGCGGCCCAGAACGATGATGAGGAGCTGCGCAAGCACTTCACCGCATTGGCCGACGCCCTGAGCGAAAACGAAGACACCATCGTCGCGGAACTGGCCGAGGCGCAGGGCCAGCCGGTGGACATCGGCGGCTACTACGCGCCGGACCGCGGCAAGACGACCGCGGTGATGCGCCCCAGCAAAACGCTCAATGCCGCCCTGGAGGCCCAGGTCGCGACCGCCTGAGTCCGGATTGTTCAGAACCGTCCGGTCCGGGGCACCCCTTGTAGTGTTGGGTCGAGAGTGCTCTCACCCGCAGGCTCACCGGGTTGCCCACAAAGGCGGCGTTAATCGTCGGGTAGGAGGATCGGACTCAGATGTCTGACGGCGGAAAGATCAAAGTCAAAGGCACGGTAGTAGAGCTCGACGGCGACGAGATGACACGCGTCATCTGGCAGTGGATCAAAGACTTGCTGATCTTTCCGCATCTCGACATCGACCTGGACTACTACGACCTGGGCATCGAGCACCGCGACGCCACCGACGACCAGGTGACGATCGACTCCGCGTATGCGATCAAGAAGCACGGGGTCGGCGTCAAGTGCGCCACCATTACTCCGGACGAGGCCCGGGTCAAGGAGTTCGACCTCAAGTCCATGTATTCGTCGCCGAACGGAACGATCCGGAACATTCTGGGCGGCACGATATTTCGCGAGCCGATCATGATTTCGAACATCCCGAGGCTGGTTCCGGGATGGAAGAAGCCGATTATCATCGGCCGGCACGCTTTTGGCGACCAATATCGTGCGACGAACTTCAAAGTGGACCGGCCCGGCACCGTCACGTTGACGTTCACGCCCAACGACGACAGCGAGCCGATCGTGCACGAAATGGTGAGCATCCCCGACGACGGCGGTGTCGTGATGGGGATGTTCAACTTCAAGGAATCGATCCAGGACTTCGCCCGCACCTCGTTTGCCTATGGCCTGCAAGAGAATTACCCGGTGTACCTGTCGACCAAGAACACCATCCTCAAGTCTTATGACGGCATGTTCAAAGACGAGTTCCAGCGCATCTACGACGAGGAATTCAAGGACAAGTTCGAAGAAGCCGGACTGACCTACGAGCACCGGTTGATCGACGACATGGTGGCGGCCTGCCTGAAGTGGGAGGGCGGCTATGTGTGGGCCTGCAAGAACTACGACGGCGACGTGCAATCCGACGCGGTCGCGCAGGGCTACGGCTCACTTGGGTTGATGACGTCGGTGCTGATGACCGCCGACGGCAAGACCGTCGAGGCCGAAGCCGCGCACGGCACCGTCACGCGGCATTTCCGCCAGTACCAGGAGGGCAAGCCCACCTCCACCAACCCGATCGCTTCGATTTTCGCGTGGACCCGGGGGCTGCAGCACCGCGGCAAACTGGACGACACCCCGGACGTCAGTGAGTTTGCCCAGAAGCTGGAAGAAGTCGTCGTCACCACCGTCGAGGGTGGACAGATGACCAAGGACCTCGCTCTGCTCATTGGCGAGGATCAGGACTGGCAGACCAGCGAGGAGTTCCTCAACACGATCGCCGAGAACCTGGACAAGGCGCTGAGCTAATCGCCCGAGGCTAGCTCGACCTGATCTCGCGGATCGGCGGGCTGGACTGGTCGAGGAAGTCGGTGATGACTTCGGTGATACGCCCCGGCGCCTCGAACATCGGGATGTGACCGACCCCGTCGAGCTCAGTCACCTGCGTGCCCTTGGGAAGTTGGCCCCTGAAGTAGCGGTGGGATCTCGGTCCCGGAAAGACCCGGTCCTTTTCGCAGATCACCAGATGGGCGGGCACCGCGGTGTTGGCCAAGTCCGCCAAGCCGGGCATCAGCAGCGCTTTGATCAGCAGCTGGAAGTAGGCGGGGCAGTGGGCGACGTCGTCGATGATCGCGCGCAGCTCGCTTTCGCTGACGCCCTCCGGCGATCCGCTGATCGGCAGGGTGGCCAGCCGGCGGCTGAACGGCAGCTGCAACGCGCGCGGGCCGAGCAAGCGGGCCAGGGCCCACACCGGCATGCCCATCACGAACTTGGCGATCACCTCGAATTTGCTTGGGCTCCACCGCGTCCATCCGCCCGCTGGGGCGATGCCGGTGACCGTGCGCGCCCGGCCGCGGCTTTCCAGTTCGAACGCCACCCAGCCGCCCAGCGAGTTGCCGACGATGTGGGCGGTGTTCCAGCCCAGCTCGTCGAGTTGCCGCTCCACGTGATCGGCCAGGACCTCCGAGCTCAGAAACCACGTACCTGAATACGGCCCGCCGTTGTGACCGGCCATCGTGGGGGCGAACACTTCATAACGGCCGGTGTCGGCCAATTGCTGAGCGACGGTCTCCCACACCAGCTGCGAGATCAGAAACGGATGCAGCAGCAGGACTGGTTCTCCGGTACCCACATGAATCGGCGCGCGCATACGCCGACACTATGGCGATACCGCCGGTACTGCAATTGGGCTGATGGAATTGCGCAATACCGGCGTCTTGCGACTGATTCGCGAATGGCGGGATTGGCGTGCCATAATTCCGCCGGTAAGGCGACGACGTTGCAGGAAGCCGGTGTGAGTCCGGCGCGGTCCCGCCACTGTCATCGGGGAGCGACCCTCATCCGCCACGGCTGCGAGCTGGAAGGCGAGGCGAGCAACGATCCGAGAGCCAGGACACTCGCGTCGTCGCATCCTGCTACCCGGGGCGGTGTACCCCGAGAGAGCTGACGAATCGCCATGCCATGCATGTCAGGGCCGGCCGTCGCGGCTGCCCATTTCGATAAATCCCCTGCGATTCCCGGTGACCGGCGGTGACCGCGCCGATCTGGATGGCCGCACCGCCGGAAGTGCATTCGACGCTGCTATCCAGCGGCCCCGGCCCCGGCTCACTGCTGGCGGCCGCGGGAGCGTGGAATTCGCTGAGCACCGAATACCTCGAGGCGGCTGACGAACTCACCGCGTTGTTGGGCGCGGTGCAGGCCGGGACGTGGGACGGCCCGACGGCCGAGGGCTACGTGGCCGCACATGCGCCGTATCTGGCGTGGCTGATGCAGGCCGCCACCGACAGCGCCGTCAGAGCCGGCCGGCATGAAACCGCGGCCACGGCCTACATCAGTGCGCTGGCGGCCATGCCGACTCTGGCCGAGCTGGCCGCCAACCACGCCGCCCACGCAGCCTTGGTGGCGACGAATTTCTTCGGCATCAACGCGATTCCGATCGCGCTGAACGAGGCCGACTATGTGCGGATGTGGATCCAGGCCGCCACCGTGATGGGCACCTATCAAACGGTCGCTACCGCCGCGGTGGCGGCATCACCGCAAACCACGCCCGCGCCGCAGATCATGAAAGCCGACGCCTCGGCGGCCACTTCCGATCAGCCGTCACCGTTGCCCCCCGACCGGCAGGACGACGTGCTCGATTGGCTGAACAACAGCGGGTTTACCGATTTCTACAACCGCGTGTTCCAACCGCTCATCGACGGTCTGATGAGCGATCCGTTCTTCCAGGACATGTTCGCCGGGTTCGATCCCTGGCTGCCAGTGCTGGGTAACCCGCTTACCTACCTCAACCCGGCCAACATCGCGTTCGCGCTCGGCTACCCGATGGACATCGGAACCTACGTTGCGCTGCTGTCGCAAACCTTCGGATTCATCGGGGCAGATCTTGCCGCGGCCTTCGCGACGGGTAACCCCGCGACGATCGCCTTCACAATCTTGTTCACCACCATCGAAGCGATCGGCACGATCATCACCGACACCATCGCGCTGCTCAAGACTCTGCTGGAGTCGACGCTGGTGCTGCTGCCGCTGTTTCTGCCGCTGATGACGCTCCCGCTGGTTCCGCTGGTAGCCGCCCCGGTACTGCTGGGCGGCGCGGTGGGCGTGGGTCTGCACCTGCACGGCATCCCGGTCATGCCCGTCATCCCGGCCACCCCGCCCTTGGCGTTCGCGCTGGCGCCGACCCCGCCGCCCGTCCCCGCTCCGGCACCCGCGCCGTCGCCGGCCGCCGCGCCGGCGAGTGCCCCTGCGCCGCCGGCACCCCCGCCGCCGCCGCCGGCGCCGTCAGCACCCCCGGTGGGTCTGACGATGGACGGGTTGGCCTACATGCTCGGTGGACTGACCGCCGATGCGCGGCGGGCGGCCAGCACCAGCGCCCGCCGGAAGAAGTCGCGGCAGGCCGAGGCTGCCCAGCCGGCGGCGGCCGCGGCGGCGATGGCCGAACAGACGCCGGGTGGGCGGCACCGACGGGCGGAAGTCACGCAACTGGGCCGCGGGTACGAATACATGGACCTGGAGCCAGAGCCGCCGGTGGTGCCTTCGGATCAGGGCGCGGGGCCTATCGGATTCGCCGGGACCGAACGCAAGGCGGCCGGTGCGCAGCCGACCGGGCTGACCACGGTGGTCGGCGGCTCCTACGGCGACGGGTCGACGGCGCCGATGATGCCGAGCACCTGGGATCACGAGCTCGACCAGTGACCGTGGCGTGCCGGCCGTGGCCAGCGTGAAAAGATCGAGCCATCATGAACACCGCTACCGCATCGCGCCGGGTCTTCTCCGGTGTGCAGCCCACCTCGGACTCGCTTCACCTCGGCAACGCCTTGGGCGCGGTGACGCATTGGGCCGAGTTGCAGGACGACCATGACACGTTCTTCTGCGTCGTCGACTTGCACGCCATCACCATCCCGCAGGAGCCCGACGTGTTGCGGCGGCGCACGCTGGTCACCGCGGCGCAATATCTGGCGCTGGGCGTCGACCCGGCCCGCAGCACGATCTTCGTGCAAAGTCACGTGCCCGCGCACACTCAGCTGGCTTGGGTGCTGGGGTGTTTCACCGGTTTCGGTCAGGCCTCTCGGATGACGCAGTTCAAGGACAAGTCGACGCGCCAGGGCGCCGAGTCGACGACGGTGGGGTTGTTCACCTATCCGGTACTGCAGGCGGCCGACGTGCTGGCCTACGACGCCGAACTGGTGCCGGTCGGGGAGGACCAGCGCCAGCACCTCGAGTTGGCCCGCGACGTCGCGCAGCGCTTCAACAGCCGGTTCCCGGACACTTTCGTCGTTCCCGACATGCTCATCCCCAAGGTCACCGCCAAGATCTACGATTTGCAGGACCCGTCGGCCAAGATGAGCAAATCGGCGGCCACCGACGCCGGGCTGATCAACCTGCTCGACGATCCGGGGTTGTCGGCCAAGAAGATTCGCTCGGCGGTGACTGACAGCGAACGCGACATCCGCTATGACCCGGAGGCCAAACCGGGGGTGTCGAATCTGCTGGGCATCCAGTCCGCGGTCAGCGGCGTCGACCTCGACAGCTTGGTTGCGCAGTACGCCGGACGGGGCTACGGCGACCTGAAGAAGGACACCGCCGAAGCCGTCGTCGAATTCGTGACGCCGATCAAGTCCCGGGTCGACGAGTTGCTGGCAGATCCGGCGGAATTGGAATCCGTGCTGGCCACCGGGGCGGCACGCGCGCAGGATGTGGCGGCAAAAACGGTCGATCGCGTCTATGACCGGCTAGGGTTTCTTCCACGACGTTTCTAGTCCGCGGCGATGCGGAGGTCATGAGCGAACCGGCCCAACCAGGACTTCTGGATCGACTGCGTGCGCGGTACGGGTGGCTCGACCGCGTGATGCAAGCCAACGAGCGTTTCAACGACGCCAAGGGCAACTATTTCGCGGCCGGTCTCACCTACTACACGATCTTTGCGCTGTTTCCCTTGCTGATGGTGGGATTCGCCGTTGGCGGGTTCGTGTTGTCTCGTCGGCCCGCGCTACTGGCCGAGATCGACCGCAAGGTGCGGGCCAGTGTGCCCGGTAACTTGGGTCAGCAGGTCGTCGACCTGATGAATACCGCGATCGACTCGCGCGCCTCAGTCGGCCTGATCGGCTTGGCGACCGCGGCGTGGGCTGGCTTGAGCTGGATGGCCCATCTCCGCGAAGCGCTCAGCGCGATGTGGATGCAGCGCGGCGAGCGACCCGGATTTGTGCGAACCAAGCTGTCGGATCTGGTGGCGATGGTGTCCACGTTCGCCGCAATGCTGGCGACCCTGGCGCTGAGCGCACTGGCCAGTGCCGCGCCGATGGCCAAAGTGCTTGGCTGGCTGGGCATTCACGACGTTCCGGGGCTGGACGTGGTCTTCCGCGGCGTGTCGGTGTTGATGTCGGTGGTGGTGTCGTGGCTGGTGTTCACCTGGATGATCGCCCGGCTGCCCCGGGAGTCGATCAGCTTCGCCAGCTCGGTGCGAGCCGGGTTGCTGGCCGCGATTGGGTTCGAGGTGTTCAAGTTGGTCGGGTCGATCTATCTGCGGTCGGTGCTGCAGACTCCCGCCGGCGCGACGTTCGGCCCGGTACTGGGGTTGATGGTCTTCGTCTACATCACCGCCCGGCTGCTGTTGTTCGCCACCGCATGGGCGGCGACCTCACCGGAGAACCTGCTCGCGGCGCCGGTAGAACCGCCCGAGCCCGCGATGATCACCACCCGGGTGCAACCCGACGACGGTCTGAGCGCTCGGCAGGCGCTGGTGGCGGCGGCCGCCGGAGCCGTTGGCGCACTGGGCCTTTCGCGGCTGCTGCGTCGGCGTTAACTCACCAGTTTGAGGCCGACGATGCAACCGACGACACCGGCCATGAGCATCACCTTGATCAGTGACGCTGCCTCGTCTCCAGTCAGCATGGCGTACGCGACGGTGAGGACCGCTCCGATGCCCACCCAGACCGCATAGCTGGTTCCGGTCGGCAGGCTGCGCATCGCGAACGCCAACCCCGCCATCGACAACGTCAGCGCGACAACGAAAACCAGCGATGCGCCCAACCGGGAAAAGCCGTCGGATCTGTTCAGGGCCGTCGCCCACACCGCTTCCAGCACTCCGGATACCACCAACACCAGCCAGGCCACCGCGCACCTCCGCAACACCGTCTTGTCTGGCCCGGTACGGTGCACCTCGTCGGGTTGTCAGTTGCTGACCGGGACGAGGATAGCAAAGGCTAAGGCAGCCCGGCTCTTCCGAGCTCAGCGCTCATCTGCTGGGCGAAGACGGTGGCGGCCTTGAGCGGCCGGACCATCACGGTCAATTCGTCGATCAAGCCGTCGTCGCCACTGTGCAGGAAGTCGCAGCCCTGGATTTGCAAACCGTCCACGGTTGCGTTGAACACCAACGCGTGATCGGCGCCGCCCGTATCGATTTCTCGTACGAAGCGAAATTCCTGTAATACGGTCGCTACCGCGGAGACGATCGCAGCCACGGTGTCCCGGCCGGTATAGGGCCGGTGTGCGACCGGGCTATGCAGGATGACGTCGTCGGTGAACAGTGTGCCGATGGTGTCGATGTCGCCGGCCTCGACGGCAGCGCGGAACGCATGCATGCTCACATTCCCTGCGCTCGGCCGACGGCCACGGTGACCGCGGCGATCAGAATCAGGATGTTGACTGCGACGCTGCGCGGCTCACGAAGGTAGGTATGCGAGCCCATCGCGCCCAGCATGACGACCACGAAACCGATGGCGGCCAGCGGAGTCAGGTACGGCGCGACACCGGTGATCGTGGGCATCAGGATTCCGACGGCGCCGAGCAATTCGCAAAACGCGGTCACGCGGACTACTGGCAGGGGAAACGGCGCCACACCGGTTTGGCCGGTGGCGATGAGCCGGTCTTTTGGCCAGCTGATTTTCGCCAGCCCGGAAACGGCAAAGATGGCGGCAAGCAACACTTGCAGGGTCCACAGCAGTGCATTCATCGTGTCCTCCAGATCGAATGGGTTCACGATTAAGACGTGGCGCGGCGTCCGGGTGTGACAGCCAATCGGTGAGTTGGCGCTACGCCGTGGCTTCGAGCCACTCGCCGTTGGCCATCACGGCGGTCACCGCCAGATCGTCGTCCAGCACAACAAGGTCGGCTTTGCGGCCGGCGGACAGGGCGCCGACGTCGTGCAACCCGAGAGTGCGCGCCGGGGTGGCCGACGTCATCTGCACCGCTGCTGACAGACCCACATCGGCAGCCACGGCGCGAAACAACTGAGCCATGGTCGCGGTGCTGCCGGCGATGGCCGACGTTCCCCGTACCCGGGCGACGCCCGAAACGACGTCGACGTCGCGCCGACCCAGCCGGAACGGGCCATCACCGACGCCGGCCGCCGAAATCGCGTCGGTGACCAGCGCCACCCTTTCGGGTCCGGCCGCCGCGATCACCGCAGACAGCACAGCGGGGTGGACGTGTACCCCGTCTGCGATCAGCTCGACTGTCACCCGCGGATCCCGCAGCAGTGCCAGCGATGGCCCGGGTTCGCGGTGGTGCAGCGGCGGCATCGCATTGAACAGGTGGGTGCCGACCGTCGCGCCGAGCGCAATGGCGTGCTGCGTCCGCGCGTAGGTCGCATCGGTATGCCCCACTGCCACAACGACTCCCGCGTCGACGAAGCGGGCAATCGCATCGTCGCTGCCGCGCCGTTCCGGTGCGATCGTGACCATCCGGACCGTGCCGTCGCCGGCGGCCAGCAGCGCGTCGATCTCGGCGGGCTCCGGGTCGCGCATCTGCTGAGGATCGTGGGCGCCGCACCACCCCGGGCTCAGCCACGGCCCCTCCAAATGGATGCCGGCCACGGCGCCGGCCCTGGTCGCTTCGGCCAGGGCGCGCACCGCGTTGCGCAGATCGGCGGGGGAGCCGGTGACCAGGCTCGCCAATGTAGTGGTGGTGCCGTGCCGACGGTGAAAAGTCGCTGCCCGCAGGATATCTGCGCTGTCGGCGTCGATGTAGCTCGCGCCGCCGCCGCCATGCACATGCATGTCGACGAACCCCGGCACCACGATCGCGCTCGGCAGGTCGACATCGGCCGGCCGGGGTGAGGCCCCGGGGCCGCAGCCCAAAATTCGGTCGCCCGATGTTTTCAGCCATCCGGGTCGCCAGACCTGCTGCTCGACAACGATTGTGCCGGCGGTGATTAGAGCCATGACGGCGTATGTGGCGCGGTGATTGGTAACTCCTCGGGCCAGCGGCCGCCGTTCTCCCAGAAGTGCCGGATGTCCTCCAGTTGCCGGCCTTTGGTCTCGGGGGCAAACCGATAGACGAAGACGAAGCTGGCTAGCGCGAAAGCGCCGAACACCGCGAAGGTGCCTGCGCCGCCCAATGAACTCAGCATGGACAGAAACGCACCGGCGACGATGGCATTGGCCACCAAATCCGCGGTGAGCATTGCGCTGGACCCCAGCGACCGCAGCCGCGACGGCATGCTCTCGCCGGCATACACCGACACCAGCGCGCCGAAGCCGAAGGTGAAGCCGATCATGAAGATCAGCACCCCGATGAACCCGAACACGGTGAGCGCATCGTAGGAATCCGAACCCACGGTGAACACCACGATCAGCAGCAAGTCGGCGACGATCATCGTGGCGATGCCGACCAACAGGATCGGTCGGCGGCCTAGCCGGTCGACAAGAAGCAGCGAGACCACCACCGCGGCCAGCGCGGCGACTTGGACCAGTGCCGGCAACAGCAGCAACGCGAAGCTGCCCCGGAAGCCCATAGCCTCGAAAAGGCGCGGCCCGTAACAGATGATGGCGTTGACGCCGGTGATCTGGATGAAAAATCCGAGGCCGACCAGAAAGACGGTGGCTCGCAGATACGGGCGGCGCACCATCTCGGCGATGACGCCGCCGGTTTCTTCGCGCTCTTCGCGCAGCGCGCGGCCGATCTCGGCGAGCTCTTGCTCGACGTCGCGGTCCGGCTCGACCCGCTGCAGCGCCCGTCGTGCATCAGCGATGCGGCCCTTGAGCATGTACCAGCGCGCGGTGTCGGGCAATCGATGCAACAGCAGCATCGCCAGCACGGCGGGCAGCGCGGCCAGCCCCAGCATCAGTCGCCAGCTCTGTGAGCCGGACAGCAGGTAGGCAGCCACGTAACCGAGGATGATGCCGACAACGGTGGCCACCTGGTAGGCGACCAGCATGGACCCGCGGACCGCGGCCGGCGTGGATTCGGCCACGAATACCGGCGCCACCACCATGGACAGCCCGATGGTCAACCCCAGGAGCAGTCGCGCGACCAGCAGCAGCGGCATCGAGGGCGCCATCGCTCCCAACACAGCCAATACGGCGTAGGCGGCGGTGGCCAGGGTAAGCGACTTCTTCCGTCCTGCCGCATTGGCCAGCGGCCCGCCGCCAATGGCCCCGATGATCTGACCGATCACCACCGCGGTGGTGACCAGCTCCTGCTGGTGGGTGCTGAGGTGAAACCCGTCGGTGATGTAGAGCAGCGCGCCAGCGATATTGGACAGGTCATAACCGCAAATCAAGCCGACACTTGCCGCGGTGACCCCGACCAGCAGCGCTCGTCGCGACAGCTGCGCCTGATTGACGCGGCCCATTCTCATCCGTTTGCTGACTCGTGCGCGTGGCATTGGCATACGCCCTCCCACGTTAGGCGGCGCGGGCGGCGGTGGAGTGTCGGGGCACGGCACCGGCCTGGCGTCACGCCATGTGGTATGCGACGGCCGATCAGAACTCGCGCTGCGGTCTGCGGTTCAACGAGCGAGCGACCATGATCAAACCGAACACGATGATGCTGCCGATCACTGCCACGCCGACGCGCACCGGCAGGGCATCGGCGGGCGGCACGATGGCGGCGGCAGCCCGGGCTGCGAGGCCGTCGCCGTCGGCGTCGGCGACGGGTTTGGCGGCCACCAGCGCCGGGTCCGGCTCGATCAGCGTTCCCACCCGCGTGCCGGGGGACGTGGCGAATCCGTAATCCAGCAGATGTGCGGCCTGTTGCCACGGCGCAATCGGCTGACGGGTGCCGTGCAGCAGTACGGCCATCAGCCGGCGGCCGTCCCGGTTGGCCGCACCCACGAATGTCTGACCGGCGTCGTCGGTGTAGCCGGTCTTGCCGCCCAGCGCACCCGGATAGTGTTCGAGCAACTGGTTGTCGTTCTCCAGCTCATAACCCGGAGCGTCGCCGTGGCCGGGGAAGTCGAAGGTCCGCGTGGCGACGATGCCGGCGAATGTCGGGTTCTCCCAGGCATATCGGTAGAACAGTCCGATGTCGTAGGCGGAAGTGCTCATGCCGGGCCCGTCCAATCCGGACGGCGTTGCGACCCGGGTGTCGCGCCCGCCGAGCTTGGCCGCGAGCGTGTTGATCTTTTCCAGTGCCACCTGCATGCCCCCCAGTTGCATGGCCAGCGCGTGGGCGGCGTCGTTGCCGGAGTGCATGAGCAGCCCGTGCAAAAGCTGGTTGACGGTATAGGTCCCGCCGGGCGCGACGCCGACTTTGGTGCCCTCGGCGGCGGCGTCCTCCGGCGTGCCGTCGACAGTCTTGTTCAGGTTGAGTTCGTTGAGGGATGCCATCGCGACCAGCACCTTGATGACGCTGGCAGGCCGGTGTCGCCCGTGCGGGTCGCGGGCGGCGATGATGGCCCCGCTGTCCAGGTCGGCCACCACCCACGCCTCGGCGGAGATGTCGTCGGGCACCGGTGGCGTGTCCGGCGCGACGATCACACCGCAGCCGGCCAGCGCGTTGCCGCCGACCGGCGAGGGGGGCACCGGCAGCGGAAGCGGCGGATCGCCGGCCTGAGGCACTTCCGACGAGTCCACCGCCGGCGGCGTGGACACCTTGTAGCGGCACGCGTCCGGTGCGGCGTCGGGCTCGGCGACCGCGGCGGGCAGGCTCGGCACCGCCGCCAAGAAAACCGCTGCTGCCAGGCATGATGCGGAACGTAGGAAGACCATCGTGTGTGCAGGGTAGGCGATCGGTCACGCAATTCGGCGGAGCCGCGCTGTGACTGATGTTGCAGAAGTTAAAAGGCGGCGGCTGGCTCTCGGGTGCCGAGCGTGAAGCTATTGCGAAAATTCCGGGGCAAATGTCGCAACAGCTTCACGCTGGGTGACGGATCTCCGTGAGCACGTCGCGCAGAATCGACTCGATGGTGTCGAATTCGGCTGGTCCGCTGATCAGTGGCGGCGCCAGTTGGATTGCCGGGTCGCCGCGGTTGTCGGTGCGGCAGTACAGCCCGGCGTCGTAGATCGCCGCGGACAGCTTGGGCAGCAACTGCTGGCGCTCCTCGGCGCTGAAGGTCTGTTTGGTTGCCTGGTCCTTGACCAACTCGATCGAGTAGAAGTAGCCCTCGCCCCGGATATCGCCGACGATCGGCAGGTCGTAGAGCCGCTCCAAGGTGGTGCGCAGGCAGGCGGTGTGGTGTTTGACGCGATCGGTCAGGCCCTCGCGCTCGAAGATATCGAGGTTGGCCAGCGCGACAGCCGCCGACACTGGATGCCCGCCGAAGGTGTAGCCGTGCGGGAACATCGTCGTTGCGTCGTCGAACTGCTCGAACAGCCGGTCGCTGGCGATCATCGCGCCGATTGGCGAGTATCCCGACGTCATCCCCTTGGCGCAGGTGATCAGATCGGGCACGTAGCCGAAATCGTCACAGGCGAACATCGATCCGATACGGCCGAAGGCGCAGATCACTTCGTCGGAGACCAGCAGCACGTCGTAGTCGTCGCAGATCTCCCGGACCCGCTCGAAATAGCCGGGCGGAGGCGGGATGCTGCCGCCGGCGTTTTGTACCGGTTCGAGGAACACCGCGGCGACGGTGTCGGGGCCCTCGAACTCGATCGCCTCGGCGATGCGGTCGGCGGCCCATTGCCCGAACGCCTTGGCGTCGGCGTCGAACGGTTCAGGTGCGCGGTAGAAGTTCGTGTTGGGCACCTTCACCGCGCCTGGGACCAGCGGCTCGAACGGCGTCTTGAACTCCGGTACCCCGGTGATGGCCAGCGCGCCCTGCGGGGTGCCGTGGTAGGCGACGGCACGCGAAATCGCTTTGTACTTCCCGGGTTTGCCGGTGAGCTTGAAGTACTGCTTGGCCAGTTTCCACGCGGTTTCCACTGCCTCGCCGCCGCCGGTGGTGAAGAACACCCGGTTCAGGTCGCCGGGCGCGTAGTGCGCCAGCCGTTCGGCCAGCTCGATGGCCGGCGGCGTGGCGTACGACCACAGCGGAAAGTACGCCAGCGTGCGGGCCTGCGCGGCGGCCGCGTCGGCGAGTTCGGCGCGGCCGTGTCCGACCTGCACGGTGAACAGCCCGGACAGCCCGTCGAGGTAGCTTTTGCCGCGGTCGTCCCAGATCGTGACGCCTTCGCCGCGGGTGATGATCGGCGGTGTGATGCCGGGTCCATGTCGGGCGAAGTGTCCCCATAGGTGCCGGTTCGCTGTGGTTGCTGGGTTCTCGCTCATGTTGACCGCGAGCGTAACGCCACGGCGCTTCTGGGCGCTTGAAATATCAGTGGCGTTACGCTCGGCGTCGGCGGGCGACGCCTAGGCCGGCGCATGTTGGCCAAGCAGCCGCCGCTCGACGAGATCGGCGCCGTAGCCGACGCCGCCGGTGGCCGAGAATCCGTCCGCCACCCGTCGTGCGCCCTCGGTCATCGACATCGCCTGCAACACCTTGGCTTTCAACCGCATCGGGCTGAGCCGTCGGGCAGCGAGGCGGGTTCCGCTGCGGGAGACCTCGACCCGTCGTGCCACCTCGAACTGGTCGCGGCCGTGCGGCACGACGCACACCGGCACACCGCGCACCAGCGCCTTCTGCGTGGTCCCCATCCCGCCGTGGGTGACCGCGCAGACCGCCCGATCCAACACGGCGCCGTGCGGTACGAACGCTGTGACGGTGGCGTTGGGCGGTGGCGTGATGCCGTGCGGGACGCCGGTGGGCAATGTGGCGACGACGTGCACAGGCTGATCGGCCAGTGCTTCGAGGGCCGTGAGCGCCAGCGCGGCATCGTCTTGGCGTTCCGAGGAGTTGGAGACCAGCACGACGGGCGAGTCGATGCCGTCGAGCCGTGGCGGCGGATCAGCCGGGGGGTCGAAATCGCAGGGACCGATCAGCTGAACCGAGCCACCCCAATCCGGGTGCGGATATTCGAACGGCTCGCCCGTGGCGACCAGGATCAGCGGGGCGCGTCGGGCGAACTCGTCGGCGGAACCGACCGGGACGGCGCCCGCGTCGGCGCGAACCTTGTTGAGCAGACCCAACATCGCCTTTTCCACCGCACCGAGCACGATCGGGCGCAGCGCCGCATCGCGTATCCGGCCCGCTACGCCGGGCCACGGCCGCAGGCCCGGTCCAAATGGCGGCACACCGCGGGATCCCAGAAACGGGGTGTAGGGCCAGAACGTCAGCCACGGAACGTCTCCGGCGTCGGCGACGGCAGCGGCGCCCCAGCAGTTGGTGTCGATGATCAACGCGTCCGGCGCAACGGTATCGATCGCACCGCGGAGGTCGTCGATTTCATGTGTCGCGCGCTCCGAGAACGCGCGGCAGGCCAGTGACAATGCTGCCCGCTGGTTGGCAGCCCGCCAGTCGGACATCACGATGTCCTCGATGCGTGGGTCGATAGCCTCGGTGACGAACCCGGCTCGGCGGCCGGTGAGCACGCCCGCGGCCAGCGTGCGCAATACGACGTGGTGACCGCGCTCTCGAAGCTCGGCCAGCAACGCGCAGATCGGGTACAGATGTCCCAACGCGGGCGAGGTGTACGCCAAAATGGTTGCCATTATGGCTCTTTCGTCGTGAGCGGTTCGAGCATCTCGCGCACCGCGGCGATGGTCTCCTCGCAGCTCAGGCTGGAGTCGATGCGCAGCAATTCCCAGGTGCGTAGATCGCAAATCGCAACCAGCTGGGCCAGCCGCCGCGATCGCTCCGGCTCGCCGAGTTGGGCCAGGGCATCGGGGAACACCGCTTGGCACCAGTCGCGGTGATACCGCTTCCCGGCCGCGACGGCGTCGTCGACGGCAGGGGAGGCGGTGCGCTCGCCGAGCATCTTGGTCATCAACGGCCCCCACTCTTCGTAATGCCGAACCAGATTGGTGACGACGTCGTCGAGGTTGTTCGGGACCGCGTCGCCGCGCTTGGCGTGGACGTCGGCAGCGAAGTGGGCTACGGCGGCGGCGAACACGGAATCCTTGTCGCCGAACCGGCGCAGAATGGTCTGCACCGTCACCCCGGAACGTGCGGCGATGTCGGCGAGGGTGATATCGGCGAATGCCTTGACCGCGACCAGTTCTTTGGTCGCAATCAGGATGTTGTCGGCGGTTTGGGCCGCGGCGGCCGCTCGCGTGGTCATCCGATAGGGCCGCGTCGTTTTCACGTTAATAATATTAACGCCAAAATGGCGTCGGTGGGTAGCTTGACGGCGAACGAACTTAAGCTGAAGCAATGACGACGGCTCCAGACGTCTCAGAATTCGAGGCATTACGGCCGCATCTGCTGACCGTTGCCTACCGGCTGACCGGTACGTTCGCCGACGCCGAGGACATGGTGCAAGAGGCTTGGCTGCGGTGGGAGGGCACCGACACCGAAATCGCCGACCCGCGGGCCTGGTTGACGACGGTGGTCAGCCGGCTTGCGCTGGACCGGTTGCGCTCGGCGGCGCGCCGGCGGGAAAGCTATGTGGGCGAATGGTTGCCGGAGCCGGTGGTGACCGGATTCGACGACACCGATCCGCTGGCGGCGGTGGTGGCCAACGAGGACGCCCGGTTCGCGGCGATGGTGGTGTTGGAGCGGCTGGGGCCCGACCAGCGCGTGGCGTTCGTCTTGCACGACGGGTTCGCGGTGCCGTTCGCCGAGGTCGCCGACGTGCTGGGAACCAGCGAGGCCGCCGCGCGGCAGTTGGCATCGCGGGCCCGTCGGGCAGTGGCCGACGCGCCGCCGCCGAAACCCGACACCACCCACAACGAGGTGGTGGGCAAGCTGATGGCGGCGATCGCTGCCGGCGACCTGGCCGCCACCGTCGCGCTGCTGCATCCGGACGTGACGTTCACCGGCGACTCCAACCGCAGGGCACCGACCGCTGCGCGGGTCATCCACGGACCGGACAAGGTGGCGCGTTTCGTGTTGGGTCTCGCGCAACGCTATGGGCCCGCGTTCGTCACCGCGAACCAGCTGGCGCTGGTCAACGGCGAGCTGGGCGCTTACACGCCGGGATCGTCGGGTGAGGACGGGTATCAGGCGATGATGCCGCGCGTCACCGCGATGACGGTGCGCGACGGAAAGGTCTGCGCCATCTGGGATATCGCCAACCCCGACAAGTTCACCGGCTCTCCGCTGCGGGCTGGGTAGCAACGGCAAGGCCGAGTTTGAGCGCTTCAGCGGCCTCTGCGGCGGCTTCGGCGAACCGACCTCCGATGCCCACAAAGTTGAGGTAGGCGTGGGGTAGATCGGCCTGGCGGCTCAGTGTTACCGGAACTCCGGCGGCTCGCAGTTTGTCCGCGTATGCCTCGCCCTCGTCCCGGAGCGGATCGAAACCGGCGCTGGCGATATAAGCGGGCGGCAAGTTGTGGACCTCGCCGTGTAGTGGTGACAGTCGCGGATCGCTGCGATCGGTTCCCGGCGGTACGTAGTTGGCCAGCGCCCAACGCAAATTCTGGTCGGTGAAGGTCGAGCTTTGGTTGAACAGGTCACGCGAAGGCCAGCATGTGCTCAGGTCCGTCGGGGGATACATCAGGAGCTGAAAGGCCGGGACTGGACCGCCCCGTCGCACCGCCTGCTGCGCGGTCACCGCGGCGAGATTGCCGCCGGCGCTGTCGCCGCCGACCGCGATGCGGTCGCGGTGGGCGCCCAGATCGGTGGCGTGCTGGCATGCGTATTCGAAGGCGGTGATCGCATCGTCGACGGCGGCGGGGAAGGGGGCCTCTGGCGCGCGCCGGTACTCGACGGATAGCACGCGCACGCCGGCCTGGCTTGCCAGGTAACGGGCAACCGGGTCGTGGCTTATCCGGGAGCCGACCGAGAATCCGCCGCCGTGGTAATACACCAGCAGCCCCGACGGCTCGGGCGCCTTCGCGGGGATATACAAAGTGGCCGGGATGCGGCCGTGCCCGGCGGAGATGATGATCTCCCGCGTCGCGATGGGTTCCCGCGATTGATACCCGACGAGCTGTGGGAGGCCGTCGTATCGGGTCCGGGCCTCATCGATGGGATCGGTGAAAACGTCTGAGCCGGAGAGGTTTTTGAGTCTGATCATCAGTTGGGCTTGGAGCGCCTGCTCTTGTCCGTCGATCCGCACCGGCGGGCCGGCCAATAACCGGCGGACCGGCTTGGGCAACGCGAAGAGGGCACGGAACACGGTAGCCCGAACGCGAATACCTAGTTTTGCCATGGCAATTCCTCCATTCCCTTAGCGGCGACGAACCGCATGACGTGGCCGAGTAGTCGGGACTGCACGCTGACGGCGAGCCCCTGTCGCGCGCACTCGGTCTGGAAGTCGCCAAGCACGATCAGCCGATGCGGTGAGCCGTCCAAACGGTGAAACACCCTCGCCAGCGGTGTGCGGACCAGGTCGTAGCCGACGAAGATTCCCCCCGGCCGCAAGACGCGGGCAACCTCGGCGACCGCGCGTTCCCAGTCGACGATGTGATGCAGCATCAGGCAGCTGACGACGGAGTCAAAAGAAGCGTCGCGGAACGGCATGGCGGTGGCGTCGGCCGTTTTCACCGTCGCTTTGGGGAATGCGTGCAGCCGCGCGGCGATGGCCCGCGTCATGTGTGAGTCGATATCTATCGTCGTCAGAGCGAGTTTGGGATTCCTCGACAAAAGCTGCTGGGCAACAGATCCGCTGCCGGCGCCAATTTCCAGAACGTCGCCGCCCAGTCGTTGACCCCCCAGCTCACGCGCGATCGCTGCGCTGCTGCGACGCCAGAGCGCGCCGCAGCAGAAGGCACGTTCGGAGCGTGACATCGCCGGCATGCCTCAAGCCTGCGGTGAACCCCCGGGGAACGCTTGGATGGATCCGTCAGATCCGGGTTTCTCGCACTGCTTGCGCGAAGTCACGTGGGGCGGCCCCGGTCATCTCCCAGCACACCCTGTTGGCGTGTGACCCGTCGGCGAATCCGGCCAGGTGGGCGGCGTCGGTGACGGAGCGACCGTCAAGGAGGTAGCGCACGGCGGTCACCAGGCGCTCCCACCGGATGGCGGCCGAGAACGAGACGCCGGTCTGCTGCTTGCACAGCCGGCCGAGGTAATCGGGTGACAGCGCTACCGCGCCCGCGACCGACGCCACGTCGATGTGGTTCGGTACTTGGCTCGACACGACGTCAATTGCTTGACGTAGCTGAGGGTGAACGGATCTCGGCCGGCCGGAGCTTCGGTCGTCCATTCCGCAAAGCTGGTCGACGAGGAAATCCGCGGCGGCGTGCGCGCCATTTGCGTCCAGCGCCGCAATTGTCGCCTCGGCCAGTCGCTGTCCGTCGTCGACGATCCAAACACCTCGGTGGCCGCGGCTACGACTCAGCGCGTTCAGCGCAACACCCTGCGGCGTTTGCAGCCCGAAATACAGCGTCAACGCCCCGGATCCCGAATCCGACCGCACGGCGTGGCGTGCCCCGCTGCCGATCACAACCAGCCGGCACACGGCATGCGCGTCGTCGGCATGGCTCACCGTTACGGCACCCCGTCCACCGACCGTGACTTGAACCGCCGGGTGATGGTGGATCGCAAGATCCGAGAACGCGCCGGCAACTATGAGCCGACCCGATCCGAGGTCGCTAACCCGCATTGCGCAACTGTAGCGCTGACAACCCCGGTTGCGCCGTGCTGTGTATCGCGGCTAGGCCCACGGAACCCGGCAGGCGTCTCCGGAGCTGAAGCCCTGCTCGGTGATACCCAGCGCCGAATACATCCGCGCCCGCATGTTTTCCACACCGACCTGGTAGCTCAACTCGATGACGCCGGCATCCCCGAAGCGGGCCCGGAGATCGGTGACCTGCTCGTCGGTGATGGCGTGCGGGTCGGTGGTCATCGCGTCGGCGTACGCGATCGCGGCACGCTCGTCATCGGTGAAATGCGGTGAGGTGGCGTAGTTATCGATGTCTTTCAGCCGCTCGATGTCGAGGCCGTCGAGGCGCTGCAGCATGGATCCGAAGTCGACGCACCAAGAGCAGCCGATGGTGCGCGCGGTCCAAAAGACCGCCAGCTCGCGGACACTCGCGGGCAGTTTGCGGGAAGCTGACTGCAGCATGGACTCGTGTACGGCGTTGGCGGCCAACAGGCGCGGGTGATGCGCGGCGACCGTGAACGGCTCGGGGACTTCACCGAAGCGCCGCTTGGCGTAACGGTAGGCGGCGCGGACCCACAGCGGGGCCTTCTTCGGGGGCAGCGGTTCGATACGGGGTTTCTGTGTCATACCCCTCAGACGAGGCACCCCGCAGAAATGTGACAAGCCCCCTTTTTGCCGCGACCGGAAAGTTCATTCTGACCAGCCCCGCGTTCGCCGACAACACGCCCGTCCCTAGCGAATACTCCTGCAAGGGCCATAACGTCCCGCCGCCGCTGCGCTGGGAGAACGTGCCGACCGGCACCGAGTCGCTGGCGCTGGTGGTCGATGACCCCGACGCCCCTGCCGGGCGCTACGTGCACTGGGTGGTCACCGCCATCCCGCCCGCAACTACCGAAATTCGAGAAGGCGTCTTGCCTCGGCGAGCGACGGTCAGCCTGAATTCCGCTGGTAAGCCGGAGTATTTCGGTCCATGCCCACCGGTCGGCACCGGTGTGCACCACTATCGCTTCCAGCTGTACGCGGTGAGCAAGCCTTTGACGGTGACGCCGACAACGTCAGCGGCAGAAGCGACCCGGGCGATCGCGGATGCGGCCATCGCCGATGCCCGCACCGTCGGCCTTTTCAGCTCGTAATTGTTGAGATTGCGTCCATGGTCGTGGATTTCGAGAAATCACAGCCCTACGCGCAATCTCAACGACAGGGGCGGTCGCTCACGACCAGGAAACCACCTTTGCCGCGAGCGTGCGTGTTTCCGGGCGACACGCCGGGCTGATAACCGGGGACACGCACGCTCGCGGGGAAGGGGGGGGCAAGCCCTAGCGCGCGAACATCAAGGCGCGCTTGACCTCTTGAATGGCCTTGGTCACCTCGATGCCCCGCGGGCAGGCTTCGGTGCAGTTGAATGTCGTGCGGCAGCGCCATACCCCGTCGACCTCGTTGAGGATGTCGAGACGCTCGGCGGCGGCCTCGTCGCGGCTGTCGAAGATGAAGCGGTGCGCGTTGACGATCGCCGCCGGCCCGAAATACGAACCCTCATGCCAGAACACCGGGCAACTGGTGGTGCAGGCCGCGCAGAGGATGCACTTGGTGGTGTCGTCGTAGCGGGCCCGGTCGGTTTGGCTTTGGATTCGCTCCCGGGTCGGCGGGTTGCCGCTGGTGATCAGGTAGGGCTTGACCGCGCGATAGGCGTCGAAGAACGGCTCCATGTCGACCACCAAGTCCTTTTCCACGGGCAGCCCGCGGATTGGCTCGATGGTGATGGTCAGTTGCTTACTCGGCTTTTTGGGCAGCAGATCCCGCATCAGCACCTTGCAGGCCAGCCGGTTGTGGCCGTTGATCCGCATCGCGTCGGAGCCGCACACCCCATGCGCGCAGGACCGGCGGAACGTCAGTGTGCCATCGAGGTAACTCTTGACGTAGATCAGCAGGTTGAGCAGCCGGTCGCTGGGCAGACACGGCACCCGGAAGCTCTGCCACCCGGCAGCGTCCGGATTTTCCGGGTTGAACCGGGCGATCTTCAGCGTCACCATCACCGCGCCGTCGGGAACCGGCGGCAACGGCGGGTCACCGGCTTCCGGGGTCTCCACAACCTCGTCTGACGACATCAGTACTTCCGTTCCTTGGGCTCGTAGCGGGTCTGCACTACCGGCTTGAAGTCCAGCCGAATGTCGCTCAGCAGCTCGCTACCCTGCTTGTAGGCCATGGTGTGGCGCATGTAGTTGGTGTCGTCGCGGTTGGGGTAGTCCTCGCGGGCGTGCCCGCCGCGGGATTCCTTGCGATTCAACGCACCCACCACGGTGACCTCGGCCAGCTCCAGCAAAAATCCCAGCTCGATGGCTTCCAGCAGATCGCTGTTGAACCGCTTCCCCTTGTCGTGCACCGTGATTCGGGAATACCGCTCTTTCAACGCGTGAATATCCGTCAACGCCTGCTTCAGCGTCTCCTCGGTGCGGAACACCGCGGCGTTGTTGTCCATGGTCTGCTGCAACGCGCCGCGGATATCGGCGACGCGTTCGTTGCCGTGCTCGGAGAGGATGTCGGAGACCCAGTTGACGACCATCCCGGCCGGCTCGGGCGGCAGCTCGACAAAGTCGCGGCCGGCCGCGTAATTGGCGGCGGCAATCCCGGCCCGGCGGCCAAAGACGTTGATATCCAACAGCGAATTGGTGCCCAGCCGGTTGGCGCCGTGCACCGAGACGCACGCGCACTCTCCTGCGGCATACAGCCCCGGAACCGTGGTGGTGTTGTCGCGCAGCACCTGCCCGGTGACCGTGGTCGGAATGCCGCCCATCACGTAGTGACAGGTCGGGTAGACCGGGACCAGTTCGTTGACCGGGTCCACACCCAAATAGGTGCGGGCGAATTCGGTGATGTCGGGCAGCTTGGCTTCCAGCACCTCTTCGCCCAGATGACGCACGTCGATGTAGACGTAGTCCTTGTTGGGCCCGGCGCCGCGGCCCTCGAGCACCTCGAGCACCATCGAGCGGGCGACGATGTCCCGCGGCGCCAGGTCGACGATTGTTGGCGCGTAGCGCTCCATGAACCGCTCACCCTCGCCGTTGAGCAGTCGGCCGCCCTCGCCGCGCACGGCTTCAGAGATCAAGATGCCCAGCCCGGCCAGGCCGGTCGGGTGGAACTGGTGAAACTCCATGTCCTCCAACGGAAGTCCCTTGCGGAACACGATGCCGATGCCGTCACCGGTCAGGGTGTGCGCATTGGAGGTAGTCTTGTACATCCGGCCCGAGCCGCCGGTGGCGATCACGACGGCCTTGGCGTGAAAGACGTGAATGTCGCCGGTGGCCAACTCGTAGGCAACCACGCCCGAAGTCACCGGGCCTTTCGGCGTCTCGGTGAGCACCAGGTCCAGCACGTAGAACTCGTTGAAGAACTGGACGTCGTGCTTGACGCAGTTCTGATACAGCGTCTGCAGAATCATGTGGCCGGTGCGGTCGGCGGCATAGCAGGACCGGCGCACCGGGGCCTTGCCGTGATCACGCGTGTGACCGCCGAACCGGCGTTGGTCGATGCGGCCCTCGGGGGTGCGGTTGAACGGCATCCCCATCTTCTCGAGGTCGAGCACCGCGTCGATGGCTTCCTTGCACATGATCTCGACGGCGTCCTGGTCGGCGAGGTAGTCGCCGCCCTTGACGGTGTCGAAGGTGTGCCATTCCCAGTTGTCGTCTTCGACGTTGGCCAGCGCCGCGCACATGCCGCCCTGCGCGGCGCCGGTGTGGCTGCGGGTCGGATAGAGCTTGGTCAACACGGCAGTCCGAACGCGCGGACCGGCTTCCACCGCGGCTCGCATGCCGGCACCGCCGGCGCCGACGATCACCACGTCGTATCGATGTTCGGAGATCATGAGCGCCGCTCCTCCTTATTGGCGCCGCTCATGCGGTGCACGGTCGGGTCGCCGGCGCGGATCATGAGATGTTCGGGTCGAAGGTCAACAACACATACGTTCCCAGCACCAGCGTGAAGATCATCGACAACGCCAGCAGCGTGTTCAGCCAGAACCGGGTGGAATCCTTGCGGGTGTAGTCGTCGATGATCGTGCGCAAGCCGTTGCCGCCATGCAACTGAGCCAGCCACAGCAGCAGCAAATCCCAGGTTTGCCAGAACGGCGAGGCCCAGCGCTGGGCAACGTAGTTGAAGTCGATGCGGTAGACACCGTCGTCCCACATCAGCATCACGAACAGATGCCCGAGCGCCAGGAAGACCAGCACGACGCCGGAAAACCGCATGAACAGCCAGGTGTATTTCTCGAAGTTGGGCATCCCGGCCCGACGGCGCGGCGCCCGCGGATTGTCCAAACCGGCGGGGCGGTCCTGGCTGCGCTGGCGCACCGGGGCGGTCTGGCCGCGGCCGAGTTGAAGGTCAGGTGTGCTCATCCGAACCGCCCCCACATGTGGATGCCGACCACCACCGTGGCCGGAACCATGACCAGCAGCCAGACGATGCCGATGGCCCACAGCATCAGCCGCTGATAGCGCGCGCCTTGCCACCAAAAGTCGATCAGAATGACCCGGATGCCGTTGAGCGCGTGGTAGAGCACGGCGGCCACCAGGCCCAGCTCCATCAAGCCCACGATCGGGGTCTTGTAGGTCTCGATGACCTCGTTGTAGGTCTGCGGGGCCACCCGGACCAGCGCAGTGTCCAGCACGTGGACGAACAGGAAAAAGAAGATCGTGGCGCCGGTGATGCGGTGCAGCACCCACGACCACATACCTGGATCGCCGCGATACAGACTCCGGCGCAGCGGCCGAACCCGCGATCCTGGCACTGCCGAGGATGTCGTCATCACCGCCTCCGGAATCTCGTGTCGACCCGCCGCGGCCCGGCTTCGCCGCGCTTGCGATGGCCACCAGTGAATGGATGGACCGTCGGGTGGACTCTAAACCCATTTATCGGCTGGATAAACCACTGCGCGGCCGCCGACGCTTTGGACGGCGGTGGATCTAGGCTGGCGTTGTGAGTTAACCAACAGTGAACGGAGCCCGCCCCGTGTATTGCACCCACGTTCGTTGCCGCGACGATGACCGACACTGTTGACTGGAAACTACTGCGCGAC
The DNA here is from genome assembly GCF_001672775.1 of Mycobacterium kyorinense. Taxonomy (GTDB): domain Bacteria; phylum Actinomycetota; class Actinomycetes; order Mycobacteriales; family Mycobacteriaceae; genus Mycobacterium; species Mycobacterium kyorinense_A. The sequence goes on along the minus strand of NZ_LZKJ01000125.1, from coordinate 37,547 downwards.
AAGGCGATCCAGGTAGCGCAGGGCGCATACGCGCCGTATTCGGGACTGCGGGTGGGGGCAGCGGCGTTGGTCGACGATCGCCGCGTGATCACCGGCTGCAATGTGGAGAATGTCTCATATGGCCTAGGTCTCTGCGCCGAGTGTGCTGTGGTGTGCGCCCTACATTCCGGCGGCGGCGGGCGGCTGGTTGCGCTGTCCTGCCTCGAGGCCGGTGGCTCACTGTTGATGCCGTGTGGGCGATGCCGCCAGGTGTTGCTGGAGCACGGCGGCCCGCAGCTGCTAATCGATCACGCCGACGGTCCGCGCCGGCTCGGTGACCTGTTGCCCGACGCTTTCGGCCCGGACGATCTAGCGTGACCTTCGACGCGCCGACGGTCATCAAGGCCAAACGCGACGGCAATCGGCTGTCGGATGACGCGATCGACTGGGTCGTCGACGCTTACACCGGCGGCGATGTCGCCGAGGAACAAATGGCGGCGCTGCTGATGGCGATTGTTTTGCAGGGCATGGACGCCGACGAAACCGCTCGCTGGACGGCGGCGATGATCGCCTCCGGTGAGCGGTTGGACTTCGGCGATCTGCGTCGCGACGGGGCGCCGCTGCCCACGGTCGACAAGCACTCCACCGGCGGGGTCGGCGACAAGATCACGCTGCCGTTGGTCGCCGTCGTCGCCGCCTGCGGTGCCGCGGTGCCCCAGGCGTCGGGCCGCGGGCTCGGCCACACCGGCGGGACGCTCGACAAGCTGGAATCGATCGCCGGCTTCACCGCGAGCCTGTCGAATCACCAAGTCCGCCAACAACTCCGCGACGTCGGCGCGGCCATCTTCGCGGCCGGTCGGTTGGCGCCGGCCGACGCCAAACTCTATGCACTGCGTGATGTCACCGGCACCGTGGAATCGCTGCCGCTGATCGCCAGCTCGGTGATGAGCAAGAAACTGGCCGAAGGAGCCGGCGCGCTGGTGCTCGACGTCAAGGTCGGTTCCGGAGCGTTCATGAAGTCGCGGCCGCAGGCCGAGGAGCTGGCCCGCGTCATGGTGCGGCTGGGCGACGCGCACGGCGTACCCACCTGCGCCATGCTCACCGACATGAACGCTCCGCTCGGCCGAACCGCAGGCAATGCGCTGGAGGTGGCCGAAGCCCTCGAGGTGCTGGCCGGCGGCGGACCACCCGACGTGGTGGAGCTGACCCTGCAGCTGGCCGCCGAGATGCTGCAGCTCGCCCGGGTCGACGGCCACGATCCGGCCCAGACGTTGGGCGACGGTACCGCGATGGACCGATTCCGGGCGTTAGTGGCCGCGCAGCAGGGGGACTTGTCGGTACCGTTGCCAATCGGTAGGTGTTCCGAAACCGTCATCGCGACCCGGGGCGGCACAATGGGCGACATCGAGGCAATGGCAGTTGGGCTGGCGGCATGGCGGCTCGGTGCGGGCAGGTCCCGACCGGGCGAGCAGGTGCAGCCCGGGGCCGGAATCCGGATCCACCGCCGCCCCGGCGAACCGGTGGCCGCCGGCGACCCGCTGTTCACCCTCTACACCGACACCCCCGAACGCTTCGGCGCGGCGATGGCCGAACTGGACGGCGCGTGGAGCATCGGTGACACCCCGCCGGCCCGCCGGCCGCTGATCATCGATCGGATTGGGTCATGACCACACCGCTGAGCCTGGAGATGATCCGGCAGGCGCCGAAGGCGTTGTTGCACGATCACCTCGACGGGGGGCTGCGCCCGGCGACCGTCCTGGACATCGCCGCCCAGACCGGATACGACGATCTGCCGGCCACCGACGTCGACGAGCTGGCCACCTGGTTTCGCACCGCGTCGCACAGCGGCTCGCTGGAGCGCTACCTGGAACCGTTCTCGCACACTGTCGCGGTCATGCAGACTCCCGAGGCGCTGCATCGGGTGGCCTGCGAATGCGTGGAAGACCTGGCCGCCGACGCGGTGGTCTACGCCGAGGTGCGATTTGCTCCCGAGCTGCACATCAACCGTGGGCTGTCCTTCGACGAAGTCACCGACGCCGTGCTGGCAGGCTTCGCCGACGGCGAGAAGGCGGCCGCAGCCGAGGGGCGCGCCATCACGGTGCGCTGTCTGGTCACCGCCATGCGGCACGCCGCGCTGTCCCGGGAGATCGCCGAGCTGGCGATCCGATTCCGGGACAAGGGCGTTGTCGGATTCGACATCGCCGGCGCGGAGGCCGGCTACCCGCCCACCCGCCATCTCGACGCATTCGAATACATGCGAAACCACAACGCCCGCTTCACCATTCATGCTGGTGAAGCATTCGGCTTGCCGTCCATCCACGAGGCGATCGCGTTCTGCGGCGCCGACCGGCTGGGCCACGGGGTGCGGATCGTCGACGACATCGACGTCGAGCCCGACGGCCGGGTCCGATTGGGGCGGCTGGCATCGCTCCTGCGGGACAAGCGGATTCCGTTCGAGATGTGCCCCAGCTCCAACGTGCAGACCGGCGCGGTCGACAGCATCGCCAACCACCCGTTCGACCTGCTGGCGCGGGCCCGATTCCGGGTGACGATCAACACCGACAACCGGCTGATGAGCGACACCTTCATGAGCCGCGAAATGCATCGGCTGGTCGAGGCTTTCGGTTACGGCTGGACTGACCTCGAGCGCTTCACCATCAACGCGATGAAGTCGGCCTTCATTCCGTTCGACGAGCGGTTGGCGATCATTGACGACGTCATCAAACCGCGGTACGCGGTGCTGGTCGGCTAGCGCAGTGGCCGCTACCGACTCGGTGTTCGACTTCGCCGATGTCGTGGTGCAGCGTGACACTGTCCGCGCGCTGGACGGGTTCACCGCCGAGATCCCGAAAAAGGGAGTCACGGTGGTGTTCGGCCCGTCGGGATCGGGCAAGTCGACGTTGCTGCGATTGTGCAATCGGCTGGAGGTGCCAACCGGCGGGCGAGTGTTGTTCTACGGCAACGACGTTGAAGACGCCGACCCGCTGTGGTTGCGCCGCCAAGTGGGCATGTGTTTCCAGCGCCCGACACCGTTTCCCGGCACCGTCAGTGACAACCTGCGGGCCGCCGACCCGCAGGCGTCGGAGGCGCAGATGCGCGACATGCTCGGGCGGGTGGCGTTGACCGGGTCGTGGCTGGATCGCGACGCGACGGCGCTGTCCGGCGGCGAGGCGCAGCGGATGTGCTTGGCCCGCACACTAATTGCGCAGCCGCAGGTGCTGCTGCTGGACGAGCCGACCTCGGCCGTCGACAACACCGCGGCGCGCGCCATCGAGCAGGCGGTGCGCGCACTGGCCGACGAGGACGGAATTCCTGCGCTGTGGGTCACCCACGATTCGGCGCAGGTTGAGCGCATTGCCGATTGGGTGGTGCAAATCGACCGGGGCCGCTGCACCGGGGCCGGACCGGCAGCAGGGAGGTGACGCGATGAACGGCGAGGTCGGATGGCTTGGGCTGGCGATATCGCTGGCGTTGGTGGGGTTCGCGGCCGCAATCTCGCTATGGCAGCGGCTGGATTTGGAACGCCAGGTGGTGTGGTCGGCGGTGCGCGCGCTGGTGCAGCTGCTGCTGGTGGGTGGCGTATTGGTCTTACTGTTCGAGCCGGGCCGGTCGATGTGGTGGTCGTGGGCGTGGACGGCGGGCATGGTCGCCTATGCCGGCGATGTCGCGCGCAGACGCGCACCGGAGGTGCCTCGGCTGGGACCGTTGGCGATCGCCGCGTTTGCCACCGCGGCGGTGGTCACGCTCGGCGTGATCTTCGGGCTGCGGGTGTTTCCTTTGGAGCCTCGGACCCTGGTGCCGATTGCGGGCATGATGATCGGCAACTCGATGACGGCCACGGTGCTGGTGGCCCGCCGGCTGGTCGATGAGTTGCGCGACAAACGCGACGAGGTCGAAGCCCGACTGGCTCTCGCGCAGCCCTACCGGCAAGCTGCCGCCCCGTATCTGCGAACGGCATTGCGGTCGGCGCTGACGCCGCAGATCGAAACCACCAAGGCCACCGGCCTGGTTTTCTTGCCCGGCGCGATGACCGGGCTCATCCTCGCCGGGGTATCGCCGGTCGAGGCGGTCCTTGTGCAGGCGGTCGTGATGTTTCTGATCTTGGGTTCGGTCGCAGTCACCACCGTGGTGGTGGCGCTTGGCCTGGTGCGTCGGATATTCACCCGCGACCACCGACTGCTGCCACTCGGCCGTCGGGCATAGACCGATCGGCTTACCGGGCCGCGCCGATGTACTTGGTTTCCAGGAATTCGGCAATGCCGAGAAAGCCGCCTTCGCGGCCGAGCCCGGACTGCTTGACCCCGCCGAACGGGCCGGACGGTGTGGAGACTACGCCCTGGTTGAGGCCGACCATCCCGGTGTCGAGCGCCTCGGCCACTCGCCAGCCGCGCCGGGTGTCATTGGTGTAGAGGTAGGCGACCAGGCCGTATTCGGTGTCGTTGGCCCGTGCGACGACCTCGTCCTCGGTGTCGAAGGCGCTGACTGCGGCCACCGGCCCGAAGATCTCGGTGCACGCCATCTCGGCATCGTCGGGAACATCGGTGAGAACCGTTGGGGGATAGAAGTATCCGGGCATGTCGAGGCGCTGCCCGCCGAGTCGCACGGTGGCCCCGCGGGCGCGGGCGTCGGCGACCAATGCCGACACCTTGGCCACCGCGTCGCCATCGATCAGCGGCCCGACGTGAACCCCGGGCTCGGTGCCGCGCCCGACTTTCAGCGCGCCCATCCGGTCGACGAGCGCGGCGGTGAACGACTCGGCGATGGCGCGCTGGACGTAGATGCGGTTGGCGGCGGTGCACGCCTGGCCGATGTTGCGCATCTTGGCCGCCAGTGCTCCGTCGACCGCCTCGTCGACGTCGGCGTCGTCGAACACGATGAACGGTGCGTTGCCGCCGAGTTCCATCGAGGTGCGTTTGACGGTCTGGGCGCATTGCGCCAGCAGCACCCGGCCGACGGCGGTGGAGCCGGTGAACGACAGCTTGCGGGCCCGCGGGTCGGCCAGCAACGGGGCCATCGCCGCGGCGGGATCGGTGGTGGTCACCACGGTGACGACGCCGTCGGGAACACCGGCTTCGTGCAGAATGCCCAGCAGCGCAAGCATTGACAGTGGGGTCTGCTCGGCCGGCTTGACCACACAGGTGCAGCCCGCGGCCAGGGCCGGGCCGATCTTGCGGGTGCCCATCGCCAGCGGAAAGTTCCACGGGGTGACGAGCAGCGACGGCCCGACCGGCTGGTGGGTGACCAGCAGCCGGGACCGGCCGTCGGGTGAGGTCATCAACCCGCCGTCGATCCGCAGCGCCTCACCGGCGAACCAGCGGAAGAACTCGGCCGCGTAGCGCACCTCACCTGCCGCCTCCGGCAGCGGTTTGCCCATCTCGAGCGTCATCAGCAGGGCCAACTCGTCGGTGCGCTCGATCATCAGTTGATAGGCGCGGGTCAAGACGTCGGCCCGCTGGGTGGGGGTGGTCGCCGCCCAGCACGGCTGCGCCGCGACCGCGGCGTCGAGGCAGGCGGTGGCCTGGCCCGGTCCCATGTCCAGCACCGCGCCGATCGGCTGCTCGGTCGCGGGGTCGACGACGTCGAATCGGGTGCCGTCGGCCGGTTGCTGTTCCATGGCCCGGGCCACCACCATGCGTTCGGTATCCGTCGGCACGCCACTATGCTAGTGAATTGTCAACAATCGACAAAGGTAGGGAGCCGACGTGGCGCGCTTTATCTCGATCACGCTGACCAAGCGCAACGTGTCCTGCCGGGCGCGGTTGCTGGACGATCAAGCGCCGCGCACCTGCGCGGCGGTCTGGGATGCGTTGCCGGTGGCCGGTCAGGCCTACCACGGGAAGTACGCCCGTAACGAGGTGTACGCGCTGCTACCGCCGCTGGGTACGCCGGGCCGTGAAAACTGTACGGTGACACCGATTCCCGGCGACGTGTGCTTCTTCGGCTTCGAGGCGTCCGAGATCGGCAACCCGGCCTACGGCTATGACGAAGGCTCCGAGGCGCATTCGCCGCGAGGGGCCACCGATCTGGCAATCTTCTACGGCCGCAACAACTTACTGATCAACGGGGACGTCGGCTGGGTGCCCGGTAATGTGTTCGCCACGATCGAAGAGGGGCTCGACGACATCGCCGCGGCTTGCACCGACCTGTGGATGGGTGGCGCGATCGGCGAGCAATTGGCCTTCGCCCGCGCCTAGCTCGTTGGCCCGTCCCTGCCGCGAGCGTGCGCAAAAACGGTGTCGCGCTCGGCGTGTCGGCCGGGGACACGCACGCTCGCGCCAACGGAGGGGCTAACCGAGCACCTGTTCGGCGAACCGGCCCACGGCCAGCACCAGGTCGTCGCTGTGGCGGGGGCCGACAATCTGCAGACCAATCGGCAGCCCGTCGCGGGTCACCCCGATCGGGATACTCAGCGCCGGCTGCTGAGTCATGTTGAACGGGTAGGTGAATGGTGTCCACTGCGCCCACCAACGCATCCCGGACCCGACCGGCACGTCGTGACCGGCGGTGAACGCCGGGATCGGCGTCGTCGGGGTGATCAGCAGGTTGTGCGTTTCGTGGAACTGCCCCATCGCCAGCCCCAGGTCGACACAGACCTGTCGCGCGTCGAGGTAGTCGACCCCCGATACGGTCAGCCCCCGGTCCCACATCTCCACCAGACCGGGGTCGACGAGGTCGCGGCTCTGGTCGCCGTAGCCGCGCAAGCTGCCGGCCACCCCGGTGGCCCAGACGATTTCGAACGCGTCAATCGGATCGGCGAAGCCGGGATCGGCCTCGACGACGTTGAGCCCGGCATCGGCCAGCGCCCGCACCGCCGTCGCCACCGCCGACGCGATTTCCGGATCGACCTCGACGTAGCCCAGCGTGGGCGAGTAGGCGACGCCCAAACCCACGACGTCCCGGTGGAGTTCGCCGCGATAGGTGGCCAACGTCGGTGGCAGCGAGGTCGGATCACGATGGTCGGGCAGCGCGATGATGTCCATCAACATCGCGGCGTCCTCGACGGTCCGGGTGATCGGCCCGCCATGAGCCAGCGGACCGAACGGGCTGATCGGATACATCGGCACCCGGCCATGGGTGGGCTTGAAGCCGACCACTCCGCAAAAGCTGGCCGGAATCCGGATGCTGCCGCCGCCGTCAGTGCCGATCGACAACGGCGCCATGCCGGCGGCCACTGCCGCGGCGCTGCCCCCCGACGAGCCGCCCGCTGTACGACTGGCATCGACCGGGTTGCGGGTCACCCCGTGCAACGCGCTGTCGGTCACGCCTTTCCAGGCCAATTCCGGGGTGGTGGTCTTGCCGAGCATCACCATGCCGTCGTTGCGGATCTTGCCGACCGCCGGGCTGTCATCGGGCCAGGGCCCGGCGGCGTCGGTGAGCCGCGAGCCGCGCAGGGTGGGCCAGCCGGCGGTGCGGAACACGTCCTTGATGGCGACCGGCACACCGTCGAGCAGTCCCTTGGTGTAGTGGCCCTGCCAACGGGCCTCGGACTTGCGGGCCTGCGCCAGCGCCGCCTCCTCGTCGACCAGGCAGAAGGCGTTGATCTCGCCGTCACGCTCGGCGATGACCGATAGCGCGGCCGCAGTCGCCTCGACGGGCGAGAGTTCGCCGGATGTATAGGCAGCGACCATCTGCAGCGCAGTCAGGTCGGTCGGCTGGGTCATGGTGCGCCGCTCCTCTTCATCGCTTCGCTCTGCATCGTCGCTGGCGGTGTCATGCGCGCGACTCCTTAACCGGCCCCGGTCGGCGCGTAGCCGCGGTGCTTGTCGACGACATTGTGTAATGGTTGACCGGCGCGGTAGCGGCGAAAGTTGGCGATGAACTGCCGCTGCAGTTCGACGGTCCACCCGTGCACGTCGCCGCTATTGTGCGGCGTCAGAACAACATTGGGCGCAGACCAGAGCGGATGGCCCGGCGGCAACGGTTCCGGATCGACGACGTCGAGGGCGGCGCCGGCAAGTCGCCCGTCCTGCAGCGCCGCCACCAGCGCGTCGGTCACCACCAACTCACCGCGGCCAATGTTGATCAACCGCGCTCGCGGCGGCATGGCGGCCAGTGCTTCGGCGTCCACGAGTCCGCGGGTCTGCGGCGTCAGCGGAGCGGCGAGCACCACATAGTCGGCGTCGGCCACTGCGGCATGCAGGTCCGCGGTGATCTCGCCGAAGTCTGTATCGGCGCGCGGGGTGCGTCCGACACCGTGCACGTTCATGCCGACGGCCCGCAGTAACCGGGCGATGGCCCGGCCGACGGGGCCGGTGCCGACGACGACGACCGATGCGCCGGCGATCGGCTCCGATTCGAAGTGACGCCACTGTTGAGCGTCCTGCGCACGCATCGACCGCCGAAAGTCCTTGGCGAAGGCCAAGATCTGGCCCAATACGTATTCGGCGATCGGACGTTCGAAGATGCCACGCGAGTTGGTGAGAACCACTGGGCTGTCGATCAGATCGTCGAACAGCACCGCATCCACTCCGACGGCCGCGACCTGCACCCAGCGCAGCGAATCGGCGGCAGGCCAGGCCGACCGCAACGCCGGCGAGGAAAAGTCGTAGACGAAGAGCACATCGGCGCCCGGCAAGGCGTCGGCCAGCCGCGACGACGGCACCAGCCGCAGTTCGGCGTCCGCATCGATCGAGGAAAGTTGGCCGGGGACCGACTCGCCGTGTTGGACCGTGACGACAGAGCGCGCGCCCACATTGACACGGTAGAAACACATCGTATGATTGTCAACAATCCAGGGCCGGCCTGGAGTGGTACGTCAGTTGGGACCACCCATGGATCTGTCGAGCTTGCCAGAGTTCGACGGACCAGTTGAGCAACGAGGCATCGGCATCATCGCGCCCTTCGATTTGGCATTAGAACGCGAGTTGTGGCGGTGGATCCCGGCCGACGTGTCCCTGCACTTGGCCCGCACCCACTATGAACCCGTTCCGGTGAGCCGGCTGATGGCCGAACTGGTTTCGAACACAAGCCATCTGGAGGCGGCGACCCGTGACGTGCTGCACGTCGAGCCCGAGGTGGTCGCTTACCTATGTACTTCGGGTAGTTTCGTCCACGGCGTGGAGTATGAAAAGACCTTGGTCGCCGCCATCGAAGCGGCCGGCGCCAATACCGCTGTCACGACATCAGGTGCGTTGGCCGAAGCCATTACAGCGCTGAAGGTTTCCCGGATATCCGTGATCACGCCCTATGACGAAGAGTTGACCGAACTTCTGCACATCTTCCTCAACCAGCTGGGCGTGACGGTGCTGCAATCCGATTATCTCGGCCTGGGCGGCGGTATTTGGAAGGTGAACTACCGCACGGTGGCTGAACGGATCGTCGCTGCCGACCATCCCGACGCGCAGGCTATCTTTGTCAGCTGCACGAACCTGCGCACCTACGACATCATCGCTCCGCTGGAGGAAATGCTCGGCAAGCCGATCCTGACGGCCAACCAGCTGACCATGTGGGCGTGCCTGGGCCGGATGGAGCTACCGATGATGGGGCCGGGCCGGTGGTTGCGCGACGTCTTCGCGGAGGTACGGCGATGAACGACACCGTCGGCTTCATCTATCCGGACCACGCCGCGGAATCCGACTACCCGTGGGCTGCTGAGCGGCTCGGGGTGAACCTGGCCGTGGTGCACGTGTACGGAACCGACCTGCACGCCGTCGACGAGTTGCGCGACCTGGGCAGCCCGGAAAAACTGGCCGAGGGCGCGGCGTTGTTGCAGCCGCACCGGCCGGATGCGGTGATGTTCGCCTGCACCTCAGGGGGATTCGTCTACGGGCCCGACGGGGCGGTCGAGCAGGCCGAGGGACTGTCCAAGGCGGCCGGAGTGCCGGCGTCGAGCACCTCCTTCGCGTTCGTCCATGCCCTGGCCGCACTGGGCTGCTCGCGGGTTGCCGTAGCGGCCAGCTATCCGCGAGACATCGCCGACCTGTTCGTCAGTTTTCTTGCCGCACATGACATCAGCGTCGAATCGATGGGCAATGCCGGTATCGACACCGCCGCCGAAGTGGGGCGGCTGGACCCGGAACAGGTGCAGAAGCTGGCCCAACGCAACGACAATCCGAATGCCGACGCGCTGCTGATCCCGGACACCGCCATGCACACCGTGGCGCAGGTCGAGGCACTCGAGCGCCTGCTCGACAAGCCGGTGTTGACCGCCAACGCGGTCACCGTGTGGGAGGGCTTGCGAATTGCGGGGATAACGAGGCACGTCACCGGCCTGGGGTCACTGTTCGGGGAGCGACGATGAGGGTGTCGGATCCGGCAGCCTTCGAGCCGCTGAGCAGACAGTCGACGGCCGAACTGATCGCCGAGCGGCTGCGCGACGCTATCACCCGCGGCCAGTTGGCCCCCGGTCAACAGCTGGGCGAAGCCGGCCTTGCTGCCCAGTTCGCGGTGTCGCGCGGCCCGCTGCGGGAGGCGATGCAACGTCTGGTGGCCGAGGGGCTGTTGCGCAGCGAACGCCACCGCGGCATCTTCGTGGTCGAGCTCACCGAAGCCGACGTGTCTGACGTGTACCGGGTCCGTAAAGCCATCGAGCGCGCCGCCATCGAGGAGATTCTGTGTGACGACACCGCGGCTGCCCGGGCCCGTCTGGGGGTGCCCGTCGACGCGATGATCGCGGCGGCCGCGCGCCTTGATGCCGCAGCAGTGGCGGACGCGGATCAGCAGTTCCACGAGGTGCTGGTCGCGTGCGCCGGCAGCCCGCGACTGCATCGGGCGATGCGCACCCTGTTGCTGGAAACCCGGATGCTGCTCGGCGAACTGCAGGACACCTACCCGGACCTGGCCGAGCAGGTCGCCGAGCATGTGACGCTGCGCGACGCCATCGGCTCCGGTGATAAGGCAGCGGCGCTGCGGCTCATCGACGAGCACATGGACGACGCGGTCCGACGGCTGTTGGCGCTGCGCGCTATTCGCGCCTGAGCCGCGACTCCACAAACCGGTCCAGCGCCTCCCACTCGCGCACCACCTCGGCAAACGGGGCGGCCGGCTTGCTCGCCGAACCCGGCTCCAAGACGTAGGCCACGAACTTGCCCAGCGGGCGTTCGTCCGTCAGCGCCTTGTCGACGGTGTTGTCCTCGGCGTAATCCCCGACATCGCGCAGCAACTCCACGGCCAGGTCGAGCTGCTCCCGGTCCACCGCGTCCGGCCCGTCGGCAAGATCATCGCCGAGACCAGTCAGCACGTAGACGTTGTCGTCGGTGACCTCGACCTGCAGCGAGCCGTCGGTGGCGGCGGTGCGGATGTCGTCATAGGTGCTCAAATCCGACAGGTCATGGTCGTGCTCGTCGGCCAGATACCGCGCCAGCGCCCGCTCCGAGCTGAACACACTGACCCGCCCGTTGCGGCCCAAGAAGATCGGACGATCGTCGAAATAGCACCGCAGGGTGTAAAACGTGCCCGCGCCGGTCATGAGCTGGATCGGGTCGATGCCCACCTTTTCCCAGAAGTCCTCGTCGCCGCCGAGCACCGCAGTGTCACCAGGCGCCCGGGTCTCCACTTCCTCGGCGGCATCGTCGGCCGACTCGGTCTCGTCCGTCGCTGCTTGCTCGACGTCGTCTTCCTCGGGCTCTTCGGGCGGTTCCGCCAGTTCGTCGGCGGCCTTCGCCGCCGCGGCGGCGTCGACGTCGGGAGTGCTGATGACGCCGTCGACGGCGGCCAGCACGTCATCCCAGCTGCGGGCGATGACCTCGGCGATCGCATGCCAGCGCCGCAGCCCGGCTTTGCCGGTGAAGTGATCGATGCCGCCGGCCACCGTGCCCAGACTCGGGTTGCCGTTGAAGAACTTCATCACCGCCGGCAGCTCGCAGACCGAGCCGATCGAGGACACCACGGCCAGCGTGCCGGCCAGCGCGGTCACCGACTCCTCGGTCGGCTTCTCGGCGACCACCTCCTCGACCGCGACCAGGTCGAACTGCCGATCTTCGGCCGGGTCCAGCTTGTGCGCGTTGGCCTCGGTCAGCCGCTGCCACCCCGGGTGGTCGACCAGGTCGTTGTCGGTGTTGGTCCGCACGAAGGCGACCAGGTCAGCGGCCGTCTCGAAGCCGTACAAGTCTTCGTCGTGGCCGAGGAACGCCTCCCACTCGTCACCGGCATCGCGCCAGCGGGGCGCCCAGATGGTGTAGCGGTCACCGGCGGTCAGGCTCAGGCGGATCGGCACGAGGTCAGCAGCCATGCGGCACAGAATAACGACGGGTGCCGTGCCGGTGGCCGAGCGGGCTAGCCGACCCAGATGTCGGTGATGGCCGGCGCCCGCGCCGCCAACCCCAGCTTGGGCAGCCCGTACATCTGCTCCAGGGTGGACAGCAGGTTGTAGTGGCTCATCGGTTGACTGTAGGTGCCGGGCCTGACGTTGGCTCCGTAGAAGATCGTCGGGATCCGGTTGTTTTCAGAGTTGTCGTCCTCGTCCCAGGTCAAAATCAGCAAGCTGTTGTTGGCTTTCGCCCACTCGGCGTAGGCCGACAAATTCTGCTGCAGCCAGGTGTCGCCGCGGGCGATCGAGCCGTCGTGCATGTCGTTGTCGACGTTGGGGATGACGAATGAGACGGTCGGCAGGCTGGCGTAGTTCTGCGGTGGCGGAAATGCGGAGAACGGCAGCGAGTACGACGGCGGAATATTGCTGAAGTTGACCCACGGCGCGTGCTTGCGCGCGTACTTCGCGGTGCTGCAGACCTGCGAGCCGGCCGCCGGCAGCCCTTCGGCGAACCCGATGAAGGTGCGTCCCGAGGCCAGCAACTGCGCGCCCAGGTTCGGGGTGTTGGCGCCGTTGACCGGGCAGGTGTTCTCCTTGACCCCGAGTGTGCTTCCGGCAAACAGTGCGAAGTAATTCGGTTGGCTGGGATGCACTTCGGCGAACGATTGCGTCATCGACGCCCCACCGGCGGCCAAGGCGTTGATATAGGGGGCCGCCGCGTTGCCGATGATGTTCGAATAGGAGCGGTTCTCCTCCACGACGACGACGACGTGGGCCGGCGACGGGACGGTGGCGGCGGCAAAGCTCACTGGAGCTTTCGGCCCGGCGAAATGTGCTGTCGGCCACGACATCACGACGGCCAGCAACGCCAATGTGCCAAACAGGCTGACGGACCGGTATCGGTTGGCATAGCGCCCGCGACGGCGTCGCATGCCGGGAGTATAGGAGTCGATGTTCGGGCAGCCCGCGATGAACGCACGCGTGTCCAGCAGCAAAATACTAGGGTCGATTGCCGTGGAGGTGTGCGTCGTCGACCACCCGCTGGCCGCTGCCCGACTCACCACGCTGCGCGACGAACAGACCGGCAGCGCGGCGTTTCGCGCCGCGCTACGCGACCTGACGTTGATGCTGGTCTACGAGGCCACCCGGGATGCGTCCTGCGAGACCATCACGGTGCGCACACCATTGGCCCACACCGCCGGTAGGCGGCTGGCCAGGCCGCCGCTGCTGGTGCCGGTGCTGCGGGCCGGTCTGGGCATGGTTGATCAAGCGCATGCATTGCTGCCCGAAGCCCGAGTCGGGTTCGTGGGGGTCGCCCGCGATGAGCAAACCTTCCTGCCGGTCCCGTATTTGGAGTCGCTGCCCGAAGACCTGAGCGAGCAGGCGGTGATGGTGCTTGACCCGATGCTGGCCACCGGTGGGTCGATGGCGCACACCATCGGATTGCTGTGTCGCCGTGGCGCGGTCGACATCACCGTGCTGTGTGTGGTGGCGGCACCGGAGGGCATTGCCGCGCTGGAGGAGTCGGCTCCGACAGTGCGGCTGTTCACCGCTGCGATCGACGAGCGCCTCGACGAAAACGCCTACATTGTCCCGGGGCTCGGCGATGCCGGCGATCGGCAATTCGGTCCGCGCTGAGCTACCACCTTTGGATCGCGGCGATCAGGTCGTCACGTAGCGCGGCGGCGTGCTGGCGGGCGTGATCCAGGTCGTCGACGGGTGCACGGCGCACTTCCAGGTAGCACTTGAGTTTTGGTTCGGTGCCCGACGGGCGGACGACAACCCGGACTGACGTGTCGTCGGCACCGCCGGTGAAGACCAGCGCGTCGGTGCGCGGCGCGAGATCGGTTGTGCTGACGCCGTATCCGGCCAATTCTGCGGGATGGTTCGACCGCAACCGGCGCATGAACTCGGCGGCCTCGCCGCTGTCAGCCACCGGACGTGTCACGGCGCCCACGAGGTGCACCCCGTAGCGGCGCGCGAGATCGTCGAGCACATCGAGCACCGAACGGCCCTGGCCGATCAATGACGCCACCAGATCACACGCCAGCACCGCGGCGCTGATGCCGTCCTTGTCGCGCACCGCGTCCGGGTCCACGCAGTGTCCGATCGCCTCCTCATAGGCGTAGATCAAGGTGCTCTCCGGCAGGTCTTCGTCGGCGCGGGCCAACCATTTGAACCCGGTGAGGGTCTCGGCGTGCCGGGCGCCGTAGTGCGCGGCGATCGCGGCCAGCATCCGCGACGACACCACCGTGCTGGCCACCACACTCGTCGTGGGGGTATCAGCCTGGGCGAGGAGGTAATCGCCGAGTAGCCAGCCGGTTTCGTCGCCGGACAGCATGCGCCACCCCGACGGGGTGGGTATCCCGACGGCGCAGCGGTCGGCGTCGGGATCCAGCGCGATCGCGATGTCGGCGTCGACGTCGGCGGCCAGGGCGAGCAGCGCGTCGGTGACCCCGGGCTCTTCGGGGTTGGGGAACGCCACGGTAGGGAAGTCGGGATCCGGGGCGAATTGGGCGGACACCGTGTGCACGTCGTCGAACCCGGCGCGGCGCAAAGTTGCGACGGCGATTGCGCCGCCCACCCCGTGCAGCGGTGTCAGCGCTACTCGAACCGAACCCGCCGTCGAACGCCGCACATTGGCGGCCCGCTCGATGTAGCGGTCGTGCAGCGCGCCGGCTGCGGGTTCGACGGGTGAACGCGCGATGCGGTCGGCGAAAGGTGCTGCCGCCATGGCGCTTTCGATGTCGCGGTCGGTGGGGGAGATGATCTGAATGCCACCGTCGAAATACACCTTGTAGCCATTGTCGACCGGCGGGTTGTGTGAGGCGGTGATCTGGATGCCGGCCGCCGCGCCAATATGACGCACCGCGAACGCCACGACCGGCGTCGGCACCGGCTGCGGCAGGAGCAGGACGGAAAAGCCCTCGGCCGCAAGCACTTCAGCGGTTGCCGCGGCGAACGCATCCGAACCGTGCCGGGCGTCGCGCCCGACGATAACCGTCGAACCGGTCGAAGCGCGGCGTTTGAGCACTTGCGCCACCGCCCAGCTGGCGCGCAACACCACCGCGAGGTTCATCGCGTCCGGGCCGCCCCGCACCGGACCGCGTAACCCGGCGGTGCCGAACGTCAACGGCCGGGCGAACCGCGCCGACAGTTCAGCGGGATCGCAGCGGGCCAGCTCAGCGGCCGTCGCCGGATCTGGATCGTGCGCGATCCACTCCTCGGGACTCACAGCCGGGCGACGACGTCGGCCAGCAGCGAACCCATTCGGGTGGCCGAGGCGGAGCCGGCGGCCAGCACCTCGACGTGGCTGAGCGGTTCGCCGGTGATCCCGGCCGCCAGGTTCGTCACCAGCGATACGCCCAGCACCTCGGCGCCCGCCGCCCGCGCGGCGATCGCCTCGTGCACCGTCGACATTCCGACCAGGTCGGCTCCGAGCACGCGCAGCATCCGGATTTCGGCCGGCGTCTCGTAATGCGGTCCAGGCAACCCCGCATACACACCGTCGGCCAGCGCGGGGTCGACTTGTCGGGCCAACTCCCGCAGCCGCGGTGCGTAGGCATCGACCAGATCCACGAACTGCGGCCCGACCAGCGGGGACCGGGCGGTCAGATTCAGATGGTCGCTGATCAGCACCGGCTGACCGATGTCGAAGTCCGTGCGAAGACCGCCGGCCGCATTGGTGAGGATGACGACCCGGGCGCCCGCCGCGCAGGCCGCCCGCACCGGATGCACGACGTGCAGCAGGTCGTGTCCTTCGTAGGCGTGGATACGACCGGCCAATACCAGTACTCGGTGTTCCCCGATGCCGACCGACAACACCTCACCGATGTGCCCGACGGCGGTGGGCGGCGTGAACCCGGGCAACTCGGCCATCGGTAGGACTGCGGTCGCGGTGCCTAGCGCCGTCACGGCCGGCGCCCATCCCGACCCGAGCACAATCGCGACGTCGTGCTCAGCGACACCGGTGCCCTCGGCGATGAGTTTCGCCGCCCGTTGCGCCAGCGCGTCGGCATCGGGCGGACCAGTCACAATGCGCGAGCCTACTCGGTGAGATACTGCGAGAATGCCCACTGTCACCGCGTTGAATGCCGTCGACGATGCGGTGTGGCGCCGTGGCATCGACCTGGTTGATCTGTCCGAGGCAGTCCACCCTGAACCGGAATTGGTGTTCGCGCGCATCGTGTTTCGAGCGGCGCCATGAGCCTCGTCGACAGCGCCGAATCCTGGTTGGCCGCCCACTACGACGACCTGATCGAGTGGCGCCGCCACATCCACCGCTACCCGGAACTGGGCCGGCAGGAGTACGCCACCACCCAGTTCGTCGCGGAGCGGCTGGCCGATGTTGGCCTCAACCCGAAGGTGCTTCCCGGCGGCACCGGACTGACCTGCGATTTCGGCCCGGAAAACGAACCGCGGATCGCGCTGCGCGCCGACATGGACGCGTTGCCGATGGCCGAGCGGACCGGCGCTCCCTATGAGTCGACGATGCCCAACGTCGCGCACGCCTGCGGGCACGACGGGCACACCGCGATCCTGCTCGGCACCGCGCAAGCATTGGCTTCGGTGCCCGAACTGCCGGTCGGGGTGCGGCTGATCTTCCAGGCGGCCGAAGAGCTGATGCCGGGCGGGGCGATCGACGCGATCGCGGCTGGGGCGCTGTCCGGCGTCTCCCGGATCTTCGCGCTGCACTGCGATCCCCGGCTGGCGGTAGGGCGGGTCGCGGTGAAACCCGGCCCGATCACGTCGGCGGCGGACCGGCTCGAGATCGCGTTGTATTCGCCGGGCGGTCACACGTCGCGTCCGCACCTGACCGCCGACCTGGTCTATGGGATCGGCACCCTGATCACCGGGGTGCCCGGGGTGCTGTCACGCCGCATCGACCCGCGCAAAAGCACAGTGCTGGTGTGGGGCGCCGTCAATGCCGGGGTGGCCGCCAATGCGATCCCGCAGACCGGCGTGCTGGCCGGCACTGTGCGCACCGCCAGCCGGGAGACCTGGCAGAGCCTGGAGGGCATCATCCGCGAGGCCGTCTCGGCGCTGCTGTCACCGTTGGGGATCGAGCACACGCTGCAATATCACCGCGGCGTGCCGCCGGTGGTCAACGAGGAAGTTTCGACGCGGATCCTGGCGCATGCCATCGAGGCTGTGGGCCCCGATGTGTTGGCTGATACCCGGCAGTCGGGCGGTGGCGAGGATTTCTCCTGGTATTTAGAGGAGATCCCCGGAGCGATGGCGCGACTCGGGGTGTGGTCGGGCCAGGGGCCGCAGTTGGATCTGCACCAGCCCACCTTCGATCTCGACGAGCGCGCCCTGGCGATCGGCGTGCGGGTGCTGGTCAACATCGTTGAGCAGGCTGCCGGCTTCTGACTTCCGCCGCGAGCGTGCGTGTTTGTACGCCGACACGCCGCAAATGCTGTACAACGACGCACCCTCGACGCGAGGTGGACTATGCACAGCTGCGGCTTTATTCACAATCCGACCCGACACAGGTGAGGCCGAATCCGCGGGGCGCCCGATGTCCTGACGATGACGGCTATGAACAGGGAGCTGAACCGGCTGCTCGACGAGCAAGGAGGAGTAGTTACGTCCGCCCAGGCACTGAAGTTCCTAACCCGCCGCGGGCTTGAGTCGGAACTGAAACATGGTGCACTGCAAAAGATTTGGTATGGCATTTATGGGCACGGTGAGATCGACCGCCGGCTGCAGTTGCGTGGACTCGACCTCGCAACTGGTACAACTGTCGCCGTTTGTCTAAGCACTGCGGCCGCAGCGTACGGCTTTGACACCGAGGAGAGTCCGGATCTGCATGTGCTCAATCCGGCCGGCCAACAATTGCGGTCCGCAGACGGTCTGATCGTGCATCGCCGTAAGGGCGCTCCGTTGACTACGGTCGTTGACCGACCCGCTACCACGCCCGCATGGACCGCCATCGAGGTAGCTCGTGGCCTGCGCCGGCCGCGAGCACTGGCGACGCTCGACGCAGCCCTGCGCAGCGGCACATGCACCCGCGACAGCTTGGCGAGAGCCGTCAGAAGGCAGTCGGGTCGGCGCGGCATCGTCACCGTCCGCGAACTGCTTGCGTTGGCCGCTCCCGAGGCTGAGTCGCCAATGGAGAGCGAGGCGCGGTTGGTCATGATCGACGGAGGCTTACCGACGCCAGTGCTGCAGCACACAATCGTCGACGCGAACGGCAACCGATGGCGGGTGGATTTCGCCTGGCCCGAGTACCGGGTCGCCGCCGAGTACGACGGCGTCGACTGGCACAGCGGCCCAGGCGCGTTCTTCAGGGACCGCCGACGATCGGCGGCGTTGCAAGAACTGGATTGGGTGGCCATACCCATCGTGGCCGAAGATGTCAGGTACCGACCGGGTGACCTCGTCCGCCGGATTGACGGGCAGTTGCAGCGCCGCAAAGCGGCGTGATGCCCGCATCAAGGTGCACAGAATGCCGTCGGGAACGGCGTGTCGGCGTACAAACACGCACGCTCGGCGGCAAGGAGGTTACGTGCCGGGGCCGATGTTGCGGGCCGGGCGGGTGCGTATCTTGTGGACGTATTCCTCTGGCGCACCGGCGATTTCAGCGGCGTCAGCCATGACCCCGAGGTAGCGCGCCGACGGCAGACCGCCCTCCCAGGCGTCCACCACATACAGCCACGCCAGTACCGGATCGGTTGTGGTGTCCGACGACAACCGCTCCACCCGGCATCGGATCTTCTTGTGGATCCCCAGCTCGGATCCTTCCCAGCGGTCCAGGTTTTTCTCGTCGGACAATGTCACGTCGTAGAGCACGACGAACACCTTCGAGTCCGGGTCCTCGACGACCGTGGCCAGCGCGCCCTCCCAGCCGATGTCCTCGCCGCCGAAGGTCAGCCGCCAACCATGTAGCCAACCAGTTCCGGCCATCGGCGAGTGCGGCGCCCGCTGCAGCATCTGCTCGGGATGCATGTTCGACCCGTAGGCGGCGTAGAGCGGCACGTGGACAAAGCTTAGACGCCGCCCGCTCGCTCGGCGGTCATCCGACAAGTTAGCTAGCTCCGATGGCGCCGACCCGCTGCACTCGGCTGCGCCGAGTTTGCGATCGCCGCTAGCTCCGATGGCGCCGACCCGCTGCACTCGGCTGCGCCGAGTTTGCGATCGCCGCTAGGTTAGGGGCTGTGGCGACCCGCATCGTGATCATCGGCGGTGGGCCGGCCGGCTACGAGGCGGCGCTGGTGGCGGCTGCCCGCGATGCCGAGGTCACCGTCGTCGACTCCGACGGCATCGGCGGGGCAGCCGTGCTGGCCGACGTGGTGCCGTCCAAGACGTTGATCGCTTCCACCGGCGTGCGCACCGAACTGCGTCGCGCCCCCCACCTCGGCTTCGACATCGACATCGAGGACGCCAAGATTTCGCTCGCCGAGATTCACCAGCGGGTCAAGACCCTGGCCGCCGCCCAGTCCGAAGACATCACCGCCCAGCTGCTCAGCGCGGGCGTCGAGGTGATCGCCGGGCGCGGTGAGCTGGTCGACACCGCGCCCGGATTGGCCCGGCACTGCGTCAAGGTGACCGCTCACGACGGCGGCACCAGCGAGCTCGTCGCTGACTTCGTGCTGATCGCCACCGGCGCGAGCCCGCGGATCCTGCCGTCGGCGCAGCCCGACGGCCAGCGCATCCTGACCTGGCGCCAGCTCTATGACCTGGAGTCGCTGCCCGACCACCTCATCGTCGTGGGCTCCGGGGTCACCGGCGCCGAGTTCGTCAACGCCTACACCGAATTGGGCGTCGAGGTGACGGTGGTGGCCAGCCGGGATCGGGTGCTGCCCTACGAAGACGCCGACGCCGCGCGGGTGCTGGAGGAGTCGTTCGCCGAACGCGGCGTCCAGCTGGTCAAAAACGCGCGGGCAGACTCGGTGACGCGCACCGACGGCGGGGTCATGGTGAAGTTGACCGACGGCCGCACCGTCGAGGGCAGCCACGCGTTGATGACGATCGGGTCGACACCCAACACCGCCGGCCTGGGCTTGGATCGGGTCGGAATCGAGCTGGGCCGCGGCAACTATCTGGCCGTCGACCGGGTCTCGCGGACCTCGGTGCCCGGCATCTACGCCGCCGGGGACTGCACCGGGTTACTGCCACTGGCGTCGGTGGCCGCGATGCAGGGCCGGATCGCCATGTGGCACGCGCTGGGGGAGGCGGTCAGCCCGATCCGGTTGCGCACGGTCGCCGCGGCGGTGTTCACCCGGCCCGAGATCGCCGCCGTTGGGGTCCCGCAATCGGCCATCGACAACGGGTCCGTGCTGGCCCGCACCATCATGTTGCCGTTGAAGACCAACGCCCGAGCCAAGATGTCCGGACTGCGGCACGGCTTCGTCAAACTGTTCTGCCGCCAGGCCACCGGCGTGGTGATCGGCGGCGTGGTCGTCGCGCCCATCGCCTCGGAGCTGATCCTGCCGATCGCGGTGGCCGTTCAGAACCGCATCACGGTCAACCAGCTGGCCCGGACGCTGGTCGTCTATCCGTCGCTGTCGGGCTCGATCACCGAGGCTGCGCGGCGACTGATGGCTCACGATGATCTGGATTGACTCCCGGTAGCCTTGGGCCAGCGTCTACCGACGAGTAACCGACAGGAGCTCTGTGTCGTGAGCGACCCGATCCGCGGACCGGGCAGCGGGCAGTTCTGGCCGGCCTCCGCCTTGGGACCCGAACAACGTGCCGCTGCCTGGGAGCAACTGGGGACCGCGCAATTCGACGTGGTGGTCATCGGCGGTGGCGTCGTCGGCTCGGGATGCGCGCTGGATGCCGCCACCCGCGGGCTGAAAGTGGCGATGGTCGAGGCGCGTGACTTTGCCTCCGGAACCTCCAGCCGGTCGTCGAAGATGTTTCACGGTGGCCTGCGCTACCTCGAGCAACTGGAATTCGGGTTGGTCCGCGAGGCGCTCTACGAGCGGGAATTGTCGTTGACCACGCTGGCCCCGCATCTGGTCAAGCCGTTGCCGTTCCTGTTCCCGCTGACCAAGCGGTGGTGGGAACGCCCGTACGTGGCCGCCGGCATCTTCCTCTACGACCAACTCGGCGGTGCGAAATCCGTTCCGGCGCAAAAGCATTTGACCCGGGCCGGTGCGCTTCGGCTGTGCCCGGGGCTAAAGCGCAGTTCCCTGATCGGCGGGATCCGCTACTACGACACCGTGGTCGACGACGCCCGGCACACCATGACCGTGGCACGCACCGCCGCGCATTACGGCGCGGTGGTGCGGTCCTCGAGCCAGGTCGTGTCGTTGCTGCGGGAAGGCGACCGGGTGACGGGGGTGCAGGTCCGCGACTCCGAAGACGGCGCTGTCACCGACGTCCACGGTCATGTCGTGGTCAACGCGACCGGGGTGTGGACCGACGAGATCCAGGCATTGTCCAAGCAGCGCGGCCGGTTTCAAGTGCGTGCCTCCAAGGGTGTGCACATCGTGGTGCCGCGTGACCGCGTCGTGAGCGACGTCGCGATCATTCTGCGCACCGAGAAGTCGGTGATGTTCGTCATCCCGTGGGGCAGTCACTGGATCATCGGCACCACCGACACCGACTGGAACCTCGACCTGGCCCACCCGGCGGCCACCAAGGCCGATATCGACTACATCCTGGGCACCGTCAACACGGTGCTGGCGACCCCGCTGACCCACACCGACATCGACGGGGTGTACGCCGGACTGCGGCCGCTGCTGGCCGGCGAGAGCGACGACACCTCCAAGCTGTCTCGCGAGCATGCGGTGGCGGTGCCCGCGCCCGGCCTGGTCGCCATCGCCGGCGGCAAGTACACCACCTACCGGGTGATGGCAGCCGACGCGATTGATGCTGCGGCGCAATACATTCCGGCCCGCGTCGCGCCGTCGATCACCGAGAAGGTGCGGCTGCTGGGCGCCGACGGCTACTTTGCGCTGATCAACCAGACCGAACACGTCGGCGCGCACCGAGGGCTGCACCCGTATCGGGTGCGCCATCTGTTGGACCGCTACGGGTCACTGATCGGGGAGGTGCTGGCGATGGCCGACGACCGTCCCGACCTGCTCGACCCGATCGCGCAGGCGCCGGTCTACCTGAAGGTGGAGGCGGCCTACGCCGCCGCCGCAGAGGGCGCGCTGCATCTGGAGGACATTTTGGCCCGCCGGATGCGAATTTCGATCGAGTACCCGCACCGCGGCGTCGACTGCGCACGTGAGGTGGCCGAGGTGGTCGCGCCGGTACTGGGCTGGAGCGCCGCGGACATCGACCGCGAGGTGCAGACGTATACCGCGCGGGTGGAAGCCGAAGTCCTGTCGCAGACCCGGCCCGACGATGAGTCCGCGGATGCGTTGCGCGCCAGCGCTCCCGAGGCCCGCGCCGAAATTCTCGAGCCGGTGCCGTTAACGTGAGACCCGCGCCGTTGCCGGTCCGCGACGGACTGGGGCCGGCGCGGGTGCGGCTGCGCGGCGGGCCGGTGCTGGCCGAGCTGAACGCCCGGTTCGGCGCGCGGGCACGCGAGGTCGTCGACGCCGACGGGAGTCCGGTTGACGACACGACCGTGCTGCCGACGGGTGCCAGCGTCTACCTCTACCGCGAACTGGCCGACGAAGTTCCGGTGCCGTTCGGCATCCCGGTACTTCATCGAGACGACGACATCGTCGTCGTCGACAAGCCCCACTTTTTGGCCACCATGCCGCGCGGCCGCCACGTCGCGCAGACCGCGCTGGTGCGGTTGCGTCGCGAGTTGGGTCTGCCCGAGCTGAGCCCGGCGCACCGGCTGGACCGGTTGACCGCCGGGGTGTTGTTGTTCACCACCCGCCGCGAAGTGCGCGGCAGCTACCAGACGATGTTCGCTCGCGGAGCGGTCAGCAAGACGTATCTGGCGCGCGCAGACGTGGACCCGCAGGCCAGGTTGCCTCGGGTGATCCGCAGCCGAATCATCAAGCGGCGAGGCCATTTACAAGCAGTCGAGGAACCGGGCGAACCCAACGCCGAAACGCTGGTCGAGTTGCTCTCGCCCGACGGGCTGTACCGGCTCACGCCTCGGACCGGGCGGACCCATCAGTTACGCGTGCACATGGCGTCGATCGGCCTGCCCCTCCACGGGGACCCGTTGTATCCCAACGTTATTGACATCGCTGCCGACGATTTCAGTGCGCCGTTGCAGTTGTTGGCGCACACGCTGGAATTCGACGACCCGATCAGCGGAACCCGCCATACCTTCGTCACCCGGCGTCGGCTGGGTTTTTAAGCGGCTTTCTTTGCCGGCCGTCGTCGCAGTATCGGATCGCACGACCACAGCCGGGTACAGGCCGGACATTGTAAAAACACCAGCCGGCCTTCGTTGCTGAGCAGATACTGCCAGTGGCTGCCGCAGTTGCGGTTGTCCTCGCAGTCCGGGCAGCCAGTTCCCTGGTCGCAGTGCGGGCAGGGGAGCCACGCCCGCCGGCTCGCGTCAGCGTCCGGGTCGATGGGCAGAGTCATTCGTTGTTCCAATCCGGGAGCACACCGGCAGTGACCAGCTCGTCATAAGCTCGCTGCTGCTGCTCATCCAGACCCGAATAGAGCATGCGGTATGCCTGCTCCTCGTCGGCCAGGGCCCGAACCGGGTCCCAGTCGTCGCCGATCGCGTCCAGGATGGCGCTGCGCCGGCGCACCTCGTCGAGGCTGAGGTCGCAGGCGCACACCAGGTCATAGCGGATAGCCATGGGTGCCCCCATGTTGCATGTTGGTTGGATTTTCGACCGATCAAGATTGCCGTCGGTGCTGAGGCGACACGGGAGCGACATCTCCGCGTGGTGTCAGTCCTCGACTGGATACCCGTTCGGGTGCGGTGGCTACACCTTCGTTTTGGCTAGCGCTGGCATGACGGGCACCAGAACGCGACCCGGTCGGCGGTGTGGTCGGATGCGATTGCCGTGCCGCAGCGCCGGCATGGCTGCCCGGCGCGTCCATATACCCACAGCTGACGGCCACGACGGGTATCGCCGGTCGTGCAACGCGACCAACGGGATCGATTGGCCCACAACATGTCCCGCGCCCGCACGGCCAGCCGCTGGGGATCGGCAAGCGCGGTGACCGGTGCAGTCGGTAAAAGGCCGCTGACGAAGCATAGTTCGTTGCAGTAGACGTTGCCGATGCCGGCCATCACCCGCTGGTCGAGGAGGGCCTCGGCCAGCGGCCGCTGCGGATCGGCCGTCAGGTTGGCGGCGGCCAGCCGCGGATCCCAGTCCGCTCCCAGCAGGTCCGGTCCCAGATGAGCCACCGCGTCCTGGTCGTGCGCCCGGTCGAGGATCTCCAGCACGCCGAGGTCGATTCCGGCCGCCCGGACGTCGCCGGCTTCCAAGATGATCCGCACCCGGTGATCGGGCGGACGGGTGGTAACCCGCCAGCTGCCGTCCATCTTCAAATGGGAATGGATGCTGGCCGACCCGGTCCGGATGAACAAGTGCTTGCCGCGGCTGAGCACTTCGTCGACGACCTGCCCGGTCAGGTCGACCGTGGCGAACCGGGGCACCCGGATGTCGCAACGCGTCAGGGTCTTGCCGGCTAACGCCTGGCGCAGCGCAGCAGCGGTGTGCCAGACGGTGTCACCTTCAGGCATGGTCCCAGTGTCCGGCAAGCTGGCGGGGAATCACTCTTGTATCGCCAGTCACACCCGCACCCGCCCTCGGCCATGACATGCTGCTGCAAAGCGATGGCGTATGTGATATCACGGCCACCGGCCGCAAGGGCGATATCAAATGCGATACTAACTTCGATGAGGCACTCATTGTCGCGCCAGCGACGGATGAGGCCACTGGGACTCATGGGCCAGGTGGTTCGCGAGTCGGCTCACGGTCGCAGCCGCAGCCCGCGTGGAGTGCGGGTGAACCCGGCATCGGTCAACGCCGCATGGACCGGCGAGTCGCGCAGCTCCAGCACCGGCACGCCGTTGATCCGCTCAACCAGGAGCGAGTCGATGCGCCGCATGCCGACCACCTCAGCAACGGCGGCGGCGGCCGCGCGGCCGGCCTCGGCGTCGTCGGTGAAACTCAGCAGTGACCGGCCGCCACGCTCTACAAACCAGGCCAGCACGCCGTCCACCAGCACGACCAGCGCACCGGCTTTGCGGCCGGGCCGGGCCGCGGTGCCCTCGCTCGGCGGCCAGGGCAGCGCGGCGCCGTACGGATTGGCGGGATCGGCGGCGGCCAGTACCACCGCCCGGTACTCGGGGCGTTCCGGGTCGACGCCGTCGAGGTAGCTGCGCAGCCGGTCCACGGTCGACGCGACGGCGAACTGCGCGCCGCCCAGCGACTCGACGAAGTAGCCGCGCTGGCAGCGGCCGGCATCCTCGAAGGCCGTCAACACCTTGTAGAGCGTGGCGAACCCGCCGGGAACAGCCTCTGCGGATACGGCGCCGCGGGTCAGCACGCCGTGGCGGTTCAACAGCAGCTCGGCCTGGTAGTGGGCCCGCAGCGTCGAATCCGGCTCCGGGGCCGGCAATGCCGACCACCGGCCGGCCACCGTCGCGTCGGTGGCCCGCGTCTGGGCGTGCGCGACGCTATAGCGGCTCAGCCGCGGTGGACGGCGGTGGCGGTGCGCCGGCGCGGAACGTTTGCGGGCGCCGGGTCCGCCGCCGAGCACCGCGCGCACCGGCGCGAACGTGTCGCCGGTGACCCAGCCGGCCCAGATCAATTCCCACAGCGCGGCTTTCAGCTCGGCCTCGGCGATCCCGTCACCGAGCTGCCGGAAGAAGAAGGCGCCCCCACCGGCCAGCGTGTCCAACACCGCGCGGTGGGCGTCGGCGAACTCGATGTCGGTGCTCGCGGGCAGCGTCAACGGCGCCGCGTCGGCGGCGTGGAAAATGATCCAGCCGTCGGAACCCGAGATCGACCCCGCACCCGACCAGATGACTTCCCCCGACGCCAGCAGCTCGTCGAGCATCGCCGGCGAATAGTCGCGCACTCGCGGTCCCAGCACCAGCGGTTCGATTGCCGAGGCGGGCAACGGGACGCCGGCGAGTTGATCAATCACCGCGGCAAGGCCATCCGTGCCGGCGTTGGTCGACGACCCCACCTGATGCCACCCGGGCAGGAACCGTGCGTAGGCGGTAGTGCTGACCGGCTCGACTTGCGCGCGCAGCGCCGCCAACGAGCGGCGCCGCAGAATCCGCAGCACCTCGACGTCGCACCACTGGTCGCTGGAGGTCTCAGCGGTGAACTCGCCGCGCACCAGTCGGCCGTCGACGGCCAATCGGCCCAAAACGTCGCCCGCCACCCGCAGGCCCAGGCCAAACCGCGCGGCGGCCTCGGCCGTGGTGAAAGGCCCGCGGGTGCGGGCATAGCGTCCCAGCAGCTCGCCCAGCGGGTCGGCGACAGTTTCGGTGAAACTGGCCGGCACTCCGACCGGCACCGCCACGCCGACCCCGTCGCGCAGCCGCCCGATGTCCTCGATGGCCACCCACCAATCGCCGCCGGCAAACGACACTGTCAGCGCCCGTTTGGCGGCGCGCAAACCTTCCAGCCAGCCGCCCACGTCGGCGCCGCCGGCGCGCGCGCTGATCTCGGCTTCGGTCAATGGGCCTAGCAGCCGCAGCAGGTCGGCCACCGCCTCGGCATCGCGGGCGGCCTGGTCATCGGCGAGGTGCTGTAACTGCCGGCCGGTGGCGGCGACCACACTCGGGTCGAGCAGCTCGCGCAGCTCGACACGGCCGAGCAGCTCGGCCAGCAGCGTGGCGTCCACCGACAGCGCGGCGGCGCGGCGTTCGGCCAGCGGGCTGTCGCCCTCGTACATGAACGCCCCGACGTAGCCGAACAGCAGCGACGCCGCGAACGGCGACGGCGTTGCGGTCTCGGTCTCCAAGACCCGCACCCGACGCTGGGCGATCTCGGCCATCAGCGCCGTCAGCATGGGAACGTCATAGACGTCCTGCAGGCATTCGCGCACCGTCTCCAACACGATCGGGAAGTCGGGGTATTTGCGGGCCACGTCGAGCAGTTGGGCCGCGCGCTGGCGCTGATGCCACAGCGGCGAACGGCGGCCCGGATGGCGGCGGGGCAGCAGCAGCGCGCGGGCCGCGCACTCCCGGAAGCGCGACGCGAACAACGCCGACCCGCCGACCTCGGCGGTGACGATCGGGTCGATCTCGTGGGCGTCGAAGACGAACAACTCGGCTCCCGGCGGACTGTCCGCGGCATCCGCGTCGGGCAGCCGCACCACAATGCCGTCGTCGGAGGCAGTGGGCTTCTCGTCGATGCCGTAGCGCTCCCGCAGCCGACAGCTGACCGCCAGCGCCAGCGGACCATGCACCCGCAGCCCATAGGGCGAATGCAGGATCACCCGCCAATCACCGAGTTCGTCGCGGAACCGCTCGACCACCAGGGCGGCCTCGGTGGGCACCACCGCGGTGGCAGTGCGCTGGTCATCGAGCAGCCGCCACAAATTGTCGGTTGCGTAGTCGTTGAAACCCAAGTCGGCGCAACGCTTCTCAAACTCACCGCGGTCCAGGCCGGCCAGCTCACCGGTGAACGCACCGAGCGCAGCGCCCAGCTCGGCCGGGCGCCCGACGTCGTCGCCGCGCCAGAACGGTAGCCGGGCCGGCTGCCCCGGCGCCGGGATCACCAGCACCCGGTCATGGGTGATCTCGGTGATCCGCCAGCTCGTCGCGCCGAGCGAGATGACGTCACCGGGACGCGACTCGTAGACCATCTCTTCGTCGAGTTCTCCGACCCGGGAAGGCTTTTCGGTCGCCAGGTATACCGCGAACAGCCCACGGTCGGGGATGGACCCGCCCGAGGTGACCGCCAGCCGCTGGGCGCCCGGGCGGGAGGTCAACGTCCCGGTGTCCCGGTCGTAGACCAGTCGCGGCCGCAGCTCGGCGAATTCGGTGGACGGGTACTTGCCCGACAGCAAGTCCAGGGTGGCCTCGAAGGCGCTGCGCGGCAGCGTCGCAAACGGCGCGCTGCGCCGGACCGTATCGAACCAGCGGTCGGCGTCGACCGCCTCCAGCGCAGCGGCGGCCACCGTGTGCTGGGCGAGGATGTCGAGCGGGTTGGCGGGCACCCGCATCGTCTCGATCTGCCCGGTGAGCATGCGCTGCACCGTCACCGCGCAGCCGATCAGGTCGGTGCGGTGTTTGGGAAACAGCACTCCCCGAGACGTCTCGCCCACCTGATGTCCGGCCCGGCCGATGCGTTGCAAGCCGCTGGCCACCGACGGCGGCGCCTCGACCTGAATCACCAGGTCGACCGCGCCCATGTCGATGCCCAACTCCAGGCTCGAGGTCGCCACCACCGCCTTGAGCCGTCCGCTTTTGAGGTCTTCCTCGACGACGGCGCGCTGCTCCTTGCTCACCGACCCGTGATGAGCACGAGCCAGCACGGCCTCAGCGCCGTAAGTCTGGCCACTGCCCAGCAGCTGGGCCGGCGCACCGCCGGCCACCTGCGGATTGGCCTCCGCCGGCAGCTCGACGCCGGAGCGCTCGGCGTGAATCTCATTGAGCCGTGCGGTGAGTCGCTCCGCCAACCGCCGCGAGTTGGCGAACACGATCGTCGAGTTGTGCGCTTCGATCAGGTCGACCAGCCGGGCCTCGACATCGGGCCAGATCGTGTTATTCGCCAAGTCGGCCATGTCCGGGACCGGCACCTGCACCGTCAGGTCAAACGTCTTGGCCGCGGCCGGCGCCACAATCGTCGTCGGGGCTGCCCCCGACAAAAACCGCGCTACTTCCTCAGGCGGGCGAACGGTGGCCGACAGGCCGATTCGCTGGGCCGGCCGGGGCAACAGCTCATCGAGGCGCTCCAGCGACAACGCCAGATGCGCACCGCGTTTAGTGCCGGCAATGGCATGCACCTCGTCGACGATCACGGTCTGCACGCCGGTCAAGGTCTGCCGGGCCGCCGAGGTCAGCATCAAAAACAGGGACTCCGGCGTGGTGATCAGCACCTCGGGCGGCTTGCTGATGAGTTGGCGACGGCGGGCGGGCGGGGTATCACCCGATCGCACGCCCACACCGATCTCGGGGGCGGGCAGGCCGCGTCGCTCGGCGACCCTGGCCATCCCGGTGAGCGGGGTGCGCAGGTTGCGCTCGACGTCGACGGCCAGGGCCTTCAGCGGTGACACGTAGAGAACCCGGGTGCCGGCTGGCCGCTCGGGCAACCCAGCCAAGCTGTCGATCGCCCACAGGAACGCCGCCAGGGTCTTGCCCGACCCGGTCGGGGCGATCACCAGGGTGTTATGGCCGTCGGCGATCGCAGACCAGGCATCGGCCTGGGCGGGCGTCGGCGCGGCGAAGGTACCCGCGAACCAGTCGCGGGTGACCGCGCTGAACCGCGCGAGTGGATCGGCCGGTGTGGTGCTCACTCAGCCATAGTGCCAAGGCGCTACGACAACGCAGTGGTCATGAGCGTTTGTCGGGGCCCACCGCTTCGAGCAGCTCGGGTGGAATGCCGGGAACCCGGGCAACCGCGTCGAGCAGCGTGTGCGCACACGCGTCAGCGAGCCGACTCGCTTCGATCGAGGGGTTCATGATCCGCTGCCGGCCCAGCTCGAACGTGAACGCGATCCAGCCGTGCACGATCACGTGCAAGTCCTTCTCCACGTCGGGCTCGAGTTGGTTTCCGGGCCCCTCGATATCGCAGATCCGCGACATGATGTGCATCATCAGGCGGTTCTTGGTCTCGTCGTCAATGCCCAGCAGCACCGGATCGGAGCGGCCCAGCCCGACATATGCCGCCCAAGAGGAGTGCGGATGCTGTTCGTGGTAGTACATGTACGCCAGCACACCCGCCCGCACCTCGTCGAAGAGCGTCAGCCCCAAGTCGGGAAGGTTGTGGGTGGCGTCGAACAACCGGTCGGCTTCGTCTTTGACCACCGCGGCGAAAAACGCCCGCTTGTCCGGAAAATAGTGGTACATCAGCGCACGCGAAACGCCGGCCCGCTCCGCGATCTCGTCGATGCGAACGTCGTCGTAGGGCCGCTGGCCGAAGACCTCCGCTCCGAGGGCTAGCAACTCAGCGCGCCGACTCTCGGGAGATAACCGCCGTCTGGTTGCTGGCATACCGCGATGTTACTTGCACATCCGGTTGCGCCGTTTGCTGCCGTGACATTCAGCCGAAACGTCCAATAAACCGGATTCGGGCAAATTTTCGACCAGCTGGACCGGCCCCCACGGGCGAATGGTAAAAGTTAGCCAATGGCACGCCGCGACAAACAAGTGCACAAGGCCGCCGCTGCATCGATCAGCTACCGGGCCCGCGACATCCGGCGTGAGCGGCTGATGATGCGAGTTTTCCAGAGCCCGTTGCTCGGTCGGGTGGTTCAGCGCATCGCCGGCCCGCAGCAGATCGTCGAGACCGGGATGGCGTTCTGGTCCTCCCGCCTGGTCCTGACCGCTGTCGAATGCGGGGTATTCACCGAGTTGGCCGAGGGGCCACGGTCGAAAGGGGAATTGATCGAAGCCTTCGGCTGGCATCCCCGGGCCGCCGGCGACGCGCTGGATGCGCTGGTTGCCCTCGGGCTGCTGCGCCGCGACCGGTCGGGGCGGTATTCGAACGCGGCGCGCAGCGCCCTTTTCCTGGATCGAGCCAAGCCGAGCTATGCCGCCGGACTGATGGAGCTGTCCAGCAAACGCCTCTACGAGCTGTGGTGCGGTCTTCCGGATCTGCTGCGGACGGGGCGGCCCGCGGCCGAAGAAGGACAGGGCGAAGACAAGTTCTTTTCCACGCTCTACCAGGATCCCGCGGCGATGCGGGAATTCCTGACCGGAATGACGGGCGTCTCGACCGCAGAAGCCACGCTGCTGGCTGTCCGCTTCCCCTGGAAGCGTTTTCGGTCGTTCGTCGACGTCGGCTCGGCCCAGGGGGCGCTTCCGGTGCGGGTCGCGCTCACCCACCGGCACCTACGCGGAATCGGTTTCGACTTCGCCGCCGTGCAGCCAATCTTCGAGGAATATGTCGCGTCGTTCGGGCTCGAGGACCGGATCCGCTTCATCGCCGGCGACTGCCTGGAGGAACCACTGCCGCACGCCGATGTCGTTTCCTTCGGCCATGTGTTCCACGGCTACAACCAGGCCACCCGACGGGAACTGATCGACAAGGCGTATGCCGCGATCCCCCCGGGAGGCGCCGTGGTCGTCTACGACGCCATGGTCGACCCCGGCCACCGCCACAACTACGCCAGCCTGTTGTCGAGCCTCAATGTCATGCTCGAGACCCGCGAGGGTTACGAGTCCTCGGTTGCAGAGTGCGTGGAAATGTTCCGGGCCCATGGTCTGGTCGACGTCAAGGCGCGCCACCTGATCGGGCCCACCTCGGCGGTGTTCGGATACAAGCCAGGCCAGTTGCCGCCGGCGAACTGACGCGAAGACGGCGAGCGCCTGCCGAGCGTTTGTCTAAATCCGGTATGGGTACCCAGCGTGCGAATTCCTATCCCGGAGGGACGCGATGGCAGACAACGAGAATGAAAAGCAACAGCAGCTTGACCAATACCGAGTCGACCGCAGTTCCGGGTACTTAACCACTCAGCAGGGAGTGCGGGTTGACCACACCGACGATGCGCTCAGTGCCGGTGCGCGCGGGCCCACGCTTCTGGAGGACTTCCACGCCCGCGAGAAGATCACCCACTTCGACCACGAGCGCATCCCCGAGCGCGTCGTCCATGCCCGCGGCAGCGGCGCCTACGGCTACTTCGAGCCCTACGACGATTCTCTTGCCGAATACACCGTCGCGAAGTTTTTGACCACACCGGGCAAGCAAACGCCGGTGTTCGTGCGGTTCTCCACGGTCGCCGGCTTCCGCGGTTCCGCCGACACCGTGCGCGACGTGCGCGGGTTCGCCACCAAGTTCTACACGGATCAGGGCAACTACGACTTGGTCGGCAACAACTTCCCGGTGTTTTTCATCCAGGACGGGATCAAGTTCCCCGACTTCGTGCATGCCGTTAAACCCGAGCCGCACAACGAGATTCCGCAGGCCCAGTCCGCCCACGACACACTGTGGGACTTCGTGTCGCTGCAGCCCGAGACGCTGCACACCATCATGTGGCTGATGTCGGATCGGTCGTTGCCGCGCAGCTACCGGATGATGCAGGGCTTCGGCGTGCACACGTTCCGCTTCGTCAACGCCAAGGGCGAAGGCACGTTCGTGAAGTTTCACTGGAAGCCGAAGCTCGGTGTGCATTCGCTGGTGTGGGACGAATGCCAAAAGGTGGCCGGCAAAGACCCCGACTTCAACCGGCGCGACCTGTGGGACGCCATCCAGGCCGGCCAGTATCCCGAATACGAGCTCGGTGTGCAGCTGGTCCCCGAAAGCGACGAGTTCAACTTCCAGTTCGATCTGCTCGACGCCACGAAAATCATTCCCGAGGAACAAGTTCCGGTTCGTCCGGTGGGCAAGATGGTGCTCAACCGCAACCCGGACAACTTCTTCGCCGAGACCGAGCAGGTCGCGTTCTGCACCGCCAACGTGGTGCCCGGAATCGACTTCACCAACGACCCGCTGCTGCAGTTCCGTAACTTCTCCTACCTGGACACCCAGCTGATCCGCTTGGGCGGACCCAACTTCGCGCAGTTGCCCGTCAACCGGCCCATCGCCGACGTCCGCAACAACCAACACGACGGCTACAGCCAAACCGCCATCCCGAAAGGCAAATCCAGCTACTACAAGAACTCACTGGGTGGCGGCTGCCCGGCGCTGGCCGACGAAGGTGTGTTCCGGCACTACACCGAAAAGGTCGACGGTCACAAGATCCGGCAACGGGCCGAGAGTTTCCAGGACCACTACAGTCAGGCCCGGATGTTCTGGAAGAGCATGACGCCGCCCGAGGCGAAACACATCGTCGCCGCATACGCTTTCGAGCTCGGCCATTGCGAAACCATCGAAATCCGGTCACGCGTCGTCGAACAGCTGAACCTGGTCGACCACGACCTGGCCGCTGCGGTGGCCGGCCAACTGGGCCTGCCCGTGCCTGACGAGCAACCCGTCGACGACAAGATGCCGGCCTCGCCGGCGCTGTCTCAGCTGAACACCGTCACCGACACCATCGAAAGCCGCAAGATCGCCATCCTGGCCGCCGATGGTGTCGACGTGCAAGGCACCGAACAGTTCATCGAGGCGATGCGGCAGCGCGGGGCGATCGCCGAAGTGCTGGCACCGATCGGCGGCGGGACGCTGTCCGGCGGCTCCGGCGGCGAGCTCGCCGTGGACCGTGCCATCAACAGCGTGGCGTCGGTGCTGTATGACGCCGTGGTGGTGCCGTGCGGACCCGACGCCATCGAAACGCTCTCGGGCGACGGGTATGCGCTGCATTTCGTGACCGAGGCCTACAAACACCTCAAGCCGGTGGCGGCGTTCGGGGCGGGCGTCAAGTTGCTGCCGAAAGCCGGCATATCCGAGCAGACCGCCGACAGCACGGATGTGGTCGACGCCCAAGGCGTGCTGACCACAACAGCGGCCGCTGCCGACCTTGGCGACGATTTCTTCGAGGCCTTCGCCGCCGCGCTGGCCAAGCATCGGATCTGGGAGCGAGAGACCGATTCGGTACCCGCCTGAGCTTGCCGTGAACCTCTCCGACGTTGCCACAACCCCGTTCCGGTGGGCGTCCGCGCTGCGCGGTCGCCGCATCTTCCACCCGGCCGGAGTGGTGGCCACCGGGCGGCTCGAACGGTCGGCCCCGCGGGGCCGCGGGCTGCCGGTCGCTTCGTGTGACGTGATCGCGCGGGTCTCCAAGGGCGCCGGAACCCCCGGCGCAGTGCCCGATGTCGTCGGCTTGGCCTGGAAGATGCCGCGGTTACAGTTCCCGCGAACCGGCTGGGACGTCTTGTTGGCCTCGACCGGGGCGCGCGTGCTGCCCCGGATCGGGTTGCGCCCGGTGACGTCGTGGCGCGGCGCGGTGCTGTCGAGCCTGATGCCGTTGCAGTATCAGCAGCAGTACTGGTGGATCCGGGCCCGGCTGATCACCGAAATCAGTGATCGCGGTGTGTCATTGGACAGCATCCGGGATCGCATCGGCGACGGCGGCATCGTGTTCGAGATCGAGCAAGCCTGCGGCACAGGAGCGTTCGAGTCGTTGGCACAACTGACCCTGGACCGGTTGGTGCCCGCGAACCAAGCTCGCGATGTGGTGTTCGACCCGACGATCCACGCCCCGCAGGACATCAGGCTGGCCCCCGGCTGGCTGACCGACCTGCGTCGCAGCGCCTACGAGCGCAGCCGCGAGGGCCGCGACACCCGGTGAACCTCAGCCGAAGTGCACGCCCTGTGCTAGCGGCAGTTGGTCGGAGTAGTTGATGGTATTGGTGGCCCGGCGCATGTAGGCCTTCCACGCGTCCGACCCCGACTCACGCCCCCCGCCGGTGTGCTTCTCGCCGCCGAACGCCCCGCCGATCTCGGCGCCGGACGTGCCGATGTTGACGTTGGTGATGCCGCAATCTGAACCGTCGAT
Source organism: Mycobacterium kyorinense (assembly GCF_001672775.1). GTDB lineage: Bacteria > Actinomycetota > Actinomycetes > Mycobacteriales > Mycobacteriaceae > Mycobacterium > Mycobacterium kyorinense_A. Next base: position 2,986 of record NZ_LZKJ01000125.1, on the reverse strand, counting down.
GAAGCGTTCGGCTTCCCGCATGTCGGTGGTGAAAATCGACGACGAAAGCCCTTGCGGAACGGCATTATTCACAGCGATAGCGTCGTCGAGATCGTCATAGGCCAGCATGTAGAGAATCGGCGCGAACGTCTCGGTCGCCACGATCGCCGTCGACGAGGGCATCCGCACGACGGCGGGCGCTACGTAATACGCGCCGGGTTGCCCGGCGTCGTGGCGCTCACCGCCGATCACCTGGCCGCCGTCGGCGCGCGCCTGATCCAGGGCGCCCACCATGTCGCGGTAGGCCGTCTCGTGGATCAGCGGTCCGACCAGGGTGGCGCTGTCGAACGGATCGCCGATCGCGAGCTGGCGGTAGGCCGAGACGACACGCGCTGAAACCTCGTCGGCGATCGAGTGGTGCACGATCAGCCGGCGCAGGCTGGTGCAGCGTTGCCCGGCGGTGCCGACGGCGGCGAACACGATGGCGCGCAGCGCCAGGTCCAGGTCCGCTGACGGCGTCACGATCGCGGCATTGTTGCCGCCCAACTCCAACAGCACCCGGCCGAACCGCTGCGCGACCCGCGGCCCGACCCGCTGACCCATCCGCACCGAGCCGGTCGCCGACAGCAGCGCGATCCGCTCGTCGTCGACCAGTTGCTCGCCGACCTCTGGACCACCCAGCAGCAGCCCGCTGACCTCAGGTGGCGCACCGACATCGCCGGCCGCCCGTTGGAGCAGCGCCTGGCAGGCCAGCGCGGTCAACGGGGTCAGTTCCGACGGCTTCCACACCACGGTGTCGCCGCACACCAACGCCACCGCGGTGTTCCACGCCCACACCGCAACCGGGAAGTTGAACGCGGTGATCACACCCACCACGCCGAGCGGATGCCAGGTCTCCATCAGCCGATGGCCCGGCCGCTCCGACGCGATGGTGCGCCCGTACAGCTGGCGCGACAACCCAACGGCGAACTGGCAGACGTCGATCATCTCCTGCACCTCGCCGAGCGCCTCGGCGGCGATCTTGCCGGTCTCGACGGTCACCAGGGTGGCGAGGTCGTGCCGATGCGCGGTGAGTAACTCGCCCAGGCGCCGCACCACGGCGCCACGCGCCGGCGCCGGGGTGGCGCGCCACGCCGGAAACGCCCGGGCGGCGGTTGCGACGACGGCCTCGTAATTGTCGGTCTGGGCGACGGTGAACAGCACATCGCCGGTGATGGGGGTGCTGGCCGGCAGGCCAGGTGCGCCCGGCTCGCCAAGCGGCCCCGGGGCGCCGATCGCGTCCAGTGCCCGGTGCACCCGGGCACGCAATTCGTCGGCGGTGGGCAGGTTCATCAGGGCGGTCTCCTGTGCAGTTGCGTCGTAGCGTGCGCGGCCGGTCGGCGGGGACGTTTACCCCCTCCGACCACTGGGTATAACCGCTCCCGCGCGTGAGCGCGACCGAGCCAGGTATGGCTGACTACGACCAGATGTAACTGATGCGACCGATCGGACGATGGATCTAGAGCAGCCGAACGCAGGATCGAGGTTCAGGATGCAGATATCGCGCCAACGGTCACGTGGCGACCATATCGAGCAGCATGACGGCGACATCGGGTCGGCTGTCCGATTCGCGGTGGTGGCGGGGGCCGCCGCGGTCGGGTTTTTCATCGTGGCCGCCTTGTGGGTCAGCACCTGTACGGGTCCGCTGGTTGTCGACACCACGGCCTGCGGCGCGCCGCAGCGCACGTTGCTGGCGTTCGGCGCGCCGGCGATACTGCTGGCCGGCGGATCGTGGGCATTCCTGCGGACCTACCGCGTGTGGCGTGACCGCCGAACCTGGTGGGCGTGGCAGGGCGCTGGGTGGTTCCTGCTGGTGCTGATGGTCCTGACGCTGACGATGGGCGTCCCGCCGATCGCCGGTCCCGCCTTGGCCGGCTGAGCGCCGTCGTCTCAGGTAGCGGGCTGGTGCGGCCGGCCTTCGCGGTGCGCAACGTGCCACTGCTCATCGATGCGGACCACGCGGCGGCGCTCCACGACGAACCACAGCGCGCCGGTTATCGTGCCGAGCACAGCGACCAGCACTGTCGTGCCGAGCCATTCGTAATGCTGGTAAGCGGCGGCTGCCGCTGTGCTGATCATTCCGGCCACGGCAACGGCAAGCAGGATAAAACCGGGCCAGAAAAGGTTGTCCTTCATGGAGATACCAGCGTGGGGCTGGGTGGTACGGAAGTGATCGCTCGGATCGTGATGCCTGTCTCCCATCATCGCGCCTTCCGTCGTAGGACGAGACAAAGACAATGCTACTCACGCGTCAGACGGTGGACCTGGCGAAACGCGGGCGTCGGCGCTGACCGCAGGGCAGCGTCGAAACAGTCAGCTCGAGCCGACGTCGTCGCGGGCGAACAGCTCGGGCAACATAACCGCCCCCACCGTTGTCACCAGCCACACCACCACCGTTGCGGCAACAAAAGATGCAAAGTCGTCGATAGCCAGCCCGCCCGTCGCAGCCGCGGCAACGATCAACGCGATCACGGTCAGGGCCAGGCCGCTGGCCCCCAGCAGCAGCGACGCATAGGCGCGGGGCAACCTCAAAACCCAGCAGGACAGAACTGCCTGCGCTATCGAGAACACCACGACGGCAACGACGAACCCAGGCACCGACACGGCAACACCCGGCACCACCCACGCCGCGACCACCAGTCCAATCGCCCACGCTGCCAGCAGCACAACGGCCCGCAGCAGCACTTGCCTGATGCTGACGCTCATGGCAATAAGCCTATGTCTCGCGGCCCGATCGACGGAGCCTTACGGGCGGTACTCCTCGCGGTCGTCCTCGTCGCCGACGCCGTCGAGCAGGACCAGGAAACCACATCCTTGCCGAGCGGCTTCGACGGCGAAATCCCGCCGGTAGAGGCGAATACCTCCGACTGGCATGAGCAGCACCAGGAGATCGTCATCGACGAGGACGACCGCGAGGAGTACCGCCCGTAAGGCTCCGTCGATCGGGCCGCGAGACATAGGCTTATTG
>NZ_LZKJ01000124.1 GCF_001672775.1 Mycobacterium kyorinense | reverse complement strand
AACGCAGCAAGCGGCAGGCCACGGGGTTTCGTGATGCCAGCCATCCCCGCTCAGTTTTTCATCGACCTGACCACCGTTGGTGGCGTGTCAAGGACCCCCGCCGAATTCCAGCATCTGCTCAATCATGTTTCGGTGTTGTCTGCCCGAGGCGTCAAACTCGATGACGTTCAACGTTATTCGCTGCTGCGCGAAGTCGCCTCCGCCCTGGCGTTTCTTCACAAGCACGGTGTGTGCGTCGGTGATATCTCACCGAAAAACCTGCTGTTCTCGCTGACGCCGCACGAAGCGGTCTACTTCATCGACTGCGACGCCATGCGGATCAACGCCGTCTCGGCACTACCCCAAATGGAAACCCCGGGATGGGACAGTCCTTCTGGCGAGGAACGGGCCACCATCTACACCGACAGCTACAAACTCGGGCTGCTGGCCCTGCGGCTGCTCGCCGGCGACCACGACACCAAAAACCCCCACCACATCCCCGCCACGGCGACCGACCTGTTGCGCCAGATCATCACCGACACCTTGACCAACCAGCCACACCAACGCCCACTACCCGAAGCCTGGACCTACGTACTGGGCCACGCCATCGAACACGCCCAACACCAAACAAA
>NZ_LZKJ01000123.1 GCF_001672775.1 Mycobacterium kyorinense | reverse complement strand
GGACGCGGCGAAAATCCCGATTCGCGCCGAGGCCGGGCGTTCAGGCTGGGACCCGAGGCTAGCAGGCAGTTCGGGTCGAACCGCTTTGCCTGAAGGCGGTCGACGCCTTTTCGCCGCAGACCACGAGACTTGTGACCCGAACTGCCTGCTAGCATCGGGTCCGTGCCTGAACGCGAGGCCTCGGTGCGAATCGGGATTTTGGGCGCGGCCCGCATAGCACCGTTGGCGCTCATCAGCCCGGCCCGGGAAAGCGCCGAGGTGGTGGTGTCCGCGATTGCTGCCCGTGACGTGTCTCGTGGTCAAGCCTTTGCCGCCAAACATGGCATTGCCCGGGTGCACGCCAGCTATGAGGCTCTGGTGGCCGATCCAGACCTGGACGCTGTCTACATCCCGCTGCCGAACGGCCTGCACGGCAAATGGACTCGGGCTGCGCTTGTTGCGGGCAAGCACGTGCTGTGTGAGAAGCCGTTTACTGCCAATGCCGCCGAGGCTCGTGAGATCGCCGAATTGGCCGCAAAGTCGGACCGGGTCGTCATGGAGGCATTCCATTACCGCTACCACCCGTTGACTGTGCGTGTCGAGGAGATCATTGCCTCGGGCGAGCTGGGCACACTGGAGCGGGTGGAGGCGGCCTTGTGCTTTCCCCTGCCGAGATTCGCCGACATCCGCTACAACTACTCCCTTGCCGGCGGGGCGATGATGGATGCCGGAAGCTACGCAGTTCACATGACCCGTACCTTTGGCGGCTCGACCCCGGAAGTCGTTTCGGCCCAGGCGAAGTTGCGTGACCCGGAGGTGGACCGGGCCATGATGGCCGAGTTGCGGTTCGCGAGCGGACACGCTGGCCGCGTTCGCTGTTCGATGTGGTCGTCGGATCTGCTGCGAGTGAGCGCCAAAGTGGTTGGCGACTGCGGCGAGCTACGTGTGCTTAATCCGGTGTTACCACAGGTTTTCCATCGGCTGTCCGTCCGTTCAGCCGACGGCAAGCGGGTGGAGCGCTTCTCGAAGCGCGCCTCCTATGCGTATCAGCTTGATGCTTTCGCTGCGTCAGTGCTGCGCGGCGCACCGGTGAAGACGACGCCAGAAGACGCGGTCGAGAACATGACCGTCATCGACGCGATCTATCGCGCTGCTGGCCTGCCGTTGCGCAAGCCAGCCTGAACGCTGATCCCTTAGCTCAGTTGGTCGTTCAGGCAATCAGCTGGTGAAATGCACCTGGTTCATGTGCGCGGCCACCCGCAAGGCGTTGGCCGCGACCGTCAAACTGGGATTCAAACCGGTGCTGGAAGGAAAGAACGAGGTGTCCACCACATAGAGGTTGTCCACTTCGTGCGCCCGGTTGTGTGGGTCCAGCACGCTGGTTTTGGGGTCGGTACCGAAGCGGCACGTGCCGCAGACATGGCCCACGGAGGCGTTGTTTTCGCCATCTCGCAAGGTGACTTTGCGAAACGGCTGGAGCACCTCTTTCAACTGCCGCATAAACACTTTGCGGCGCTCGATCTCGCTGGCGTGCAGACGATACTGAAGCCGCAGCCGCTGGCGGCCGTTCAAGATTGGGCGGTCGGATGGCAGGACGCAGTTGCCTAGGTAGGGCAGGTCTTCGGTGATCGATGCCAATACCAGTCCGCCGTTGAAGAACCGCTCATAGCCCCAGCGAACCGCTGGATTCATCAGGCGCAGCGCCTTCGCCCGCCAGCCCGGGCCGGTGCTCAACACCTCGATGGGCAGCATCGAGCCGAACGACTGCACGGTGCCGTATTTCTCTCCCTCCCAAAAATAGAAATCGTTGAGGCCGATCTCCTTGTTTTGGGCGGTGATCTTGCAGTCGGGTTGGGGCCAGATCTCGATCAAATCGATCAGATGGCGCATCAGGTTGCGCCCCACCAAGTCTGAGCCATTGGCCAATCCGCGTGGCCAATCACCCGAACGTGAATTAAGCAACAGCAGCGGGGTGGCCAGCGCACCGGCGGCCAGCACCACCACCTTGCCCTTCAGCGCCAACATGCCGGAGGCGCTCTCGCAAATCACTTGGCGGACTTGCCTGCCGTCTGCTTCCAGGCGCACGGCCCGGCATTCGGCCAACAGGTGCGCGCCGTGCTCGGTAATGGCCGGCAGCAGGCAGTTACGAGCGGCGTCGTTTTTGCAGGACTGGTGGCACAGATAGCCCTGACAGGTGGAACAACCATCGGTGTAATCACAGGCCATCGGCAGGTGGTAGGGATGCAGTCCGCGGCCTCTCAGATACTCGACTAGCGGTTGGTTGTCTGCCGAGAACGGCGGCGCCGCGGGCAGCCCAACATCATTTGCCTCCGGTCGTAAGGGATCGGGTTGGCCGCGAACTCCCAGCTGCTTCTCCGCTGCTGCGTACCAGGGGCGCAGTTGGTCGTAGCTGATCGGCCAGGCATCCGGCACGGTCGAATCGCCCGGGTCGCGGAAATTTTGCCGCGGAGTGAAATCGCGCACGAAAAAGCGCTCGCAGACCATGCCATAGAGGCCCGACGACCCTCCCGTCCCGCTGCCGAGGAACGGCACGAACCGCCGCGAGAAGCGCCCACTGATGTCTTCGACTTCGTCGATTGAGCGTCCGGCCCGGGCCAGGGCGTCGTAATAGGCCTCGGCGGAACGGCCCGCCAGCGGCTCGGCCAATTCCGGCATCGAAGCGCGGATGATCCCGGGCACGCCCGGCAGTGTTGAGCGGCCCTTCTCAACGAACAGCACCCTGCGGCCGGACCGGGCCAGCGAATAGCCCAGCATCCCGCCCCCCATGCCGGTGCCCACCACAATCGCGTCCCACACAACGCGTTCCGCCTCGCGCGCGGTCAGGTCGCCGTCAACCAAAAAGGAGCTCCTCAGGGGACGATAGCCAAGCTTTGCCCAGTTTGGGCGAATCACGAACCTACCACCTACTGCCACAGGCAGGCCGAACTTCCCCTTGCCGCACGTGGGAGCTACCTAAACATGACCGATACCCTTGAATATGCCTACGGGCACCGGAAGTGAAAGGTCAGGACCCCGTTGAAATTTGTGCTGGCAAGCTTTGGAACTCGCGGCGATGTCGAGCCTTGCGTCACTGTCGGCCGTGAGTTGCTGCGCAGGGGGCACGACGTGCGCATGGCCGTCCCACCGGATCTGGTTGGCTTCGTCGAGTCGGCTGGGCTGGCGGCGGTTGCCACCGGTCCGGATGTGCATAGCATTTTGGACGACCACCGCAAGTTCTGGACGCAATTCTTCAGCAAGCCTTGGAGAATCCATGATCTGATCAGGTTGCGGCGCGAAGTTCGGGAGCCCGTTACCCGGTACTGGACGGAGATCAGCACCACGCTGAAGTCGTTGGCGGACGGGGCCGATCTGCTATGCACGAGCCTGAATTTCGAGGGCGCCGCTGCCAATGTCGCCGAGTATTACGACATTCCGTTGGCCACGCTGCATTATTTTCCCGTCCGAGCCAGCGGCCAACTCCTGCCAATCCTGCCCCCGCCGTTAAGTCGTTCTCTAATGAAGGCGTTCGACTGGCTGGGTTGGCGCGCGGAGAAGAAGTTCGAGGATGTGCAGCGCCGCGAATTAGGGCTACCAAAGGCAACTCGCCCTTGGACGCGACGGATCGCCGAACGTGGCTCGTTGGAGATCCAGGCTTACGACGAGGTGTGCTTCCCTGGGCTAGCAGCTGAATGGGCGGAATTCGATGGGCGACGTCCTTTTGTCGGGGCGCTGACGTTGGAGTTGCCAACCGACGCCGATGAGCAGGTCACCTCATGGATTGCCGCGGGACCACCGCCGATTTTCTTCGGCTTTGGCAGCATTCCTGTCGAATCACCCGCCGACACGGTCTCGATGATCAGCGCGGCGTGCACGCAGTTAGGCGAGCGGGCGTTGATTTGCTCTGCAGGGACCGACTTCAGCGGCGCTCCCCATTTCGAGCACGTCAAGATGGTCGGCACGGTGAACTATGCTGCTATCTTTCCGGCTTGCCGCGTAATCGTCCACCACGGTGGCACGGGCACCACTGCCATAGGGCTGCGCGCCGGGGTCCCCACGTTGATCCTTTCGACGGACCTCGATCAAACGCTCTGGGGGTCACGCGTCAAACAGTTGAAAGTGGGCCTCGCCCGGCGTCTTTCGAGCACTAACCAGGAATCGCTTGTCGCGGACCTCAGCACCGTCCTCGCCCCGGACTACGCCAGCCGGGCTCGCGAGATCGCGACCCAGATGACTAAAGCCGCCGAAAGCGTTGCGGCCGCTGCTGATCTTGTGGAACGTACCGCCCATTTGCGGCATGTGAGCTGATCGGGGAGAGCGGGCCGCCGCAATGATTTGTGACGGCCCATGCCCGAGGGGCTGGAAAGCGAATTCGTTTAATTTGGCTCAAAAAGCTTTGCTGACAAGTACCAGTAGTCACTTTAATAACGCGTTGCTATTTCGGCGCTATTTCAGAGCTAGAGTCGGCCTGTCGGTACACGCCACGAAGTAGGCTACGAAAGTGGACAACGTACTCGATCTCGTCGACCAGGCCACGTTCGATATCGGGCGAGCAACTGGAGTCAGCACCCAGTTGCAGTGTTTGTGGGTGTACGACGGCCCCGTCGATATCGAGGGTCTGCGGCAGTTCCATGGCCATCTTCAGCGAGGGCGGTTGTCTCGGTGTATCGAGCGGTCGCCGTTGCGGGTTGGCCGCCACCGCTGGGTGTCAGCTGAGCGCTCATCTGAGATGGAGGTCGTCGCGGCGCCACGGCCCCGGGAAGAATTCGACGCCTGGCTCGGCGAGCAGGCCAGCGCGCGGCTGGATTGCGAGCAGGGACCTGGATGGCATCTTGCGGTGCTGCCGTTTACCGATGGCGGCGCCGGGGTGAGCTTGCTGGTCTCACATTGTCTGATCGATGGCGTGGGGCTGTGTGAGGCGGTGGCGGATGCGGTGTTGGGCCGCGACGATCCGATCAGTTGGCCGGCGGCCGCGTCGCGGCGGCGGTGGCCGGCGCTGCGCGAGGATGCCCGCCAAGCCGGGCGCGACACCCGCGGCATCAGCCAGGCCGTCGTCGCCGGGGTCCGGTTAGCCCGCCGTACCCGCCGGGGTGCAAAAGCTGCCCCACCGCTGCCTACCAGGCCACTGACGCTGCCCGCCGGAGCGGACGAACCCGTAACGCTGGCAACGACAACGATATTCGTCGATGCCGATGAGTGGGAGGCCCGCGCACATTCACTCGGCGGGACCAGCAATGCACTGCTTGTGGGATTGGCCGGCCACGTGGCCCAGCGACTGGGACGAATCACCGCAGGCGGCTCGCTCACCCTGAAGATGCCGGTCAACGAGCGCGTCGCCGGCGATACTCGCGCCAACGCGAATAGCGATATCGCGGTCGCGATCGACCCTGCACATGCGACGACAGACCTGCGCGAGATCCGGGCCGCAGTCAAACAAGCGCTGATTGACTACGGGGAGGAGGCCGATGAGCGTCGAGCACTGTTATCGATTGTCCCCCTTTTGCCGCAGCGACTTTTCAGACGAATGATCACCGTGGTTGCCGGTGTCACCTCGTCAAACCTCGGCGTGGTCAATCCGGCCACGAGCCGACCGGATGGCACAGACGCCGACTACTTCGCGATGAAGATTCTCTACTCGGGCGTGTCCAAGGCGATGATGCACCGGTTCGGTGGACGGCTGTTCTTGCTCGCCGGGCGAGCGCGTGGACATGTCTCCATCTCGGTGACTGGTTATCAACCAGGCCATCCCAACACGAACGATAGTTTGCGACAAGAAATGTCGAGGGCCTTGAGCGACTTTTCGCTCGCCGGCACGCACTTCGGAGCGCACCAGGATCACATCCCATTGAAGGAACCGCCACGTCAGCTCCACGATCCAGGCGATTGACGCGCCTGCCCCGCGACTATTCCCAGGATTCCGGCATCATCGAGGACTGCCACCGGATGTATGCGTGGACGATGTTCAGGGCTGCGAAGCCGATTATGTTGCAACACCGCGGTTTCGGTGTCATTTCATTTCAGGGTGGAACCGATCTCTCGGCATGGCGCGAAGTACGGTACGAAGATGGGCAATGTGCTTGATGTGGTCGACCAGGCGGCGTTTGACATCGCGCAACTGACCGGAGCTACCACCGAGTTGCAGTGTGTCTGGGTGTATAGCCACCCCGTTGACTTCGAGGGGTTGCAGCGGTTCCACGACCACCTTCGGCGGGGGCGGTTGTCGCGTTGCATCGAGCGGTCGCCACTGCGGATTGGCCGCCATCGCTGGATATCGGCCGGTCGATCCTCGGAGCTGGAGATCGCTCCGGGACAACCGCGGGCAGAATTCGATGCTTGGCTCTGGAAGCAAGCCCGCACACCGTTGGATGTCGAGCGCGGACCCGGATGGCACCTAGCCGTGATGCCGTTTACCGACGGTGGTGCTGGGGTGAGCCTGGTCGTTTCGCATAGCTTGATCGACGGGGTGGGTCTGTGCGAGGCACTGGCCGATGCGGCGTTGGGACGCGAGGACCCGATTAGTTGGCCGGCCGCCGGGTCGCGAGGGTGGTGGCAGGCGTGGCGTGAGGACGCACGCCAAGCCGCGCGCGACATCCGCGCCATCGGCCCCGGTGTTGCTGCCGCGCTACGGGTCGCCCGGCATGGCCGAGGCGGCACCAAAGCTGCCGCCTCGCGGGCGGCCAAGCCGCTTGAGTTGCCCGCCGGCGCCGATGAATTCATCGGCCTGCCAACGGCAACGATTTTCGTACCGGCCGACGAGTGGGAGGCTCGCGCACGGGCGCTCGGCGGGACCAGTAATGCGTTGCTGGTGGGGCTAGCGGCCCGGCTGGGTCAGCGCGCTGGGCGGATTACCGCCGATGGTTCGATCACCGTGGGGATGCCGGTCAGCGAGCGCGTCGCCGGTGATACGCGCGCCAACGCGCTCGGTGATGTCATTGTCGCGGTCGATCCTGCGCCTGCGACGACGGATCTGCAGGGTATCCGGGCCGCGGTGAGGCAAGCGCTGACCAGTCGAGACATGCGCGATGACGAGCGGGCAGCGATGTCAATCGTCCCTTTGTTGGCTCTGGTGCCTAAGCAGCTGCTCCTCAAGGCCGGCCGCGGCGGTGGTGGTGCGGTCGGAGCTGTCTCATCCAACGTCGGGGTGGTCAACCCGGCCGCCGGCCGCGTCGACGGTACCGACGCCGACACGTTCGCGATGACACTTCTCAACTCGCACGTTCCCACCGCGATGCTCGACCGGTTCGGGGGACGGCTGTTTTTGCTTTCCGGACAAGCACAGGGGCATGTCTTCGTTTCGGTGACGGGTTATCAGCCGGGCCGTCCCAACTCGAAAGAGGATTTGCGTCGCGATCTCGTGAGCGCCTTAAACGAGTTCTCGCTCACCGGCACGCGCCAGTAACCGCCTGGCCCCGGCGCCCGGATCCACCCGGCTCAGAGCCCCGATCGGGGGCAATGGGCTATGAAGTGGTGTAGGGTCGCGGCGCCTGCGAGCGCGGGAAAAACTGCACGTCCGCGGCGTAGTGCTTGCTCAACGGCGCAGACCGGAAAGCCAAACGTATTGCCGCAGTTCACCGGAAGTCACCGCTGCTAGAACCCGCGCTTGCCCGAGGCCTCCGGATGATGTGGCATTATGGACTTCGTCGAAACCCGGACGAACCCGACGGTCTTGCACTACCGTATAGTTTAACTCATGTCGAACAGAAGGGTGCAGGGGCCCGGGGAGCGTCAGTCGCTGCGATCGCGACGGCAGCTCGTCGGTCTTGGGCATCGACGTGCAGCAACCCAGCCGGTGGCTGACTTTCGCCGATGTTCGGGCCGGCTGACGGACGGTTCACGGGGAGGTGAACCGCGCTGCGTGCTCGGACCAGATCGAACGGAACTTGACTGATATTCGGCGAAGAATTGCCCGGGGCTACGGCTGCGCGGAATTCTGAGAATTGTGGAGTCAAACCACATGGCTTTGGGGGAGATTCAATGGAACCTGACGACGGTGGACTTCCGCTGACGCGCGGTCAGCTGGATATATGGCTTGCCGAGGAAACGGGTCTTGTTGGGGCCAAGTGGCAACTGGGCGTATTTGTTCAAATCGCGGGACCGATAGACCCTGACTTATTCGAGTCGGCGATCCGCGAGGTGGTGTATGAGGCCGAACCGCTGAGAGCCACCTTTCACGAGGTGGGCGGCCAGGTTTTCCAAAAGGTGGTCGACCACCCGGACGTTGAGCTGGCTCGCTACGACCTGATGGATTCTCAGAATCCTGCACAGGACGCCTACCAATTGGCATCGTCGATTCAACGAACACTCATGCCGCTGAACGGCCCTTTGTTCAAATTCGCATTGCTGCAGACCCGGCCGGACGAATCTTATTTCTTCGTCTGCTGCCACCATATTGTGGTCGACGGAATCGGCCTTGCTCTTGTTTTACATCGGATTGCGACTGTCTACAACGCGCTTGCCTCTGCCACGCCGATCCCGCCTGGGTTCTTCGGGTCGCTGGATGAGCTGGTTGCGTGCGAGTCGGAATACGAAGCTTCCAGCGATTATCTCGATGACCAGGACTTTTGGGCCAGTCAGCTGACGCCGGAAAGCGACGCGGCGTCTCGGATGGTGCGCAACGGCGGCGGACCTGACCGCGATGACTCCTCTGCGCCAATTAAATTGGACCCGTCTGCCGTTGCCGGCATAGACGAGCTGGCGAAGGCGCTGGGCATGCGTCGCTCGTCGGTAATTACGGCGGCGTGTGCGCTGCTAGTGGGCGGTAGCGACACCGAGGGTTCGGACGTCGTGTTCGACTTTCCTGTCAGCAGGCGCGTGCGTCCCGAGGTGAAGCTCGTTCCCGGAATGATTTCGGGAGTGGTTCCCCTGGTTCTGAAACCTTCGCCGAACGCGACGGTTGCCGATTTCTGCAAACATGTCGATGTCCGAATCCGCGAGACGCTGCGGCATCAGCGGTTCCCTACGCGCTCCATCGAAAACGCCGCGCGTCCCCATGGCAGCGCTGAGCAGGCATCGAAACGAGTAGCGGTTAACTTTATTCCGACTACGCATATGACGGACCTTGCAGGTTCTGCGGTATCGGCGACCTTGACGCACGATGGCCTGGGCGATCAGTTTAGGCTGGTTTTCTTCAGGGACGACGACCAGCTGTTTCTCAGCACGCCCGGTACTGGGCAGTTATTTGCAGATTGCGATCTCCCCGGTTTGGTGACGCGCCTAGAGCGCGTATTGCTGGAGATGGCGAACGATCCCGCGCGGTTGTTGTCGTCTGTCGATGTGCTGGACGCCGATGAACATGCCCGGATGAATGAGGTCGGTAACCGTGCTGCGTTGACGGCAAACGCATCGCCTGCGGCGTCGATTCCAGCCTTATTTGCCGCGCAGGTGGCGCGTGCCCCCGAGGCGGTGGCGCTAGTTTGCGGGGAGCGTTCCTGGACATACCGCGAGCTTGATAACGCCGCGAACCGGTTGGCGCAGCTATTGGCTGCTGAGGGCGTAGGCCCGGATAAGTGCGTGGCACTGCTGTTTTCGCGCTCCGCTGAGGCGATCATGTCGATTCTGGCGGTCTTGAAAACCGGGGCGGCTTATTTGCCGATCGACCCGGCGGCGCCGCCAGCGCGGATGGAGTTCATGATCGCCGACGCCGCGCCTATCGCGGCGATCACCACCGCGGGCCTGCGGTCTCGGCTCGATGGCTCCGATCTGCTGGTCATCGATGTCGAAAACCCCGAAATCCAGACGTACCCGGGCACACCATTGCCGGCGCCCGCGGCGGACGACGTTGCCTACCTGATCTACACGTCGGGCACCACCGGCGTTCCCAAAGGTGTGGCCGTCACCCATCGCAACGTCACGCAGCTGATGGAGTCGCTGGATGCCCACCTCGAGCTGGCGGGACAGGTGTGGTCGCAGTGGCATTCGTTGGCTTTCGATGTCTCGGTATGTGAAATCTGGGGTGCGCTGTTGCACGGCGGGCGGCTGGTCGTGGTGTCTGAGGCGGTGGCGCGCTCGCCGGAAGATTTCCATGCCTTGCTGAGCACGGAACAGGTCACCGTCCTCAGTCAGACACCGTCCGCGTTCTATGCGTTGCAAACCGCCGATGCGTTAGCTCCTGAGCTTCGTGATCAGCTCAAGCTTGAGACCGTGCTGTTTGCCGGCGAAGCGCTGGAGCCTGAGCGCCTCGGGACGTGGTTGGACAATCACCCAGGGCTGCCGCGCCTGATCAACCTGTATGGCACCACCGAAACGACCGTGCACGCCTCGTTTCGGGAGATCCTTCACAGCGATGTCGCCAGCGGCGCCAGTCCCATCGGGGGGCCATTGACGCACCTCGCCTTCTTCGTGCTCGACAGCTGGTTGCGGCCGGTCCCGGCGGGCGTGGTCGGAGAATTGTATGTGGCGGGGTCCGGCGCTGGATACGGCTACCTGCGCCGGGGCGGTTTGACGGCGTCGAGATTCGTGGCCTGCCCGTTCGGGGAGGCCGGCGCGCGGATGTACCGCACCGGGGATTTGGTGTGCTGGGGCGCCGACGGCCAACTGGACTATCTAGGCCGCGCCGACGAGCAGGTCAAAATCCGCGGCTATCGCATCGAGCTTGGTGAGGTGCGCGCGGCCCTAGCCGAGCTGGACGGGGTGGAGCAGGCGGTGGTCATTGCCCGCGAGGACCGTCCCGGCGACAAGCGCCTGGTGGGTTATGTCACCGGCACAGCCGATCTGGCGACAGCGCGACCGAAACTGGCCCACCGGCTGCCGGGGTACATGGTGCCGGCGGCGGTGGTGGCGCTCGAGGCGCTGCCGCTGACGGTCAACGGCAAACTCGATAAAAAGGCGTTGCCGGCTCCGGAATATCAGGATGTCGATCGCTACCGCGCCCCGGACAGTGCGGTTGAGGAGATTCTGGCCAGCATCTACGCCCAGGTTCTCGGTGTCGAGCGGGTCGGAGTCGATGACTCGTTCTTCGAACTCGGTGGAGACAGCATTTTGTCGATGCAGGTCGTGGCGCGGGCCCGACTTGCCGGTTTGGTGTGCCGGCCACGCGATATTTTCGTCGAGCAAACCGTGGCCGGGCTGGCCCGGGTGGCCCGGGTGGCCGACGGCACATCTGGTGCCGTCGATGACGGGGTCGGGCCAGTGGTGGCCACCCCGATCATGCGGTGGCTGGAAAGTGTCGACGGTCCGGTCGATCAGTTCAACCAGACGTTGGTAGTGGACGTCCCGGCCGGCGTGACCGAGGCCGATGTGGAAGTGGTGCTGCAGGCGTTGATCGACCGCCATGCCATGCTGCGGCTGCGCGTCGACGACGACGGCGCCGGGGGTTGGTCGTTACAGGTGCCCGAAGTGGGGTCAGTGAATGCCGGCGCTTGCCTGCGATCGGTGGATGTGTTGAGCGACGAGGTGCTGGCAAAGGCGCGGTCGTTGTTGAACCCGTCCGCAGGGGTGATGCTGAGCGCGTTGTGGGCCGGCTCGACAGGGCAGTTGGCGCTGATCGTTCATCACCTGGCTGTTGATGGTGTGTCGTGGCGAATCATCTTGGAAGACCTCAACATTGCCTGGGCCCAGCATCACAGTGGACAGTCCGTGGAATTGCCGAGCGGTGGGACGTCGTTTGCCCGGTGGTCGTCGGCGTTGGCTGAGTACGCGCGCACACCGGCGGTCCTGAAGCAGGCCGACGCCTGGCGGCAGGTGGCGGCGACGCCTGCGGTGCTGCCGGCGGTGCGACCCGAGGTGGATACCTACGCCACGGCCGGGCGCTTGTCGATGGATCTGGATGTCGAGACCACCCAGGTGCTGCTTGGTGAGGTGCCGGCAGCATTTCATGCCGGGGTACACGACATCTTGTTGATCGGGTTCGCCTTGGCGCTGGCGGAGTTTTACGGCACGGCCAGCGCACCAATCGGCATCGACGTCGAAGGCCATGGGCGCGACGAGGAGTTGGCTACCGATGTGGACCTGACTCGTACCGTGGGATGGTTCACCACCAAATTCCCGGTGGCGTTGGCCGTCGCTGGACTGAATTGGGCGCAGGTAAGAAGCGGCGAAGCTGCGCTGGGCGCGCTGGTCAAGGACGCCAAAGAACAGCTTCGGGCACTCCCCGAAGGTGTGAACTACGGCGTGCTGCGCTATTTGAGCCCCGAAGTGGACTTGGCCGGGCCCGAGCCGGCGGTCGGATTCAACTATCTGGGTCGTCTGGGCGCATCGGCGGCCGAGATGTCCAGTGATCTCTGGCGGATCAGCCCGGAAAGCTTGTCATTGGCCGCCGCTGCCGCGGCGGTGCCCATGCCGCTGATGCACACCGTGGACCTCAACGCCGCCACCATCGACACCGACGCCGGGCCGCAACTGCAAGCCAACTGGACCTGGGCGCCGTCGGCGCTGAATCAATCGCAGGTCAGCCGGCTTGGCCGGTTGTGGTTTGAAGCCCTCGCCGGTATCTGCGCACATGTGGGCGGCGGCGGGGGTGGGTTGACGCCCTCTGATCTCGCGCTTGTCGGGCTGAGTCAGCAGCAGATCGACGAGCTCCAGCGTCAATATGCGGATCGCTGACGTCTTACCGCTGACCCCCCTGCAGCAGGGCCTGCTCTTTCACGCCGGCACCGCGCAGGGTAGCGGCGACGATCTGTACGCGGTGCAACTCGATATCACCATCAGCGGCCCGCTCGATCAGCACCGGCTGCATGAGGCGGTGCAGACGGTGGTCAACCGCCACCCAAACCTGGTGGCCCGCTTCTGGGAACGATTCGGCGATCCGGTGCAGATCATCCCCGCCGACCCGGCGGCGGCGTGGCGTTACGTCGACCTCGACCAAAACACCGATGTCGAGGAGCAGATCCAGCAGCTGTGCGCTGCCGAGCGCGCAGCGGTCTTCGACTTAGCCGAGCAGCCGGCCTGTCGGGCGGCGTTGGTCCGCACCGGAGCCGACCAGCATCGCTTTGTGCTGACCATCCACCACATCGTGGTGGATGGCTGGTCGCTGCCGATCCTGCTGGGCGAAATCTTTGCCAGCTACACCGGGCAGTGGCTGCCCGCGGCCGCGCCGTATCGCCGGTTTGTCGGCTGGCTGGCCGGCCGGGATCGCGACGCCGCCAGCGCGGCCTGGCGTGAAGTGCTGGCCGGGTTTGAGACCCCGACCTTGGTGGGGCCACCGGATCGGTTGGGCCTCGGGCAACGAGGTGTGGCCTCGTTTCGACTACCTGAGCAGATCACCCGCGCGGTCAGCGAGCTGGCCCGCTCGCAGCAGACGACCGTCAACACTGTGCTGCAGGGCGCTTGGGCGTTACTGCTGAGTTCCCTGACCGGGCAACACGATGTCGCATTCGGTGTCACGGTCTCGGGGCGACCGGACGAGGTGCCCGGCGCGGACTCCATGGTGGGTCTGTTGATCAACACGGTGCCAGTGCGGGCGACCATCACCGCGGCTACCACCACCGCAGACCTGCTCAACCAATTGCAGACGGCCTACAGCCACACCCTCGAACACCAGCACTTGGCGTTGAGCGAGATCCACCGGGTCACCGGCCAGGAACGCCTCTTCGACACGCTTTTCGCGTTCGAGAACTACCCCTTGGACACCGACGCGTTGTCCGACGTCGACGGGTTATCCGTCACCAAGTTCAGCAACCGCGAATACAACCACTACCCGCTTGCAGTGCAGGCGCTCCCCGGCAACGAGCTGGGACTCCGCGTCGAATTCGACACCGATGTCTTCGACGCGGACCGCATCGAGGCACTATTCGAGCGTCTGCGGCGGCTGTTGGTGGCCATGACCACCGACCCCACCCAACGACTGTCGTCGGTGGAAGTCCTGGATGCCGGTGAGCATGCCCGGCTGGATAGGTGGGCCAACCGAGCGGTGTTGACGGCGCCGGCGGGGCCGGCGATGTCGATTCCGGAGTTGTTCGGGGCGCAGGCGGCGCTCAATCCCGACGCGGTGGCGCTGTCCTTCGAAGGCCGGTCGATGACCTACCGGGAGCTGGAGGAGGCGGCTAACCGGTTGGCGCACCTGTTGGTCGATCAGGGTGTGGGTCCGGGTCAGCGCGTGGCGTTGCTGTTTCCCCGGTCGATTGAGGCGATCGTGGCGATCTTGGCGGTGCTCAAGACCGGGGCGGCGTATTTGCCGATCGATCCGGTGGTGCCGTCGGCGCGGATGGAATTCATGGTCGGTGATGCCGAGCCGGTCGCGGCGGTCACCACAACCCGGTTGGCCGACCGGCTGGACGGACATGATCTGCCGATCATCGATATCGACGACCCTCGCATCGATACCTATCCGTGTACCGCGTTGCCCGCGCCGGCAGCCGATGACATCGCGTATCTGATTTACACCTCGGGCACCACCGGTGTTCCCAAGGGGGTGGCCATCACCCACCACAACGTCATCGAGTTGCTGAAGGCCGCCGGCGAGGGCCTGGAGCTGGCGGGTCGGGTGTGGACGCAATGGCATTCGCTGGCGTTCGACGTCTCGGTGTGGGAGATCTGGGGCGCGCTGCTGCATGGTGGGCGCTTGGTCGTGGTGCCCGAGTCGGTATCGCGTTCGCCGGAAGAGTTCCACGCCTTGCTGATCAGCGAGCAAGTCAGCGTGTTGAGCCAGACTCCGTCGGCATTTTATGCATTGCAGACCGCCGCTGCGCTGGCACCAGAACTGGACGAACAGCTCAAACTCGAGGCGGTGGTGTTTGCCGGTGAAGCGCTGGAGCCGCCCCGTCTTCGGAACTGGTTGGATCACCACCCGGGTCTGCCGCAGCTGATCAATATGTATGGCACCACCGAGACGACGGTGCATGCCTCGTTTCGGGTGATCGTCGATGACGACGTCGACAGCAACGCCAGCCCCATTGGCGGGCCGCTGGGCCACCTCGCATTTCTGGTGCTCGACCGCTGGTTGCGACCGGTGCCCGCCGGGGTGGTCGGAGAGTTGTATGTGGCGGGTTCCGGCGCTGGGTATGGGTATGTGCGCCGGCCAGGGTTGACGTCGACGCGGTTTGTGGCTTGCCCGTTCGGGGGTTCTGGAACACGGATGTATCGCACCGGCGATCTGGTGCGGTGGGGCGCTGACGGGCAGTTGGATTATCTGGGCCGTGCCGATGAGCAGGTCAAGATCCGCGGCTATCGCATCGAACTTGGTGAAGTGCGGGCGGCGCTGGCCGGGGTCGACGGTGTGCAGCAGGCCGAGGTTGTCGTCCGGGAGGACCGCCCGGGTGACAAACGTCTGGTCGGTTATGTCACTGGGAGCGCCGACCCGGCGGTCGCGCGCACCGCGCTGGCCGAACGGCTGCCTGCTTATATGGTGCCGACGGCCGTGGTGGTGCTGGATGCGCTGCCGTTGACGGTCAACGGCAAGCTGGACAAGAGGGCTCTGCCGGCGCCGGAGTATCAGGATGTCGATCATTTCCGCGCCGCGAGTGACCCGGTCGAGGAAATTCTGGCCGGCATCTACGCCCAAGTCCTCGGACTCGAGCGCGTCGGCGTCGACGACTCGTTCTTCGAGCTGGGCGGAGATTCGCTCTCGGCGATGCGGGTAATCGCTGCGGTCAACAAATCTTTGGATGCCGCCCTTTCGGTGCGAATCTTGTTCGAGTCGCCGGCGGTTGCCCAGTTGGCGTCGCGGCTAGGTGGTGACGGACGTGGCTTAGAGCCGTTGGTGGCCGGTGAGCGGCCAGCGGTGGTGCCGTTGTCGTTTGCCCAGAACCGGTTGTGGTTCTTGGATCAGTTGCAGGGACCGTCGCCGATTTACAACATGGCGGTGGCGTTGCGGCTGTGTGGGCAGTTGAATGCCGAGGCGTTGGGTACCGCGCTGAGCGACGTGGTGGCCCGGCATGAAAGCTTGCGGACGCTGTTTGCCGCCCCGGACGGCGTGCCCCAGCAGTTGGTCGTTTCTGCCGAAATCGCTGAGTTGGCTTGGACTGTTGTCGATGCCAGCGGCTGGCCGGCAAGCCGGCTGGAGGAGGCCATCGGCGAAGCAACGCGTTACCCGTTTGATTTGTCGACTGAGATCCCGTTGCGCGCAACTCTTTTCACCCTCGGCGCGGATGAGCATGTGCTGGTGGGAGTGGTGCACCATATCGCCGCCGACGGGTGGTCGATCGCCCCGTTGGTGGCTGATTTGGGGGTGGCGTATGTCGCCCGGTGTGCCGGGCAGGCTCCGGGTTGGTCGCCGCTGCCGGTGCAGTATGTCGATTACACGTTGTGGCAACGTACGCAGTTCGGTGATCTCGACGACAGCGAGAGCTTGATCGCGTCCCAATTAGCCTACTGGGAAGGCGCTTTGGCCGGGATGCCGGAGCGGTTAGAGCTGCCGACAGATCGGCCCTACCCGCCAACTGCCGACTACCGTGGCGCCACGGTCACGGTGGACTGGCCGGTCGAATTGCAGCAGCGGGTGCGCAGCGTAGCCAGTGAGCACAATGCGACCAGTTTCATGGTGGTGCAGGCCGCTCTGGCCGTGTTGTTGTCGAAGATCAGCGCGAGTTCCGATGTGGCGGTGGGGTTCCCGATCGCTGGACGCCGCGATCCTGCGCTCGACGATTTGGTGGGCTCTTTCATCAACACGTTGGTGTTGCGGGTCGATGTGGCTGGCGATCCCACCGTGGGTGAGTTGCTGGAGCAGGTCCGCGCGCGCAGCCTGGCCGCCTACGAGCACCAGGACGTGCCCTTCGAGGTACTCGTCGAGCGGCTCAACCCAACCCGAAGCCGCGCCCACCACCCGCTGATCCAGGTGTTGTTGGCCTGGCAGAACAATCGGCCCGCCTCGTTGAGTTTGGGTGATCTGCACGTCACCCCGCTGCCGGTGGACACCCACACCGCCCGGATGGATCTGGCGTTCTCGTTGTCGGAGTGTTTCACCGAGGACGGCGATCTTGCCGGTATCGGCGGAGCGGTGGAATTTCGCACCGATGTGTTCGACGCGGCCAGCGTCGAGGCGCTGATCGAGCGGTTGGAGCGGGTGTTGACGGCGATGACCGCCGAACCGACCTGCCGGGTGTCGACGGTGGATCTGGTCGATGCTGAGGAGTACACCCGGCTGGATCGGTGGGGCAACCGGGCCGTATTGACGCAGCCGGAGACGGTGTCGGAGTCGATTCCCGCCTTATTTGCCGCGCAGGTGGCCCGTGCGCCGGAGGCGGTCGCACTGGTGTGCGGAGACAATGCGTGGACCTATCGCGAGCTCGATGAAGCCTCGAATCGGTTGGCGCACTTGTTGGTTGAGCGAGGTGCGGGTCCGGGGCAATGTGTGGCGTTGCTGTTGGAACGTTCGGCCGAGGCGGTCGCGGCGATCCTGGCGGTGCTTAAGACCGGTGCAGCGTATCTGCCGATCGACCCAAGCCATCCCGATGCGCGGATCGGGTTCATGGTGACTGATGCAGCGCCGATCGCTGCAGTCACCAGCGCCGATCTGGCCGGGCGGTTCGACGGGCATGACCTGGTGATCATCGATGTCGCCGACCCCGCAGTGGACAGCCAGCCTTCGACTGCATTGGCGGCACCTGCGGCCGACGACATCGCGTATCTGATTTACACCTCGGGCACCACCGGGACGCCCAAAGGCGTTGCGGTCGCTCATCGCAACGTGACCCAACTGGTGGCGTCGCCGGACGTCGCACTGCCCTACGCGGGGGCGCGGCCCCAGTACCACACCTTGGCCTTCGACACCTCGGTCTGGGAGATCTTCGGGTCCTTGTTGCAGGGCGGGCGACTGGTGGTGGTACCCGATTCGGTAGCACGGTCACCGGAAGACTTGCACGCCTTGCTGGTTAGCGAACGGGTCAATATGTTCGCCCAGACGCCATCTGCGGTGGCGGCGTTATCGCCGCAGGGGTTGGAGTCGGCGATGTTGATCGTCGCCGGTGAGCCTTGCCCGGCGGAGATCGTGGACCGGTGGGCGTCGCCGGGGCGGGTGATGCTCAACGCCTACGGCCCCACCGAGACCACGATGATTGTGACGATCAGTGCGCCGCTGATACCGGGGTCCGGGGTAGTGCCGATCGGTGCCCCGGTGCCCGGGGCGGCATTGTTCGTGCTGGACAAGTGGTTGCGTCCAGTGGCGCCGGGTGTAGTCGGCGAGTTGTATGCGGCCGGGCGGGGCATCGCATGTGGATATTGGCGTCGGCCCGGGTTGACCGGGTCGCGGTTTGTGGCGTGTCCCTTCGGGGGTGCTGGGGCCCGGATGTATCGCACCGGTGACTTGGTCCGTTGGGGTCCCGACGGGCAGCTGCAGTATCTGGGCCGTGCTGATGAGCAGGTCAAGATCCGCGGTTACCGCATCGAGTTGGGTGAGGTGCAGGCCGCGCTTGCCGCAGTCGACGGTGTCGAGCAGGCGGTCGTGGTTGCCCGTGAGGACCGCCCTGGTGATAAGCGGCTGGTCGGTTATGCGACAGGGACCGCCGAGCCAGCGACCGCGCGGGCTGCCTTGGCGGAGCGGTTGCCGGCGTTCATGGTGCCCGCGGCGGTGGTAGTGCTGGATGCGCTGCCGCGGACGGTCAACGGCAAACTGGATATTCGCGCGCTGCCCGCGCCGGAGTACACCGCTGCTGAGTATCGGGCGCCGACCAACGCCGTTGAGGAAATCCTTGCCGGTATCTACGCCCAAGTGCTGGGGGTGGCGCG
>NZ_LZKJ01000122.1 GCF_001672775.1 Mycobacterium kyorinense | reverse complement strand
GCCGTCGTTGAGAATTTCGGCCGCTTTCTGCAGCTCGGACTCCGGTGGAATGACCCGCGGTTTGGTCCAGCCGACACTGGTGAACACCGCCCCGTGCATGCGCGGCGGCGAAGGCACCGCATCGGCTTCCGCCACGTCCTCCGGCAAGATGATCGTCGCCACGGTCCGGTTGTTCAGCGCCACCTTGCAGGCCCGGTCGACGAGTTGACGCGCCTGTTCGGGTGCCATGCAGGTTTGGACGAAGTCGGACGACACGTCCTTGTACAGCGAGTTGGGGTCGATCTCCTGCTGGAACGCCGCGCCCAGCGACATCCGCTTCTGCTGACCGATGATGGCCACCACCGGCTGGTGGTCGAGCTTGGCGTCGTAGAGGCCATTGAGCAAATGGATGGTCCCGCCGCCGGAAGTAGCCAGACAACAGCCGATCTCCCCGGTGAACTTGGCGTGCGCGGTCGCCATGAATGCGCCCATCTCCTCATGCCGCGGCTGGATCAGCTCAGGATCTCCGCCGGCGCGATCGAGCGCTCCCAGCATCGACAGGATGCCGTCGCCCGGATAACCATAGATGCGGTGAATCCCCCACTGCCGCAGTCGGTCGAGAATGAAATCGGCGGTCTTGGGCATCGGTGTTCCTTTCGTGGGGGCCTTGCTGTGCTGGACATGAGTGGACCGCCGGGATCGCCACCGCCGGCCGAGGAGGGAACAACGGCGGCGGTCATGGGTACCACGGCGACGGTGACGACGCCGGTGGTCACTGTCGACGTGTACCCGCGAGTTGGGGCGTCAAACGGCCGAAAGGCTGGCGCGTGCACTGCGAAGGTCGTCGACGAACGACGCGTAGGCCTTGTCGCGGTCGGTCCGGTCCCGCAGCACCGCAGACGGATGCACGGTGGCTGTCAGTCGAGGCTCTGGATCCAACCGCACGTTGAATTCCTGCGGCAGACCGATGAGCTCGCCGCGGTGTGCGGAGACGCGAAAGGCGCTGCCCAGCAATGCCTGGGCGGCCGTCGCGCCCAGCAACACGATCAGCTGCGGGTGCAGTGAGTCGATTTCGGCTATCAGCCACGGCCGACACGCGACGACCTCGGTGCGGTTGGGCTTCTGGTGTATTCGCCGTTTGCCGCTTTTGCGGGTGAACTTGAAATGCTTGACCGCGTTGGTTTGATACGTCAGATCCGGATCGATGCCGGCGTCGTCGAGCGCTCGCGCCAACAGTCGCCCGGCCGGCCCGACGAACGGCAGGCCTTCGACGTCCTCCCGGTCCCCCGGCTGTTCGCCGACGAGCATGATCGGCGCGTCCCGATGTCCGTGCCCGAACACCGTTTGAGTGGCGTTCTGGTACAGCGGGCAGCCGTGGCAGCAGCTGGCCGCAGCTTCCAGCGAGTCCAGGCTGCAATCGTCGGGCAGGTAACGCTCCGCGCCGGGAACCTTGGTAGCGCTCATCGCTTCAGGCCGCGAACTCGGGCGCGATCTCCGACTCCCAAAAGTCGAAGAACCGGTCCTGGTCCGGACCGATCTGTTGGAGGTAGACCTCGTCGAAGCCGGCGGCGGCGAATTCCCGGATCCGCTCGATGTAGGGCTTGGCATCCGGCCCACAGGGCACCGACTCGGCGACCGCGGACTCCGGCACCAGACTGGATGCCTGCTCGAAATCGCTTGGCCTGGTTAGGGTCTGGCCGAGCTGCCCAGGCAGCTGCTCGTTTGCCCACAACCGGTGTGCGGTGCGCAGGCCGTCTTCTTTAGTGGACGCATGGCACACTTTGAAGCCAGCCTGGGTCGGCTTGCCCGATCCACCACTCTCCCGGAACTGCGACACCAATTCAGCCTCGGGCATGGTGCACTGAAAACCGTCGCCGATCCGGCCGGCCAAGCTGGCGGCTTGCGGCCCGTAGCCCGAGATATAGATGGCGATCGGCTGGGACGGCAGCGTGTAGAGCCTGGCGTTCTCGACCGTGAAGTGTTGGCCGTGGTGGCTGACCTCTTTGCCCGAGAACAGCTTTCGGATCACCGCCACAGCTTCTTCGAGCATTTCCCGGCGGATCGCCGTCGTCGGCCAGCGCTGACCGGTGATGTGCTCGTTGAGCGCTTCCCCGGTCCCAAGGCCGAGGACGAACCGCCCGTCGTGCTGGGCGGCACTCGTCGCGGCGGCCTGGGCGATCACCGCTGGATGAATCCGGATGATCGGACAGGTGACAGCGGTGGTCACCGGCAACGAGCATGCCTGCGAGAGTGCGCCGATCACCGACCAAACAAACGGGCTGTGCCCCTGTTGGTCGCTCCACGGGTGGAAGTGATCGGAGATCCAAAGCCGCTCGAACCCGGCGGCCTCGGCTCGAACGGCTTGGCGGACCAACTCGTTGGGGTGAAATTCCTCGCTGGTGAGGAGGTAGCCAAAAGTCGGCATACGCGCGTCCTCGGTTCAGCGCTTGCCCGTGATGATGTCGCGTGCCCGGTCGAGCATCGCTGCGAACGGACCCGCCATCAAGTTGGCGACCTGGGACTCCACGCCCGCGTGTGGCCTGGTCGGCGCGATCGCCTGGGCGAGCTTGGCGGCGCGACCCATCTTTTCGAGCTCGTCGCTGCTCAGTTCCTGCTGCAGCTTGGCGAACTCCTGCTTCTCTTCTTGGTCCGCGTGCCTGACCACGGCATCACGAAACTTCGTCAGCTCAGTGACGAACTCAGGCGAGCTGACGTCCAGCTTCTCCAACTGCGCAAGCGTCTTTTTCGCCTCGTGCTCCTCGTCAAGCCGCGCGGTCACCACGTCCTTGCCATTGGTCAGCTTGCGCTTGGCGCGGGGGTGAACGATTTCCTCTTCGGCCGTCTCATGCACGGCAAGCAGGCGCCGTAGCTTGATGAACGGCTCCTTGCGGGCGGCGCCGTCGGCCTTGAGGGTTTCGGCGAACAGGTCCTTGATCTGCTGGTGCTGACCGACGAGGAACTCGACGACGTCGGTGGGCGTACCGGTGGCAGCGGATGCCATAGTTACCTCCTCAAATGGTGAGGGAATTTGCGCGCGGGGCTGTTGATGCGCACGACTAACGGCTACCCGACCGGTTCGCCGACAAAACGCGTGTACCGGCGGCCTTCTCCGGGTATCACCTCGAACGTGGCCACCGCATTCTGGCGCTGGTGTTCGGCCGCTGCCGTCGGCGCGCTCGTCGTCGCCGGATGTTCGTCGCCGCAACAGCCCGAAAGTTCACCCGAAGTGACACTGGTGCGCGTCGAGGTGCCGCTGCACAGTCCAGTGTGGTCGTACGGCACGCACACGCTGCTCGGGCTCACCGACGACCACCGGCTGGCGAAGGTCAGCGGCGCCGAGAGGCCGGAGACCGCGCGAACCACGCTGTCGGGGCCGCTCGACGCCGGCCGCAACCTCCAGATCAGCCAGATGGACGATCGCAATGTCTTCGTGCCGCAACCGCAGCGCGGGGTCGTGGGCATCGTCGACATCGGCAGCCTTCGGCCGGTCGGCCAGTTCGAGGCCGGTCCGGCTCCCAACTACCTCTCCGAAGATGCCGGAATGCGGATACTGCTCGCGCTATCCGCCGATGGAACAACCGTGACGCCGGTGGATCAATACGGCTACCGCAAACTGCCGACTGCCACGATCACCGGAGATCGCGCGGACTCGATTGACGGTTCCACGCGGGGACGCGAAATCGACTACCACGTGTACGCGCCGTCGGGAATCCGCTACTACAAAGGACCCTCATCGCCGCCGAGGGAACGCGGCGCCCTGGCCATGGACGTCGCGACGTCGGCGGGCAACAACACCAAGGTGACCCGCACCTACGTCGCCGGCCACGACAATGTCCTCTACTCCGTGGACTCCCGCCGCGGGGGCGAAGGATTGGAAGTGGTCGGAAGCGCGCCACTGCCCTCCTCTCCGGTGCGCTACCTGGGAACCGACGACACCCGGATCTACGCGGCGACCGACCGGCAGCTGGTGACGCTCGAGGCGGCCAGCTTCGGCGGCTACCCGAACAACACCATAAACGTGATCCACGTGGTGGATTACCGTGCGAGTCTGCCTGCCGGCCAAGCGAAGTCGGCGCCGCTGTCCGGGATGGAGGTCGGCCCGCACCAGGTGTTTCTCACGTTGCGTGGCGCACCGTATGTGGTCGGCGTCGCGAAGCCGCATTTATGAGTGAGGGAGAACCGGTGAGCGCCATACCGCAGACACCGATCGGCGTCGACGACGACTTCGAGTGGATCAACGAGCAGATCCGGGCGCTCAAGGAACTCGGCGCGAAGGATCAAGTCGAGCCGGGCGAAAGCTACGACTTCAGCATCCGGTGGGGCACGGCACTGGCCGGGCGGCTGCGCCGGCTGATGCTCTACAGCTCCGAAGGCATCCTCAGCGAGACCGACGAAGCCCGGTTCCAATCGCTGCGCGAGGAATTGCGTGGGCTATCAGTGCTGATCGATCGATTCGAGCTGGCTCACCCGGTGTTCACCGAGCCCACGCCCGCGACCGCTAAACGGCATCGGGGACCTCGACGGACCAGCTCGCGGCGCGGGCCGCGTCTGCGTCGCGGGTGAGGAAGTCCTTCTCGCGCAGCTTGATTCCGGTGCGCGGCGCGGGGCATTCCGGATTACGGCATGTCAAAGCCACCATGTAGGCGTCGTCGTCCTCGTCGAGAAACAGGAAACCAAGGTAGAGCGCATCGCCGACGTCGAATTCGGTTGCGCCGCAACCATCGCAGTGCCCACCTTTGGCTTTGACCTGGTCCAGCACTCGCTCGCACTCGGTCAGATTCAGGCTGACCAACTCGCGACGCACCACGGGGTCGTCCGTCATCTGGCGCCGCTCCTATCGCTCAACGCTGCATTGTCGCCGGCGCGCATCAGATCTCCACGTCCTTGTCGTAATGGATGTTGTCTTCACGCCAACCGCCCAAGCCCATCCCGATGCCGCGGTGGTCGTCGACGAACTCGATCTGGTTGATCCACTTGGCCATCTTGAAGCCGACCTGGGTCTCGACTCGCAGTCGCAGCGGCGCGCCATGTTTGATCGGCAACGGTTGGCCGTTCATCTCGTAGGCCAGGATGGTCTGCGGCTTGTAGGCCAGTTCCATATCCATCACCTCATAGAACTGGCCCAACCCGTCGGAGCTGGGCTCGTCGCGGCTGTTGTCCTGCATGGTCAAAAAGCAGATATAGCGGGCGTGCGGCAACGGCTTCACTTCCTCGAGCAGCCGGCTCAGATGAATCCCGCTCCACTGACCGATGCTCGTCCAGCCCTGCACGCAGTTGTGCAATACCCGTTGCGTTTCCGGCTCGGCCAACGCGCGCAGCGCAGCCAGGTCGAGGGTCACCGGCTTTTCCACCAGACCGCCGACCCGCAGTCGCCAGTCGACGAAGTTGTGCACCGCCATCACCTTGTACTCGCTGGAGCATGGCGGCTTACCGTTGACGCGGTGCTCTTTGGACAGCTTGTGCACCGGATAGTCCTGCCGCGAGTTCAGCGGCCGCAACAGCATGAGTTTGGCC
>NZ_LZKJ01000121.1 GCF_001672775.1 Mycobacterium kyorinense | reverse complement strand
GAAGGTGCTGACCTGCTGGAATGCATGGTGGCGGCGTCGCGGGCCGAAAACCAAGCGGCCGGTCAGCGGCTGGCAGCGATCGGCGAGTTGGATGGGCTGCGGTTGCGCGAAGTCGGTGAGCGGGAGACCTGGATGACCGATACCCAGGAGGAGATCAGCGCCGAGGTGGCCGCAGCGTTGGGCGTCACCCCGGCGCTGGCAACCAGCTATCTGTACTACGCGCGGGTCATGCGTTCCCGGTTGCCGCGGGTAGGTGCGCTGCTGTGTGCCGGCGATATCACCTATTGGATGTTTCAGACGATGGTCTATCGCACCGAGTTGGTCACCGACCCCGAGGTGTTGGCTGGGATCGATGCCCGTCTGGCAGCGCGGGTTTCGCGCTGGCCGGGGCTGTCGCAGAGTCGGCTGGCCGCCTACGTCGACCGGATTGTGGCCCGCGCTGATCGCGACGCGGTGCGCCAACGCCGCCAGGCGCAGGCCAATCGGGAGTTGTGCATTTGGGACGGCGGCAATGGGCTGTGCGAGGTGTATGGCCGATTGGTCACCACCGATGCCCACGCGGTGGATGCCCGCCTAGATGCGTTGGCCGACACGGTGTGTGCCCGCGATCCGCGGACCCGCAAGCAGCGCCGCGCCGATGCCATGGGGGCGTTGGCGGCCGGGGCTGAGCGTCTGCAGTGTCGCTGCGGGCTGCCGGATTGCCCTGCCGGCGCAACGCCGGTGCCCGGGCCGGTGGTGGTGCACGTGATTGCCGAGCAGGCCACCCTCGACGGCGCGGCTTCAACGCCGGGAGCGATGATCGGGGCCGGGGAGCTCATTCCCGCCGAGTTGATCGCCGAGCTTGCCAGCTCGGCCAGGCTGCGGCCGGTGATTCATCCCGCCGATGCCCCCGCCGAGCGGGGCTATACGCCCTCGCGCGCACTGGCCGACTTTGTCCGCTGCCGCGATTTGACCTGTCGATTCCCCGGCTGTGACCGGCCGGCGGTGGCCTGCGACCTCGACCACACGATTCCCTACGGTGACGGTGGTCAGACCCACGCGTCGAACCTCAAATGCCTGTGTAGACGGCATCATCTGCTGAAAACCTTCTGGGGCTGGCGCGACAAACAGCTCCCCGACGGCACCGTCATTTGGACCTCACCGGCCGGGCAGACCTATGTGACGACTCCCGGCAGCGCCCTGCTGTTCCCCAGCTTATGCGTGCCCACCGGCGAGCTGCCCCAGCCGACATCCACCCGCACCGATCGGTGCGGCGATCGCGGCGCAATGATGCCCCAGCGGAAACGGACCCGCGC
>NZ_LZKJ01000120.1 GCF_001672775.1 Mycobacterium kyorinense | reverse complement strand
ATGGGTGGGCTCGCTGGAGCCGCGTTCGCCGCTTCGTGCTTTCGACAAATGCCTCTGGTGGTTCGGCGGCGGCAACGCCTCCACCGCGGTTGAGGTCAAAAGCCCTTGGCGCATAGTTGATGAGCTCGGCCTAGCGCGCTTGTGAACCGCAGCGCATCGAGACGTTGCCGCAGAGTCGTCGGCAGCGAAAGCTGCATTTGCGTAGCCCCGCGCAGATCATCCGCACCGCCCCCCGAGCTCAATGGGTCGCACAACACCATTACCGTCCGGACCACTAAGTGCGTCGCGGTCTTCAGGTGATGCCGCCGTGGAAGGTCCTTCTGCACCAGCGCGGCAAGCCGTGCAAAGGAAGTCCGCTCGAAATCGTCGTATACCTGTCCCGTCGGGATCATTGGCCGCCTCGCTGCACGTAACGGTCGGGGCGGATCTGCTTTTCGCCAGACCACCGGTAGGCGGTCAGCGATCCACCCTTGACGGCGCTGAAGTCCACGCAGGCGGTGTAATCCGTCCAGTCGTGGCGGTGCTTCGGAGAGCCTTGCCGCCAATAGTGGCCATAAACGACAGGTACTTGTCCGGTGTAGACGTAGGAGTGGTCACCGTCGCCCAGTTCCGCTTCCGGCAATTGAGGGTAAGGACCGCCGGAGACGGTGGTGAATCTTCCTTCCATTTCAGCGATGTCGCGAAGCGTGCGGGCAGTGCTGTTCCACCACCGCACTCGCGCGTTACCGCGTATGAAGCCATCCTTGTCGTAATACTTGGGCTGGCCGTGGTTGACCAGACTGATTTCCGGCCCCTTGAGCAGCGTCTCGACCGCACGGTACAGCGGATCTTCCGGGGTGCTGGCCGACACGAGGTGTTCGGTCTCAGTGAATGGCACATTTGAACCGCATCGCTGCTCTACGAGCCCAATTGAGTCGTCATGCCAACATGCGTGCACGACGCGCAGACCGCCGAGATCCAGCCACAGCGGCATCGTTTTAAACCACTCGAGGTAGCTACGCCGATCACCGCCGCGGAATTGATCGAGAAAAGCCTGGTGCTGCTTGGTGTTCTTCTCCGACCGCCGGCTCTCCGGGTCATCATGCGCACGGAGGAACTTTCCGCTGCCATGCGGCCACTCTGTGTGGTAGGCAATAGCGTTGAATTCATGGTTGCCCATGACAATTCGGGCACTCCCCGCATCAACCATGCGTTTGACGAGCTGCAGCACGCGCAGCTGTTCGTCTCCTCGGTCGATGAGGTCACCCACAAAGATGGCTTGGCGACGAGGGTGTCGGTATTCCCCGGTCACGCCGGCTGGTTTGTAGCCGAGTTCGACGAGTAACGCTTCGAGCTGGATGGCGCATCCGTGGACGTCGCCGATGACGTCATAACCCTCCGGCGTGGAATCGAACACCGCCTGCCCCCTCGTCTCGTGTCGACCAGTCATCGAGCCACGTGAAATCATTTCACTAGACACCGACAAGCGTCCGACTTCACAGATATGCGCAGTTGGCGCTGGCTTCGTCAATCCGGTTGTCGCTCTTGGCGATCGTGCTTGTCGTCAGCCGTGGCGGTGGGCCCGTGCCCGAACTCCTCGGCGATTTTGCGTAGCGGCGCCCTCTCTTGAGGGGTCGGGTTGTTGGTCCCAACCGAGTACCCGGACTGCGGTTCTCCGGTGTCCCCGCCCGGTATCGCATCCAGGTCGGCCAACCAGCGGTGCGGAATCGTGTAGCCGTAGTTCTCGCGCATCGCGCGCTCGATGAATTGCCTGGTGGTCTCGGTCGGTCGTCGGTGAATCCGCGGAACACACGGCTCCACCCTGTCCAGCGAGGCAAGGTTGAGCGGACCGACCGACGCCACGTCCAGCACATGGAACTTCGGCTTCCATTCTGCTTGCCCGCCGATTCGCAGCGTCGAGCGTAGACGATCAGCGTCATGATGCCACAGTGTGAGATGCAGGTCGTCGCCTTCGATGTCAAGGCGGCCGTCGTCATAAACGGCAACGACTTTCACCGTGATGATCGGCTGGCCCGGCTCGTGCGCTTTCTTTCCCTGGATCAAATGCACCAGGTGCCCTGGCCCGAACGAGCCGCAGGGACGGTTTTGAGACATTGCAGTTACTCCCAAATCGGGCCCCTGCTACGAGAGGCGCTCTTGCCAAGCACCGGTTGGTGCTGGCCGCTTCGTCATCCGAGCCACCCACGAGCGTGGGGTTGGCGTACCGCCCAGTCGGAGCTTGGCGACGGTAACTCGTGAAGCACATTCATCTTAGCGCGCGAGCCGTCAGGCGGGGCGAATTCGGTCTGCGACGCTAGATTTCACCTGCGCAGCACGACTGTGGCCACCCGAATAGTGGTCAGGGCAAGGATGACGCGTTCGAATGGTCCGATGCCACCCCGCTCGACGCTGGCGCTCGGCGCTTGGCAGACTGTGTCCATGGCACAGATAACTCTGCGTGGAAATGCGATCAACACGGTCGGCGAACTCCCAGCCGTCGGCTCCCCCGCCCCCGGCTTCACCTTGACCGGCACCGACCTCGGCCCGGTCAGCAGCGACCAGTTCCGTGATAAGCCCCTGCTGCTCAACATCTTTCCGTCCATCGACACCCCGGTCTGCGCGACAAGCGTGCGGACCTTCAACGAGCGCGCCGCCGGCAGCGGCGCCTCGGTGCTGTGCGTCTCCAATGACCTGCCGTTTGCGCAGGCGCGGTTCTGCGGTGCCGAGGGCATCGAGAACGTCCAATCAGCATCGGCGTTCCGCGACAGCTTCGGCGAGGACTACGGCGTCACCCTGACCGACGGCCCGATGGCCGGCCTGCTGGCCCGCGCCGTTGTCGTGATCGGCACCGACGGCAAGGTCGCGTACTCGGAACTAGTCCC
This sequence comes from Mycobacterium kyorinense, assembly GCF_001672775.1. Taxonomy (GTDB): domain Bacteria; phylum Actinomycetota; class Actinomycetes; order Mycobacteriales; family Mycobacteriaceae; genus Mycobacterium; species Mycobacterium kyorinense_A. The sequence continues at coordinate 24,886 of NZ_LZKJ01000120.1, read as the reverse complement.
CGAGATTGCCCAGGAGCCCAACTACGACGCGGCACTGTCCGCAGTGAGCTCCTCGGCGTAACGCCGGCTGACTACTTCAGCTGGGCCGGCCGCTACGCCGTAGTCCCCAGACGCTGTCCGCAGCGTTTCTACACTCGTTGGCATGGCTGCCACGATTTCTGCGCGCGACCTTCAGAACCACACCGCGGAGGTGTTGCGGCGCGTTGCGGCGGGTGAGGAGATCGAGGTGCTCGAGGACAATCGTCCGGTGGCACGCATTGGTCCGGTCGCGCGGCGCCGCCAGTGGCTGCTGGCTGCCGACGTGATCGGCGAACTGGTGCGTCTTGGTCCCGATGGCCACCGAACTTCGTGAAGACCTGCGCAAACGCTGACCCAGACCACCGACGATATGCCGTAGTAAGTACACAACGGGCGCTGGCCGACACATCCGTCTTCATCGGTTAGAGGCTGCGCGCATTGACGCCGGCCGGTTCGCCGATTACGAATGGGGCGTCTCGGTGATCACGCTCGGTGAGCTGCGGCACGGCGTCCTGCAAGCCTCCGGCCCGGAAGCCGCCGCACGCCGGCTTTTCACTTATCAGCTTGCCCAACGATTCGAACCACTCAACATTGACGAAACCGTATCGGAAGCGTGGGCATTACTGGTGTCGAAGCTTCGCGCAGCCAATCGACGAGTGCCTATCAACGACAGTTGGATTGCGGCAACCGCTGTGGCGCATAATATTTCGATCGTGACTCAGGACAACGACTACTCTGCCATGTCCGACATCGACGTCATCACACCTTGATTCAACAGGTCGACTTGCAACTCGTTGCGGCTGCAATTCGCGGTCGGCGAGGCTTGTCGGTGCACCATTGCATCATTGATCTGTGACAAACGTATCGACGAGCCGGTATGGCCCTCCGCATCGACACCTGGGCAGCCGAGCAACGCGATGACTACCTACGAAGGCGGCCTGCCGTTCGCAGGCCCGTCGGGCCGGGCGTCTTGGTCGGTGCCATACCCCGGGTCGTGGACGTCGAGGTGGCCCGCGTCGGCGATGTCGGCGGCGTTCCAGTCGCTGGTGGCGTGGTAGTAGTAGCCCTCGTCGGCGGGGATGTGTTCAGGCCACGGGTCGAAAGTCGCGGTGTTGCCCCACCGCCATTGGCGGCGCCATTTGCTGCGATCGCCCAGGACGTAGCCGATAGAGTCGAAGTGCTAGTGGGGTCGGCGAGCGGTTGGTGAATTTTGGCTAGCGGTGAGTGCCCGGGTCGTGTGCCGTCACCGTCGGACCCCACAGCCGGTACGGGCCCTCGGCGGGCTCGTCGACCACATCGCCTTTCGGGTGGCTCCTAGCGCACGCTGCCGTCGTCGGCTTGCGCGCGGCTCCACTCGGGGTGGGATGCCACAAACGGGGAGATGGCCCCGTATTGCTGGGCGGCGGTAAGGATTTCGTCAGGACACATAGTTGTGCGGCGAGCCGTCGTCGTCCTCGAAATCGGCGTCGTCGGAGGCGTAGTAGTTTTTGAGCACGCTGATCGGCATCGACACCTGCCGATAGTTGGCGGTGTGTGCCTGGCGCTGATCGGCTAAACCCTGGAGCGGGCCAACCTTTCCCTTTGCCGTCGTTCTTTGGACATCTTGATGGTGGTTTCCCGCCATTCCTTGACGGCTTCCCGAATAGAGCCGTCGCGTAGGCCCTGAAGCTCCTCGTCGGTGAAGCTGTGACAGCACCTGTGTTCGCTGATGAACGCCTCGATCTGATCGGGACTCTCGGCGGCAATAATCTTGCGCGTATTGCGCTGCATCCAGCTCAAGTGTGGCCTTAGCTCGCGCCAGGAGTCGCGCCACTCGTGCGATGATCGACTTGTCGTCATCTGTGAGATCCTCTCAGCTCTTGTTGCAGAGAAACGGGAAGGCGTAGGGGGCCGCCAGGTGACGAACTCGGGCGGGGGATAAGGCCGGTGCGTGCATGCAGCGTAGCCGCATCCTCACGGGCGGCTTGCGCGGAGATTCCCCGCTGTTTTGCAGCGCTGAGCACCGAGCTGGTCTGCACGCCAATGTCTTTAGCCCAGCCGCACCAGCGCTCGACGATGTAATCCAGCGCCGCCTCGTCACGAAGATCAGCTCCGGTGGCGGCCACTTCGGCGATCGCGATCGCCATCGACGTGTCGCCGGTCCACTCGCCCGGCTTGAACGGACCCAGGCCACCAGCAATCATCGCGACCGACTCCTCGGGCCCGCGCGGCCCGTCGAATTCGTAGCCGGCGCCCAGGGCATCGCCCGCGGCAGTTCCGAGCAGAGTGCCGCAGGCCCGATCACGCTGTATAGCAGTCAAATCCATAGTGGTCTCCTCTCGATGGGCAGTAGAGACTAGAGCAAGGCACCGACACGCGACCGCCTCCACGTCGGTCCTATTGGGCGAACTCCGCACGATATGCGTTGAGCTCCTCGCGGATCCGCTCGATGTCACTGTCAAGTTCCCAGTCTTTATCGGCGGTGTACGCCATGAACAGCGCTTCGCACACCCTCGTCCCCATCTCGAGTTCGTGCTTGAGGTCGCTGGCGTATTCCGCCAGGCGCGGATGATCGAGCGCGTGGCTGTATCGGACATCCCTGCCTTCTGGCAGGTCGTAGACAGTTCGCATCCACCAGGACAGCAGACCGAGTGCCTCTCGGGCGCGAGCACCCAAAACATCGGCGCGAGTCGCTGATCCGAGTTCACGGCACACCGCAGCCGTCAACACCAGCCGCTGGGTGTAGTGCGCACGTACGTTCCACTTCGTGACATCGTCTGGGTTCGATGATTCAACCAACCTGAACATTGCGACCTCCCTTTCTGTTCAAGGACCTTGATCCGAAGCCACGACCGCACGGTCACGGCCGACTGAAGGCTCATCGCGCCGGTGCCGCTCCGCACTTCGCGAATCAGCAGCTTTCACTGACGTCGCCGTGTTCGCCCCGCTGCGTACCGGTCAGCCACTCGAAGCGGCGGGATATGGCTGTAGTCACGACTTCTCAGCTCGGCGTTTCTGGCCTCTTGTTCGGCCCAGATCTTCTGCATGTACCGTTGCCCGGCCGGAGTGTCCGCAGGCGGAGGCGGGCCATCGGAGTCTGCTCGACGGATAACGTGGCAGTCTTGCCGTTCATCGGGGACTGCCAAACTGAATACGGTGCGCGGACCGCCCATGAAGGCGTCGGTGGGAACAGCGAGGATGTGCCAGCTTGGCTTCCAGACTGCCATACCATCGAAGCGCTCCAAGGCGGAGCGCAACAGATCTGGCCGGTGATTCCATCGCACCAGGGACAGACCATCGCCCTCGATGTGCACTAGTCCGTCGTCGCCGACCACCGCGGTGACCGGGATGACCTCCGACGGCTCGCGCATGGATTGGTTGAACTGGACATGATGGATCTGATGACCAGGTCCATGCGAATCGCACTGACTATCGGGGCCTGGAAGTTCCCACACATATCTCGACATGACGACTCCATCGCGTCGAGCCTCCGAATGGAGGCGCTCTTGCCGGCACCGGTGGGTGTCGGCCGCTTCGTCATCCGAGCCACCCACGAGCGTGGGGTTGGCGTGCCGCCCAGTCGGAGCTTGACGACGGCAACTCATGAAGCACATTCAGTTTAGCGCACCGCACCGACAAGCAGGCTCGAGTTCGCGCTCGCCGCGGCATGGTCTCGATTACCGGCAGGCCTTAGCCCCGTGGTCATATCGCCCGTTGAGCAGCGCCGACACCGTCCCTGGCTGCCACAGGCGACCTTTCGGAGTCCGCTGGCCCGTCGAGTTCAGTACCCGCGCCGTCGCCGCCTGCGTGACACCGCAGCCGTGCACCAGCCAACGGACATAGCGCTTGAGCATCGGCTGGCGTTGCGACCACGGCGTTGTCGGCGCCGGAAGAGTTGGCGTCCAAGCCGTTTCGGTGTCCGAACTCGCCTCGGTGCCGGCACCCGACCGAGCTCGTCGAGCTGTCGTCGTCACCGGCGCCGAGGCGCCCGCGGCGACCAGCGCCAGTTCGATTTCCCGCCCGAGGCTTTCGGCCCCCACCGCCGCCAGCGCCGCATGGTCGAGCTCGTCGACCACCTGGACCTCGCGTCGCAGCGCGAAGTCGATCTCGCTGTACCCGCCGGTGGTCGGAAACGACCCCAGTTGCCGACCAAAGCGAAGGTTGAGGCCGTGCCGCTGCAGCACCAGACCCAACCGTCGCCAATGCTGCTCACGCCCCAGATCTGGACAGAGGAAGGGCACCCAGACATCCATCCGGCCCGCGATCGCGCAACCCAGCGCCGACACCACCGCCTCGACCTCGGTCAGGTCCTCGGTCGACGTTGCCGCACCCTCCGCGAACCCGAAAGCGTCGGCGATCACGCAGTTCTGCTGCGCCGCAAACGCAGTCAACTCGTCACGGTGCTGCACCGTGTCGTGGTCGCCGAGCAAAACCACCCGAGATCCCGCCGCTGAGTGGTCCGGAAAATGCGCCATAGATACCTCCTGATGCCCAATGCCTCCCCCGCGAGACGCCCTTACCGGCGGCCGTGCCGATCCCTTGGCGACGGCGTCTCATGAAGCCGACCTCAAGGTAGCGCGGCCCACCGACAAGTCCGGCCGCTCAGCCCGCCGGCACCGCGATGACCGCTCCGCCGGCGCCGATATTTCACGCAGGCTGCGCCGGCAGGTTCTCTGTCGGTCCAGCTTCAGGCGCTTCGCCGAATCGGGCCAGCACCAGTGTTCCGGCGACAGCGATGGCGAACCCGACGAAAACCATCCAGCCGAGGCCGCCCCGAGTCCGGTCACCGAGCCATACCACTCCGATGAGCGCCGGCCCGATCGTTTCTCCCACGACCATTCCCGCGACCGCCGTCGTCACCGATCCGCGGTTCAGCGCCGACGTCAGCAACAGAAACCCTGCGACCCCGCCGGCGAGCACCGCGTACAGGGCCGGGTTGGTGTAAAACGTGGCTGCGGTCGGATCGATCGGATCGACCAGGCGCACGCCGACCTCGACGACACCGAAACCGGTCCCGGAGCCCAACCCCAGGATCAGTGCGCGGGGGCGGTCGCTCAATCGGCCTCCCGCGACGCCGGCGACGAATACCGCGGCGACCACACCCAGCAGGCCCCAGGCGAGTCCGGCGGGGCCGTGCGAAGAACCCTCCGGTCCGGCAGCGAGCCCCAGCATCGCCAGGCCCGCACAGACCACGGCCACGGCAGTCCACTCGACGGAGGACAGCCGCGCCGACAGCAGCCACGCGGCCACGATGGCGGTGACCGCCAGCGAGGCGGCTATCGCCGCGGCGACGACGTAGATCGGCACCAAGCGCAGCGCCACGACCTGGAACAGAAAGCCGAGGCCGTCAAGGCCGAAGCCGGCGAGATAGCGCCACTGCCGGACGGCGCGCAACAACAACACCGCGTCGACGCCCGAGCCGCTGCCGGCTTCCACCGAACGCGTCGCCATGGCCTGCAACACCGTCGCCGTGCCGTAGCACACGGAGCAGCAGAGCGCGAGCAGTAACCCGGTCAGCACATGCTGACGATACGGCCCCGCGAACCCACCGTCATGCTCGTTATCCGCCCTCACCGAACGAGGGCGGCGCCGACGCCTCAGCAGTCCCCCACACCGAATTGGGGACCGCCGAGAGCGAGAACGCGACGTCGGCGCCGGTGTGGATGATCGACTCCGGCAGATACGTCTGATCGGTGGGCTGACCGTCGACGGTCAGGCCGTTGATGTACGTCACGCCGTTCGACGCGCCCGGCGCCGAGATGCGAATGAATTGCCCTGCGGGCAGCGCGATCTCGGCACGGTCGAACAACGGCGTGTTCACGGTCAGGATCGGCGTTCCCGGCGTGGCCGGATACAGGCCGAGCGCGGCCCACACATACCAGCTGGACTCCGCGCCCAGGTCGTCGTTGCCCGGCTCACCGTCGGGCGTGGGGCCGAACAGTTCGCGACGCACCCGGTCGACAGTATGTTGGGTCTTCCACGGTTGACCGAGGTAGTTGTAGAGCCACGGCACTCCGAAGTCGGGTTCGTTGCCGATCCACAGATACGGCTTGTTGGTGCCGACATTGAGCTCGGTCGTGAAGCGGTCCAGCCGGTCGGCCACCGCCTGGCGGCCGCCGAGCGCGGTCACCAGGCCGCCGACGTTCTGCGGCACCAGCCACAGATATTGCTCGGCGTTGCCCTCGTCGAACCCGGGCTGCCCGAACTCGTCGGGGCCAGGTTCGACGAAGCCGGGGCCGTCGGGGAAGGCGCCGTCGTCGCTGCGGGGCGAGATGTACCCGGTAGCCGGATTGAACAGGTTGTGCCAATACTGCGCCCGACTGCCGAATTCGGCGGCGGTCGCGGTGTCGCCGAGCGCGTCGGCGAATCGGGCGATAGTGAAGTCGTCGATCGACCACTCCAGCGTGATCGACGCGGCCTTGTAGTCGAACTCGGCGGTCTGCGGCGCATAGCCGTGCTGCAGATAGCTGGCGATTCCCGGCCGCTCCACATAGTCGCCCAGCCCGACGCCGCCCTGCGTCGCCCCCTTCACCATGTAGCGCAACGCGCTATGGATGTCAAAGTTCTTGGCGCCGAACGTGTACAGGCTCACGATCAGCGGCACCACATTGTCGCCGCTCATCTCACCCGTCGCCGCATTCGCCAGCGCCCACCGCGGCAACGACCCGCTCTGCTCGGCGTCGTTCACCAGCGACTGCGCCATGTCGCTGGCCCGCTCCGGGAACAGCAGCGCCTGCAACGCCGCCAGGCAGCGGTAGGTGTCCCAGTCGGAGAAGTTGGCGTACTGCGTGTGGCCCGCGGCCGCGGTGTGGATGGTGCCGTCGAATCCGATGTAGCGGCCGTCGGCATCGTTGAACGTGTTGGGGTGCAAGAACGATCGATACAGCGCGGTGTAGAAAGTCTTGATGTCGGCGTCGCTGCCGCCCGCCACCGCGATGCGCGACAGCACCGTGTTCCAGTCGGCCACGGCTGCCGCGCGCACGTCGTCGAAGCTCGCCGTGCCCTCGGCGGCGAGGTTCGCTTGCGCGCCCTCGACGCTGACGTAGGACAGCGCCGTGCGAACCTCGAGCACCGAGCCGGCCGGGAACTCCACGTATCCTCCGGCGTCACGCGAATCTGCCTGGCGGCCACCGGCATACATCGCGCCGCCGCCCCACGTGCCGTAGCCGGTGAACGGCCGACTGAACGTCATCGCGAAGTACACCGTGTAGGTGTTGTTCTTGCCGCAGAATCCCCCGGTGGTCGCCGATCCGGTGATCGTGGTGTTGTCCTCGCCGATCGCGATGCTGGCCGCAGAGTCGCCCGCGATCGATCCGCCCGCGCGCACCTGGAACAGGGCGGGCCGGCCGTCGTCGGGATAGCGGAACCGGCCGACCCCGGTGCGAGTGGTGGCGGTGAGTTCGGCGATCACCCCGGTGTCGGGGAAGCGCACGGTGTAGTAGCCGGGCACGCCCACTTCGGTGTTGTCATGGGCGATCCGCTCCCACGCGTGCCACGGTTGCGCGCCGATCGGGGTGGTGGTCGGCAGCATCGGGATGTCGCCGAACGCCGCGCAGCCCACCGAGGCGTGCGTCATGCTGAATCCGGTGGCGCGCTCGTTGGCGTGGTTATAGCCGGCGTAGGTGCGGGTGGTGTCCGGCGAGTACTGCACCATCCCGAACGGCACCGACGCGCCAGGGAAGTTGTTGATCTCCCCGACCATCTCGCCGCCGGTCCCGGTGCCGATCAGCGTGTCGACGTAGGTCACCGGGTTCGCGACGAAGCCGGCCTCTTCGGGGTGTGCGACGGGCGTCAGCGTCAGGCCGGTTGCCGCGACCACAGCGACGAGTGCCAGTCCGGACCGCATAGCAGTCTCTTACTGCAAACAGCGACTTCGCGTGGGCGTTTCAACATCCGGTGCTGGCCCGCAGTGTCCGGCACATTTGGTGAAGGCGTGCCGACGACAATCGGGTGATTTTGCGGCGGAACGCCGCCCGCGGCAACGTATGAATGTTGTCGAAGTTGACGACGCAATCGCTGGGCACGTTGTCCTGGGCCGCGGTCAGTTCCAGCTCCGACACCAGTCCCCGGCGGGTCCGGGTCAGCGCAGCGACCACGACCGCACCGATCCGGTCCGCGACCGGATCCCGGGTCAGGACGAGTACCGGCCGGTCACCACCAGGGGTGGCAGCGAACCACAGCTCACCGCGCTGCATCGGCCCAGTCAGCCCAGTCTTCCGCGGGGCCCCAGTCGGCGATCTCGGCGAGTGCCTGCTCCTCGTCCGTCACGGGCTGTTCGGCGTACCCGGCCACGTCCTGGTCAGCCGCGAGCTGAGCCAAGTGGCGTCGCAGCGCATCGCGAACAAGCTCAGATCGATCCATCTGCAGCCGCCGAGCCCACTGGTCGATTTCAGCCGCGTCCGCGTCGTCGACACGAAAGCTGATCATCGTCATACGACAATCATAATCTGTATGACACGCGAGCCGCCTCCAGCCGCGGCGCCGAACCATAGGACCATGGGCCTATGCGAGTCGACGGGCGCGACATCACCGTGTCCGGCAGCTTGCTGCAACCGCTGACCCGTCGCACCAACGACATCCTGCGACTGGTGCTGGCGGGGCTGTTCCTCGCGGTCGTGATCGCCAGCTCCTTGATCACCCGCCGGCAGTGGATGACCCTGGAGAAATCGGTCTCGCAGATCATCGGGTTGCTCTCCCCCACCCAGTCCAATCTGGTGTACCTGGCTTACGGCATCGCGATCCTGGCGTTGCCGTTCATGATCCTGATCGGGCTGATCGTCGCCCGGCAGTGGACGCTGCTCGGCGCGTACGCGGCCGCCGGGGTGCTGGCCATCCTGCCGCTGTCGATCAACAGCAAAGGCATCGCCGCACCCCGCTGGCACTTCGACCTGTCCGACCGGCTTTCCACCGTGCTGTCGCAGTTCCTCGACGACCCGCGCTGGATCGCGATGCTCGCCGCCATGCTCACCGTGTCCGGTCCCTGGCTGCCCGCCCGCTGGCGACGCTGGTGGTGGGCGCTGCTGCTGGCGTTCGTGCCGATCCATCTGGTGGTCAGCGCCATCGTGCCGGCCCGCTCGTTGCTGGGCCTGGCGGTGGGCTGGTGGGTCGGCGCGCTGGTGGTCCTGGTCTCGGGAACGCCGGCGCTCGAGGTGCCGCTCGACGGCGCGGTGCGCGCGCTGGCCGGCCGCGGGTTCTGGGTGTCCGGGCTCACCGTGCTGCAGCCGGCCGGGCGCGGGCCGCTAATCCTTTCCGCGGCTGCCGAGCATCCGGCGGTGATCGAGCTCTATGGCCCACATCAACGCAGCGGCGGTGCGCTGCGCCAACTTTGGCGCAAGTTCCGGCTGCGCCGCAGCGAGACCGCGCCCCTGCATGCCTCCCTGCAGCGTGCCGTCGAGCATCGCGCGCTGATGTCGATAGCCATCGGCGATGTGGGGCTTGCCAACACGTCGACGATTGCCGTCGGGGCACTCGACCGCGGCTGGACGTTGTACGCGCACAAGCCCGCTCGTGGCGTTTCGATCGACGAGTGCACGACGGCTCCGGTTGCGCGAGTGTGGACCGCGCTGCGCAGCCTGCACGATCACCAGATCGCACACGGCGATTTGCGTGGCAGTGAGATCACGGTCGACGAGGGCGCCGTGCTGTTCGGCGGGTACCGCCACGCCGAATACGGCGCCACCGACGTCCAATTGCAATCCGACATCGCCCAACTATTGGTGACCACCGCGGCGCTCTACGACGCGCAGTCGGCGGTGGGTGCCGCCATCGAGGTGTTCGGCAAGGACACCGTGCTTAGTGCGTCGCGCCGTCTCACCAAAGCCGCTGTGCCCGCGCGTATTCGAGATGCGGTGACCGACGCGGGCGCCGTCATCGCCGAGGCCCGCGCGGAAGTGATGCGCCAAACCGGTGCCGATCAGATCCAGGCCGAGACCATTACCCGGTTCACCCGCAGCCAGCTCATCCAACTGGTGCTGCTGGGTGCGCTGGTCTATGTGGCCTACCCGTTCATCAGCACGGTGCCGACGTTCTTTTCCGAACTGGGCCGGGCGAACTGGTGGTGGGCACTGCTGGGGCTGGCGGTGTCGGCGTTGACGTATGTCGGTGCGGCAGCCGCGTTGTGGGCCTGCGCGGACGGGTTGGTGAGCTTCAAGAATTTGTCGATCATGCAGGTGGCCAACACGTTTGCGGCCACCACCACGCCGGCCGGTGTCGGTGGGCTGGCGCTGAGCACCCGGTTTCTGCAGAAGGGCGGGCTGACCACGCTGCGCGCTACCGCGGCGGTGGCGCTGCAGCAGTCGGTGCAGGTGATCGTCCACGTCGCGTTGCTGATCCTGTTCAGCACCGCGGCGGGCGCCTCGACCGACCTGTCCCACTTCGTGCCGGGAACCACTGTGCTGTACCTGATCGCGGGCGTGGCGCTGGGCGCGGTCGGCGCATTCCTGTTCGTGCCCAGGTTGCGACGCTGGCTGGCCACGGATCTGCGGCCGCGGCTGGCCGAAGTGACCAGCGACCTCGTCGAGCTTTCCCGCGAGCCGAAGCGACTGGCGCTGATCGTATTGGGCGCTGCGGGAACAACTTTGGGTGCGGCACTGGCGCTGTGGGCCAGCGTCGAGGCCTTCGGTGGGAGCGCGACGTTCGTCACGGTCACGGTGGTGACGATGGTCGGCGGCACCCTGGCCTCGGCCGCGCCCACGCCCGGCGGCGTTGGCGCCGTCGAAGCAGCGTTGATCGGTGGACTGGCTGCGTTCGGTGTACCTGCCGCGGTCGGCGTGCCGTCGGTGCTGCTGTATCGCGTATTGACCTGCTGGCTACCGGTATTCGTCGGCTGGCCGGTGATGCGCTGGCTCACCCGCAACGAGATGATCTAAGAGCCTGCCATCCCGCCAGAGGACACGTAAACCGGGTCGACCGCGAGCCAAGGTGCGCTCGCACTGTCTCGACCATTACCACCCATTCAAAGTTGATATCGCATGCGACATCACATCCGAGAAGGACCGCATCCTCCAGCCGCGTTACCAACGTTGCGTTAGGTGCTGCAGTGGCAGAAGCGCATCGGTGAACTACATCCGCTGCGCCGAGACGAACACACTGCGCGGCGAGGAGTCCTCGACGTCGGCCGGCGGGCGGTTGTAGCCGGCCATCAACTTCTCGGCCGCCACCACATCTACCTCCCAACCGTGGCCACGCAGCCACTCGCCGACGTCGGTGCGATCCTCCAAGTACCACAGATCCTGGACGTCGGGAATCTCGCGCGACTCGTCCAGCTTGGCGATGATGTCGCGGATACGCTGCATCTGCGCCCGCTGCTTGGCGTGGGCGTCGGGATCGTTGAAACCCGGGCCCGGCGCCTCCACCGCAATCCGACTGCCGGGCGCACTCAGCTCCTGCACCCGTTCGAACAACAGATCCTGCGCGGCGGCCGGCAGAAACGGCAGCAGCCCCTCGGCCGACCACACACTCGGCGCGCCGGGATCAAACCCCGCCTGCTGCAGTGCTTTTGGCCAGTCCTGCCGCAGATCGACGTTGACGTTGACCAGTCCGGCAGCCGGCTTGGCGCCAGTCTGCCACAGTGTCGACGACTTGAACTCCAGCACCTTGGGCTGGTCGAGTTCGTAGACAATCATCCCGTCCGGCCACGGCAGCCGCCAGGACCGCGAATCGAGCCCGGCCGCCAAAATCACCGCCTGCCGCACCCCGGCGTTGGCCGCATCGATGAAGAACCGGTCGAAAAACGCTGTGCGGGAAGCCATGTAGTTTCGCATCGACTCCATCCGCGCGGGCAGTTCCGGTGCGGCCTCGATGACCTCAGCGGGCAGGTCCGGAGCCGCGAACCACGTCCACATGCCCTCGCCGGCGGCGTCAAGGAAGACCCGCGCGAACGGATCGTCGATCAGCGGGTTGTCGCTCTCGCTTTCCGCGGCGCGCGCCGCCGCCACCCCCAGCGCCGTCGCGCCCACGCTTTCGGTGATGTCCCATGTGTCGTTGTCGCTTCTCGGCACCGTCGCTCCTCCTCACCAGCACTACTCGTCGCCGACGGTACGTGAGCTTTCTGTGAGCCAGGGCCGTAGCCGATCCGCAGTGACCTCGATGCCGTCGGAGAGATCGCTGACCAGCGCATCGGCGAAACCCGTCAAGCCACCGACGTCGATGCCATAGCGGCCCTCGCTACGCGAAAGACGACCCGACGCGCTGCGCAGCAGGCTGATGGCACCCTTGGGGTTGCCGCGCTGGACGTGGGTGAGGCCCACCGCGAGCTGGGCCAGGCCTTGCCAGAGAGTTCGCTCGTCGTCGGGCCCGTTCTTCCACGCCGCCTCGAGCACCTCGTGGGCGTGGAACGCCATGCCCTGATCCAACAACTGCTGCGCATAGGTCAGGGTTTCCGCCGGGCTCAGCTCGAGGTCGTCGGGGATGCGGGGAACTCCGTCACTGCCGTACGGAAGCGGCCGGCCCAGCGCGTCGCGCGGGCGAGCACTGCGGGGGCGGCCCGCTTCGTCACGATCCCGCTCGGCCATGCATCCATCATGGCGTGCGCCGCCCCGAATGACGCAACTGTCCCAGGCGTCTCAAGATCTCGGGCATGTGCCGATGTGCCCGCCTCTGAGCGACTCGGCCTGCTGCACCGCATTAGTCGCTCCGAGGCGGGCAAGCATCCACATGCCTCCTGGCGGCGACTGGCGTGACAGATGTGACTACATAGCCGACCATTCCTCATGGTCTCCTGGCAACCAGGTCGGTAATCCCCGCGATGACGTCGAAGTCGGCGTCTCGGTGAACCATACAAGCGCCGTGGCGAATTGCGATCGCAGCGATCAAACAGTCGTTGAGGCTCCGAATCGTCTGACCCGCCCGCCGAGCAGCGCGGTATATACCCGCCGCCACCCGGAAATCGACGGCACCGTCGACAGTCAACGACGGCAAACCATTCACTAGCTGCTCGAGCTTTGCATGTCTGCCGTCATCGATCGCTCCGGCCAAGATCTCCATTGCGATGGGCTCACACATCGCGACCTGGTTTGCTTCATCGGAGAGCAGCCGGCGCACCTCGATCGCGGCGGCCGATCCCGTCGCGCGAAGGTATTCGATCCACGCGGAGGTGTCGACGAGGATCATGCAAATTCGTCTGGTCGCTCGCTTCGCAAACTCTCGAGATCGCCTTCCCAGCCAACGCCTTCGAGACTGAGCAGGAACTCACGGCTCAACGGAGCACCGACCAAGCGACGCAGCGCAAGGTCCACGGCCGCTTTCTTTGTCGTAAGGCCGAACCTGCGCATTACCTCAGCAGTGAGTTCGTCATCGAGGTCGATGTTGGTGCGCGACATACACCAACCATACACCTGAACTACACAGATGGCTCCAGGCCAGCACCGTGGGCAGCATGGGTCTCGGCGATCAGCGGTTGCTGATACCCGGCGCCGTCAACCGCCCGTCGTACCGCCTCGCTGACTGCCACCACTCGATCGACCGGCACCAACGCGATCACACACCCGCCGAAGCCACCGCCGGTCATCCGGGCACCCAAAGCGCCTGCGTGCACTGCGCTGTCGGCGATGAGATCGATGTGCGGCGTGGTGATGTCGAAGTCGTCACGCATGGAAGCGTGCGATGCGGTGAAGAGCCGGCCAGCTTCGGCAAAGTCGGAATCGCCCAGGGCGGCAACGCAATCAAGGACACGTTGATTCTCGGTCAACACATGGCGGGCGCGACGAGCGTCGGTAGTGTCGGCAACCGCGTCCAGCGCCGAAATGTCCCCGACGTCACGCAGCGACGCCACGTGCAGCTGGGCGGCAACGCGCTCGCAGGATGCGCGACGATCGGCATATTCCCCGCCCGCGTGCGTATGCCGGGCCCGGGAATCGATCAGCAACAGCGCCACCCCGCACGGGCCGGGATCAAACGCCACCGGCGCCACGGTGAGTTCACGAAAGTCGATCAGCAGCGCCGTCGACCGTGCACCGAACAGCGACGCCAACTGGTCCAGCAAACCCGTTGGGACACCGACATAGTCGTTTTCCGCGCGCTGCGCCAACCGGGCTTGCTCCATGCGGTCGATGTGGTGACCGGCGGCGGCCAGAATCGCGCCCAGCACAGCGCATTCCAGCGCCGCCGACGACGACAGGCCCGACCCGATCGGCACGTCGCTGGTGATCGACATCGCACCACCGGGCACCGGGTACCCGGCGCCCCCCAATGCCCACATCACCCCGGCCACATAACCAGCCCAACCGGTCACCTCGCCGGGCGCGGTGTCGAGCGGGATCCGCACCGAGCCGTCGATGCCGTTGCTGCACACGGTGATCGCGTCGGCGTCCTCGGGCACGAACGTCACCACGGTGCGCTGCGGCAACGCGATCGGCAACGCGAAGCCGAGGTTGTAGTCGGTGTGCTCGCCGATCAGGTTGATGCGCCCCGGTGCGGAATACCGGACTGTCACGCGAGTTCTCGCAGCCGTTGGGCCACACTTTCCGGTGTCACGTCGCTGATGAACGCATCCATCGCCGACTCGGAGGCCGCCAGGTATTTGAGCGCGGTGGCGCTGCGCCGAATCGACATCAGCTCGACGTGAAAGTAGCCCTCCCGCTGGGCATCGGTGTACTGGTGCAGCGCCGACATGTACGGCAGCGGAGCGGAATACATCCGATCAAACCGCCGAAGCAGGTCGAGGTAGATCTGCGCGAACCCGTCGAGCTCCGCCGCATCGAGCTCGACGAGGTTGTGCACGAACCTGTTCGGGTAGATGTGCACCTCCACCGGCCATCGTGCGGCAAACGGCACGAAGGCCGTGAACAGCTCGGTGCGCGCGACAATGCGACTGCCATCGGCCACCTCGCTAGCCAGCAGATCCGCAAAAAGATTGCCGCCGTGCCGCTTTCGATGTTCGTCAGCCTGGTGCAGCATGGCGGCGGTGCGCGGGGTCAGATAGGGATAGCCGTAGATCTGGCCGTGCGGATGAGTCAGCGTCACGCCGATCTCCTCACCGCGGTTCTCGAAGCAGAACACCTGCTCGACCCCGGGTAGCGCCATCAGATCGGCGGTGCGGTGTCGCCACGCCTCCACAACCAGGCGGGCATGCGGCGGTTCCAGGTCTGCGAACGAACCGGTGTGGTTGCTGGAATAGCAGATCACCTCGCAGCGGCCCTGCCCCGGCACCGGCACGAATCCCTCCGGCGCCGCCAAGGACTCCCCGGCGCCGGACAGGCTCGGGAACCGGTTTTCGAAGACGACGACGTCGTAATCCGGTGCGGGCAACTCACTGGTGAGCCCCGTCGGCCCCGGACACAGCGGGCATTGATCGGGCGGCGGTTTGTAGGTGCGGTCTTGGCGCAGCGCCGCGACGATCACCCACTGTCCGGTCGTGCGGTCGAATCGCAACTGCGAGTGCAGTCCGTCACGCTTCGGCAATGGCCGCCGATCGGCAACCGGTGCCGGAACATGGCCGGGCAACGCGAAGAACAGCAGGTCACGGCCATCGGCCAGCTTCGCCCGCGTCGGCGCCGTCACGAAGTCGAACACTAACCCACCTGCGGGCCGACCAGCGGTTGCGCCACCATGGACACGAAGGAGGGCAGTCCAATCCAGCCGATAACGGCGCGCTATGAGCGCGCGCAGAACTGGGTGATCGGCGCAGATCCCGGCCTGCTGCGGCTGCGGATGGCCGCCCGCACCACCGCCGCGCTGGCCTGCGCGCTGGCCATCCTCTACCTGCTGACCAGGTTGACCGGCCAGCCCGTCACCGTGGCGCTGCTGGGTGTGCTGATCACCATGATTTCCGCGCGATCGGTCAACGAGCCCGACCCGCGCCGGCAAAAGATCACCATGCTGCTGCTGCCGCTGCCCGCGGCGGTGGCCGTCTCGGCCGGCACACTGCTCGCGCCGTACAAAGTGGTCAGCGACGTCGTGTTCGTGCTGGTCGTGTTCGCGGCGGTCTACGTCCGCCGGTTCGGTCCGCGAGGCCGGGCACTGGGCATGGTCGCGTTCATGTCCTACTTCTTCACGTTGTTCCTGCACGCCCGCACCACCGAGTTGCCGTGGCTGATCGGCGCCATCGTGGTGGGCACCCTGTGCAGTTTGGTGCTCGGCGTGTACGTGTTGCCCGACCGACCCGAACACGTACTGCGGGCCAGCATGCGCTCACTGCGGGCGCGGATGGCGATCGTCGTCGACACCACCGCCGAGGCGCTGCAAGCCGGCCGGTTCGACGAGCGACGCCGCCGCCGGCTGCGGATCCGCACGGCGCGGCTCAACGAGACCGCATTGATGGTGCAGGGGCAGATCGAAGACAAGGTCAACCCGGCCGCAGTGTGGGCCGGGGTCACCGGCGAGCAACTGGCGTTGTGGCTCTTCGACGCCGAACTCACCGTCGAACGAGTCGCGACAGCCGGCGGGCGAGCCGCCGCCGCCGACATCCCCACCGACGCTCGCGCCGCGCTGGCTTTAGCTCTCGCCCAGCTGGCCCGGGCCATCCGCGTGCCCCAGCCCGGCGAGTTGCAGCGGGTCGCGAAGCTGGCTCAGCAGCTGCTCGATCAGTACGGTGACGATGCCGCGGTGCGCCGGCTGGCCCTGGCGATCACCGCCACCACCACCGCGGCCGCCGAGGTGCGCGCGCTGGTCGACCAAGCGGTCACCGAAAACGCATTTGAGCGGCCGCCTGCTCCCGCCGTCGCCGAGGAGCAGCCCGTCACCGGTCTGCGGCCCACGACCCGGCAAGCCGTCCAGGCGGTCGTCGCCGCGTCGTTGGCGATCATCGCCGGCGAGTTGGTTTCGCCGGACCGCTGGTACTGGGCGGTGATCGCCGCGTTCGTGGTGTTCGCCGGCACCAACTCCTGGGGCGAAACCCTGACCAAGGGTTGGCAGCGGCTGCTGGGCACCGCGCTCGGCGTGCCCAGCGGTGTGCTGGTGGCCACCCTGGTCTCCGGCAACGGTGTGGCGTCGCTGGTCTTGATCTTCGTATGCCTGTTCTGCTCCTTCTATTTCATGAAGGTCGCCTACAGCCTGATGACGTTCTGGATCACCACGATGCTGGCGTTGCTGTATGGCCTGTTGGGGCAGTTCACTTTTCACCTGCTGGTGCTGCGGATCGAAGAGACCGCAATCGGCGCCGTCATCGGCGTCGCGGTCGCGATCCTGGTGCTGCCGACCCATACCCGCGCGGCAGTGCGCGACGACGCCCACGCGTTTTTGACGACGCTGAGCGAATTGATCGACACCTCGGTTGCGACGCTGCTCGGCGACCGCGCGGTCGCGAGCCCGACCGACAAGGCCCGTCAACTCGACCGCGACCTGCAGCAGTTCCGGGTGACCGCTAAACCCCTGTTGGCCGGCGTCGCCGGGCTCAACGGACGGCGCAGCATCCGCCGCGGTCTGCGAGTGCTCAACGCGTGCGACCACTACGGACGAAGCCTGGCCCGCAGCAGCGACCGCTACGAGGCCGGCGGTGAGCTGGCCGAGGCGATCACCTCGGCCGCCGGGCAGGTTCGCCGCAACATCGCCGTGCTGGACACCCGCGACTTTGAGACGCCCGTCGTGCCTGCCACCGACTTCGTCGACGCCGCAGAGACTCTCGCCTGTCAGGTGAACGGTGAAGCACCGGCCCAGCGACTGCTCACCGCCTTGCATGCCCTGCGCCAGATCGACCGGGCCGTCGTCACCGCCGCGATCGATCTCGGCGCCGACGACGGCGTGCGCTAGCCCCTACCAGACCCGCACCCAGTCGATGAGCATCTCCGCCGGGTAGCTACCGGGGCCGGGGTCGCCGCCGCCTGAACCGGCGACGGCAAGGTTGAGCACTGGAAAGACTTGGTAGCCAGGGTCATTGAACGGCCAGTCGGCAATCGAATTGGCGGGCACCGTGAAATAGGGTTGGGCACCGTCGACGTAATCCTGGTAGAACCGCATCCCGGCGTCGTCCCACTGGCATCGCCAGTTGTGCCAGCCGCTGTCCAGCGCGATGTTGTGCGTGGCCCATTCGGCGCCGTTGGCTTTGGTGTGAACGGTGGTGGCCGACGGCCAGCTGCCGTTGCCGTACCACTCCATGATGTCGATTTCGCCGTTGTTGTCGTTGCCCAGCCAGAAGGCCGGCCAGCATCCGGCGGTCAGGCAGTTGAGTTTGATCCGGGCTTCCCAGGTGTGGCCGATGCCGCCGCGCCACGGGCTTTGCACTTTGCCGCTGTAGTAGGTGTTGCCGTCTTTGGCGGCGCGCAGCACGAGATTGGATTTGCCGTCGAGGAAAACGTTCTTACGGTCGTCGCGGTACTGGCCGACGTTTTCCGGCCGTTCCCAATACGTCGGGTCTTTCATCGACTCGCGGGCTTTGGCCACCGTCCACTTCGACGTGTCGGGCGCCGAGCCGGCCGGGCCGTCGAACTCGTCGTGGAAAATGTAGTTCGTTTGGCGGTCGGCGCGGGCCTCTGGCAGCGGGATCGCGGCCGCCAACGCGCCGAAGCCCATCGTCAGCATCATGTCGCGACGATTCATCTCAGATTCCGCCCATCCCCGGTTGCCTAGCCAACTCCCCTAATCGGTGCCATGAAACCACGCGACCGCGGGTCCACGCACCCGCGGATCACAGCAGTCACGCCTGCACCAGCGCCCGCCCATGACGTCTGGTTCAAACTCGATATCGCATGCGATATCAAGTTGGAGAAGGTGGTCATCCTCCGCCGCAGGGACTACTGAGGCTAGTGAGCATCCTGGGACTCATGCCCAGGTGCTCAGCCCACCGAGAAAATGGTGGCAGGTCCAGGATTCGAACCTGGGTAGGCTTACGCCGACGGATTTACAGTCCGCTCCCATTGGCCGCTCGGGCAACCTGCCGTATGTATTACGGGTAGCAGAGTACAACGAGGATGTACCCGGAGTACAAACGGCTAATACCGATGGAAGGGGAACGGATCCCATGGCGGATTCATCGTTCGATGTCGTCAGCAAGATCGACCACCAAGAGGTCGACAACGCCCTCAACCAGGCGGCCAAGGAACTGGCCACCCGGTTCGACTTCCGCGGCACCGACACCAAGATCGCGTGGAAGGGCGACGAGGCGATCGAGCTGACGTCGTCCACCGAGGAGCGCGTCAAGGCCGCCGTCGACGTGTTCAAAGAAAAGCTGATCCGCCGCGACATCAGCCTGAAAGCCTTCGATGCCGGCGAGCCGCAGGCCTCCGGTAAGACCTACAAGATCACCGGCACCCTCAAGCAGGGCATTTCCAGCGAGAACGCCAAGAAGATCACCAAGCTGATCCGCGACGAGGGACCCAAGAACGTCAAGTCTCAGATCCAGGGCGACGAGGTCCGGGTGTCCAGCAAGAAACGCGACGACCTGCAGGCCGTCATCGCGATGCTGAAAGAGGCCGACCTCGACGTAGCGTTGCAGTTCGTCAACTACCGCTAGGCGGCTCTGGCCCAATCAACCGGTGGGTGCCTACCCTGGTCACCAAGACCACACCGTCGCCAGAAGCGAGGTTCGCGATGACCGCAACGCCAGAGGACACCGGATACTTCGACGTCGTCATCATCGGCGCCGGCATTTCCGGGCTGGGCGCGGCCTACCGGCTCACCGAACGCAACCCGGGTCTGAGCTACGTCATCCTGGAGCGCCGCGAGCAGATCGGCGGCACCTGGGATCTGTTCCGCTACCCGGGTGTGCGCTCGGACAGCAGCATCTTCACGCTGTGCTTCCCCTACGAGCCGTGGACCCGCAAAGAAGGCGTGGCCGACGGCGACGACATCCGTGACTACCTGAAAGCGACCGCGCACAAGTACGGCATCGATCGCCACATCCGGTTCAACAGCTATGTGCGTTCGGCCGACTGGGACTCCTCGACCGACACTTGGACCGTCACCGCCGAGCAGGACGGCGTGCCGACGACCTACCGCGGCCGGTTCGTGTTCTTCGGCTCCGGCTACTACAACTACGACGAGGGCTACACCCCGGAGTTCCCCGGGCTCGACCAGTTCGGCGGCACCGTCGTACATCCGCAGCACTGGCCGGAGGACCTCGACTACACCGGCAAGAAGATGGTGGTGATCGGCAGTGGTGCGACGGCGATCTCGCTGATTCCGTCGCTGACCGAGAAGGCGTCGAAAGTCACGATGCTGCAGCGCTCGCCGACGTACATGTTCTCCGCGTCGAAGTACAGCTGGTTCGCCGACGGTCTGCGGAAGCTGTTGCCGCGCCGGGTGGCTCATGTGATCATCCGGTTGCGCAACGCGCTGTTCGAAGGCGCGATCTGGTTCCTGGCCCGCAAGACGCCGGGCTTCATGAAGTGGTGGATCCGCCGCATCGCGATCAGCAACCTGCCCAAGGGCTACGACGTCGACACCCACTTCAAGCCGCGCTACAACCCGTGGGACCAGCGGCTGTGCCTGATTCCCGACGCCGACCTCTACGTGGCGATCAGCGAAGGACGCGCCGAGGTGGTCACCGACCACATCGACCACTTCGATTCCACCGGAATCGTTTTGAAGTCCGGCGGCCACTTGGACGCCGACGTCATCGTCACCGCCACCGGTCTGCAGTTGCAGGCGCTCGGCGGTGTCACGGTGTCCATCGACGGCGCTGAAATCAAGCCCCAGGACCGCTTCGTCTACAAGGCGCACATGCTCGAAGACGTCCCCAACCTGTTCTGGTGTGTGGGCTACACCAACGCCTCGTGGACGCTGCGCGCTGACATCACCGCCCGCTCGACGGCAAAGCTGTTGGCGCACATGAAGGCTCACGGCTACACCCATGCGTATCCCCATCTGGGCGGGGAGCCGATGCCGGAAAAGCCGTCGTGGGACATTCAAGCCGGCTATGTGCTGCGCTCGCTGCATGCGCTGCCGAAGTCGGGCACCAAGCGGCCGTGGAATGTTCGCCAGAACTACTTCGCCGACGCGCTCGACTACCAGTTCGACCGGGTCGAGGAAGCGATGGTGTTCGGCCGCGCCGAGGAAACCGCAGCGCTGGCCGGATAGACGCCATACGCTGATCGCCATGGCACCTGCTCTGCGCGAACCGAACGTCGTCGTCTTGGGTGGCGGCTCCTGGGGCACCACCGTCGCATCCATCTGCGCGCGCCGCGCACCGACGCTGCAATGGGTGCGCTCGGAGGACACCGCCAAGGACATCAACGACAACCACCGCAATACCCGTTATCTCGGCGACAGCGTCGAGCTCAGCGAGAACCTGCGCGCCACCACCGACTTCTCCGAGGCCGCCAACAGCGCCGACGTCGTCGTCATGGGTGTGCCGTCGCACGGGTTCCGCGGGGTGCTCACCGAACTGGCCGCCGAGCTGCGGCCGTGGGTGCCGGTGGTGTCACTGGTCAAGGGCCTGGAGCAGGGCACGAATATGCGGATGTCGCAGATCGTCGACGAGGTGCTGCCCGGCCACCCGGCCGGCATCCTGGCCGGCCCCAACATCGCCCGCGAGGTGGCCGAGGGCTATGCGGCCGCCGCCGTACTGGCGATGCCCGACCAGCACCTGGCCGCCCGCCTGGCACAACTGTTCCGCACCAAGCGTTTTCGCGTGTACACCACCGACGACGTGGTCGGCGTCGAGATGGCCGGCGCGTTGAAGAACGTCTACGCGATCGCGGTGGGGATGGGTTACTCGCTGGGTATCGGGGAGAACACCCGCGCGATGGTGATGGCCCGCTCGGTGCGCGAGATGTCCAAGCTCGGCGAGGCGATCGGCGGCCAACGGGATACCTTCGCCGGGCTGGCCGGCATGGGCGATCTGATCGTCACGTGTACCAGCCAGCGCAGCCGCAACCGTCACGTCGGCGAGCAACTCGGCGCCGGCAAGCCGATTGACGAGATCATCGCGTCGATGAATCAAGTCGCCGAGGGTGTCAAAGCCGCAAGCGTGATCATGGAGTTTTCCGACAAGTACGGGTTGAACATGCCGATCGCCCGCGAGGTCGACGGCGTGATCAATCACGGCTCCAGCGTCGAGCAGGCCTACCGCGGCTTGATCGCCGAGGTGCCCGGCCACGAGGTGCACGGCGCCGGGTTCTAGGCCCTGGTGTCAGTCGACGTCGATGCTGATGTGCAGGCGCTTGCCGCACGCCCGGGCCACCCGTTCCAGCGCCTCGACCGTCGGCGCGCGGCTCCCGTTCTCCCACGCGGCGACGGCTGACTGGCTGGTTTCCAGTGCCGCAGCCAACTGGGCCTGCGTCATCCCGGCACCCGCTCGGGTCTCGTAGACGAGTCCGGCCAGGGTCATCGGCCATCCGGCCTCACGGATATCCGCTGTTTGGATTTCTGACATCGGGATCACCACTCTCACGGTTCGCCATTGACCGTCGTATCCCACTATACCGAATTCGATATAGATGAATCCATTTTTGCGGTCGTACGTCTCAGCGGCTTGAGGCGGCCCAAATTTGTGTTCTCTATGTATCTTGCGACCGAGTTTGACCGCCCGTTCGCCCGATAAATAGTCTCGGACTGAGCAATTGGACGTCGAAGGGTCGGCAGAGTATCGGTAAAGGCGATGTGCGGCAAGAGTTTACGTCGCCGCAACCTCAGATATTCAAGTGTTAACCGGCAGGTCGTTACGCTCCACATCCATGGACCGCGATCCGACAAAGGAGCGACCCCTGCGATCGAATCTGCGGTATGACGTGCCGGCATCACTGGTGGTGTTTCTGGTCGCCCTGCCACTCTCGCTGGGCATTGCGATCGCCTCCGACGCGCCGGTGCTCGCCGGGCTGATCGCCGCAATCGTCGGCGGCATCGTCGTCGGCATCATGGGCGGCTCACCGCTGCAGGTCAGCGGTCCGGCGGCGGGTCTGACGGTCGTCGTCGCCGACCTTGTCGCCCAATTCGGTTGGGCGGTAACGTGTTTGATCACTGTGGGCGCCGGTGTGCTGCAGGTACTGCTCGGGCTGAGCCGGGTTGCCCGAGCGGCGCTGGCGATCTCGCCCGTCGTCGTGCACGCGATGCTGGCCGGCATCGGCATCACGATTGCGTTGCAGCAAGCCCACGTGCTTCTGGGTGGAGAATCCAAAAGCACCTCGTGGCACAACCTCGTCGGGCTGCCCGCACAACTACTCGGCGCGCATGGTCGCGGCCTGATCCTGGGCGTGCTGGTGATCGTCACGTTGGTGGTGTGGCGCTGGGTGCCCAAACCGCTCTCGCATGTGCCGGGTCCGCTGGCCGCCATCGTCGGCGTGACGGCCATCTCGCTGATGTTGCCGTTCAACGTCCGACGGATCACATTGGACGGGTCGCTGCTGGATGCGCTGACGTTGCCGGGTATTCCCAAGGGCAACTGGGGCGCCTTCGCCACGGCGGTGCTCACCGTCGCTTTGATCGCCAGCGTGCAAAGCCTGCTGACAGCCGTGGCGGTCGACCGGTTGCACGACGGGCCGCGCAGCGACCTCAACCGCGAGTTGATCGGACAGGGCACCGCCAACATCGCGTCCGGCGCGATGGGCGGGCTGCCGATTGCCGGTGTGATTGTGCGCAGCACGGCCAACATCAATGCCGGCGCGAAATCCAGCGCCTCTGCGGTTTTGCACAGCTTCTGGATTCTGCTGTTCGCCTTGCCGTTCGCGGCGCTGGTCCAAAAGATTCCCAGCGCGGCGTTGGCCGGCTTGCTCATTGTCATTGGGATCCGGCTGCTGCAGCCGGCTCAGATCCAAATCGCGCGCCGCAACGGCGATTTCGTCATCTACCTGGTGACCACGCTTGCGGTGGTCTTCCTCAATGTGCTGCACGGCGTGGCGATCGGTCTGCTGTTGGCGGTCGCGTTCACGGGCTGGCGGGTGATCCGCGCCAAAATCGCTACCGAGAATGACGGCGAGAACTGGCGGGTGGTCGTCGAGGGTATCTGCACCTTCATGTCGCTGCCCCGGCTGACTGCCGCGCTGGCGTCGATCCCGCAGGGCACGGTGGTCACCGTCGAGATGCTCGCCCACTATCTCGACCATGCCGCGCATCAGGCGATCGACGATTGGCGGCGGCAGCACCACGCCACTGGCGGGACGGTGCGCCTCGTCGGGATGCTGTAACCACGTCGGCCACACTGGTCACAGCAGCACCTGCGCCGGACCATGACCCGTTGCTGGAAAGCGATGTCGTATGCGATATCACCAGTCCAGCAGGCCGCGTTGCTGGCGGTCGGCGAGCTTCTGTACGACCCACTGATTCATCGACACGTTTTGCTCAGCGGCTTCGACGGCGAGTCGGGCATGCAGTGCCGGCGACGTCCTGACCACGAACTTGCCACTGTATTGGCGTTCGGTGAGGGGGCTCGGGAAGCTGGTCCCTTCCTCGGTCCGCTCGGCGATGTATTCGTCGACGGCGTTCTCGACGGCGGCGATCGCGTCCCGCATCGTCGGCGCGCGCTCCCATAGCCAGGGCAGCTCGATGCAGCGCCCGAAGTATTCGGACTGCTCCGGTGACCATTCGGCGCGATAGGTGTAGCGGTTCATATCCCGGTGATATCACATGCGATGTCAACTTGGAGAAGGTGCTAATCCTTGGGGCCAGGGGCTGGTTTCGTTCCTGGGGCCGATCGCGGCGACGGTGGTGCGGCTGGCCGTATCCCGTTCGCGGGAATACCAGGCCGACGAATCGGGCGCGGTGTTGACCGGTGACCCATTGGCGTTGGCCTCGGCGTTGCGCAAGATTTCCGGCGGCGTGCAGGCCGCCCCGCTGCCACCGGAGCCGCAGCTGGCCGCGCTGGCCACCTGATGATCCCAGCCGGTTGGGCCGCCGACCGATTCGGGTCGTTGTTCTCCACGCACCCGCCGATCGCCGACCGGATCCGCCGGCTGGAGTCGATGGCCCGCGGTTAGATCCCGCCAGCCCCAGCAGCCCCACAAGCACCAGCAGGCCGCGTTGCTGGCGGTCGGCGAGCTTCTGTACGACCCACTGATTCATCGACACGTTTTGCTCAGCGGCT
>NZ_LZKJ01000119.1 GCF_001672775.1 Mycobacterium kyorinense | reverse complement strand
CTCAGAGTCAGACACCAGGTGATCCAGAACCAACCACCACGACACGGCCACCGTCACGCAGACACGCCGCACGCAGCACCCTCACGATGACACTGAGCACGCTCGCGCGGAATGGGTTCAGGCAAGCGCCGCGCAGAGTGCCGAAACAATGTCGTCGATCGAGCCGGTGGTCGAATACCCCGCGGCCAGCTTGTGTCCGCCGCCGCCGAACGCCGACGCCACGACGGCCAGATCCACCGCCTTTTTGGCCCGCATCGACACCGACCAGCGCTGCGGCTCAACCTCTTTGAACACCGCCGCGACCTCGGCCTGCGACGTGGTGCGCACGATGTCGACGATGCTTTCCACTTCCTCCGCGCGTGCGCCGATCCACTCCTGGTGCCCGACCACCGCATACACCAGCCCACGACCCTCGACGGCGTCGGGAAGCAACTGCGCCGAACCCAACACCCGCGACAGCATCGTCAGCCAACTGAACGGATGCGTGTCCAGCAGCGCTCGGCTGATCGCCGCGTTGTCCACCCCGAGCTCGATGAGCCGCGCCGCCAATCGGTGCGCCCGGGCGCCGGCCCAGCGGAACGACCCGGTGTCGGTCGTCAGCCCGGCATAAAGGCAGTGCGCGACCTCGACGTCGATCGGCTTGGACCACGCGTCGAGCAATTCGGCGACCAGCATCGTGGTGGAATCCGCCGACGGGTCAACGAAATTGGCGGTGCCGAACAGTTGATTGGAGGCATGGTGGTCGATCACCAGCAGCTCCCGGCCCTTGCCGGCCATATCGCGCAGGTCGCCGAGCCGGTTGATGCTCGGAATATCCACCGTGACCACGAGCTCGACGTCGCGGCGCATCTCCGCGGGACTGACCAAAAGCCGACCACCAGGCAGCGACTGCAACGACTGCGGCAGGGCCTCCGGCGCGGCGAAACCGACCTGGACCGCTTTACCGGATTGGGCCAGCACAATCCCCAGCGCCAGCCCGGCACCGATGGTGTCGGCATCGGGATAGACGTGGCACACCACGCCGATCGTGGCGGCGGCGGACAGCAACTCCGCGGCCGCGGCCGCGTCGACGCGCCGGCCGGCCACGGCCGCTTCAGTCGTCGCGTTGGTCGTCGTCACCGGCATCTCCAGCGTCCGAGTCCCCGCTCCTCACCCGATACGGGTCGGCCTCCCCTGCCGGCTTTGCCCCTGAACGAACCCGCGCCAGGTCCGCGTCGGCGGCGCGCGCACGCGCGAGCAACTCCTCCATCCGGTGCGCCGCGTCAGGCACGGTGTCGCGGCTAAACGTCAGCGTCGGCGTGAACCGCACGCCGGTACCGGCGCCGACCTTGGTTCGCAACACACCCTTGGCGCTTTCCAGCGCCGCCGCCGCGCCGCCGTAGTCCGGCTCGTCGTCGAGGGTGCGTCCCATCACCGTGTAGTACAGGGTCGCGTCATGCAGGTCGGCGGTCACCTTGGCGTCGGTGATCGTCACCCCGGCCAGCCGCGGATCTTTGATCTCGTACTCGATCGCCGAGGCGACGATCGTCGAGATCCGCTTGGCCAATCGGCGCGCTCGGGCCGGATCGGCCATCAGGTGCGGGCCTTCTCAACCAACTCGTAGGTCTCGATGACGTCGCCTTCCTTGATGTCGTTGTAGCTCAGCGTCAAACCGCATTCGTAGCCGTCGCGCACTTCGGTCACGTCGTCCTTCTCGCGGCGCAGCGACTGTACGGTCGCGTTCTCGGCGACCACGATGTTGTCGCGCAGCAGTCGGGCCTTGGCGTTGCGGCGCACCACACCGGAGGTGACCAGGCAGCCGGCGATCAGGCCGACCTTCGAGCTGCGGAACAGCGCCCGGATCTCCGCGCGGCCCAGTTCCACCTCTTCGTAGACCGGCTTGAGCATGCCTTTCAGCGCGCTCTCGATCTCGTCGATGGCCTGGTAGATCACCGAGTAGTAGCGGATGTCCACGCCTTCGCGGTTGGCCAGTTCGGTGGCCTTGCCCTCGGCGCGCACATTGAACCCGATGATGACCGCATCCGAGGCCGACGCCAGGTTGACGTTGGTTTCGGTGATGCCACCGACCCCGCGGTCGATCACCCGCAGCGCCACCTCGTCGTCGATCTGGATGCCCAGCAGGGCCTCTTCCAGCGCTTCGACGGTACCGGCGTTGTCGCCCTTGAGGATGAGGTTGAGCTGGCTGGTTTCCTTCAGCGCCGAGTCCAGATCCTCCAGGCTGATCCGCTTGCGCGAACGTGCCGCCATGGCGTTGCGCTTGCGCGCGTTGCGCCGGTCGGCGATCTGGCGGGCGATGCGGTCCTCGTCGACGACCAGCAGGTTGTCACCGGCGCCGGGCACCGACGTGAAGCCGATGACCTGCACCGGCCGCGACGGCAGCGCCTCCTCGACGTCGTCGCCGTGTTCGTCGACCATGCGGCGGACCCGGCCGTAGGCATCGCCGGCGACGATCGAGTCGCCCACCCGCAGCGTGCCGCGCTGCACCAGCACGGTGGCCACCGGGCCGCGGCCGCGGTCCAGGTGCGCCTCGATCGCCACGCCCTGGGCCTCCATGTCCGGGTTGGCCCGCAGGTCCAGTGCGGCGTCGGCGGTCAACAGCACCGCCTCTTCCAGCGCCTCGATGTTGGTGCCCTGCTTGGCCGAGATGTCGACGAACATCGTGTCGCCACCGAATTCCTCTGGCACCAAACCGTATTCGGTGAGCTGCCCGCGGATCTTGGCCGGGTCGGCGC
>NZ_LZKJ01000118.1 GCF_001672775.1 Mycobacterium kyorinense | reverse complement strand
TCGGCGGGCCATGTGTGAAGCCAACGCTGATCAAGTGTTGCCGGCCGTCGACCGGTTAATGGAACTGAACCGCGGCGGGCGGGGTGATCAGATCCGCTCTGCCAAGCCTGGATAGTCCACGATGAAGCCGTCGGAGTCGATGGTGACGGTGACGTCCGACACCGGCGAGTGCACTTTGACGCTGTCTGGGCTTGCGGTGCCGGCACTGCTGTAACTGACGACGGCCGACGTGAGCGACATCTCGGGCAAGCTCACATAGATGACGGGCACCGTCACCGAGTCGGGCCGCTCTTGTAAGCCACGGCGGCGGCCAGCTCGGCACGCCAGTTCTCCTCACCCACGAAGACAGTGACGATCTCCGGCCGGGAAAAACTGTCGTAGCGGGTACGGGCGGCATGCCCGGTTTCGACCAGCTCGGCCACAGAATTGTTGTGCGCCAGCGACTCACGAGCGCCGCCGAGCAGTTCCATGAACCGGTCGACGGCCGGCAACACTTGATCAGCGTTGGCTTCACACATGGCCCGCACCAGATCGGGCGCGGTGACCGCCACCCGGGTGCCGTCGCGAAACGACCCTGCCGCCAGCGCAAAGGCCAGCGGGACCTCGGCGGCGGTGACGGCCAGCGCCTCGGCGAGCAGATGCGGCAGATGGGAAATCGCCGCCGCGGCGGCGTCGTGTTCGTCGGACCTGGCGGGGACCACCACCGAACCGCAATCCAGGGCCAGGTTCATCACCATCGTCCACACGGCGGGGTCGACGTGGTCGTCGACGCTGACGACCCACGGAGCGCCGGTGAACAACCGGACGTGGCCGGCGGCCCAGCCCGAATGCGCGGTGCCCGTCATCGGATGACCACCGACAAAACGCGCCTGCAGGCCGGCGGCCGTGACCTCCTCGAGCACCGCGCTTTTGACGCTGGTGACGTCAGTCAGCGGGCAGTCCGGAGCCAGTTCGCGGATGTAGGTCAGCAACGACGGGATCGCCGGCATCGGGACCGCGAGCACCACCAGCGCGCCGACATCTGCGGCGCGGGTCAGCGCTTCGGTGAGTTCGGTGGTCGCGTCGAAGCCGTCGAACCGCGCCGCCTGCACCCCTTCCACCGACCGGTTGTAGCCGAAGACCTCGCGGTTCGCCGCCGCCGCAGCGCGCATGATCGAGCCGCCGATCAGTCCCAGCCCCAGCACGCACACCGGTGTCTTCGCCACCCTCCAAGGTTGGCATATTCGCCAGAACAGCGACGTCCGACGGTCGGTCAAGCAAGGGCCGATCGGCTGGTCAAGGGGCTGGCCACCGACTAGCGTTGCGCGCATGGGACCGCAGCGGGCCTCCGCGCAGGCAGATACGCCGGACGGCTTCGGCGTTGCCGTGGTGCGTGAAGACGGCCAGTGGCGCTGCGCCCCGATGCGGCGCAAAGCTTTGACCAGTTTGGCCGAAGCCGAGACCGAACTGCGCGAGTTACGCAGCGCCGGAGCGGTTTTCGGCCTGCTCGATATCGATGACGAGTTCTTCGTCATCGTGCGTCCCGGGCCGTCGGGAACCCGGCTGTTTCTCTCGGATGCCACCGCGGCCCTCGACTACGACATCGCCGCCGAAGTGCTGGACAAGCTAGACGCCGACATCGAGCCGGAGGACCTCGAAGACGCCGACCCGTTCGAAGAGGGCGACCTGGGCCTGCTGTCTGACGTCGGGCTGCCCGAGGCGGTGCTGAGCATCATTCTCGACGAGACCGACCTCTACGCCGACGAGCAGCTGGGCCGCATCGCCCGCGAGATGGGCTTCGCCGAGCAGCTGTCGACGGTGCTCGACCGTCTCGGTCGGTGAATAGCGACGACGACCTGATCCGCGCCGCGCTCGCGGTTGCCGCTACTGCGGGCCCGCGCGACGTCCCGGTGGGTGCCGTGGTGGTCGGCGCCGACGGCACCGAGTTGGCCCGTGCGGTGAACGCCCGCGAAGCGCTTGGCGATCCGACCGCGCATGCGGAGATCCTGGCGATGCGGGCGGCCGCCGAGGTGCTCGGTGACGGCTGGCGGCTGGAGGGCACCACCCTGGCGGTCACCGTCGAGCCGTGCACGATGTGCGCGGGTGCGCTGGTGATGGCCCGCGTCGCGCGAGTGATCTTCGGGGCGTGGGAGCCCAAGACCGGTGCCGTCGGCTCGTTGTGGGACGTCGTGCGCGACCGGCGGCTCAATCATCGGCCCGCCGTGCGGGGCGGGGTGCTGGCCGGTGACTGCGCCGCGCTGCTGGAGGACTTCTTCGCGCGGCAGCGATTGGGGTGAGCCGGCGGCGGTTCGGTAGGCTGTCCGGCGGTGGCGTGTCCGAGCGGCCTAAGGAGCACGCCTCGAAAGCGTGTGACGGGTAACCCCCGTCCGAGGGTTCAAATCCCTCCGCCACCGCCAACTTCTTACCGCCATACACGCTGGTAGAAGCGCGTCTTACGCGCGGTCTTTCCGTCGCTGTTCGAGCCCCGTTGTTGTGGTCAGTCCGCTGAGTTGGCCCTGACATCTAGTCAACTGGACTTCTGTGTAATAAAGTGCGCTTCTATTCCGCGTCAAGGTGCCTAGCAGGGGTGACGCTGTTACATACGGAGGAGCCGACATGCCAATGAGCGGTCCTCCACCTGACAGTTACTCGCTTTCTGGTGGCCCGGCGTCGCTACGGCTGTTCCCACCAGGCTTGCCTCGGATTGGAGAACAGCACGGTGCCTACGCCACGCGAACCGCACATCGGGGTCATGGTTTCGATCGACACTTTTTTCGCCGCCCGTCTCGACGTCGGCAGTGAGATCTCGCTGTTGCTGGGACGCCCGCTATCCGATTGCCAGGGGCGTTTCGATTACGGGAGGCTGCCTGTCAGCCTGGCAGAACGGCTGGTCGGTCACCTCGAAACGGTCGTCGGCAGCCTCGAAAACATCGGCAACCCGAACTGGGACGACAAGACCCTGGCGTTGATGATCGGGGCCGTCCGCGACGACCAACAGCGCATCGACAAGCAGATCGCCGAACAGTCGTGAGCCAGCCGCGGCCACCCGGTCACCGGGGCCGGTCGACCTCATAGGTTCCGTTGTCGTCACGGAACACCACCGTCACTTGGCGTTTGGTCCCGTTGATGTGCACCTCACAGGTGAAGGTGCCGCCCTTCTGCACCACGGGATTGCGGCCGTGGTTGCAGCTGACCGTCGAAACGTTGTTGCGCCCGTACCCATAGACAGGGTCGGTGAGAATCTGCCGGACGCCGACCTGAGCCTTATTGACGTCGAGCTCGTTGCCGTGGAAAGACCCGAGTTGTCGCACGCCTAAGACCAGCGCCACCGCTGCCAGGCCCACCACCCCAACGCCTGCTGCTATCAGCACGCGACGCTCAGAGCCCTTGAACTGCCCAAGCCAGTCGTTGCGAATACGCATGCCCGGCAACGGTTTTGACTGCTGCTGCGGCGCGTTATACCCGGCACCGCGAGCGGCCGGGTAACCCGGAGGCGGCTGGTGATAAGGCGGGGGCGGAGGAGGGAATGGCGGGCGGCGGCGCAAATCGGGCTGCGGCGGTACCGGGTAGTTCTGCGCGGCCGGCCTGCGCGGATTTAGCTCATACCGCTTCGGCGCGTTCGGACGTCCAGACTCCATCGGCCGCTGCACTGTTCGCTCTTCCGGTCTGCCGCTTGGTCTTTCGACTCGACGCGGCGGCTGCACGGGCTGCTGCCACCGGCGACCCGGCGGCCGGTGAAAAGGCTCGGTTGGGTTCGACCCGTGCGGACCGCTCATTGCACCTCTTCTCCTGCGCCACCAACCATTATTGAACTGGCTCGCAGCACGCACGGCACAAGAACGACACCTCTCAGGAGAACCGCTGGTAGCACTGGCCGGCACTACTGAGCAACCCGGAGTGAAACGCGAAAATACGGGAGAAGCCGGCCGGCACCGCGGTGCCGTTCACATCGCTGGCCACCAGGCCGTTGGTCAGCAGGCCGGAGATGGCTTCGTCGAGATCGCCAGCGCCCAGCACCAGCATCTTGCCCGACGGCAAGGCCATCGGCTCGGCCATGTTGCGCTGCGCAACCCCGGTCAGGCACGCGGCGCGCATGCCCGTCAGCGCGGAATCCAAGGACAGTCCCCGGTCGTGCTGCAACGCCAGCACATACCGCGACGTGAACACCGACAGGGCGGTGTTGTCACCCTGCGGCAAACCCAGCTGCGATTCGTCTGATGGCGCTCCCAACTGTTGCAGCGCAGGCATGTTGACCGCGAGCGTATTGATCGAGGGGCAGTAGACGACGGGTTGCGTCCCGCCGGCGGGATTGCAACTGGTGCCGGCCGACGACAGCGTCGGCGGGTCGGCCGGAGCGAAGATCTTTCCCAACAGCTCCATCATCGTGGACAGCGTGTCGTCGTCGATCCCGACGTCACTTTGCTGGCTCTCCGACTCAAACAACGAACTCGGCAGGTCGCCTCGGCGCTGTTGGATTTCGTCACTGTCGATCTCACCGCACGCTTCGGCGCCGCTGTCGAAACCGCGCTGCAGCGCGGTAACGCGGTCGAGGGCGGTTCCGTGCGGGTCGCCACTTGACGACGCCTCGGTCGGCGACGAGATGGGATCGCGTATGACGATCGCGCCGGCCAGGATATGGCTGAGATCGTCGCCCGTGCTCAGCTGAAAACGCGGTGACTCGCCTCCGGCGACCCAGCGCAGGTAGACCCCCGACAGACAGTCGGCCTGCTGCTCGCGGACGAGGGTCGGGGTCCAGTGGTGGATCAACTTCGCCATCCGCTGGACGGCGTGCCCGTATTCGTGTGCCAGCAGCGCATTGACGGCCATGTCCCCGAAGTATTTCCGGGCCGTGCGGATCAAGCTGCCGCGGTCCCACGCCAGCGTGTCGTTGCGATGGCAGTACATCGCGTTGGTGTTGCCGTACGTCTTGTTGCCGCACACCGTAGGGCCGAACCGGTCATCCGAGTCGTACGACAACAACGTGGAAACCGGGCTGAAGGCGCCTGAAAACGCTTCGGAGTAATGGTGTTGCCAGAAGTCCTCGATGTCGTCGATCGCAAACAACGCCAGGCGGTCGTCATCACCACCGTCCGTGTTGTGAACCCGGTCGGTGACCGGCGGTGGGACGTCGCGTGGACCGCTGGGGCCATCTGACACGGCCAATCCACCGACCCGGTCGGGGTCGTAGAGCATCGATACCGCCCTGCCGGACAAGGCCGCGTGACTGCAGCTTGCCAACACCAGAGCCGAGAGCGTCGCGCAGATCGCCGCTCTAAGTGTGATTGCCAATCAGATCCTCGGCGGTCCTCGATGAAGCTTGTTTGCGCCGCGCCCCAACGGTTGCTGCCTGAACTTTACAATCCTGGGCCTCACGTGATGTCTGGCCACTGACCTCCGCGGTGGCGAAGCCGTCACACGCTTGCCCGACCGAGTAGGGTCGAATCACCGGGGCCTG
The DNA here is from genome assembly GCF_001672775.1 of Mycobacterium kyorinense. Classification (GTDB taxonomy): domain Bacteria; phylum Actinomycetota; class Actinomycetes; order Mycobacteriales; family Mycobacteriaceae; genus Mycobacterium; species Mycobacterium kyorinense_A. The sequence goes on along the minus strand of NZ_LZKJ01000118.1, from coordinate 1,226 downwards.
CACGCGGTGGATCGCTCCCCGCGCAGACTCCTCAGCGGCCAGCAAACTGCTTTGGAGGCGCGGTGGACATCGTATTGGGCATGTCGATGGCCCCGACGACCGTCCGCATGGTGCTGGTCGAGGGTGAAACCGGCGAGGGCGCGACCGTCGAGGAAGACGACTTCCAGATCACCACGGACGGCGACGCGCAGAGTCCCCCGACCCCCAGCGCAGCCGATCAAGTGGTTGCAGCCATCCTGGGCACGCGGGAAAGCGCCGTCGAAGGCGGTCACCGGCTGGCGTCGACGGGCGTGACCTGGACCGACCCCGTCGAGGCAAGCGCGCTTCGGGACGCGCTGGCCTCCCGCAAGGTCGAGAACGTCATGCTGGTCTCCGCGTTCCTGGCGGCGGCCGCGCTGGCCCAAACCGTCGGCGCCAACCTCGGCTATAGCCACACCGGCCTATTGTTCGTCGAACCGGACTGCGCGACGCTGGCGGTCGTCGATTCTGCTGATGGTTCGGTCGGCGACGTACACCGAGAGCCGTTACCCGAGGACGACACCGATGCGGTTGCCCGCCTCACCGCGATGACCGGGGCCGCCGCTGGTCTCGAGTCGGGGCCGGAGGGACTGTTCGTCGTCGGCTCCGGCGTCGACATCGGCATGATCAAGTCCGAGTTGGATGCCGCGACGTCGCTGGCGGTCAGCGCAGCTGACGATCCGGAAACCGCACTGGCCCGCGGGGCCGCGCTCGCCTCGGCCCACGCACCGCTATTCGAGTCGTCCACCGCCGCGCTGGCATATGCCCAAGATCCCGGCACCGGTGTCGTGGACCCGGAAATGGCCCTGGCCGCCGGTCTGGCCGCGACGGAGCCAGCCGGCGCTGACCAGCCTCTGGCATACAGCGCCGACGTCGACCCCGATGCCAACGCCTACACCGCCGACGCGTTCGCCGCGGATCCGGCCGAACTGCTCTTCGCTGGCGACGAGGACCGGCCCGAACGCAAACCGTTCCTGGTCGCTCTGGGCGTGCTGACGCTCTTCGTCGTGGGGGTGGCCGCGCTGGCGATCGCACTGGCGCTCGACATCCGCCCGCACGCCAACCAGCGACCCAACCTGGGACAAAGCGTCGTCGCGCCAACCCAAAAGCCTCCGCCACCAGCGCCTCCCCCGCAAGCGCATCGAGTCGGTGGGCGTGATCAGCTCCATCAACCAATTAAAGCGCAGCGACCAGCAGATCGGGTCCGA
>NZ_LZKJ01000117.1 GCF_001672775.1 Mycobacterium kyorinense | reverse complement strand
TCCGGAACCAACCACCGCGAAGCGGCCCTGTCACGCCGACACACCGCAACGCAGCACCATCACCCTGACACTGAGCGCAAACCCGGGAATTATGTCGGCGTGTCGCCCGGGGACGCGCACGCTCGCGGCAACACGGTGGGTGCCTGCGCGAAGTTCTCCGTGAGCGTCTCGACGATCGGCCGCCACACCGGTTCGGGCAGGTCGTGGCCCATGCCGTCGACCACCACGAACCGCGCGCCGGGAATGGCCGCGGCCACCGCCTGCCCGTTGCGCGGCCGCAGCATCGGATCCGCCGATCCGTGCAGCACCACTGTCGGCGCGGTGATCGCCTTGCTGTAGGCCAGCAGGCTGCCGGTGCCCAGCACCGCGTCGACATGGCGTCGCATGCCCGCCGGATAGCTGCCCCGTTCGGCCAACCGCTGGACCCGCTTGCGCAGGTCTGCATGCGAGGGCAGGAAGTTGGGGCCGTTGAGCGCTGCGATGTTGCGCACCTCGAACGCCAGTCGCTGCTCGGCGGATGCCTGCTTACCCGGCGCGTCGAACGCCAGCTTGAGCACCGACCAGGCCGGCGGCGCCGCGAAGAACCGCTTGCCGGTGGTCGACATGATGATGCCCAGCGACGCCACCCGGTCCGGCTCGGTGGCCGCCAGGATCTGGGCGATCATCCCGCCCATCGACGCGCCGACGACGTGCGTGCGGCTGATGTCGAGGTGGTCGAGCAGCGCGACGGCGTCCTCGGACATGTCGCCCAGCGTGTAGGGCACCGCGCTGGTCTTGCCGACCAGGTAGCGCCAAGCCCGCCGGTAGGACGTGCCGTCGGCCCGCCGGCCGTGCAGCTTGGCCGACAGCCCCGTATCGCGGTTGTCGAACCGCACCACGCGGCAGCCGGCGTCGAGCAACTGCGCGCAAAATCCGTCGGGCCACATCGGCAGCTGCGCGCCCAGGCCCATGATCAGCAGCACCGGCGGATCGGTGGGGTCGCCGAGGTCTTCGTAGTAGATCTCGATCACACCGTCCGGAGTTTCGCGGCGCGCGACGCCGCTACGGGTCAGCACGCTTCTGCCACGGTGTCACCCACGGGCGTGGTTCCCACTTCTCCAGGCCGGCGATCAGTTCGTACATGGTGGCGCCGTCGATGCTTTCCCGGATGATGTCGGCGTGCCCTGCGTGCCGGGCCAACTCGTTGATCACGTGCAGGATCACCCAGCGCACCGACCAGGCCTGCAGGTTCTTGGGGAACCACGGAATGTCTTGCGGAACCGGCACTGGGGCGTCGAGGTCGGCGGTGTCGACGAGCCGCAGCGATTCCGCGTTCTGCGCCTGGAAACCGTCCAGCAGCCCGGCCAGTGTCTCGTCGGGTTGCATCACGTGCTGATCGCCGAACTCCTTGGCGATCTCCTCGAACGGCCGTGTGTCTTTGGGCGGGGCGCCCGGCGCGGCAGCGACCCGAGCCATCCAGGACCGCTGCAGACCGGTGGCGTGCTTGACCAGCCCGCCGATCGACAGCGCGCTCACCGACGGCGTGGCTCGCGCCTGCTCGTCGGACAGACCGTAGGACACCGCGAAGTAGGCGCTTTGGTGATAGGCCAAATATTCGCGCAGCGCGCTGCGCTCGTCAGCGACCGGTGGAGCCAGGGCGGGCATGGGTAGTCCCTATCACGTCGTGACGCCCAGGCGGTCCACGAGGACCAGAAACGCGACCGCGAAGTCGTTGCCGACGGTGTCTGCGCGCACCCGGTCCCAGTCCAGCTGCTCACGAACGGCGCGGACGGCGGGCAGCAGCGACGCGAAATCGCAATGGTGTTCGGTCAGCGCGCAGAGCTTTTGGATCATGACCTGCGTCGGTGACAACACCGGCATCCGGAGTGCCAACACGTCGCGGCTGGCGGCCGAATCGATCAGGTCCCCGTTGACCGGCACCCCGTTGATCCGGTGCAGCACATCGACGACCGCGCCGTCGAGGCAGGCCTTGAACAGCCAGTCCTCGGGTGTGCGGTCGACGGCGAACCCCGCGTCGGCCAGGGTCTGCGCGGCGGCGTCGGCGTCGGACTCCGCGACGGCGAAATCGACGTCGTGCACGGGTTCCGGTGCGCCGTAGACCCACAGCGCGTAGCTGCCGGCGAGCGCGAACCGCGGTCCGTGCGCCTTGAGCGCCGACGCCGCGCGGCGCAGTGCCTCGCGCAACTGTTCATTGGATGCGAACGCGGTCATGTTGGGTAGGTACTACCCATGCGGATGGCTACCTTCAACATCCTGCACGGTCGCAGCATCCACGACGGCGAAGTCGACGTGGACCGGCTCGCCGACTGCGTGCGCCGGCTCGAGGCCGACATCCTGGCCCTGCAAGAAGTCGATTGCGACCAGCCCCGCTCGGCGATGGCCGATCTGACCGCGGTGGCCGCCGAGGCGATGGGTGCGGTCAGTCATCGATTCGTCGCCGCGATCTCCGGCACGCCCGGCGCGACGTGGATGGCCGCCACCGGCGACGAGCAGCCGGGCACCGCGGCCTACGGCATCGCGCTGCTGTCCCGGTTTCCGGCGCTGAGCTGGCAGGTGCTGCGGCTGCCGCGGATCCCGGTGAAGTTTCCGATGTATCTGCCGGCGCCGCGACGGGTGCAGGTGATCGACGAAGAACCCCGCGCGGCGGTGATCGCCCGCCTCGACACCGACCTGGGCGAGCTGACCGTGGCCAATACGCACTTGTCGTTCGTGCCCGGCTGGAACCGGCTGCAGTTGCGGCGGCTGATCCGGGATCTCCGCGGCTTCGAGGGCCCGCGGGTGCTGATGGGTGACCTGAACATGGGCCCGGCCACGCCGCAGCGCCGCACCCGGCTGCGCCCGCTGGCCTCGGTGCTGACGTTTCCCGTCGATGCCCCCGATCGCCAGCTCGACCACATCCTGACCGACGACAGCCAACTGGTGGTCCAGGCGTGTTCGACGCCCGCATTGCCGATCTCGGATCACCGGCCGCTTGTCGTCGACGTCTCGCGCCGCAACCGGCAATGATCGCGTCATGCTCACACTGTCCCTCGACATCGGTGGTACGAAGATCGCCGCCGGGCTCGTCGACCCCGATGGCGCGCTGGTCCACGCCGACAGTCGGCCTACTCCGAATGGCCAACGCGCAGAAGATGTTTGGGCTCTGGTTCAAACGCTGATCAGCGAGGCGGTCGAGGTCGCCGACGGCGCCGTCGGGGCGGTCGGCATCGGGTCGGCCGGCCCGATCAGCCTGGCCGGCGGCACGGTGAGCCCGGTCAACATTGGCTGCTGGCGTGATTTTCCGCTGCGCGACCGGGTCGCGGCCGCGGTGCCGGGCGTGCCGGTGCACCTGGCCGGCGACGGACTGTGCATGGCGCTCGGCGAGCAGTGGCGCGGCGCCGGGCAGGGCGCCCGCTTTCTGCTTGGCATCGTCGTCTCCACCGGCGTGGGCGGGGGACTGGTACTCGACGGTGTCCCGTATCAGGGTCGCAGCGGCAACGCCGGGCATGTCGGACATATGGTCGTCGACACCGGCGGCATGCCGTGCTCGTGCGGGGGCCGCGGGTGCGCCGAGACCATCGCGGCCGGCCCGTCGATGACGCGGTGGGCCCGGGCCAATGGCTGGGCCGGCGACGACGCCATGGCGCTGGCCGAGGCGGCCGCCGCCGGTGAGCCGGTGGCGCTGCAGGCGTTCAGCCGCGCCGCGGACGCGCTGGCCGCGATGATCACCTCGGTGGCCGCGGTGTGCGACCTCGACCGCGTCGTGGTCGGCGGGGGAGTGGCCAAGGCCGGCGAGGTACTGTTCGCCCCGCTGCGGGCGGCGCTGCGTGATTACGCCGGCTTGGACTTCCTCACTGGGCTACGGGTGGTGCCCGCTGCGCTCGGCGGCGATGCCGGGCTGGTCGGGGCGGCCCGGCTGGTCAGGCTCGGCGCGAGTGGCCACTTATGACACGCTCCGAGGCTTTTCGCGTGACATAACTGGCCGCTCGACGCCGTGCCCGCGGTGCTGCTGGCGGCACGCTGGGACCGGCTGCACCGGCTGCGAGTGACGCTGCTGGGCGCGCTGTTCGTTCTGCTGACGGTCGGCTGTTTTGGCTGATGGCAGATGGCCACGCTATTGTGGTGGCCGATCCACCCAAGACCGTTGGTCACCGAGCAATCGGTTGAAGGTCCGGGAACTCCCCGGCGGCCCACGCAGGAGGACGAGGCAACCGTACGTCGGCGCGCGCCGACGCAATGTTCACGCCCCGACCGCATCCTGCGTCGGGGCGTTCGTGATTTCCGGGCCGTCGCGCGAAGGACCCTTCAAGGAGGCATGCATGGCCCGGGCTGACAAAGCCGCCGCCGTCACGGATATCGCCGAGCGCTTCAAGGCATCCACGGCGACCGTGATCACCGAGTATCGCGGTTTGACAGTGGCCCACCTGGCCGAGCTCCGCCGCTCGCTGGGCGACTCCGCCAGCTACCGCGTCGCCAAAAACACCCTGGTCAAGCAGGCTGCGTCGGAGGCAGGCGTCGAAGGACTCGACGAGCTGTTCGTCGGGCCGACCGCGATCGCGTTCGTCACCGGCGAAGCCGTCGACGCCGCCAAGGCCATCAAGACCTTCGCCAAGGAACACAAGGCGCTGGTCATCAAGGGTGGCTACATGGACGGTCACCCGCTGACCGTCGCCGAGGTCGAGCGGATCGCCGACCTGGAGTCCCGCGAGGTGCTGCTGGCCAAACTGGCCGGCGCGATGAAGGCCAACCTGGCCAAGGCCGCCGGGCTGTTCAATGCGCCGGCGTCGCAGGTGGCCCGGCTCGCTGCCGCGCTGCAAGAAAAGAAGGCGGCCGAGGCACCCGCCGAGGCTCCCGCCACCGAAGCCACCGAAACCACCGAGGCACCCGCCGCCGAGGCCACCGAAACCACCGAATAAGCCCCGTACCCACACCAAGGAAGGACACCCACTATGGCCAAGCTCTCAACCGACGAGTTGCTCGACGCGTTCAAAGACCTGACGCTGCTGGAGCTCTCGGAATTCGTGAAGAAGTTCGAGGAGACCTTCGAGGTCACCGCCGCTGCTCCGGTCGCCGTCGCGGCCGCGCCCGGCGGTGCGGCCCCGGCTGCCGGCGGCGAAGCCGCTGAGGAGCAGTCGGAGTTCGACGTCATCCTCGAGGCCGCCGGTGACAAGAAGATCGGTGTCATCAAGGTCGTGCGTGAGATCGTCTCGGGCCTGGGCCTCAAGGAGGCCAAGGACCTGGTCGACGGCGCGCCCAAGCCGCTGCTCGAGAAGGTCGCCAAGGAGGCCGCCGACGAGGCCAAGACCAAGCTCGAAGCCGCCGGCGCCACGGTCACCGTCAAGTAATTCGGTTCGCGACAGCCCCCGGAAGCGCTACGCTCCGGGGGCTTCGCGTATTGCCGAGCGCTGCGACTGCTCGACCAGTTCGGGCGAATCACCCAGCGCGACAAGAAGATTCTTCGTCATCGCGGCCAGCACCGGCCCGACGGCCGAGCCGTCGCTGCCGTAGTAGCCGGCGAGTTCAAGCATCACGAACCCGTGGATGGCCGCCCAGAACTGGGCGGCCACCGCCACCACGGCGGCGTCGTCGTCGGCCGATCCGGCCGAACCGCCGGTGATCCGGCCGGCCTGCATCGACCGGTGCACCGGTCCTACCACCCGCGCGAAGCTGGGATAGCGGTCGCTGATCTCGGCCACCGACAAGGTGACCACATTGTGTGCCGGGGCGTTGATCCCGTGCGCGCTGGTGCTGCCGAACATCAGCCGATACCGATGCGGGTGACTGATCGCATAACGGCGGTAGGCGATGCCGGTAGCCATCAGGTCGGCGACCGGATCATCGGTCGGCGGCACCGCCAGCGCATCGGCGAACTGCCGCAAACCCTCCTCGGCGACCGCCGTGATCAGCGCCTGCATGCCGCCGAAATGGGTGTACACCGCCATCGTCGAGGTGCCGGCCCCGCCGGCCACCTTGCGCGTCTGCAACGCGTCGGGCCCGTGCTCGTCGAGCAGACGCACGGCCGCGTGCACCAGCCCCGCACGCACGCTCGGTTCGGTCTGGAAAGTCATCGTTGCCAATCTTGGCACAGCAGGCGTACGCTCCATAACGTCGAAATAACATCGTTATAGGGAGTTGAGATGACCGCGACCACCAGCACCCAAACTCGCAACCCGTATCTCGAGGGTTTCCTCGCGCCGGTGGCCAGCGAGGTCACCGCGACCGACCTGCCGGTGACCGGTCATATCCCCGAGCACCTCGACGGGCGCTATCTGCGCAACGGCCCCAACCCGGCCGCCGAGGTCGACCCTGCCCTCTATCACTGGTTCTCCGGCGACGCGATGGTGCACGGAGTCGCCCTGCGCGACGGGAAGGCCTGCTGGTATCGCAACCGCTGGGTGCGGACTCCGGCGGTGTGCGCCGCGCTGGGCGAACCCGCACCCACCGGACTCAACCCGCGCGCCGGCATGCTTTCGGTCGGGCCCAACACCAACGTGCTGAGCCACGCCGGACAAACGCTGGCCTTGGTCGAGGGCGGCGGCGCCAACTACACGCTCACCGACGACCTCGACACGGTCGGGCCCTGTGACTTCGACGGCACCCTGGCCGGTGGCTACACCGCCCACCCGCACCGTGACCCGACCACCGGCGAATTGCACGCGGTGTCGTACTCGTTTGCGCGCGGACGAACCGTGCAGTACTCGGTGATCGACGCCCAGGGGCGAGCCCGCCGGACCGTAGACATCGCGGTGACCGGATCGCCGATGATGCATGACTTCTCGCTGACCGACAAATACGTGGTGATCTACGACCTGCCGGTGACGTTCAACCCGGTGGAGGTGCTGCCGGCGACGGTGCCGCGGTGGCTGAGCGCGCCGGCCCGGCTGGTGGCGCAGTCGGTGCTCGGGCGGGTCCGGATACCCAGCCCGATCACCGCGATGGTCAACCGCGACACCCGGCCCATCCACACGATGCCCTACAGCTGGGATCCCGACTATCCGGCGCGCATCGGCGTCATGCCCCGCGAGGGTGGCAACGATGACATCAAGTGGTTCGATGTCGAACCCTGCTACGTCTACCACCCGCTCAACGCCTACTCGGAAACCCGCGATGGCGCCGAGATGCTGGTGCTCGATGTCGTGCGCTACTCGCGGATGTTCGACAGCGACCGGCGTGGTCCCGGCGACAGCCGGCCCACCCTCGACCGCTGGACCATCAACCTGGCGTCGGGCTCGGTGACGACCGAACGCCGCGACGACCGGCCGCAGGAGTTTCCCCGCATCAACGAGAGCCTGTTGGGTGGCAAGCACCGATTCGGCTACACCGTCGGCATCGACGGCGGATTCCTGGACAACGGCGACAGCGACATGTCCAGCGCGCTGTACAAGCACGACTATGCGACCGGGTCGGCCACCGTGGCCGCGCTCGACCCCGAGCTGCTGCTCGGCGAGATGTCGTTCGTGCCCAATCCGGTGGCCGCTGCCGCCGAGGACGACGGCATCCTGCTCGGATACGGCTATCACCGCGGCCGCGACGAGGGCCAACTGGTCTTGGTCGATGCGCAAACCCTCGAGTCGGTGGCTACCGTTCACTTGCCGCAACGCGTGCCGATGGGTTTCCACGGCAACTGGGCGCCGCGCTGTTAAACGCGCGTGTCATTGCTGGCAGGCCGCCGCGACAGCGGGTCGATAGTCGTGCCGCTGGCCGCGCGCATGCGCTAAAGTGACTGAAACCACAGGCCAGGCCAGCAACGTCTTGAGAGGATTTCGCATGGGTATCGGCATCCAGGTCGAAGGGCTCACCAAGTCCTTCGGATCCCAGCGAATCTGGGAAGACGTCACCATGGACATCCCGGAGGGCGAGGTCAGTGTGCTGCTGGGGCCGTCCGGTACCGGCAAGTCAGTGTTCTTGAAGTCGCTGATCGGCCTGCTGCGTCCGGAGCGCGGATCGATCATCGTCGACGGCACCGACATCACCGAGTGCTCGGCCAAGGAGCTCTACGACATCCGCACGCTCTTCGGGGTGATGTTCCAGGACGGCGCGCTGTTCGGCTCGATGAACCTCTACGACAACACCGCGTTCCCGCTGCGCGAGCACACCAAGAAGAAGGAAAGCGAAATCCGTGACATCGTCATGGAGAAGCTGACTTTGGTCGGTCTGGGCGGCGACGAGAAGAAGTTCCCCGGTGAGATTTCCGGTGGTATGCGCAAGCGCGCCGGCCTGGCCCGCTCACTGGTGCTCGACCCGCAGATCATCCTCTGCGACGAGCCCGACTCGGGTCTGGACCCGGTCCGCACCGCTTACCTGAGCCAGCTGCTGATCGACATCAACGCTCAGATCGACGCCACGATCCTGATCGTCACGCACAACATCAACATCGCCCGTACGGTGCCCGACAACATGGGCATGTTGTTCCGCCGCAAGCTGGTCATGTTCGGTCCGCGCGAGGTGTTGCTGACCAGCGACGAGCCGGTCGTCCGCCAGTTCCTCAACGGCCGCCGGATCGGTCCGATCGGGATGTCCGAGGAAAAGGACGAGGCCACCATGGCCGAAGAGCAGGCGCACATGGACGCCGGCCACCACAGCGGCGGCGTCGAGGAGATCGAAGGTGTCCCGCCGCAGATCAACGTCACCCCGGGCATGCCCGAACGCAAAGCGGTCGGCCGGCGCCAGGCGCGGGTCCGGGAGAATCTGCACACTTTGCCCAAGAATGCGCAGCAAGCAATCCTGGATTCGCTCGAGGACTCGCGCGAGTACCCGTCCGGTGACGGTGACAGGGGCGGGGACCCTGGCCGCCATCGCGACTACGACGCACCCACCGAAACGATCCGTACTCAGTAAGTGCCAACCGCGCGCGGTATGTGGAAGGAGTTCTGCTAACAAGTTGGCGCGTCAACCCTTGACGGAAGGGCTCGAAGGGGCCAATCTGTTGGGCAGCATGTGTGCACGGGGAGGCGAAGACGGCGGCCAGCGCCAGATCGCCGGTATCCCCGAAGCACGGTAGTTGAGGAATGCGCCGTCCTGCGCTATCGTTGGACGTTGCGCTGGCTGCCTCCTGCCCACCTCACCCGCCACTTGACACCGTGGTCCTAGCCTGAGCCCGTTCCGGCTCAGCGATCTAGCTGCGTGCGTGAGTTTCGGACAGTTCGTTCGCCAGCCGAACCGACACAGTTATCGCGGCGAACAGGGTCCGGTGCCCGCCGGCTTTCGTTAGTCGCACGAGGTGCTGGAAGGATGCATCTTGGCAGTCTCCCGCCAGAGCAAGAAGAACCCCTCAGGTACTCAGATTTCGTCAAACGGCTCCGTTCCCGGAGCGCCTAACCGTATTTCTTTCGCCAAGTTGCGTGAACCGCTCGAGGTTCCCGGTCTGCTCGACGTGCAGACCGACTCCTTCGAGTGGCTGATCGGCGCGCCCCGCTGGCGCGAGGCCGCCGCTGCCCGCCCCGATGGCAGGGCCACCGGCGGTCTGGAAGAGGTGCTCGAGGAGCTCTCGCCGATCGAGGACTTCTCCGGCTCGATGTCGCTGTCCTTCTCCGATCCGCGGTTCGACGAGGTCAAGGCGCCTGTCGACGAGTGCAAAGACAAGGACATGACGTACGCGGCCCCGCTGTTCGTCACGGCCGAGTTCATCAACAACAACACCGGCGAGATCAAGAGCCAGACGGTGTTCATGGGTGACTTCCCGATGATGACCGAGAAGGGCACGTTCATCATCAACGGCACCGAGCGGGTGGTGGTCAGCCAGCTGGTCCGCTCGCCGGGCGTGTACTTCGACGAGACCATCGACAAGTCCACCGAAAAGACACTGCATTCGGTGAAGGTGATCCCGAGCCGCGGTGCGTGGCTGGAGTTCGACGTCGACAAGCGCGACACCGTCGGGGTGCGCATCGACCGCAAGCGCCGCCAGCCGGTGACCGTGCTGCTCAAGGCGCTGGGCTGGACCAGCGAGCAGATCACCGAGCGGTTCGGCTTCTCCGAGATCATGATGTCGACGCTGGAGAAGGACAACACCGCCGGCACCGACGAGGCGCTGCTGGACATCTACCGCAAGCTGCGCCCGGGTGAGCCACCCACCAAGGAATCCGCGCAGACCCTGCTGGAGAACCTGTTCTTCAAGGAGAAGCGCTACGACCTGGCTCGCGTCGGCCGCTACAAGGTCAACAAGAAGCTCGGGCTCGGGGGATCGCCCGAGCCAGGCTCTGCGACCACGCTGACCGAAGAGGACGTCGTCGCCACCATCGAGTACCTGGTGCGCCTGCACGAGGGCCAGCCCACGATGACCGTCCCGGGCGGCGTCGAGGTGCCGGTGGAAACCGACGACATCGACCACTTCGGCAACCGGCGGCTGCGCACCGTGGGTGAGCTGATCCAGAACCAGATCCGGGTCGGCATGTCCCGGATGGAGCGGGTGGTCCGCGAGCGGATGACCACTCAGGACGTCGAGGCGATCACGCCGCAGACCCTGATCAACATCCGCCCGGTGGTCGCCGCCATCAAGGAGTTCTTCGGCACCAGCCAGCTGTCGCAGTTCATGGACCAGAACAACCCGCTGTCGGGTCTGACCCACAAGCGCCGGCTGTCGGCGCTGGGCCCCGGCGGTCTGTCCCGGGAGCGCGCCGGCCTGGAGGTCCGCGACGTGCACTCCAGCCACTACGGCCGGATGTGCCCGATCGAGACGCCGGAAGGCCCCAACATCGGTCTGATCGGCTCGCTGTCGGTGTACGCCCGGGTCAACCCGTTCGGCTTCATCGAAACGCCCTACCGCAAGGTGCGCGACGGTGTGGTCACCGACGACATCGAGTACCTGACCGCCGACGAGGAAGACCGCCACGTGGTGGCGCAGGCCAACTCGCCGATCGACGACGACGGCCGGTTCACCGAGGCCCGCGTCCTGGTCCGCCGGAAGGGCGGCGAGGTCGAGTACGTGTCCTCGGCCGAGGTGGACTACATGGACGTCTCGCCGCGCCAGATGGTGTCGGTGGCCACCGCGATGATCCCGTTCCTCGAACACGACGACGCCAACCGCGCCCTGATGGGTGCCAACATGCAGCGCCAGGCGGTTCCGCTGGTGCGCAGCGAGGCGCCGCTGGTGGGCACCGGGATGGAGCTGCGCGCCGCGATCGACGCCGGCGACGTCGTCGTCGCCGACAAGAGCGGCGTCATCGAGGAGGTGTCGGCCGACTACATCACCGTGATGGCCGACGACGGCACCCGGCAGACCTACCGGATGCGCAAGTTCGCCCGCTCCAACCACGGCACCTGCGCCAACCAGCGTCCGATGGTCGACGCCGGGCAGCGGGTGGAGGCCGGCCAGGTGATCGCCGACGGTCCGTGTACCGACAACGGCGAGATGGCCCTGGGCAAGAACCTGCTCGTGGCGATCATGCCGTGGGAGGGGCACAACTACGAGGACGCGATCATCCTGTCCAACCGCCTCGTCGAGGAGGATGTGCTGACCTCGATCCACATCGAGGAGCACGAGATCGACGCCCGCGACACCAAGCTGGGCGCCGAGGAGATCACCCGGGACATCCCGAACGTCTCCGATGAGGTGCTGGCCGATCTCGACGAGCGCGGCATCGTGCGCATCGGCGCCGAGGTCCGCGACGGCGACATCCTGGTCGGCAAGGTCACCCCGAAGGGGGAGACCGAGCTGACCCCCGAGGAGCGGCTGCTGCGGGCAATCTTCGGCGAGAAGGCCCGCGAGGTCCGCGACACTTCACTGAAGGTGCCGCACGGCGAGTCCGGCAAGGTCATCGGCATCCGGGTGTTCTCCCGCGAGGACGACGACGAGCTGCCCGCCGGAGTCAACGAGCTGGTCCGCGTCTACGTCGCGCAGAAGCGCAAGATCTCCGACGGTGACAAGCTGGCCGGCCGGCACGGCAACAAGGGTGTGATCGGCAAGATCCTGCCGGTCGAGGACATGCCGTTCCTGCCGGACGGCACGCCGGTCGACATCATCCTCAACACCCACGGGGTGCCGCGACGGATGAACATCGGCCAGATCCTGGAGACTCACCTGGGCTGGTGCGCGCACAGCGGCTGGAAGGTCGACGGCGCACCGGACTGGGCGGCGCGACTGCCCGAGGAGCTGCTGGAGGCCGAGGCGAACCAGATCGTCTCGACGCCGGTGTTCGACGGAGCCCAGGAAGCCGAGCTGCAGGGACTGCTGTCCTCGACGCTGCCCAACCGCGACGGCGAGGTGCTGGTCAACGGCGACGGCAAGGCGGTGCTGTTCGACGGCCGCTCCGGTGAGCCGTTCCCGTACCCGGTGACCGTCGGCTTCATGTACATCATGAAGCTGCACCACCTGGTGGACGACAAGATCCACGCCCGCTCCACCGGCCCGTACTCGATGATCACCCAGCAGCCGCTGGGCGGTAAGGCGCAGTTCGGTGGCCAGCGGTTCGGTGAGATGGAGTGCTGGGCCATGCAGGCCTACGGCGCGGCCTACACCCTGCAGGAGCTGTTGACCATCAAGTCCGACGACACCGTCGGTCGGGTCAAGGTGTACGAGGCGATCGTCAAGGGCGAGAACATCCCCGAGCCGGGCATCCCCGAGTCGTTCAAGGTGCTGCTCAAGGAGCTGCAGTCGTTGTGCCTCAACGTCGAGGTGCTCTCCAGCGACGGGGCCGCGATCGAGATGCGCGACGGGGACGACGAGGACCTGGAGCGCGCTGCGGCGAACCTGGGAATCAACTTGTCCCGCAACGAATCTGCGTCGGTAGAAGATCTCGCTTAGTTACTAGTCACTAAATCCCGAAAGGGGAAAGGGAGTTACGTGTTAGACGTCAACTTCTTCGATGAACTCCGGATCGGCCTGGCCACCGCCGAGGACATCCGGCAGTGGTCCTACGGCGAAGTCAAGAAGCCGGAGACCATCAACTACCGCACCTTGAAGCCGGAGAAGGACGGCCTGTTCTGCGAGAAGATCTTCGGACCGACTCGCGACTGGGAGTGCTACTGCGGCAAATACAAGCGCGTGCGCTTCAAGGGCATCATCTGTGAGCGCTGTGGCGTCGAGGTGACCCGGGCCAAGGTGCGTCGCGAACGGATGGGCCACATCGAGCTGGCCGCGCCGGTGACGCACATCTGGTACTTCAAGGGCGTGCCGAGCCGGTTGGGCTACCTGCTGGACCTGGCGCCCAAGGACCTCGAGAAGATCATCTACTTCGCGGCCTACGTCATCACCGGCGTGGACGAGGAGTTGCGGCACAACGAGTTGTCCACCCTCGAGGCTGAGATGGTTGTCGAGAAGAAGGCCATCGAGGACCAGCGCGACGCCGACCTGGAGGCCCGCGCCCAGAAGCTGGAAGCCGACCTGGCCGAGTTGGAGGCCGAAGGCGCGAAAGCCGATGCGCGGCGCAAGGTTCGCGACGGCGGTGAGCGGGAGATGCGTCAGCTGCGCGACCGCGCGCAGCGCGAGCTGGACCGGCTGGAGGAGATCTGGACCACGTTCACCAAGCTGGCTCCCAAGCAGCTGATCGTCGACGAGAACCTCTACCGCGAGCTCGTCGACCGCTACGGCGAGTACTTCACCGGTGCGATGGGCGCGGAGTCGATCCAGAAGCTGATCGAGAACTTCGACATCGACGCCGAGGCCGAGTCGCTGCGCGACGTGATCAAGAACGGCAAGGGGCAGAAGAAGCTTCGCGCGTTGAAGCGCTTGAAGGTGGTGGCTGCGTTCCAGCAGTCGGGCAACTCGCCGATGGGCATGGTGCTCGACGCGGTGCCGGTGATCCCGCCGGAGCTGCGCCCGATGGTGCAGCTCGACGGTGGCCGGTTCGCCACGTCAGACCTCAATGACCTGTACCGCCGGGTGATCAACCGCAACAACCGGCTCAAGAGGCTGATCGATCTGGGTGCGCCCGAGATCATCGTCAACAACGAGAAGCGGATGCTGCAAGAGTCCGTCGACGCGTTGTTCGACAACGGCCGTCGCGGCCGGCCGGTCACGGGTCCGGGTAACCGTCCGCTGAAGTCGCTCTCGGATCTGCTCAAGGGTAAGCAGGGTCGGTTCCGGCAGAACCTGCTCGGTAAGCGTGTCGACTACTCGGGCCGTTCGGTCATCGTGGTCGGCCCGCAGCTCAAGCTGCACCAGTGCGGTCTGCCCAAACTGATGGCGCTGGAGCTGTTCAAGCCGTTCGTGATGAAGCGGCTGGTCGACCTCAACCACGCGCAGAACATCAAGAGCGCCAAGCGGATGGTGGAGCGTCAGCGTCCGCAGGTGTGGGACGTCCTCGAAGAGGTCATCGCCGAGCACCCGGTGCTGCTGAACCGCGCACCGACTCTGCACCGCCTGGGTATCCAGGCCTTCGAGCCGATGCTGGTGGAGGGCAAGGCCATTCAACTGCACCCGCTGGTGTGTGAGGCGTTCAACGCCGACTTCGACGGCGACCAGATGGCGGTGCACCTGCCGTTGAGCGCCGAGGCGCAGGCCGAGGCCCGGATCCTGATGCTGTCGTCGAACAACATCCTGTCGCCGGCGTCGGGTCGTCCACTGGCCATGCCGCGGCTGGACATGGTGACCGGGCTGTACTACCTGACCACCGAAGTCGACGGCGACACCGGCGCATACGTGGCCGCCGCCAAAGACCGCGCCGAAACCGGTGTGTACGCCTCGCCGGCCGAGGCGATCATGGCCGCCGACCGCGGCGTGTTGAGCGTGCGGGCCAAGATCAAGGTGCGGCTGGAGCAGCTGCGTCCGCCTGCTGAGGTCGAGGCCGAGTTGTTCGGCGCCAACGGCTGGCAGCCGGGCGATGCTTGGATCGCCGAAACCACGCTGGGTCGGGTGATGTTCAACGAGCTGCTGCCCACGGGCTACCCGTTCGTGAACAAGCAGATGCACAAGAAGGTGCAGGCCGCGATCATCAACGATCTGGCCGAGCGCTACCCGATGATCGTCGTCGCCCAAACCGTCGACAAGCTCAAGGACGCCGGTTTCTACTGGGCCACCCGTTCCGGTGTCACCGTGTCGATGGCCGACGTGTTGGTTCCGCCGCGCAAGCAGGAGATCCTCGACTCCTACGAGGAGCGCGCCGACAAGGTCGAAAAGCAGTTCCAGCGTGGTGCTTTGAACCACGACGAGCGCAACGAGGCGCTGGTGGAGATCTGGAAGGAAGCCACCGACGAGGTCGGCCAGGCGCTGCGCGAGCACTACCCTGACGACAACCCGATCATCACGATCGTCGACTCCGGTGCGACGGGTAACTTCACCCAGACCCGGACGCTGGCCGGCATGAAGGGACTGGTGACCAACCCGAAGGGTGAGTTCATCCCGCGGCCGATCAAGTCGTCGTTCCGTGAGGGCCTGACGGTGTTGGAGTACTTCATCAACACCCACGGCGCGCGAAAGGGCTTGGCCGACACCGCTTTGCGTACCGCCGACTCGGGGTATCTGACCCGTCGTCTGGTCGACGTGTCGCAAGACGTCATCGTGCGTGAGGCGGACTGCGGCACCGAGCGCGGTATCACCGTCGAACTGGCCGAGCGCCAGCCCGACGGCACGCTGATCCGCGACCCGTTCATCGAAACGTCGGCCTATGCCCGCACTTTGGGCACCGACGCGGCTGATGAGAAGGGCAACGTCGTGGTTGCTCGCGGTCACGATCTGGGCGATCCCGAGATCGAGGCCCTGCTGGCGGCCGGTATCACGCAGGTGAAGGTGCGGTCGGTGCTGACCTGCGCGACCGGCACCGGGGTGTGTGCGACTTGTTACGGCCGTTCGATGGCGACCGGCAAGCTGGTCGACATCGGTGAGGCCGTCGGTATTGTCGCGGCCCAGTCCATCGGTGAGCCCGGCACTCAGCTGACCATGCGTACCTTCCACCAGGGTGGTGTCGGTGAGGACATCACCGGTGGTCTGCCGCGGGTGCAGGAGCTCTTCGAGGCTCGGGTGCCGCGCGGTAAGGCGCCGATCGCCGACGTCACCGGACGGGTTCGGCTCGAGGAGGGTGAGCGCTTCTACAAGATCACGATCGTCCCCGACGACGGTGGCGAGGAAGTGGTCTACGACAAGCTCTCCAAGCGTCAGCGACTGCGGGTGTTCAAGCACGAGGACGGCACCGAGCGGCTGCTCGCCGACGGCGACCACGTCGAGGTCGGCCAGCAGTTGATGGAAGGCTCCGCCGACCCGCACGAGGTGCTGCGCGTGCAGGGCCCGCGCGAGGTGCAGATCCACCTGACCAAGGAGGTCCAGGAGGTCTACCGGGCGCAGGGTGTGTCGATCCACGACAAGCACATCGAGGTGATCGTCCGGCAGATGCTGCGCCGGGTGACCATCATCGACTCGGGCGCAACGGAATTCCTGCCCGGCTCGCTGATCGACCGTGCGGAGTTCGAGGCCGAGAACCGTCGGGTGGTGGCCGAAGGCGGCGAGCCCGCCGCCGGCCGTCCGGTGCTGATGGGTATCACCAAGGCGTCGCTGGCCACCGACTCGTGGCTGTCGGCGGCGTCGTTCCAGGAGACCACCCGAGTGCTGACCGATGCGGCGATCAACTGCCGCAGCGACCGGCTCAACGGTCTGAAGGAGAACGTGATCATCGGCAAGCTGATCCCGGCCGGTACCGGGATCAACCGCTACCGCAACATCCAGGTGCAGCCAACCGAGGAGGCCCGGGCCGCCGCGTACACGATCCCGTCCTACGAGGATCAGTACTACAGCCCGGACTTCGGCGCCGCCACCGGGGCGGCGGTCCCGCTGGACGACTACGGCTACAGCGACTACAGGTAACGAGCACGAGAAAGCCCCGGGTCCCATGCCCCGGGGCTTTCTCTTTACCCGTTCTCTGCGTCGAGGGTGAACCCTAACTTCACACTCGGCGTCGAGAGTGAACGTAGTTTCACGCTCGGTGTGGGTCAGCGGCTCGACCGGCGACCGCACTAGACTTGCCGCGTGCTCATCGGTTCGCATGTCAGCCCGCAGGATCCGCTCGCTGCCGCCGCAGCCGACAACGCCGACTTGGTGCAGATTTTCCTCGGCGATCCGCAGAGCTGGAAGAAACCGAAACCGCGTGACGACGCCGCCCAGCTGAAGGCGTCGTCCGTGCCGATCTACGTGCACGCGCCGTACCTGATCAACGTCGCATCGGCCAACAACCGGGTGCGGATCCCGTCGCGCAAGATCTTGCAGGACACCTGCGATGCGGCCACCGAGATCGCTGCCACCGCCGTGATCGTGCACGGCGGACATGCTGACGATGACGACATCGCGGCCGGGTGTGAACGCTGGCGCAAGGCGATGGACCGCCTGGAAACCGATGTGCCGGTGTATTTGGAGAACACCGCCGGCGGCGACCATGCGATGGCCCGCCACTTCGAGACCATCGCCAGGCTCTGGGACCAGATCGGCGACACCGGCATCGGGTTCTGCCTGGACACCTGCCACGCGTGGGCAGCAGGCGAGGCGCTGATCGACGCGGTCGATCGTATTAAGACGATTACCGGCCGGATCGATCTGGTGCACTGCAACGACTCCCGGGACGCGGCCGGGTCGGGCGCGGACCGGCACGCCAACATCGGTACCGGCCAGATCGATCCGCAGCTCTTGGTGGCCGTCGTCAAGTCCGCAGGCGCACCGGTCATCTGCGAAACCGCCGACCAAGGCCGCAAGGACGACATCGCCTTTCTGCGCGACCACCTCAGCTAACGGTCACCGATCGACGATTATTACACCTCTTGAACGGTTGTCGGAAAAATGTAACACTGGGTCCATGCCCGATACCCATGTCGTCACCAACCAGGTCCCGCCGCTGGAGGACTACAACCCCGCCTCGTCACCCGTTCTGACCGAGGCGCTGATCCGCGAAGGCGGGCAGTGGGGCCTCGACGAGGTCACCGAGGTCGGCGCGATCTCCGGCAGCGCCGAAACCCAGCGGTGGGGCGAGTTGGCCGACCGCCACCGGCCGATCCTGCACACCCACGACCGCTACGGCCACCGCGTCGACGAGGTGGAGTACGACCCCGCCTACCACCAGCTGATGCGCACCGCTATCAAACACGGCCTGCACGCCGCGCCATGGGCAGACGAGCGCCCCGGCGCCCACGTTGTGCGTGCCGCCAAGACCGGCGTGTGGACCGCCGAACCCGGTCACATGTGCCCGATCTCGATGACCTACGCCGTCGTCCCGGCGCTGCGGTGTAACCCCGAACTCGCCGACATCTACGAGCCGTTGTTGACCAGCCGCGAATACGACCCGGACTTGACAGTTCCGACGACCAAAGCCGGTATCACCGCGGGCATGTCGATGACCGAAAAGCAGGGCGGCTCCGATGTGCGTGCGGGCACCACCCAGGCGGTCCGCAACGCCGACGGTAGCTACAGCTTGACCGGTCACAAGTGGTTCACCTCGGCGCCGATGTGTGACATCTTCCTGGTGCTCGCGCAGGCACCCGATGGCTTGTCATGCTTCCTGCTGCCAAGGGTGCTGCCCGACGGCAGCCGCAACCGCATGTTCTTGCAGCGGCTCAAGGACAAGCTGGGCAACCACGCAAACGCCTCCAGCGAAGTCGAGTACGACGGCGCCACCGCCTGGTTGGTCGGGGAGGAAGGCCGCGGGGTGTCGACCATCATCGAGATGGTCAACCTGACTCGGCTCGATTGCGCGCTGGGCAGCGCCACCAGCATGCGCAGCGGACTGACCCGCGCCGTCCATCATGCCCAGCACCGCAAGGCTTTCGGTGCCTACCTGATCGATCAGCCGCTGATGCGTAATGTGCTGGCGGACTTGGCTGTCGAGGCCGAAGCAGCCACCATGGTGGCGATGCGGATGGCCGGCGCCACCGACAACGCGGCACGCGGCGACGAGACCGAGACGCTGCTGCGTCGCATCGGATTGGCCGCGACCAAGTACTGGGTGTGCAAGCGCGCCACCCCGCACGCCGCTGAGGCGATGGAGTGCCTGGGCGGCAACGGCTACATCGAGGACTTCGGTATGCCACGGCTGTACCGGGAGGCGCCGCTGATGGGCATCTGGGAAGGCTCGGGCAACGTCAGCGCGCTGGATACCTTGCGCGCCATGGGAACTCGGTCGGAATGCGTCGACGTGCTGTTCGCCGAGCTGGCTAAGACACAAGGTCACGACCCACGGCTCGACGCCCATATCGAGCGCCTCAAACCGCAACTGAGTGACCTCGAGACGATCCAGTACCGGGCCCGCAAGATCGCCGAGGACATCTGCCTGGCGCTGCAGGGCTCGCTGTTGGTGCGGCACGGTCATCCCGCTGTCGCCGAGGCGTTCCTGGCGACCCGGCTCGGCGGTCAATGGGGCGGCGCCTACGGAACCATGCCCACCGGGCTGGATCTGGCGCCGATTCTCGAGCGTGCGATGGTCAAGGGATGACGCACGCGATCAGACCGGTCGACTTCGATAATCTCAAAACGATGACCTATGAGGTCACCGACCGGGTTGCCCGAATCACGTTCAACCGGCCCGAAAAGGGCAACGCGATCATCGCCGATACCCCGTTAGAGCTGTCAGCGCTGGTCGAGCGCGCCGACCTCGATCCCAACGTGCACGTGATCCTGATCTCTGGCAGAGGTGAAGGATTCTGCGCCGGTTTCGATCTCAGCGCCTACGCCGAAGGCTCATCCTCAGCCGGTGGCGGCAGCACCTACAAAGGCACCGTGCTCGACGGTAAAACCCAGGCCGTCAACCATCTGCCCAACCAGCCCTGGGACCCGATGATCGACTACCAGATGATGAGCCGGTTTGTGCGCGGCTTCTCGTCGCTGATGCACGCCGACAAGCCCACGGTGGTCAAGATCCACGGTTACTGCGTGGCCGGCGGCACCGATATCGCGCTGCACGCCGACCAGGTGATCGCTGCCTCCGACGCCAAGATCGGCTACCCGCCGACCCGGGTCTGGGGCGTGCCGGCCGCCGGGCTGTGGGCACACCGGCTGGGCGACCAGCGCGCCAAACGTCTTCTGCTGACCGGCGATTGCATCACCGGCGCACAAGCCGCCGAATGGGGGCTGGCGGTCGAGGCGCCCGACCCGAAAGACCTCGACGAGCGCACCGAGCGACTCGTCGAGCGCATCGCCGCAGTACCGGTCAACCAGCTCATCATGGTCAAGCTCGCCCTCAACACCGCACTGCTGCAACAAGGTGTGGCGACCAGCCGGATGGTCAGCACGGTGTTCGACGGAGTGGCCCGGCACACGCCCGAAGGCCACGCGTTCGTCGCCGATGCGGTCGAGCACGGCTTCCGCGACGCGGTCCGCCACCGCGACGAACCCTTCGGGGACTACGGCCGCAAAGCATCCGAGGTGTAGCGATGCCCAGAACGCTGGCGCGCATGACAGCCCGCTCGGTGGTGCTGTCGGTGCTGCTCGGCGCTCACCCCGCCTGGGCCAGCGCGGCCGAATTGATCCGACTCACCCACGATTTCGGCATCAAAGAAACAACGTTGCGAGTGGCGCTGACTCGGATGGTTGGCGCCGGAGACCTGATCAGATCGGCCGACGGCTACCGGCTCTCCGACCGGCTGCTGGCCCGCCAGCGTCGTCAGGACGAAGCGATCAGCCCGCGCGTGCGGCGCTGGCGCGGCGACTGGACCACGGTGATCGTCACCAGCATCGGTACCGACGCGCGCAGCCGCGCTGGGCTACGAAACACCCTGCACGACAAAAGGTTCAGCGAGCTGCGCGAAGGCGTATGGATGCGCCCCGACAACCTCGACCTCGAACTGGAACCAGACATCCGGGCCCGGGTACGGATCGTGAAGGCCCGCGACGACGCGCCCGCCGAGCTGGCCGGCCAGCTGTGGGACTTGCCGTCATGGGCGCGAGCCGGGTATCGCATGCTCGACGAGATGTGTTCTGCCGCCGACATCCCCGCGAGATTTACGGTGGCCGCCGCGATGGTGCGCCACCTGCTGAGCGACCCGATGCTGCCGCCCGAACTGCTACCCGCGGATTGGCCGGGCGAGAAACTGCGGGCCGCCTACAACGACTTCGCCGCCGAACTGACCACGCGGCGCGACGAGATCCGATTAGTGGAGGCGACATGAGCGATCCGGTGCGTGTCGAGCGCAGTGGGCCGGTTACCACGGTCATCTTGAATCGGCCGGAGGCCCGCAACGCCGTCAACGGCCCGACGGCCGCCGCCCTGTTCGCCGCCTTCGAGGAGTTCGACCGCGACGACAGCGCATCGGTGGCGGTGCTGTGGGGAGATCACGGAACCTTCTGCGCGGGCGCGGATTTGAAAGCATTCGGCACCCTTGAAGCCAACGCCGTGCACCGGACCGGACCCGGACCCATGGGCCCAACACGGATGGTGTTGTCCAAACCGGTGATCGCCGCAGTCAGCGGCTATGCAGTCGCAGGTGGGCTGGAGTTGGCGTTGTGGTGCGATCTGCGGGTCGCCGAGGAGGACGCCGTATTCGGCGTGTTCTGCCGTCGCTGGGGGGTGCCGCTGATCGACGGCGGCACCATCCGATTGCCCCGACTGATCGGGCACAGCCGGGCGATGGACATGATCCTGACCGGTCGCGGCGTCGACGCGACCGAAGCCCATGCGATCGGCCTGGCCAACCGCGTCGTGCCCAAAGGGCAGGCCCGCACCGCCGCCGAAGAGCTGGCAGCGCAGCTGGCCGCACTGCCGCAGCAATGCATGCGATCGGATCGGCTGTCGGCGCTGCATCAGTGGGGGATGGCCGAATCAGACGCGCTGGACTACGAATTCGCCAGCATCTCCCGCGTCAAAAGCGAGGCGATGGCAGGCGCGGGACGCTTCGCGGCCGGCGCCGGCCGGCACGGCGCCAGCAGCTAACTCTCGTTGACCTTGTTGCCCGAGCCGAGGTTCTCAACCGTCGGCTTGCCGGCCTTGTAGGTGATGACGTTGTTGAAGCCGACGATGTTGAGCTGCTTGTCGATCTTGTCGAAGGTGATCTTGTTGTCGGCGCCGCCGATGCTGACCGTTGAGCATGTGCCCTTGACCGTCAGGGTGTTGTTGGAGCCGCCCACGTTGAGCGATTTCCCGTCACCGCAATCGAGATCCGTTGTGGTGCCGAATGACCCGTAGTTGATCGTGTTCCCGACCTGGAACTCCGCGCCCGTGCTTGCGGTCGTGCTGGTCGTCGACGGTGTCGCGTTCTTGTCATTCGACCCGCAGCCGGCCAGCCCGAACGCCGCCAGTGCGGTGAGGGCGAGCGCGCCGGCTAGCGATGCGCGGGAGCGGGCGGCGGTGTAGGCGTGCATTTCTCCTCGATCCGTCGGGATATTCGTTCACACCGCGGCGCGATTGATGCGGTTGGTCATCCCCAATTCACGGCCGCGGTCCCAGATAACTGGGTCGCCGTTGTGGAAGTACACCGTCTCATCAGTGCCGTAAACGGTGATGTCGTTGACGACGGTGTCGGCGACGATGGTGTTGCTCGTACCCATCACTGTCACCGCCCAGCAGGTGCCCAGCGCGTTGATTGTGTTGAACGTGCCGTTGACGATCAGCGTGGCATTGTTGCAGTCCACCGTCGTCTCGAGGCCTTCTCCGGTGATGTGGGTGTCGCCGTTCTTGGCGTGCGCGGCCGGCGCTCCGACCGCCAATACGAGCGGGGTGGTGATCGCGCAGGCGACCAATACTCGGGCCAGGCTTGTCGATTTCACCGCAGGCTCCTCTCGCCATGGCGCGTGATTGCTCGACTGAGCCTACGTGCATTGTCTTAGGTGGTGGCCGGCTTCCTCCATTTGCCGTCGGGGTCCGCTAGTTCGGCTCGCCCCCTCGCCGCCGCGCGGCCGGGGGTACCCCCAACTCGGGCCGCCTCCCGCGGCCCGCATCGCCGCGGGACTAGAGTTCTTCGCTGACCCTGGTGCCTCGCAAAGACGGGTCGACGTGAACTGAAGGGCGATCGCCGTGGCAGCTGAACCGGAACCGCAGGGCGGTCGGTCGCGTGCCGGCGGCAAGTCTGCGGCCCGCCCGACCAAACTCAGCCGCGAGATCATCATCAACGCCGCGCTGACCTTCCTCGACCGGGAAGGTTGGGACGCGCTGACCATCAACGCGCTGGCCACCCAGCTCGGCACCAAGGGCCCGTCGCTGTACAACCACGTGCACAGCCTGGAAGATCTGCGCCGCACGGTGCGGACGCGGGTGATCGACGACATCATCACCATGCTGAATCGAGTCGGTGAGGGCCGCGCCCGCGACGATGCCGTCCTGGTCATGGCGGGCGCTTACCGCAGCTATGCCCATCACCACCCCGGCCGCTATTCGGCGTTCACCCGGATGCCGCTCGGTGGCGATGACCCCGAGTACGCCGCCGCCACCAGGAGTGCCGCCGCGCCGGTGATCGCCGTGTTGTCCTCGTATGGCCTCGACGGCGAAGAGGCTTTCTACGCGGCGCTGGAATTCTGGTCGGCCTTGCACGGTTTCGTGTTGCTGGAAATGACCGGCGTCATGGACGACATCGACACCGACGGGGTTTTTTCCGACATGGTGCTGCGGCTGGCTTCGGGAATGGAGCGCCGCAGCGAAAGCAGCGCCGGGTAGCTCGGCGAAGGCGCGTATCGGGGCTGCCGTCGCCGCTTTGACCTGCTCGACTGGCGGCGGGTATTGTGGATACTCGCGCCTGGCGGCGTAGGGCGCCTTGGGGACGTAAGGTGCGCACGCCGGGCCAATTCGCATGTCCATGACGCCACGGATTGAATCCGGGGCAGGCGCGTGCGACACACCCGGCCGCGGGGTACTGCGGCAGGGCATAACAGCAGGACAGAGACGAAAAACAGAAAGCCGGTAGATGCCAACCATTCAGCAGCTGGTCCGCAAAGGGCGCCGCGACAAGATCGGCAAGGTCAAGACCGCGGCCCTCAAGGGCAGCCCGCAGCGGCGCGGTGTGTGCACGCGCGTGTACACCACGACCCCGAAGAAGCCGAACTCGGCGCTTCGGAAGGTGGCGCGTGTCAAGCTGACCAGCCAGGTTGAGGTCACGGCCTACATCCCCGGCGAAGGCCACAACCTGCAGGAGCACTCGATGGTCCTGGTGCGCGGCGGCCGGGTGAAGGACCTGCCGGGTGTGCGCTACAAGATCATCCGCGGCTCGCTGGACACCCAGGGCGTCAAGAACCGCAAGCAGGCTCGCAGCCGTTACGGCGCCAAGAAGGAGAAGGGCTGATGCCGCGCAAGGGTCCCGCGCCGAAGCGTCCGCTGGTCAACGACCCCGTCTACGGGTCGCAGCTGGTCACCCAGCTGGTCAACAAAGTTCTCCTGAAGGGGAAGAAATCGCTGGCCGAACGCATTGTTTACGGTGCGCTCGAACAAGCCCGCGACAAGACCGGCACCGATCCCGTGATCACCCTGAAGCGGGCTCTGGACAACGTCAAACCGGCCCTGGAGGTCCGCAGCCGCCGCGTCGGTGGCGCTACCTATCAGGTGCCCGTCGAGGTGCGGCCGGACCGGTCGACCACGCTGGCGCTGCGCTGGCTGGTCAGCTTCTCGCGGCAACGCCGGGAGAAGACCATGGTCGAGCGGCTGGCCAACGAGATTTTGGATGCCAGCAACGGCCTCGGGGCCTCCGTCAAACGGCGTGAGGACACCCACAAGATGGCCGAGGCCAACCGCGCCTTCGCGCATTATCGCTGGTAGAGGGCCGCATCGGCGGCCGTCTGGCAGCGTCGCCGGAGGCGAGAACGACAGCTAACCAAGCAACCGAAAGAGTGGGAAGACTTCTGTGGCACAGAAGGACGTGCTGACCGACCTGAACAAGGTCCGCAACATCGGCATCATGGCGCATATCGACGCCGGGAAGACGACGACTACCGAGCGGATCCTGTACTACACCGGCGTCAACTACAAGATCGGTGAGACGCACGACGGCGCCTCCACCACCGACTGGATGGAGCAGGAGCAGGAGCGCGGCATCACCATCACCTCGGC
The DNA here is from genome assembly GCF_001672775.1 of Mycobacterium kyorinense. GTDB lineage: Bacteria > Actinomycetota > Actinomycetes > Mycobacteriales > Mycobacteriaceae > Mycobacterium > Mycobacterium kyorinense_A. The sequence goes on along the minus strand of NZ_LZKJ01000117.1, from coordinate 26,091 downwards.
GGCGGTGACCTGTTTCTGGAACAACAACCAGATCAACATCATTGACACCCCGGGACACGTCGACTTCACCGTCGAGGTGGAGCGCAGCCTGCGGGTGCTCGACGGCGCGGTGGCGGTGTTCGACGGCAAAGAGGGCGTGGAGCCCCAGTCCGAGCAGGTCTGGCGCCAGGCCGACAAATACGACGTGCCGCGGATCTGCTTCGTCAACAAGATGGACAAGATCGGCGCCGACTTCTACTTCACCGTGCGCACCATCGAGGAGCGCCTGGGCGCCAAGCCGCTGGTCATCCAGTTGCCGATCGGCGCCGAGAGTGAGTTCGAGGGCATCGTCGACCTGGTCGAGATGAACGCCAAGGTGTGGCGCGGTGAGACCAAGCTCGGGGAGACCTACGAGACCATCGACATCCCCGCGGACCTGGCCGACAAGGCCGAGGAGTACCGCACCGCGCTGTTGGAGATTGTCGCCGAGACCGACGAAGAGCTGCTGGAGAAGTACCTGGGTGGCGAGGAACTGTCCGTCGACGAGATCAAGGGCGCGATCCGCAAGCTGACGGTGGCCTCCGAGATCTACCCGGTGCTGTGCGGCAGCGCGTTCAAGAACAAGGGCGTCCAGCCGATGCTGGACGCGGTCATCGACTACCTGCCGTCGCCGCTGGACGTCGAGTCGGTGCAGGGCCACGTACCCGGCGACGAGAGCGAGATCATCACCCGCAAGCCCAGCACCGAGGAGCCGTTCTCCGCGCTGGCGTTCAAGATCGCGGTGCACCCGTTCTTCGGCAAGCTGACTTACGTGCGGGTGTACTCCGGGAAGGTGGAGTCGGGCTCACAGGTCATCAACGCCACCAAGGGCAAGAAGGAGCGGCTGGGCAAGCTGTTCCAGATGCACGCCAATAAGGAGAACCCGGTCGACACCGCGTCCGCCGGCCACATCTACGCCGTCATCGGACTCAAGGACACCACCACCGGTGACACGTTGAGCGACGCCAACCAGCAGATCGTGCTGGAGTCGATGACGTTCCCCGACCCGGTCATCGAGGTGGCCATCGAGCCCAAGACCAAGAGCGACCAGGAAAAGCTGAGCCTCTCGATCCAGAAGCTGGCCGAAGAGGACCCGACGTTCAAGGTGCACCTGGACCAGGAGACCGGCCAGACCGTGATCGGCGGCATGGGCGAGCTGCACCTGGACATCCTGGTCGACCGGATGCGCCGCGAGTTCAAGGTCGAGGCCAACGTCGGCAAGCCGCAGGTGGCCTACAAGGAGACCATCCGCCGCAAAGTGGAGAGCGTCGAGTACACCCACAAGAAGCAGACCGGTGGCTCGGGTCAGTTCGCGAAGGTCATCATCACGCTGGAGCCGCTCGTCGACGGCGAAGAGGGCGCGACCTACGAGTTCGAGAACAAGGTCACCGGTGGCCGTATCCCGCGCGAGTACATCCCGTCGGTGGATGCCGGCGCCCAGGACGCCATGCAATACGGTGTGCTGGCCGGCTACCCGCTGGTGAACCTGAAGGTCACCTTGCTCGACGGCCAGTACCACGACGTCGACTCGTCGGAGATGGCCTTCAAGATCGCCGGTTCGCAGGCGCTGAAGAAGGCGGCCGGTCAGGCGCAGCCGGTGATCCTGGAACCGATCATGGCCGTCGAGGTCACCACCCCTGAGGATTACATGGGCGACGTGATCGGCGACCTGAACTCCCGCCGTGGTCAGATCCAGGCCATGGACGAACGCAGCGGTGCCCGCGTGGTCAAGGCGCATGTGCCGCTGTCGGAGATGTTCGGCTACGTCGGCGACCTGCGGTCGAAGACACAGGGCCGGGCAAACTACTCCATGGTGTTCGACTCCTACGCCGAGGTTCCGGCTCAGGTGTCGAAGGAGATCATCGCGAAGGCGACGGGCGAGTAAACAACCAGCATTGGCGCGGAGTAACCTTGCCCGGTCACTACCGCGGCACAAGTGAAGAAACCAACACTGCTTTAACGAGCACCAACAAGTCCAGGAGGACACAGAAGTGGCGAAGGCGAAGTTCGAGCGGACGAAGCCGCACGTCAACATCGGGACCATCGGTCACGTTGACCACGGCAAGACCACGCTGACCGCGGCTATTACCAAGGTCCTGCATGACAAGTACCCGGAGTTGAACGAGTCGCGGGCATTCGACCAGATCGACAACGCGCCCGAGGAACGTCAGCGCGGTATCACGATCAACATCTCCCACGTGGAGTACCAGACCGAAAAGCGTCACTACGCACACGTCGACGCCCCGGGCCACGCTGACTACATCAAGAACATGATCACCGGCGCCGCCCAGATGGACGGCGCGATCCTGGTGGTCGCCGCCACCGACGGCCCGATGCCGCAGACCCGCGAGCACGTGCTGCTCGCGCGTCAGGTCGGCGTGCCCTACATCCTGGTCGCGTTGAACAAGGCCGACATGGTCGACGACGAGGAGCTGCTCGAGCTCGTCGAGCTGGAGGTCCGCGAGCTGCTTGCCGCCCAGGAGTTCGACGAGGACGCTCCGGTGGTCAAGGTATCGGCGCTGAAGGCGCTCGAGGGCGACCCGCAGTGGGTCGAGGGCATCGTCGAGCTGATGAACGCCGTCGACGAGTCGATCCCGGACCCGGTCCGCGACACCGACAAGCCGTTCCTGATGCCCGTCGAGGACGTCTTCACGATCACCGGCCGTGGCACCGTCGTCACCGGCCGTGTGGAGCGCGGCGTGATCAACGTCAACGAGGAAGTCGAGATCGTCGGCATCAAGCCGACCAGCACCAAGACCACGGTCACCGGTGTGGAGATGTTCCGCAAGCTGCTCGACCAAGGACAGGCCGGTGACAACGTCGGTCTGCTGCTGCGTGGTATCAAGCGGGAAGACGTCGAACGCGGCCAGGTCGTCACCAAGCCCGGCACCACCACGCCGCACACCGAGTTCGAGGGCCAGGTCTACATCCTGTCCAAGGACGAGGGCGGCCGGCACACGCCGTTCTTCAACAACTACCGCCCGCAGTTCTACTTCCGCACCACCGACGTGACCGGTGTGGTGACGCTGCCGGAGGGCACCGAGATGGTGATGCCCGGTGACAACACCGACATCGCGGTCAAGCTGATCCAGCCCGTCGCCATGGACGAGGGTCTGCGGTTCGCGATCCGCGAGGGTGGCCGCACCGTCGGCGCCGGCCGGGTCACCAAGATCGTCAAGTAGTTTCGACCGCCAAGCGGCGCTCATCCGAAAGGGTGGGCGCCGCTTTGCGATGAGGGATATTGTCACGACCCGCGCCCGGATCAACGACCAACCACTGGTCACATTGCAGTTGCACATCGCAGCGGCGGTTGTGCCGGCTGGGCCTGTCTAGAACACGTTTCAGTTCCGCTGCTAGCCTGACCGGCAGTCGGTGAAAGGGGTGTCCGTGTCTACAGCAGCCGGGTCTTTGCAAGGACGCGTCGCGTTCATCACCGGCGCTGCCCGGGGGCAGGGCCGTGCTCACGCCGTCCGGTTGGCGCGGGAGGGCGCCGACGTCATCGCTTTGGACATCTGTGCGCCGGTATCCGAGAGCATCACCTACACGCCAGCCACTCCCGAGGATCTCGCCGAGACCGTCCGGGCGGTGGAGGCCGAGGGGCGGAAAGTGCTGGCGCGTGAGGTGGACATCCGAGACAGCGTGGCGCTGCAGCAGTTGGTGGCCGATGGTGTCGAGCAGTTCGGCCGGCTCGACATTCTGGTGGCCAACGCGGGTGTGCTGAGCTGGGGCCGGGTTTGGGAGATCACCGAGGAGCAATGGGACACCGTCATCGGTGTCAACCTCTCGGGTACCTGGCGGACGGTCCGCGCGGCGGTGCCGGCAATGATCGAGGCCGGCAACGGCGGGTCCATCGTGGTGGTCAGCTCGTCAGCCGGGCTGAAGGCCACCCCCGGCAACGCCCACTATTCGGCGTCCAAGCATGGCCTCGTCGGGCTGGCCAATGCGTTGGCCATCGAGTTGGGCGAGTTCGGCATCCGAGTCAACACGATCCATCCGTATTCGGTCGACACCCCGATGATCGAGCCGGAGATGATGATGAAGGTCTTCGCCGAGCACGGGCACTATGTACACAGTTTCCCCCCGATGCCCGTGCAGCCCAAGGGGTTTATGACCGCCGACGAGGTGGCTGACGTCGTCGCCTGGCTGGCCGGTGACGGGTCAGGGACATTGTCGGGAGCGCAAATTCCGGTCGACAAGGGTGCTTTGAAGTATTAACCCAGGGTGCTCCACCGTTCGTGGCCGCGATCGTGTATGAACTCCACGTGACTAGTAGCGAGGGGGGCAAGGGCCCCGGAAACGGAATCGTGGTCGTCGGCGGGGGGCTCGCTGCGGCTCGGCTGGCTGAACAGCTTCGCCGGGCGGAGTACACCGGCCCGATCACCATCGTCAGCGACGAAGCGCATTTGCCCTACGATCGGCCCCCGCTGTCAAAGGAGGTATTGCGCAGCGAGGTCGACGACGTGACGCTCAAACCGCGTGAGTTCTACGACGAGCGCGACATCACGCTGCGTCTCGGGTCGGGGGCCACCAGTCTGGACACCGCGGCACAAACCGTGACGCTGGACGACGGAACGGTGCTGGGCTACGACGAGCTCGTCATTGCGACCGGCCTGGTGCCGCGGCGCATTCCGGCGTTTCCCGATCTGGACGGCATCCGGGTGTTGCGTTCGTTCGACGAGTGCCTGGCGTTGCGCAGCCACGCATCCGCCGCACGCCGTGCCGTCGTCGTCGGCGCCGGGTTCATCGGCTGTGAGGTCGCGGCGAGCCTGCGTGGCCTGGGGGTCGAGGTGGTGCTGGTGGAGCCGCAGCCGGCGCCGCTGGCGTCGGTGCTCGGCTCGCAGATCGGCGAGTTGGTGGCGCGGCTGCACCGCGCGGAGGGGGTCGACGTGCGCACTGGCCTCGGGGTCGCCGAGGTTCGCGGTAGCGGTCACGTCGACACGGTCGAGCTGACCGACGGAAGCGAGGTGGCGGCCGATCTGGTCGTCGTCGGAATCGGCTCCCGGCCGGCCACCGAGTGGCTGGAGGGCAGCGGCATCGAGGTCGACAACGGCGTGCTCTGCGACATGGCCGGGCGCACCAGCGTGGCCAACGTGTGGGCGCTCGGCGACGTGGCCTCGTGGCGTAACCCGTCCGGACACCAAGTGCGAGTAGAACATTGGAGCAATGTCGCCGAGCAGGCGAGGGTCGTGGTGCCCTCGATGCTGGGCCAAGATGTCCCGTCGAACGTCGTGGTCCCGTACTTCTGGAGCGACCAATACGACGTCAAGATCCAGTGCCTGGGCGAGCCGCACGCCACCGACACCGTGCACCTCGTCGAGGACGACGGCCGCAAGTTTTTGGCGTATTACGAGCGCGACGGTGTCTTGGTCGGCGTCGTCGGTGGTGGCATGCCCGGCAAGGTGATGAAGACCCGGGCCAAAGTCGCCGCAGGCGCACCGATCTCAGAAGTGTTGGGCTGAGCGACGTTCGCCGCGAGCGTGCGTGTCCCCGGCCGACACGCCGAGCGTGTCGCCGGGAATGCGCACGCTCGCGGGAGGGGAATCACGCCCAGGTGACCGGCGGACCATGTGGCGAGCAGTCGGCTAGTATCCGATCCTCACCGCTGGGCCAGCGGCGAGCGCGCAACAGAAACTCCACCGGGGAGTCCGGTGTTCGCCGCTGCGGCTCCAGCGTGAGGTGAACAAACGGCGAAGCGCTTCCGGCGCGGGCTGCCAACGCGTCGACGCCGGCGTCGACGGCTGTCTGCTCGTCGCGGGACAGGTACTGCCGCGTGATGGAGTGCCACAGCACGGTCGTCGCGCCCGCCGCCACGGTGAGCCCGGCGACGGCCTCACCGGCCCGGCGGGTTTCCAGCGGGGCGGCGACGCGGCGCGCGACGCTGATCGCGCCGCGCAGCCGCTGCAGCCGGACGGGCATATCGGGCCAGATATAGCTCAGCAACGTCAACTCGCCGTCGCGACTGGTGGCATCCACCGGTGCCAGGTCGTAGCCGCGGCGCTCGACGATCCGCAACCCCGCGGCCGGAGGCAGTTGACCCCGCCACGCGTCGTCGATGGTCACCGGCGAGTCGCCCGGGCCCCATTGCCCGGCCGGGTAGCGATACCGGTAGTAGTCGGCCCGCAGGTTCAGCCCGGCGCTGCAGCCGATCTCGAAAAGCCTTACCGGCAAGTCAAATTCGCTAGCCAGCAGCAACAGCGCCCCGATCAGCGCGGCCGAGCGGCCCACTTCGTTGGTCTGCGGCGGCTGCTCGAGCGCGCCGCGCAGCGCGCCAGCGTGGTCGGTGGCGGCCCGCACGATGTCGGGCCAGGCTGCCTCGGCATCCCAGTGACCGCCGGTGCTCGGATACCAGCGCCGCAGCGCCGGCGCGCGACCGTCGAGCACCAGCCGGTGCAGCCCGCCGAGCAGTCGTAGCGGCAGGGCCAGCCGCCCCGGCTCATGCTCGTGCCCTGAAAGGATGCCGGCGAAAACCCCGCCGGCGTCGACGTCGCTACCCACCCGACTGAGCAGTTCGCCGTACATCGGTGAGCCCAGTTCGGCGCAGGCCTGGCCCTGCGCCCGCAGGGACCGCACGAGCGCGGTGTCGCTGTTCACGGCGTCAGCCGGTCCAGTCCGGCGCGGACCACGTCGAATGCGCCGCCGAGCGCCTGCGGTAATGACACCGACTCGTCGTCGAGCCAGTGCTCATAGGCGCTCAGCGCCACTCCGAGCATCATCCACGCAACGGTCTGCGGCAACAGGTCGGCCGGCTTGGCCCCGGACCTGCGTGCCACAAATTCCGAAATGACTTCTCGCCAGCCGGCGTACATCGTCATCGAATAGGCTTGTAGCTCCGCAGTTTGCAGGATCACCCGCATACGCTGACGGTGCCGGACGGTCTCCGAGTCGTCAAAAGTGTTGAACGCCAACAGGGCTGTGCGCAGCGCTTCACCCAGCGGCACATCCACATCGACGTCGTCGAGCAGTTCGCGCAGGTGCTGCAGGTGAGCGTCGAAGTCGCCCCAGGGAATCGCGTTCTTGGAGGCGTAGTAGCGGAACAGCGTGCGCCGGGCGATACCCGCTGCCTGCGCGACATCGTCGACGCTCACCTCGTCGAACCCGCGGGCCGCGAACAGTCCGAGGGCCACGTCGGTGATGTGGTGCGGGGTCGTCGAGCGGCGCCGGCCCACCCGCGCTTGAGGCATCATGACATCCCCTTTCTGGGGGCCCTCTTCCGTTCTGGCACTCGATGCCATATTCTGGCCAAGATTGTGACCGGGCTGACACCCACTTGTCGAGCCCCTGACAACGAAAGGCCACACCATGGAGCCCAACCAGCAGATCGACACCGACACCGAGCTCGTCACCGAGACCCTGGTCGAAGAGGTGTCCATCGACGGGATGTGCGGGGTCTACTGAGCGTGCCCGCGGGCGAATTCAGCCCGGATGCCGGCTGGCGGTTGCACCCGCAGGTCGCCGTGCGGCCCGAGCCGTTCGGTGCGCTGTTGTATCACTTCGGCACTCGCAAGCTGTCGTTTTTGAAGAACCGCACGATCTTTGAGGTCGTGCAGTCGCTGGACGACCACGCCGACGTGCGAACCGCCTGCCGTGCCGCAGGTATCGACGACGCGCAGCAGCAGCCCTATGTGCACGCACTGAGTGTGTTGGCCGCCTCCAACATGCTGGTGCCCAGGGAGACAAGGGAAGTGAGCCAATGACAGCGGTCGTACCCCGGCTGGTGGAGCAGTTCGAGCGCGGCCTGGACGCACCGATCTGCCTGACGTGGGAACTGACCTACGCCTGCAATCTGGCGTGTGTGCACTGCCTGTCCTCGTCGGGTAAGCGCGATCCGCGTGAATTGTCCACGCGGGATTGCCAAAACATCATCGACGAGCTGGAACGCATGCAGGTGTTCTACGTCAACATCGGCGGCGGTGAGCCGACGGTGCGACCGGACTTCTGGGAGCTGGTCGACTACGCCACGGCACACCACGTGGGGGTGAAGTTCTCGACCAACGGGGTGCGGATCACCCCCGAGGTCTCGGCGCGGCTGGCGGCCAGCGACTACGTCGATGTGCAGATCTCCCTGGACGGCGCAACCGCGGAGGTCAACGACGCCGTCCGAGGTGCCGGGTCGTACGCCATGGCGGTGCGGGCACTGGAGAACCTGGCCGCAGCAGGGTTCTCCGACGCCAAGATCTCGGTGGTCGTGACTCGCCACAACGTGGACCAGCTCGACGAATTCGCAACGCTGGCAAGCCGTTACGGTGCTACTCTGCGAATCACGCGGTTGCGCCCATCCGGTCGCGGCGCAGACGTCTGGGACGACCTGCACCCAACGGCGGACCAACAGATCCAGCTCTACGACTGGCTGGTCGCCAATGGCGAGCGGGTGCTGACCGGCGACTCGTTCTTCCACCTGTCGGCGCTCGGCGAACCCGGGGCGCTGGCCGGGCTGAACATGTGCGGGGCCGGCCGGGTGGTCTGTCTGATCGACCCCGTCGGCGACGTGTACGCCTGCCCATTCGCCATCCACGATCGCTTCTTGGCCGGAAATGTGTTGTCCGACGGCGGATTCGACAACGTGTGGAAGAACGCTCCGCTGTTCCGTGAGTTGCGTGAGCCGCAGTCGGCCGGGGCCTGCGGCAGCTGCGGCCACTACGACAGCTGCCGGGGCGGTTGCATGGCGGCCAAGTTCTTCACCGGTCTGCCGCTCGACGGGCCGGACCCTGAATGCGTGCAGGGCTACGGCGCGCCTGCGCTGGCCCGCGAGCGCGACAAGCCGCGCCCGGCCGGCGACCACTCCCGTCGCAGCGGGCCGGTGCCGTTGACGCTGTCGACGCGCCCGCCGCAGCGCCTCTGCAATGAAAGCCCGGTGTAGCCGTGGCGCGTGATGCGTGGTTCGAGACCGTTGCAATCGCTCAGCAGCGGGCGAAGCGGCGGCTGCCGAAGTCGGTGTACGCCGCGCTGATCGCCGCCAGCGAGAAGGGCATCACGGTATCGGACAATGTCGAGGCGTTCGGCGAACTGGGCTTCGCGCCGCACGTCGTCGGTGCGATCGCCAACCGAGACTTGTCGACTACCGTTATGGGACAAGATATCTCGCTGCCAGTGATCATCTCGCCCACGGGCGTGCAGGCGGTGCACCCCGACGGTGAGGTGGCCGTCGCGCGAGCGGCGGCGGCGCGGGGCACCGCGATGGGGCTCTCCTCGTTCGCCAGTAAGCCGATCGAAGAAGTCATCGCAGCCAACGACAAGCTGTTCTTCCAGGTCTACTGGCTCGGCGACCGCACCGCGATCGCCGAACGGGTCGAACGGGCCCGCGAGGCCGGCGCGGCCGGCCTGATCGTCACCACCGACTGGACGTTCTCGCACGGCCGCGACTGGGGCAGCCCCAAGATCCCCGAACAGATGAATTTCCGCACCGCGGCCCGCATGATGCCGGAAGGCCTGACCCGGCCGGGCTGGCTGCTGCAATGGGCGAAGACGATGCGCCCGCCGAGCTTGCAGGTACCCAACCAGGCCCGGCGCGGCGAACCGGGACCGCCGTTCTTCGCCGCCTACGGTGAATGGATGGCCACCCCGCCGCCGACGTGGGAGGACATCGCGTGGCTGCGCGAACTCTGGGGTGGGCCGTTCATGCTCAAGGGCGTGATTCGGGTGGATGACGCCAAAAGAGCTGTGGATGCCGGAGTTTCGGCGATTTCGGTGTCCAACCACGGTGGCAACAACTTGGATGGCACACCGGCGGCAATCCGCGCACTGCCCGCCGTCGCCGACGCGGTCGGTGATCAGATCGAGGTATTGCTCGACGGTGGTATCCGCCGCGGCAGCGATGTCGTCAAGGCGCTGGCGTTGGGGGCGCGTGCGGTGATGATCGGCCGCGCGTATCTGTGGGGCTTGGCGGCCGCCGGGCAGGGCGGGGTCGAGAATGTGCTCGACATCTTCCGCAGTGGCATCGACTGTGCGCTGACCGGCCTGGGGCACGCGTCGGTGCACGACCTCAGCGCCGACGACGTCGTGGTTCCTCCCGGGTTTGCTCGCGCGCTCGGCGTGCCCACCGGCGAGCTGGGCTAGGCGGGCCCGCGGCGACACCAGCGGGAGCGCTGATACTCGCGTGGCAGACGTGGCACAGGTGGACGAGGGTGACAAAACCACCAGGATGGTGGAAAAAATTTCATCTGGACAACCAACAACCAATGCACGACAGGTGAATTCGTCCTACCATCGGCGGGTGGCCGTCCTCGGCGAACTCAGCAGCTCGACGTCGGGCCAGCTACGCGGCATGTCCTCGGCGGTGTTGATCCCGGTCGGATCCACCGAACAGCATGGCCCGCACCTCCCGCTGGACACCGACACGCGGATCGCGACTGCGGTCGCCACTGCGGTCGCCGCACGGCTCGCCGAACAGCCAGGGCAACGCGCGCAGGGCCAGCAGTGGCTGGTCGCACCGGCCATCGGCTACGGCGACAGCGGCGAGCACCAAAGCTTTCCCGGAACCATTTCCATCGGCACGGACGCCCTGGCCATGCTGCTGGTGGAGTTCGGCAGGTCGGCGACCTGCTGGGCCCAACGCCTGCTGTTCGTCAACGGCCACGGCGGCAACGTCGCTGCCCTGGACCGCGCGGTGCGCCTCCTGCGATCCGAGGGACGCGACGCCGCGTGGTCGGCATGCACGGCCTCGGGTGCCGATGCTCATGCCGGCCACACCGAAACATCCGTGTTGCTGCACATTTCACCCGCAGATGTATTGACCGACCGGTGGTGCTCGGGTAACGGCGCCCCGCTGTCCGAGCTGCTGCCGACGATGCGCAGCGGGGGAGTCGCGGCGGTCAGCGCGGTCGGGGTGCTGGGAGACCCGACGACGGCGACCGCGGCCGAGGGGCGCCGGATCTTCACCGAGATGGTCGACGGTTGCGCGCGCGCAGTCCTGCGCTGGGCGCCGCGCGCCGACGGGATGCTGACATGACCCAGACCCGGCTGCCGGACGGGTTTGCTGTCCAGGTCGACCGACGCGTCCGGGTGATCGGGCGGGGGTCGGCTCTCCTGGGTGGCTCGCCCACCCGTTTGCTGCGACTGGCGCCGGCCGCGCAGGACATGCTGGCCGACGGCCGGCTCAAGGTGCACGACGCCCTCAGCGCCGAGCTGGCACGCACCCTGCTGGACGCGACGGTGGCGCACCCCCGGCCAGCTGGAGGACCTTCACACCGCGACGTCACCGTGGTAATTCCCGTGCACGACAACGCATGTGGGCTGCGTCGGCTGCTGGCCTCCCTGCGTGGTTTGCGCGTGATCATCGTCGACGACGGCTCGGCAGAGCCGATCGAGCGCGACGACGTCGCGGGCGCGCACTGTGACGTCGAGGTGCTGCACCATCCCCGCAACCGGGGACCCGCGGCCGCCCGCAACACCGGGCTCAACGCATGCAAAACCGACTTCGTGGCGTTTCTGGACTCCGACGTGGTGCCGCGCCGCGGCTGGTTGGAGGCGCTGCTCGGTCATTTCTGCGACCCCACCGTCGCCCTGGTGGCGCCCCGCATCGTCGGCCTGACCCAAAGCGACCACCTGGTGGCCCGCTACGAGGCGGTGCGCTCGTCGCTGGACCTCGGGCAGCACGAGGCCCCGGTCATTCCCTACACGAACGTGGCGTATGTCCCCAGCGCGGCCATCATCTGCCGCACTTCCATGCTGCGCGACGTCGGCGGGTTCGACGACACGCTGCAGGCCGGTGAAGACGTCGACCTCTGCTGGCGGCTCGTCGAAGCCGGTGCTCGACTGCGCTATGAACCGATCGCGTTGGTCGCACACGACCACCGCACCGAACTGCGGGATTGGATTGCGCGCAAAGCGTTTTACGGCGGATCGGCGGCGCCGTTGTCGGTGCGCCACCCCGACAAGACGGCGCCGCTGGTGATCTCCGGTTGGGCATTGGCGGCCTGGATCATGATGGCGGTCGGCTCCGGGTTGGGATATCTGGCGTCACTGCTGCTGGCCGCGGCAACGGGTCGCCGCATCGCCAAGTCCATGGAGGGGCCCGACACCCAGGTCTGGGACGTCGTAGCGGTCGCAGCCCGGGGCCTGTGGTCGGCGGCGCTGCAGTTGGCGTCGGCGATCTGCCGGCACTATTGGCCGGTGGCGCTGTTGGCCGCAATGCTGTCCCGACATTGTCGGCGTGCGGTGGTGATCGCCGCCGTCGTCGACGGGGTAGTCGACTGGTTGCGTCGCCGGGGGGCTACCGAAGACGAAGCCAGACCCATCGGGCTGCTGACATACCTGCTGCTGAAGCGCCTCGACGACCTGGCATACGGACTCGGATTATGGTGCGGCGTGGTACGGGAACGCAATATCCGACCACTCAAGCCGCAGATCCGGATCTGACCACCAGTTGAGCGCAGCCACCCTGCACAGCGATGTGCTGATCATCGGCGCAGGAAGTGCTGGATCAGTTGTGGCTGAGCGGCTTTCCGTCAACCCCGAGTGTGCGGTGACGGTGCTGGAGGCCGGGCTCGGTCTCACCGATCCGCAGCTGCTGGCGCTGACCACCAACGGCCTGCAGCTGCCGATCGGGGCGGCCAGCCCGCTGGTGTTGCGCTATCAAGCGCAACTGACCGAACGCCCGCCCCAACGCATGCTGATCATGCGCGGTGCGACCATCGGAGGTTCCGGCGCCGTCAACGGCGGTTATTTCTGTCGTGGGCTGCCCCGTGATTTCGACGACTATGGGCTTCCCGGGTGGATGTGGTCAGACGTGCTCGACCATTTCCGGGCCATCGAGACGGACTTGGATTTCGACGGTCCCGCTCACGGGAACCAGGGTCCGATCCCAGTGCGCCGTACAACCGAAATCGTCGGCAGCACTGCTGCTTTCATGACAGCGGCGCAGCAGGCCGGTTTCGACTGGCTCGCCGATTTGAACGACACTGGCCATGAGATGCCGACCGGTATAGGTGCCGTCCCGCTCAACATCGTCGACGGCATCCGAACAGGCTCGGGCAGAGGTTATCTCACGCCCGCGCTACGACGGCCCAACCTCACGCTGCTGGCGCAGACGCGCGCCATGCGGTTGCGTTTCGCAGGTACCCGCGCTGTCGGCGTCGACGCCGCCGGCCCGGGCAGCGCGATGACGCTGACCGCTGATCGAATTGTGCTGTGCGCCGGTGCGATCGAATCGGCCCATCTGCTGATGCTGTCCGGGGTCGGCGACGAGGTGATGTTGCGCGGGGCCGGGGTCGACGTAGTGGCGCCGCTACCGGTCGGCATGGCCTGCAGCGACCACCCGGAATGGGTGCTGCCGACGAACTGGCCGATCGCCGCCCGTCGGCCGGTGCTGGAAGTGGTGCTGAGCACGTCGGACAATCTCGAAATACGCCCGTACACAGGCGGGTTCGTCGCCATGGCCGGTGACGGCACCGCGGGCCACCCGGATTGGCCGCACATCGGTGTGGCGCTCATGCAGCCACGCTCTCGCGGGCGGATCACACTGGTGGCCGCTGATCCCGCGGTGCCGCCGCGAATCGAGCACCGCTACGACACAGAGCCCGATGACATCGCCACCCTAGAGCGAGGCGCCGAGTTGGCACGCGAATTGGTCGGGGCGGCAACACCCGTCGGGCCCCCCGCCTGGTCGACGTCGCAGCATCTGTGCGGCAGCGTCCCGATGGGCACCGACGACGACCCTCGCGCCGTCGTCGACCCGCAGTGCCGGGTACGCGGTATCGAGGGCCTGTGGGTGATCGACGGTTCGGTCCTACCGACGGTCACCAGTCGCGGCCCGCACGCCAGCATCGTCATGCTCGGCCACCGGGCTGCGGAGTTCGTCATCTGAGTTGCGCCGGCGGGACACGATTTGCCGCACCAAACGCAGCTGTTGGCCGTCTCGGCCCGGCGCCCATGCGGCGATGAGCAGCGCGGCGACGGCGATGATCACCCCGAGCACCAGAACCGACGACTGCGTCGCCGCCAGGAACGCGCTACGGCTGATGTCGGCGAGCTGAGCGCCTTGCGGCCCAAGCCTTTCCGAAAGCTCCAGTGCCTGGGCCAGCGAATGGGAGGCCGGTCCGCGCACCGGTTCGGGGAAGGGTGTCAGGTGCGGAGCGATGACGTGACCGTACCGCGCTGCCAGGATGGATCCGGCCAGCGCAATCCCGAGGGCCGCCCCAACCTCGCGGGTGGTGTCGTTGACCGCCGAGGCGACCCCCTGCTTCTCGTCGGGCACTGCCGCCATGATCACTGAAGTCGTTGGGGCCGTGCATAACCCGATTCCGGTACTGACCACCAGCAGCGGCCACATCATGTCCCAGTACGGCGAATTCACGTCGAGCACGCGCAGCCACAGGAAACCGGCCGAGATCAGCAGCAAGCCGACGAAGATCACCAGCCGCAGTCCCAATCGTGGCAGGTACCACCGGGACAGAATTGAGAACGTCAGCATGGGCAGCATCAGCGGGCTGAAGGCGATCGCCGTGCCAATCGGGCTGTAGCCCATCACCAATTGAACGAACTGCATCATGACGAAGAAGAACCCGAACATCGCCACGAAGAAGACGGTGATGGTGGCCGAGCCGGTGGCGAAGTCGGGTCGGCGGAACAACCGGACATCCAGCAGCGGATGGCGGCGTCGCAACTCGACGAATCCGAACAGCGCCGCCAGCACCACGCCCGCTGCCAGCGACCCGTACACCAGCGGGTTACTCCACCCCTGCTGGGGCGCCTCGACCACGCCGAAGACGAAAACCGCTACGGCGCCGCCGATTAACGCCGCGCCCACCCAGTCCAGCGGCGTCGCCTGGTCGTCGCGGGAGGACGACACTGTGCAGGCCAGCACGAAGATCAGCGCGGCGCCACCGGCGAAGGCCCAAAAGATCGACTGCCACGGCCAGAAGTACAGCAGCCCCCCGGACCCGAGCATCCCGATGACCCCGCCGCACCCGGCGACACCCGCCCAAATGCCGACGGCCTTCATGCGTTCGTCGGGGCGATACGCGGCGGTCAACAGCGACAGCGTGGCAGGCATGATGAAGGCGGCGCCGGCTCCGGCCACCCCTCTGGCCACGATGATGTGCAGTGGGCTGGTGAACACCGCGGCCGCCACCGACGCCAGCGCGAAAATCGCGAGGCCGATCAGCAGCGCGCCGCGCCGGCCATAACGATCGCCGACAGCGCCGGCAGGCAGCAGCAGGCAGGCCAGCACGACGGTGTAACCATCGACCACCCAGGTCAATTGGGACTGCGTGGCCGAGGTCGCCACCGCGATATCGCCCAACGCGGTGTTCAACGCGACCATCGAGGCGATCACCAGCGATACGCCCATACAGGCGACGGCCATCGTCCAGATTCGTGCGCGATTGGACCCGAGCGCGGTGCCGACATCAGTACGCTGGTCAGGCCGGACGAGGGTTTCGGCCACAGCGGGCGCCCCCTTTCGGTGGCGAAGATATTTTTGAGACTACCAGTCTCGTAGGTAGACCGATAGTCTCGGTTTTAAACGGAGGTGGTCCTCATCACCGGCAGCAGTACCGATCCCCGGCCGGCGCGGTCCCGGGCCCGACTACTCGAGGCTGCTACCGCGCTCCTGCGCTCGGGGGGACCGAGCGCGGTGACCGTCGATGCGGTCACTCGAGGCGCCAACGTAGCCCGGGCCACGTTGTATCGCCACTTCCCGAGCGGAAACGATTTGCTGGCAGCAGCTTTCAACAGTTTGATCCCACCGGCGCCCATGCCCTCCGAAGACGGCAGCCTGCGTGAGCGACTCATCGCGGTGGTGCTGGGCTTCGGTCAATCGATCGCCGAAGCGCCCGGCATGCTGACCGCGATGTCGTGGCTGGCGCTCGGCCGCGACTTGGAGCAGATGCCAGAAGCCCGGGGCGCTCACGCCGCGGACAGTGCTGCGATCAACACGCTGCGCGAACACATCGCTGCGCAGTACGCAGCCCCGTTTGACGCGATTTTCGACAGCCCGGAGGCTGCCGAGCTAGGCGACATCGACCGCTCCCGTGCGATCGCTCTGCTGATCGGCCCGCTGGCATTGGGTCGGCTGTCGACGCTGCCGGACTTCGACTACCGGGAATGCGCCCGAGCCGCCGTCGACGGTTTCCTTCATGTGCAGCGCACGCAGCGGCAAACGCGGGTCAGCGCAGCGAGTACCGAATCGGCAGGTGCTTGAGTCCGCCGACGAACACCGTGGAAATCAGCTCCGGGTTCCCGTTTAGCTCAATGGAATTCAGTCGGGGCAGCAATTCGGTGAAGAAGCTGTTCACCTCCATGCGGGCCAGCGCGGCGCCCAGGCAGAAATGCACGCCATAACCGAATGCCAGGTGCTTGTTCGGGTCACGGCCGACGTCGAAGCGGAACGGATCCTCGAACACCTCCTCGTCCCGGTTGGCCGAGACATAGGACAGATACACCGATTCGCCTTCAGCGATCGGGATCCCGCGCACGCTGGTGTCGGCGGTGGCGGTGCGCATGAACTCCTTGACCGGAGTCACCCAACGGATCATTTCCTCGGTGGCCAACGGCATCAGATCCAGGTTCTCGGTCAGCCGCTGCCGTTGATCGGGGTTCTCGATCAGCGCCTGCAGGCCGCCGGCGATCGTCGCGCTGGTGGTGTCGTGCCCGGCGGTCGCGATGATCACGTAGTAGGAGGCGGTGTCGATATCGGAGAGCGGTTGGCCGTCGACGCGGGCGTTGGCGATAGCCGAGGCCAGGTCCTCGGTTGGATGTTCGCGGCGGGACGCGGTGATGGCATTGAAGTACCCGAAGAAATCGAGCAGGATTTGGAGCTGTTCTTCGGGGGTGTTGCCGCGCTTGAATTCCTCGTCGTCGCCGCCGAAAAGCTCCTGCGTGAGCTTGAGCATGCGCGGGAAGTCCGACTCGGGCAGACCCAATAGCGACATGATCACGTACAGCGGGTAATTCACCGCCACTTCTTGCACGAAGTCGCACTCGGTGCCGGCTGCCATCATCTTGTCGACGTAGATCTTGGCCAGCTCGTCGACGCGGACCTTGAGCGCCCGCATCGCTTTGGGGCGGAACCAGTCGGCGCCGATCGCCCGCACCACCCGGTGTTGCGGGTCGTCCATGTGGATCAGAGTGCGCAGCCCCATTCCAGAGTCCAGCTGCGCCCGCGCAAAGTCGTCTTGCTCGGCCGTCGCCAGCAGCGGACGCGGCTCGTTGATCCACAAATTGTTGTCCCGCTCGATGTCCATGATGTCGGCATGCTTGGTGATCGCCCAGAACGGCCGATAGGGCGGGCAGTCGACCAGCGACACCGGCGCATGGGCGCGCAGATGGCTCAGCGCCGCATGCAGCCGCGGCTCGTCGGCGTAGGAGGTCGGGTCGGCGAAGACCTTGGCGGCCTCGTCAATGATCGGTGTGCTCATCGGCTTCCTCACCTGCTGGCGTGATCTCTCGACGGGTGCGCCCGGCGGCGCTGCGAGCCGCAAGCGGCCCGAAAAGCAGCCAGGCAACAAGACTCCGGGATTTTTAGTGTCCGTCATCCCAAAATCTGCGGGAGTGGTTTTGAGAGATCCGTAGGCTGAACTCTTGTGTCGAGCCGATTGCTTCGTCGTGGCCGCGTCCGCGCCGCACTGCTGGTGGCGGCGATGGTCGTGGCCGGCTGCGGCCATGGCGGTAGCGCGGTGCCGAACGGGTCGGCGCCCGCGTATGCCGGGCCGCTAGATGCTGCCGTTGTGCGCACCCCGGTGGGTTCGATGCGTGGGCTTGTTGCTGCCGATTACCGGCTATTCCAAGGCATTCCATATGCGGCACCGCCGGTTGGTGCGCTGAGGTGGCAGCCGCCGCAGCCGGCGGCGCGCTGGCCCGGGACGCTGAACGCCACCAAACCTGGCCCGCAATGCATTCAGGAGACCCGCTCGGGGAAGACCAACGAAAGCTGCCTCACCCTCAACGTGTGGACGCCCACAGGGGGCCGAGCCGACAAGCGCCCAGTGATGGTGTGGATTCACGGGGGCGGCTTCGTCAACGGCAGTGGCGACATCTACAACGCGCGGTGGTTGGCCGCCAAGGGCCACATCGTCGTCGTCACGCTCAACTACCGGCTGGGGGCACTCGGATTCCTCGCCCACCCGTCGCTGGGCGCCCCCGCCGACGTGGGCAACTACGGGCTCGCCGACCAGCAGGCCGCGCTGCGCTGGGTTCGAGACAACATCACCGCCTTTGGTGGCGATCCGGCCAAGGTGACCATTGCCGGCGAGTCTGCAGGCGGCATGTCGGTGTGCGATCACTTGGCGGCACCTGGATCGGCGGGCCTGTTCCGCGCGGCGATCATCCAAAGCGCGCCGTGTCAGGCACAGCCCGACCTGGCGACCGCCCAACGCATCAGCCTGGATTACGCGGCGTCGGTGGGCTGCCCCGATCCGGCCGCCGCTGCGCAGTGTCTGGGAGCGCTGCCTGCGACGGCGCTGTCTCGACCGCCCTGGTACACCCACATCGGCGACGCCAACGCGTTGAGCGGGCCGGTCGTCGGCACCGGGGTGCTACCGGTCGGTCCCATTGCGGCGTTCGGCGGCGGGCGGGCCGCCCGGGTCCCGGTGTTGATCGGCGTCAACCATGACGAGTTCACCATGTTCGCCGCGCTGCGGTACGCGCGCCGGAACCACGGCGTCACCAGCGCCGAATATCCTGCTGTGCTGGCCGACATTTTCGGCGCCGACGGTCGTGGCGTGCTGGCGCACTATCCACCGGATCGCTATGGCGGGGACGTGTCGCTTGCCTACTCCGCGGCGGTCACCGACGGCGTCTTCTCATGCGTCGCCGACCGAATGGCGGTCGCATTGAGCCGTAACGCGCCGGTCTATGCCTACGAGTTCGACGATCCGCATGCGCCGGCGCCGGACTCGTTGCGGCACGCGCCTTTTCCGGTCGGTGCCAGCCACTCGCTAGAGTTGCGGTACCTGTTCAATGTCGGGGGCGCCCCGCCCCTGAATCCGGCTCAGCGTGCGCTGTCCGACCAGATGATCGCCTACTGGAGCCAGTTCGTGAGCACGGGCACGCCAAAGGCCGTCGGTCAACCCGAGTGGCCCAAGCTAAGTGGCGATCACGCCCCATGGATGTCGTTGCGTCCCGACGGCAGCAGGATCACCACCACCTTCGAGGGCGACCACCAATGCGCGTTCTGGGCGACGCTGAAAGGCAGATCATGAGCCCGCCCCCAGTGGAGTAGGTGGCATCAGCGCGCGGGCGTCACCCAGGTGGTGATGTCGGCGTGCACGACCTCGACGCCGCTGCGGTCGGTGACGCTGACGGGCACCACGAGCTCGACGCCGTCGGTGATCTGGTCGAAGGCCGGCGGATCAAGCCGGGCCACCGCCCGCAGCGACGTCGTCGCCTTCTCCAGGTACTGCACACTCATCGACTTGGGGATCCAGCGATGGCTGCGCGGCACGGTGGCTTCCATCAGCATCCCCATCGCAACCTCGGCGGCGTTGCAGCACGCGATCGCATGCACGGTGTGCAGATGGTTGTAGACGAATACCCACTTGGGCACCCGCACCTCGGCCAGGCCCGGCTGCATGCGCACCACATGTGGCAGCACCGAGACGAAGTAGGGGACTCGCGCCATCGCGGCCGCCGAGAACAACCGAGTGCCACCCGGTCGCCCCGACAGCCGCTTCCACGCCTGGTAGGTGCTGGTCGAAGCTGCCATGACCGGCTACCTTACTCTTCAGTAAGATGGCTGCGTCGGTGACTCTGCGTCCACCAGGCGGGGCACTCGCACTTTGCCGTGGTACGCGCAGAGTCAAGCCGCCCCGGAGGTCACCGCCGAGGATTTGGCCACCAACCCGATCTGGGGCATACTGTTCAGGTTGCCTTGGGCCGGGTTCGCGCCTGGCCGGGCATACGACCGGCGCCCAGACGGGCGCGTCCGGTCCCATCCTCGGAACGCGACCAATTTCGGCCGCGGACCAGGCTGCGTGCGGGCGACACACCCGACCGCGGGGGCCGGTGGACCACGACAGGTAAACAGCGGCGCAACATCCGGCGCGACGCCAGATCGATCACGGATCGATCGACGCGCTGCGGGACACCGGGTCCGGACATTGGAGAGTGAGGTAGGAGAAGCGTGGCGGGACAGAAGATCCGCATCAGGCTCAAGGCCTACGACCACGAGGCCATTGACGCCTCGGCGCGCAAAATTGTCGAGACGGTCGTCCGGACCGGCGCCAGCGTGGTCGGACCGGTGCCGCTGCCGACTGAGAAGAACGTGTACTGCGTCATTCGCTCTCCGCACAAATACAAGGACTCGCGGGAGCACTTCGAAATGCGCACGCACAAACGGTTGATCGACATCCTCGATCCGACGCCGAAGACCGTTGATGCGCTGATGCGTATCGATCTGCCGGCCAGCGTCGACGTCAACATCCAGTAGGAGATCGGCGAGCAATGGCGAGAAGAGGCATTCTGGGCACCAAGCTGGGCATGACGCAGGTGTTCGACGACAACAACCGAGTTGTTCCGGTGACGGTGGTCAAGGCCGGACCCAACGTGGTGACTCGAATCCGCACACCGGAGCGTGACGGCTACAGCGCAGTGCAGTTGGCCTACGGCGAAATCAGTCCTCGGAAGGTCAACAAGCCGCTGACCGGTCAGTACGCTGCCGCCGGGGTCAACCCGCGTCGGCACCTGGCCGAGTTGCGGCTCGACGACGCCGACGGGACAGCGGAATACGAAGTCGGCCAGGAGTTGACCGCCGAGATCTTTTCCGCCGGCAGCTATGTCGACGTGACCGGCACCTCCAAGGGCAAGGGCTTTGCCGGGACCATGAAGCGGCACGGTTTCCGCGGGCAGGGCGCCAGCCACGGCGCTCAGGCGGTGCACCGCCGGCCGGGCTCGATCGGTGGCTGCGCCACGCCGGCACGGGTGTTCAAGGGCACCCGGATGGCCGGGCGGATGGGTAACGATCGGGTCACCACCCAGAACCTGTTGGTGCACAAGGTCGATGCCGAGAACGGCGTGCTGCTGATCAAAGGTGCGGTCCCAGGCCGCAACGGCGGACTCGTCGTGGTCCGCAGCGCGATCAAACGAGGTGAGAAGTAATGGCTGGCATCAAGATTGACGTCAAGACCCCGGACGGCAAGAAGGGCGGCTCCGTCGAGTTGCCTGCCGAGTTGTTCGATGCGCCGGCGAATATCGCGTTGATGCACCAGGTAGTCACCGCCCAGCGGGCGGCGGCGCGGCAGGGCACGCACTCGACCAAGACGCGCGGCGAGGTACGCGGTGGTGGTCGTAAGCCGTACCGGCAGAAGGGCACCGGGCGGGCTCGCCAGGGCTCGACACGTGCTCCGCAGTTCACCGGCGGTGGCGTTGTGCACGGCCCCAAGCCGCGCGACTACAGCCAGCGCACCCCGAAGAAGATGATCGCCGCCGCGCTGCGCGGCGCGTTGTCCGACCGGGCCCGCAACGACCGCATCCACGCGATCAGTGAGCTGGTGACGGGGCAGACGCCGTCGACCAAGAGCGCCAAGGCTTTTCTGGCCACGCTCACCGATCGCAAGCAAGTGCTGCTGGTGATCGGACGTACCGACGAGACCGGTGCCAAGAGCGTGCGCAACCTGCCGGGTGTGCACGTGCTGGCACCCGATCAGCTCAACACCTATGACGTGTTGCGCGCCGACGACGTGGTGTTTTCGGTGGAGGCCCTCAACGCCTACATCGCGGCCAACACTCCCGAGGAGGTTTCGGCCTGATGGCGACTATCACTGATCCCCGCGACATCATCTTGGCGCCGGTCATCTCGGAGAAGTCCTACGGGCTGATCGACGACAACGTCTACACGTTTCTGGTGCATCCTGATTCGAACAAGACGCAAATCAAGATCGCGATCGAGAAGATCTTCTCGGTCAAGGTGGCCGCGGTGAACACCGCGAACCGGCAAGGTAAGCGCAAGCGCACCCGGACCGGATACGGCAAACGTAAGGACACCAAGCGCGCCATCGTCACGCTGGTGCCGGGCAGCAAGCCGATCGACCTGTTCGGGGCACCGGCGTAGTCGAGGATAGAGAGACTTAACAGACATGGGAATTCGCAAGTACAAGCCGACGACTCCGGGTCGTCGCGGTGCCAGCGTCTCCGATTTCTCCGAGATCACTCGTTCGACTCCGGAGAAGTCGTTGGTGCGCCCGCTGCACGGACGCGGCGGGCGCAACGCGCACGGCCGAATCACCACTCGCCACAAGGGCGGCGGGCACAAACGTGCCTACCGGGTGATCGACTTTCGCCGCAACGACAAGGACGGTGTCAACGCAAAGGTCGCGCACATCGAATACGACCCGAACCGCACCGCGAGGATTGCACTGCTTCATTATCTCGACGGTGAGAAGCGTTACATCATTGCACCGCAGGGACTCTCGCAGGGCGATGTGGTGGAGTCGGGCGCCAACGCCGACATCAAGCCGGGCAATAACCTTCCGCTGCGCAACATCCCGGCCGGTACGTTGATCCACGCCGTGGAGCTGCGACCGGGCGGAGGTGCCAAGCTGGCCCGCTCGGCGGGGTCGAGCATCCAGTTGCTCGGCAAAGAGGGCACCTACGCGTCGCTGCGGATGCCCAGCGGCGAGATCCGCCGGGTCGACGTGCGCTGCCGCGCCACCGTCGGCGAGGTAGGCAACGCCGAACAGGCCAACATCAACTGGGGTAAAGCCGGCCGGATGCGCTGGAAGGGCAAGCGCCCGTCGGTGCGCGGTGTGGTGATGAACCCCGTCGACCACCCGCACGGCGGTGGTGAGGGTAAGACGTCCGGTGGGCGTCACCCGGTCAGCCCGTGGGGCAGGCCCGAGGGACGTACCCGCAAGCCGCACAAGCCCAGTGACAAGCTCATCGTCCGACGCCGGCGCACCGGCAAGAAGCACCGCTAGGAGTAGCCGATGCCACGCAGCCTGAAGAAGGGTCCGTTCGTCGACGATCACCTACTGAAAAAGGTCGACGCGCAGAACGAGAAGAACACCAAGCAGGTCATCAAGACCTGGTCGCGGCGGTCGACCATCATCCCGGACTTCATCGGCCACACGTTCGCCGTGCACGACGGACGTAAGCATGTGCCGGTGTTCATCACCGAGGCGATGGTGGGGCACAAACTCGGCGAGTTCGCACCGACACGCACCTTCAAGGGACACATCAAAGACGACCGGAAAGCCAAGCGGCGATGACCAGCACGACTACCGAATTTCCTTCTGCGGTGGCCAAGGCGCGCTTCGTGCGTGTCTCACCGACCAAAGCACGCCGGGTGATCAACTTGGTGCGCGGCAAGTCCGTGTCCGAGGCACTCGACATTCTGAGGTGGGCGCCGCAGGCGGCCAGCGCCCCGGTGGCCAAGGTCATTGCCAGTGCGGCGGCCAACGCCCAGAACAACGATGGGCTCGACCCGTCAACTCTGGTGGTGGCCAGCGTCTTCGCCGACGACGGCCCGACTGCCAAGCGGATCCGTCCGCGCGCTCAAGGCCGTGCCTTCCGGATCCGTCGTCGTACCAGCCACATCACCGTGGTGGTGGAGAGTCGGCCGGTGAAGGACGAGCGTTCGCAGTCAGCGCGGGCGCGGCGTGCGCAGGCCAGCAAGGCGGCCGCCAAGAAGGCGCCGGCCAAGAAGGCACCGGCCACGAAGGCGCCCGCCGACAAGGCGCCCGCGAAGAAGGCATCCGCCAAGAAGGCGCCGGCCAAGAAGTCCACGGAAACTTCCAAGAAGACTTCTGAGACTTCCGAAGCGAAGGGAGGCTCGCAGTAGTGGGCCAGAAGATCAATCCGCACGGCTTCCGGCTGGGGATCACCACCGACTGGAAGTCACGCTGGTACGCCGACAAGCAGTACGCCGACTACGTCAAGGAAGACGTGGCGATCCGCCGGCTGCTCTCCAGCGGGCTGGAGCGCGCCGGAATCGCCGACGTAGAGATTGAGCGCACCCGCGACCGGGTCCGGGTCGACATCCACACCGCCCGACCGGGCATCGTCATCGGCCGCCGCGGCACCGAAGCTGACCGCATCCGCGCCGACCTGGAGAAGCTGACCGGCAAGCAGGTCCAGCTCAACATCCTCGAGGTGAAAAACCCTGAATCCCAAGCACAATTGGTGGCACAGGGGGTAGCCGAACAGTTGAGCAACCGGGTCGCGTTCCGCCGCGCCATGCGCAAGGCGATCCAGTCGGCCATGCGTCAGCCCAACGTCAAAGGCATCCGGGTGCAGTGCTCCGGCCGTCTCGGCGGCGCCGAGATGAGCCGCTCGGAGTTCTACCGCGAAGGCCGAGTCCCGCTGCACACGCTGCGCGCCGACATCGACTACGGCTTATATGAAGCCAAGACCACCTTCGGCCGCATCGGCGTCAAGGTGTGGATTTACAAGGGCGACATCGTCGGTGGGAAGCGTGAGCTGGTTGCTCCCACGGGTGGCGCCGACCGTCCGCGCCGCGAGCGGCCGTCGGGCACCCGTCCGCGCCGCAGCGGTGCTGCCGGTACCACGGCCACCAGCACCGACGCCGGACGTGCCGCCTCGGGTGCTGAAGAAGGCGCTGCGCCGGCTGCCGTCGCCGCGGAGCCGACCGCCGAAACGCAGAGCACGGAGAGCTGAATCATGTTGATTCCCCGTAAGGTCAAGCACCGCAAGCAGCACCACCCCCGCCAGCGTGGCATCGCCAGCGGCGGCACCACGGTGAGCTTCGGCGACTACGGCATCCAGGCCCTTGAGCACGCCTACATCACCAACCGGCAGATCGAGTCCGCTCGTATCGCCATCAACCGGCACATCAAGCGTGGCGGCAAGGTGTGGATCAACATTTTCCCGGACCGGCCGCTGACCAAGAAGCCCGCCGAGACCCGAATGGGCTCGGGTAAGGGCTCGCCGGAATGGTGGATCGCCAACGTCAAGCCAGGCCGGGTGCTCTTCGAGCTCAGCTACCCGAACGAGTCGATCGCCCGGGCCGCGCTTACCCGGGCAATTCACAAGTTGCCGATCAAGGCACGCATCGTCACCCGAGAGGAGCAGTTCTGATGGCAGTGGGAGTTTCCGCTGGCGAACTGCGCGAGCTCACCGAGGAAGAGTTGATCGAGCGGTTGCGCGAATCGAAGGAAGAGCTGTTCAACTTGCGCTTCCAGATGGCGACCGGACAGCTCACCAACAACCGTCGGCTCCGCACGGTGCGTCATGAAATCGCGCGGATCTACACCGTGCTCCGCGAACGTGAACTCGGCCTGGCATCGGGCCCCGATGGTGCTGAAGATGAGGAATCGTAATGGCAGAGGCGAAAACCGGCGCCAAGGCTGCGCCGAAGAAGGCCGCTAAGTCCGCTCCGAAAAGTGCCGCATCCAACGATGCTGCCCAGAAGGAAAAGGGCCCCAAGCACACTCCGCGCACCCCGAAGCCGCGGGGCAGGCGGAAGACCCGCATCGGCTACGTGGTGAGCGACAAGATGCAGAAGACCATCGTGGTCGAGTTGGAAGATCGGGTGCGCCACCCGCTCTACGGCAAGATCATCCGCACCACCACAAAGGTCAAGGCGCACGACGAGAACGGTATCGCCGGCATCGGCGACCGGGTCTCGCTGATGGAGACACGCCCGTTGTCGGCTACCAAGCGCTGGCGGCTGGTGGACATCCTGGAGAAGGCCAAGTAGCCGTCCCGCAACCGCATCCAAAGCCCTCAATTCCCATGCGGAATGGGGGCTTTTGGGTATGCGCCTCGGCGTATAGTCACAGCGATGTCGAGTGAGTTCAACGGCAAAATCGCCCTGGATATTCGTGACTCGGAGCCGGATTGGGGACCGTTCGCCGCGCCGACCGCACAGGAAAACGCCCCGAACGTCCTGTATTTGGTGTGGGACGACGTCGGCATCGCCACCTGGGACTGCTTCGGTGGACTGGTCGACATGCCGAACATGACCCGCATCGCCGACCGCGGGGTGCGACTGTCGCAGTTGGGGAACCCGTCGGTGAATTCCTCGATGGTGGCCATGCCCACCGTGGTGGCGTTGCGACCAGTCAGCAGCGCCGCTCGCGTCGGCGAGCACAGCGCCGTGGTGTGGAACTGCGACAGTCGCACCCCGCGGTCGGCGATGCGGGTCATGTTCGGCATGTCGACCAGTCCACCGAAGCAGTCCCA
>NZ_LZKJ01000116.1 GCF_001672775.1 Mycobacterium kyorinense | reverse complement strand
GTTCAACGCTTACGCACCGACCACCAAACCAACCTTCAACCACCACGACACGCGGCCGCTTGACATAGGAGCAACACGCTCGCGGCTAAGAACGCGCGTAGACGATCTCGCCGCCGATGATGGTTGCGGCAACGAGTTCGGCCTCCAGTTCGGCCAGCGCGGCTTCGGGCGGGGCAGTCAGCAGGCACAAGTCGCCCGGCTGTCCCGGTTCGACGGTGCGAACGCGGCTGGGATGTTCGGGCCAACCCAAAAACATCATCACCGCCCGTCGCTGCGGGATGCATTCGCTGGCGTTGAGCACAGCGCCGCTGGGGGTAGTGCGGTGTACGGCGGCCCGCATGGCCGCCCACGGGTCGCCCTGGCCGAAGGGCATGTCGGTCGACAGTGCGACGGGGATTCCGGCTAGCAGCAGCGACGCGACCCGCCACAGTTGGTGGTGTTCGACGGCGGGCACCTCGGCGAGGTACTGGTCGCCGCGCTCGGCGACAAAGTTGGGTTGGGTCACCACCGTCACGCCGAGTTCGGCGAGATCGTCGAGGGCATCAGATGGCACCATCGCGGCGTGTTCGATGCGGTCACGTGGATGCGAGCCCGCCTGACGCAAGGCCGCGATCGTCACGACCAATTGGGCGGCCGTCACGCAGTGCACGGCGACGGGGCCGCCGCTGTGGTGCCGCTCGGCAATCCAGTCGGCCAGCTCCTCGAGGTCGAGGTTGTCGTCGTGCAGGATGCGTTTGCCCGGCGACAGACAATGCACACGTTGACGCAGGGCGCCCCGGCGCTGCAGCTCTTTCAGTTGCACGATGGCCGCGATGTCGAGATCCGGTGTGGCGTCAGTGATTCCGGTAACACCGTAACGGCTCAACCGACGGCTGAAGTCAGCGAGATCGGTCTGTCGCCGGCGCAGCGCATTCGACCAGATCGGGTCGGCGCTGCGCACCCGACCGTCGGGATGGTCGGGCAGCCCGATGCGGGCCAGACCTGCGGAGTTGAGGACCCACAGCACGCCGCTGCGGTGCTGTATCCGCAGCGGAACCCTCGGTGCCAGAGCATCCAGCGTCGTCCGGTCCAACGGCCCGGCAACCGAGTCGTGGTAGCCCACGGCGCGGATCCAACCGTCGTCGCCGGCTTCGGCGGTGGCCAGGGCGTCGGCGAGGGCCCGGCGGTCCCGCACCGCCGGCGGCCCGGCCTGCACCGATGTCGTGGCGGCCGCGGCGGAGTGCAGGTGGACGTGGTGGTCGTGCAGGCCGGGCAGCACGGTTCCGCCGCGTGCATCGAACACGTCTTCGCCGGGCAGCCGTGTGAGTTGGTCATCCACGTCGTCGATCTGCGCGCCGACCCGGATATCGAGCACGGCGCCGTCGAGCCGGGTCGCGCGTCGAATCAGCATGGCGCACTGCGCTTTTCACTGACAATGCGTTGCACCGCGGCGTTGTCGGCGCCCAGCGGTGATGCCGGCGGGACTGGTGGCGGCGGCCGCGGAGGCGCGACGGGTGCCTCGCACGCCGACGACGCCTGTGGCAGTGCGGCATAGCGTGCAGCCACGCCGGCCATCGACACGTCGATCAGTTCCCCGCCGCCCCGGCGTAGTGACTGCGCCACCGCCCGCGCGGCCTCCAGGCCGCTGAGCGGGTCGGCGATCGCGTCGCCGCAGAACACCGGCCCGTCGGCGCCCACGCCGACGAGCCCACCGGCGACCGCGGCGTCGTCGCCGAACGCCGGCCGGTCCGGCTGTCCGGCATAACCGCCGACGCGCAGCCAGACCCGGCCGGGGCGGTCGGGTATGTCGTCGACACTGAGCCGGCGCCGTCGCAGCGCAGCCGGGCGCGAACCCTCGATCACGACGTCGGCTGCTGTCACAAGATCGCGCAGCGCCTGCCGATCATTATCGAACTCTACTGCGTAGCACAGCTTTCCGAAGTTCATCCAGTCGAAGAACGCCGGTTCGCCACGACGGGTGCCATCGGGGCGGGCAAACGTCTCCACTTTGACCACGATGGCGCCAGCACGGGCGAGCAACTGGGCGCACAGCGGTCCCGCCCACAGCGACGACAGGTCGGCGACCAGCAACCCGTCGGGTCTGCGCGGTTCGGTGCCGCTACCGATCGGCTGCACCGTCGGCGCCGTCGGCGGGGACTCGTTCAATGCCGCGGCGGCGATATCCAGCAGCAGAGCGCGGGCGACCACAGCCTGCGTGGAATGTGCTGCGGCCCAATGTGTTAGCGCTGGCCACGGGTCGGCGGGAACCGTATGAGTTTCCAGCAGCGCGGGCAGCGCCTCGACGTCGTCGGCGCGAGGCAGCGAGATCGCGCACCAGCCGTCGGCGGTAGACAACAGCCGCGTCGCACCGCCCGCCGAGACACGCCCCTGCCGCGTCAGCCCGAGCAGCGCCGCGCGGCCGGCCAACACGGTGGCGGCATCGATCTCGACGGCGGTGAGTTCAGCGATGTCTGCGGTGACCCGCCGGGCCTCGGCCAGCACCGCCGAACGGGAGAAGTCAGCCGGGCCGTCAGGCTGACCGGTCAGCTGGGCCAACCCGCTGCCGGCCCAGTCGATCGAGACCGAATCCACTTCGCTATTGTCCTTTTCCGCCGCGAGCAGCCGCAAAAGTGCCCCGCTGGTCAGAACTGCAGCGCGGTAAACCGCCAATCCAGCACCTGCCGGTCGGCTTCGGTATCGCCGGCGGCATAGACCACCGACCGCAGTCTCAACAAGCCGCCACGATCGGTCGCTTCGGCGGACTCGACATGCAGCTCGCTGTGCAGTGTGTCGCCCTCGTACACCGGAGCGGTGTGGTCGCAGGACTGCCAGCTCAACACGGTGGCCAGGTTCGGCAGCAGCCGGGTGGCCTGCGCCAAAGCCAGCCCGATAGTGTGCCCGCCGTACACCAGCCGACGCCCGCCGATACGCGAATCATGATGCACCGCGGCGATATTCAGCGTCAGTCGAGCCAGTTCGGGTGCACTGCTGACGACGTCGCCGCTACTGTGCAGCACCATCCCGGCCATGGTGGGATCGAAATGGGGGCCCGGGATGCGCTGGCGGAATACCTCGCCGTTCCACTCGTCGGTGGCCGGCGGTGGCGGCGTCAGATCGGCGCCGACTGTGGACAGGTCGTCGGTGTGCTCCGCGGCGTTCGGTTCGGCCTCCGGGCTCAACGGCAGCATCGCGCAGCGATAAAAGTCGAGGACCAAGCGGTCGGCCTGGTCGATGGTGGTCATCCGCAAGGCCACCAGGCCGGTGGGCGCCCGTCCGGGTTTGGCCGAGTTTTTCTTCAGGCCCACGACCTCGGTGCGGGTGAACAAGCTGTCGCCGATGGCGGGGAAGCGGTAGAACACCAGGCCGCGGTAGAACAGGTTGGCCTTGACGTGCTGGGTCACCAATGTCGACTGGCCGATGGCGACGTCGCAGACCAGACCGGGGTGGGCCAGCGGCGCAGGCGACCCGGTGACGGCCAGCGACAACTCGGCATCCAGCGGCAACCGCAGCCGATCGCCGAGGATGCTCTGATGGACGGCGGCCGCGCCGGGGGTCAACGTCATCGCGGGAGCGGCGGGAAAGACCTGGCCGACGTGCAGATCGTCGAAGTACGGGCCGCCGCTCATCGGGTTGTCAGCCGTGTCAGCATGGCCGTATGAGCGGGCTGAGCGACGAAGAGACGATGCTTGTCGAGACGGTGCGTGGATTCATCGACAAAGAGGTCAGGCCGACGGTGCGCGAAGTCGAGCATGCCAACGAGTATCCCGAAGCGTGGATCGAGCAGATGAAGCGCATCGGCATCTACGGCCTGGCCGTCCCCGAGGAGTATGGCGGGTCGCCGGTGTCAATGCCGTGCTACGTGCTGGTCACCCAGGAGCTGGCGCGCGGCTGGATGAGCCTGGCCGGTGCGATGGGTGGGCACACCGTCGTCGCCAAGCTGCTCACCCAGTTCGGCACCGAGGAACAGCAGCGTCGCTATCTGCCGGCGATGGCCACCGGCGAGCTTCGGGCCACGATGGCACTCACCGAGCCGGGTGGCGGCTCGGATCTGCAGAACATGTCGACGACCGCCCTGCCCGACGGCGACGAGCTGGTAATCAACGGGTCCAAGACCTGGATCAGCAATGCCCGGCGTTCTGGCCTCATCGCGTTGCTGTGTAAGACCGATCCGCAAGCGACACCACGTCATTCAGGCATCTCGGTGGTCCTTGTCGAACCTGGGCCGGGCCTGACGATCTCGCGGGATCTGCCCAAACTCGGCTACAAGGGCGTCGAAAGCTGCGAGCTGTCATTCGACGGCTACCGCGTGCCTTCGTCGGCCGTACTCGGCGGCACGCCGGGTCGGGGCTTCGGGCAGATGATGAAAGGCCTTGAAACTGGCCGTATTCAGGTGGCTTCGCGAGCGTTGGGGGTGGCGACTGCTGCTCTCGATGATGCGCTGGCTTATGCCCAGCAGCGGGAAAGCTTCGGCAAGCCGATCTGGAAACATCAGGCCGTCGGCAACTATCTGGCCGACATGGCTACCAAGCTCACCGCCGCGCGTCAGCTCACGCGTTATGCCGCCGAGCGCTACGACAGCGGCGAGCGCTGCGACATGGAGGCCGGAATGGCCAAGCTGTTCGCCTCGGAGGTGGCGATGGAAATCGCCCTGAATGCCGTCCGCATTCACGGCGGCTACGGCTACTCCACCGAGTACGACGTCGAGCGGTACTTTCGCGACGCGCCGCTGATGATTGTCGGCGAAGGCACCAACGAGATCCAGCGCAATGTCATTGCCGGACAACTGGTTGCGCGCGGCGGGATCTAGTGCTCACGTCCCCAGTGGCCAGTTTTTCCACGGTTTTCCGCGGGCTGCGTGCGTCAAGCTGGCAACTCGGCTGGCTGCAGCCGGCTAGCCGACCGCGTCCACCAACCCCCACGCCAGCGCCGTCGCAGCATCGATTGTGCGGCCCGACAGCACCAAATACGCGGTGCGCCAACGACCGATCCGGCGTGTGACGCTGACGGTGCCGCCCGCGCCCGGGATCAGGCCGAGGCTTAACTCAGGCAGTCCGAAGACCGAATCCGGTTGCGTGTCAACCCGACCGCAGAACGCCGCCATCTCCAATCCGCTGCCCAGCACCTGACCGTGCACCTCGGCGCGGCAGGAGGGTCCGAGCCGGGTGGTCAACGCATCGAGCACCACGGCGGGACTGTGGCGGGTGCGGGCCAGATGGGCGCTGGCCGGATCGGCGAAGCTGCCGAATTCCGCGAGGTCCCCGCCGCTGCAAAACGACGGCCCGTTTCCGCTGAGCACCACCTCGTCGACCGACGGGTCGAGTTGCGCCACGGCCAGGGCCTCCAGCAGTGCGGCGCGGGCGTCGGTGGAAAACGCGTTGTGGCGCGACGGTCGGTTGAAGGCGATGCGCAGCGTGTTGCCGTCGCGGTGGGCCCGGACCGGATCGGCAATATCGGGCATTCGGACCGTTCCCCGCTCGGCAAGCCACCGGGTGAACTCCGGGCCGGACTGCAACGTGGAATAGGCCAGCGACTCGGTGACCACGCCGGCCAACGTCGAGCCGTCCGGATCGATGGACCGCAGCACGTCGTCGCATACCGCCGCAGCAAGAGGCCAACGTTCCAGCCGCGCAGCGAGTTCGGTCACCGTCGCCTCGACTGACGGCACGGTGACCACTCGCCGATCGTCGCACGGATCCTCTGTCAGCGTGAAAGTCGTTTCGTCACTGGCGCTTTCACTGGCAGTACCGATAACGATTCCGGCGGGCAACTCGACGAGGGTCACACCGAATACTTCTTGACCAGTTCGCCTTTGAACATTTTGCCGGTTTCGGTGCGCGGCAACTGCGCCTCGAACGATACCGACCGCGGGCATTTGTAGTGCGCCAGCCGATCTCGCAGCCAGCCCAGCAGCTCGTCGGCGAACTGATCGGTGGCATCGGCGGGGTCGAGAGTCTGCACCACCGCCTTGACGCTTTGACCCATCTCGTCGTCGGGGATGCCGAAGACCGCAGCGTCAAGGACTTTGGGATGGGTGACGAGCAGGTTCTCGGCTTCTTGCGGGTAGATGTTCACGCCGCCGGAGATGATCATGTGGTGACGGCGGTCGGTCAGGTACAGGTAGCCTTCGTCGTCGAGGTAGCCGACGTCGCCGACGGTCGCCCAACCGTGCTTGTCGCGCGACTTGGCCGTCTTGTCCGGGTCGTTGAGGTACTCGAAGGCGTTGCCGCCCTCGAAGTAGATTTCGCCGGCCTGATTCGGCGGCAACTTGTTGCCATTCTCGTCGAGGATGTGCACCACGCACATCATCGGCTTGCCGACCGAGCCGGGGTGAGCCAGCCATTCGTCGGCGCTGATCAGCGTCGAACCGTGCGCCTCGGAGGAGGCGTAGTACTCGTCGATGATCGGCCCCCACCAGTCGATCATCTGCTGCTTGATCTCTACTGGACAGGGCGCCGCCGCGTGCATCACGCGCTGCAGTGACGACATGTCGTACGAACTGCGCACCGCCGCGGGCAATTTCATCATGCGAGTGAAGTGAGCGGGAACGAATTGAGCGTGAGTGACCCGGTGGCGCTGGATGGCATCGAGGCAGCCTTCGGGATCGAATTTCTCCAGCACTACCGTGGTGATGCCGGCGGCCTGCGCGCTCATCGACCACACTGACGGGGCGGTGTGATACAGCGGCGCTGGACTCAAGTAGACGGATTCGGGCGTCATCCAAACCGACACCAGCATCGACATCATGCCGGGTGCCTCCGACGGCGGCACATGCGGCAGTTCGCGTTTGATGCCTTTGGGCCGACCCGTGGTGCCCGACGAGTACTGCAGCAGATCACCTTCGATCTCGTCGTCAACCGGTGTATCCGGTTGATCGGCAACGCATTCCGGGTAGCGCTGCCAGCCGGGGAGGTCATCGTCGGCGATCAGCAATAGCTCGGGCAGGCCGCCCGGTAAGTGCTCGGCCAAGTTCTCACACGTCTTGCGCAGCGCGGCCGAGCCGATGATCGCCTTGGCGGCGCTGTTGTCGACGATGTACGCAGCCTCCGCCGCGGTCAGGTGGGTGTTGATCGGGACGTAGTACAACCCGCTGCGCCGCGCCGCCCACATGATCGCGTGAATGTGCTCATTGTTCTCCATGAGGATCGCGACGACGTCGCCCTCGGCCAGACCGGCCCGGCGGAAGTAGTGCGCCAGTCGATTGGCCCGAGCCTCCAGCTCGTCGAAGGTGATGACGGTGCCGGACGGATGCAAGATGACAGCGGGTTTATGGGCGCCGACGTGCTCGCGGATCTGCATGCGCAGACTGTACCGCCGTCAAACTTGACGGGTGTCAAGTGGTCGGTCGGCGGCCGCGAGCGTGCGCAAAAGCGGTAATTTCCCCGGCGTGTCGACCGGGGACACGCACGCTCGCGCAGGAAGGTGACCCCACGCTCGCGCAGGAAGGGAACCTAGCCCAGGCGCTGTTTGAGCGCCTCGAACTCGTCTTTGACGCCGGTCGGCAGCTTTTCGCCGACGAACTCGAACCACTCCTCGATCATCGGCAGCTCTTCGCGCCATTCGTCGGCGTTGACCGCCAACGCCCGGTCCACATCGGCGGCGTCGACGTCGAGACCCTCGAGGTCCAAGTCGTCAGCGGTGGGCACGATGCCGATCGGAGTGTCCTGGCCGCCGGCCCTGTGCTCGATGCGGTCGACGATCCATTTCAGCACCCGGCTGTTCTCGCCGAAGCCCGGCCACAGGAACTTGCCGTCCTCGCCGCGGCGGAACCAGTTCACGAAGAACACCTTCGGCATCTTGGACTCGTCGGAGTTCTTGCCGATGTCGATCCAGTGCTGGAAGTAGTCGCCGACGTGGTAGCCGCAGAACGGCAGCATCGCCATCGGGTCGCGGCGCACGGTGCCGACCTTGCCTTCGGCGGCCGCGGTCTGCTCGCTGCCCATGGTGGCACCCATGAACACCCCGTGCTGCCAGTCGCGCGCCTGGGTGACCAGCGGCACCGTGGTCTTGCGGCGCGCGCCGAACAAGATGCCCGAGATCGGCACGCCCTGTGGGTCGTCCCATTCTGGCGCCAGGATCGGGCACTGCGACATCGGGGTGCAGTACCGCGAGTTCGGGTGGGCGGCTTTGGTTTCCGTCTCGCGGATAATCCAGTCCTGGCCCTTCCAGTCGATCAGGTGATCCGGCTCGCCCTCCAGGCCCTCCCACCACACGTCACCGTCGTCGGTGAGGGCGACGTTGGTGTACACGGTGTTGCCCGCCTCGAGCGTGCGCATCGCGTTGGGATTGGACTTCCAGTTGGTGCCCGGGGCGACGCCGAAGAAGCCGTACTCCGGGTTGACCGCGTAGAGCCGGCCGTCCTTGCCGAACCGCATCCAGGCGATGTCGTCGCCGAGCGTTTCAGCGCGCCAGCCGGGGATCGTCGGCTGCAGCATTGCCAAGTTGGTCTTGCCGCACGCCGACGGGAACGCGGCGGCGAAGTAATACGCCTTGTTCTCCGGTGAGATCAGCTTGAGGATCAGCATGTGCTCGGCCAGCCAGCCCTCGTCGTGGGCCATCGCCGAAGCGATCCGCAGCGAGTAGCACTTCTTGCCCAGCAGCGCGTTGCCGCCGTATCCGGAGCCGTAGCTCCAAATCTCGCGGGTCTCCGGAAAGTGGGTGATGTATTTGGTCTCATTGCACGGCCACGGCACGTCTTTTTGCCCCGGCTCCAGCGGCGCCCCCACGGAGTGCAACGCCTTGACGAAAAACCCGTCGTCGCCGAGCTTCTCCAGCGCGGCGGCGCCCATCCGGGTCATCACCTTCATCGAGACGACGACGTACTCGGAATCGGTGATCTCCACCCCGAGCTTGGGGTCTTCGGCGCCGAGCGGGCCCATGCAGAACGGCACCACCCACATGGTGCGACCGCGCATACAACCCCGGTAGAGGTCGGTCATGATCGAGCGCATCTCGGCCGGGTCCATCCAGTTGTTGGTCGGCCCCGCACCGCTTTCCTGCTCGGTGCAGATGAAGGTGCGGGATTCGACGCGCGCCACATCGGCCGGGTCGGACAGCGCCAGGTAGGAGTTGGGCCGCTTCTCCGGGTTGAGCCGCTTGAACGTGCCCGCCTCGACCAGTTGCTCGGCCAGCCGCAGCCACTCCTCGTCGGACCCGTCGGCGAACACCACCCGCTCGGGCTCGGTAAGCTCGGCGACCTCCGCCACCCAGGACAGCAGGCCCTGGTGGTTTGTCGGCGCGGTATCCAGACCGGGAATGGTCGCTGAGGTCATCGAAATCTCCTGCACTCTTCTGCGTTGATGTTGCGCAGCTGGTTTGCGGTAGTCCTTAATACAGGTTATCGCGGGCCGTATACCCAAAATGGCGCGGGCGTGTATCAGCTAGCTCACGGGAACGATTCAGATCGCCTCATCTGCCCCAGCTGTGGGCACGGACACGGTCTCGGCGGGGGCGCCCGACGCCTCCGGACGCGGCTCATCCAGTTCGTCGCGGATCGCGTCGAGCGCCGCCTGCAGTGTCGGCATCTCCCGGTCCCGCAGGGCAGCGGCTCGTGCCGCGACGACGGCATGCTCGCGAAGCTCGGCGTCGATGACGCCGATCTGCTCGGCCACCCGGGTGCTTTCCGCCTCGTCGTGTTCACCGAGGGCTGCGCTCAGCGCCGATTCGGCGGCCAGCACCCGGGTAGCGACGAGCTGCTCGACTGCGGACCGCAGCGACCCCGTCGCCTCGCCGACCCAGCGGTCGAGCACCGCGCGGTCGGCCAGCAAGCCGCGGGTGCCCACCAACAGAACGGTGACCGCCAATCCGACCAGCACACAGCCGACGGCGCTGGCCACGGTCAGTCCCGGAGCCAAGTCGACCAGCAGCCGGCTCAGCGTCAGCGCCACACCCAACCCGAAGCCGGCGCCCAGCAACAGCATCAGCCGGGTTTCCAGCCGCCGCGACTTCAACGGCGGCGCCGGGATGTCGATCTCGGGCAGCGCGCCCGGTGGCGGCTCCACTGCCAGATTCAGCACGTGGGCGACATCGACCAAATGCGCGGTGATGCCCTCGTCCACCTCGCTGACGACCTGCTCGATGCGGCCGCGGGCGTAGGCCTCGAACTCGGCCAGCTTCCGCCGGCTCAGCCCGGCCGCATCCTCCTGTAGCTCCGAGCGCACGGAAGCGCAGCGATTGCGGGCGAAATACGCCAGCTGGACGCGGGCTTGCTGGGTCTGGCTGCGCAGCGCGATGCTGCGCTCGGATTTGGACAGCCGCCGTTCCCGCAGCAGCGTGCTGCGCTGCTCGCGGAGGTTGTCGACGCGCGCGCGCCGACCCGCACCCTCGGCCTCCCGGTCATAGCGGCAGGCGACTGCCCGCAACCGGGATTCCCAGGCCCGCAACCGGTTTCGTCGCGCGATATCCGAAGCGGCCAGTTGCTCATCGACGGCGGCCACCAGGTCGTCGACCCGGGGCGCACCGACCTCCGGCGCCGCAGCTGCGCCCACCCACGGCACCCGGTGGTAGCGCGGCGCGTGCTGCGCCAGCGCGTCGCGGTCGTCGGCCAGCGTCTCGCGCCAATTGCGGTGCCGGTCGATCTTGGACACCACGGCGATCACCACGTCAGTGTCGGCGGCCGCGGCATCAAGTAGGGCACAGTCGGATCCGGTCAACGCGGCGGCCGCGGACACCACGAACACCACCGCCGTCGGCGCCTCGCCTGCTGCGAGGTCGGTGGATTCGACGAATGTGTGCCGGGGCAGCCGTTGGCGCAGCGCGGCGATCACGCCGCTGACTCCGGCGAGCCAGGGGCCGGTGACCAGCACGACGTCGCGGCGTTGAACGACAGGTGCCGTCAGCCGCGGACCGACGGCACCGACCAGCGCGTCCACCTCGACAACCGGGTCCGTCACGGCGGCCCCCCGGCCTGCGACCAAAGCCGCAACGATCCCTTGGCGATGTCGGCGCCGCAGGCGCGGTGCACGCTCGTTACCGGGCCCCGGCCGTACCGCTGCCAGTGCAGCGCCCGTCGCAACAGCGCCGCGGGACTGTCGCACCGGTCGACGTGCAGGCCTGCGGCCTCGACGACGTCGGTCGCGGCGGCCATCCGGGCGATCACCGTCTGGTCGCGGGCCAAAAACGCCGCGACCGATGAATCGGTGACGGCCATCGCCTCCAGGTCGGCGACGGCGTCGAGCAGCCGCTGATACCGCACCCCGGCTCCGGCGGCCGTGATGGCGGCGACGACGGCGTCGAGGCGGCTCAGCCGGCGCAGCTCGGCCTCGATTGACGCGGTCGAGGCTCCGCGGGCGAGGGCGGCGGCCGCCTGGATGATCCCGACGAGGTCGAGCGTGTCCAGCAGCCGCCGCCGAAGTTGCGCTGGCAGCGGATGGTCGGCGGTCAGGAAGCTGTCCGGAGAGCTCACGTCGGCCGGCCGATCGGCGAGCATCCGCAACGCAGCCCACAGCGTGTCGTCCAGCAGGCCGTCGAGGACGGCGACGGCCAGCATCGCGACCATGGGTTCGACAGGTACTCCCAGGGCAGCGGTTGGTCCGGCGACGACGTCGGCCTTGTTCAGCACCGCCAGCACCGGCTGGCGGGCGGCCCCGACGGCGTCGCGGTCCTCGGGTTTGACCACTTCGGCGAGAACGTAGACCTGCAGATCGGCGTCATCTGGAGAGGGCGTCACGACGATCCCGGCGCGGGCGAGGGCCCGCGCGACAGTGCGGCGCCCCACCCCGCCGCGCCCGCCGACGGCCACCC
Source organism: Mycobacterium kyorinense (assembly GCF_001672775.1). Lineage (GTDB taxonomy): Bacteria > Actinomycetota > Actinomycetes > Mycobacteriales > Mycobacteriaceae > Mycobacterium > Mycobacterium kyorinense_A. Next base: position 139,609 of record NZ_LZKJ01000116.1, on the reverse strand, counting down.
GCACCGGCGCGTCGAGCCGCTCCGCGATCCCCGTGCATCGCTCGTCGCCGGTCTGGGCGATGTATCGCGCCAGCTCGTCGACGAAGTCCCGGTACCGCTGTCCGATCATGTCTGCCTGCTAGATCTGATTGCCCGGCTCCTCCTCGGACCGCTGCCGGTCCGCATCGTCGCCGCGCGGTCTGAATGGTCGTCGGTTGCCCGGCCTGCCATTCTGGCTGAGCGGGGGTGAGGAACCGGCGGGCAGGACCTATCGAATGGTGGCATCTGCGACACCGGGCCGCGAGCCACCCGCCACGCGAGAAGGCAACTGTTGGGTATCAATCTGCACCACGGACGGCTAGCCGCTGGGTTTATGGGTAACCATGGACAAATGCATGCACAGCCCGGGGTAGAGGCACGCCCCGATACGGCGGTGTCAGCGCAGCCCACGACCGGCAGCTATCCCCGCACGACCAGCTTCCGCACCCGGCGTTCGGCCCTCAGCAATGCCCAGCAGCGGACCTGGGAGCGGCTGTGGCCGGAGCTCGGCATGGCCGCCCGCGGCCCCGACGGCCCGGCCGGGCAGCTCGACATTGGCGCCTGGTTCGGGCGTGAAGCCCCGACGGTTCTGGAAATCGGTTGTGGCACTGGGACTTCCACGCTCGCCATGGCGCAGGCCGAGCCGGACGTCGATGTGATCGCCGTCGAGGTGTATCGCCGTGGCCTGGCGCAGCTGTTGAGTGCCGTCGAACGCGAGGACGTCACCAACATCCGCTTGATCCGCGGGGATGCCGTCGACGTGCTGGAGCATCTCCTCGCCCCCGCCACGCTCACCGGGGTGCGGGTGTTCTTCCCGGATCCGTGGCCCAAGGCCCGCCACCACAAGCGGCGGCTCCTGCAACCGGCCACTGTGGCCCTGATCACCGATCGACTGCGTCCCGGCGGGGTGCTGCATGCCGCGACCGATCACTCCGGCTACGCCGAGCAGATCGCCGAGGTCGGCGACGCCGAACCTCAGCTGCGCCGGCTGAGTCCTGATACGCCGGGACTGCCGATCTCGGTTGTTCGGCCGATCACCAAATATGAGACCAAGGCCCGCGACGCCGGCAGCGCCGTGACCGAGTTGCTCTGGGAAAGACGCCAACCATGAGCGTGACGGAACAAGCCGAGACACCTGGTCCGGTCACCCCCGGGGGCGACATCGGCGACCTGGCACCGGCCGCGTCGCGGGTGTTGCTGGTGTGGGATGCGCCCAACCTGGACATGGGCCTGGGTTCCATCCTGGGCCGCCGGCCCACGGCGCTGGAACGGCCCCGCTTCGACGCGCTCGGCCGCTGGTTGCTGTCCCGCACCGCCGATGTGACCGCCGGAGGCGAAGTCGGCTCGGCTGAACCCGAAGCCACCGTGTTCACCAACATCGCGCCGGGCAGCGCCGAGGTGGTCCGGCCCTGGGTCGATGCCCTGCGCAATGTGGGGTTCGCCGTCTTCGCCAAGCCGAAGATCGACGAGGACAGCGACGTCGACAGCGACATGCTCCACCACATCGCGCAGCGCCGGGGCGAGGGGCTGGCGGCGCTGGTGGTGGCCTCTGCGGATGGCCAGGCCTTCCGTCAGCCGCTGGAAGAGATCGCCCGCGACGGGGTTCCCGTTCAAGTGCTCGGATTTCGCGAACACGCGAGTTGGGCGTTAGCGTCGGATACCTTGGAGTTCGTCGACCTGGAGGACATACCTGGTGTTTTCCGGGAGCCGCTACCGCGAATCGGACTGGATTCGCTGCCTGAGCAGGGGGCGTGGCTGCAGCCGTTCCGGCCGCTGTCGTCGCTACTGACCTCGCGTGTGTGACAACTGGAGAAATATGCCGCGGGTCACTGAGATTTTTCAGCAGATCCAGTAAGGAGCTTACGTGTTCGCCTGGTGGGGACGAACTGTCTACCGCTACCGGTTCATCGTAATCGGGGTCATGGTGGCGCTTTGCCTCGGCGGCGGCATTTTCGGGATGAGTCTGGGTAAGCACGTCACCCAGAGCGGGTTCTACGACGAGGGCAGCGAGTCGGTGCGGGCGTCCATCGCCGGCGACGAGGCGTACGGGCGCGACCGCACCAGCCACGTCGTTGCGGTATTCACCGCGCCCAAGGGCAAGACCGTCGACGACAAGCAGTGGTTCGACAGCATCAAAAACGGGCTCAACAAGGTCAAAAGCGACCATCCGGACCAGGTGCTCAGTTGGGTGGGATATTTCACCAACCCCGAGGCGTTGCACAACATGGCCGACGCCGACAAACAGCATGCGTTCGCGTCCATCCAGCTCAAGGGCGACGACGACGACACCATCCTGAAGAATTACCAGGCCGTCGAACCGAGCCTGCAAAAGCTCGACGGCGGCACGGTCAAACTGGCCGGGTTGCAGCCGATCGCCGACGCACTGACCGGCACCATCGCCACCGACCAGAAGCGGATGGAGGTCCTGGCGCTGCCGCTGGTGGCAGTGGTGCTGTTCTTCGTGTTCGGCGGGGTGATCGCCGCCGGCCTGCCGGTGATGGTCGGCGGTTTGAGCATCGCCGGGGCGACGGGCATCCTGCGGGTGGTCACTCTCTTCGGGCCGGTGAACTTCTTCGCCCAACCGGTGATCTCGCTGATCGGGTTCGGTCTCGCCATCGACTACGGGCTGTTCGTGGTGAGCCGCTTCCGGGAGGAGATCGCCGAAGGCTACGACACCGAGGCCGCGGTGCGGCGCAGTGTGATGACCGCGGGCCGGACCGTGGTGTTCTCCGCGGTGCTGATCATCGTCTCGGGCGCCGCGCTGCTGGTGATGCCGCAGGCCTTCGTGAAGGGGCTGACCTACGCGATCTTCGCGGCGGTGGGGCTGGCGGCGCTGCTGTCGATCACGCTGCTGCCCGCCTGCCTGGGCGTGTTGGGCCCCAACGTCGACGCGCTCGGGGTGCGGACCCTGTTGCGGGTGCCGTTCTTCCGCAACTGGAAGCCGATGAACTGGTGGCTGAATTTCCTGGCCGACAAGACCCAGAAGACCAAGACGCGCGAGGAAGTCGAGGGCGAGTTCTGGGGCAAGCTGGTCAACATCGTGATGAAACGCCCGCTGGCGTTCGCCGTCCCGATCGTGATCGCGATGATTCTGCTGATCATCCCGTTGGGCAAGCTGTCCTTCGGCGGCATGAGCGAGAAGTACCTGCCACCGGACAACTCCGCCCGGGTGGCCCAAGAGCAGTTCGACAAAATCTTCCCCGGCTTCCGAACCGAGAAGCTGACGCTGGTGATCGAATCCGACAACCACAAGGACGTCACCAACCAACAGGTCGCCGACGTCCGCAACAAGGCGATGGCGATCAGCGGATTCGTCAAACCCGACGACAACCCGGCCGACATGTGGAAAGAACGCCCCGAGTTACCGGGTGCGTCGAAGGACAAATCGGTCCGAGTGATCGAGAACGGCCTGGTCAACCGCAACGACGCCGCGCAAAAGATCAAAGACCTGCGGGCGATCCCTGTCCCCAAGGGGCTCAACCTGCTGGTCGGTGGGACCCCCGCGCTCGAGCAGGACAGCATCCACGCCCTGGCCGCAAAGGGTCCCCTGATGCTGGTGCTGCTGCTGACCACCACCACCCTGTTGATGTTCCTGGCGTTCGGGTCGGTGGTGTTGCCGCTCAAGGCCGCGGTGATGAGCGCGTTGACGCTCGGGTCGACGATGGGCATCCTGACCTGGATCTTTGTCGACGGCCACGGCGCGGGGTTGTTGAACTTCACTCCGACGCCGTTGATGGTGGTCGTTATCGCGCTGGTGGTCGCGGTCGGCTGGGGCTTGGCCACCGACTACGAGGTGTTCCTGGTTTCCCGGATGGTGGAGGCGCGGGAATCCGGCATGTCCACCTCGGAGGCGATCCGGATCGGCACCGCCACGACTGGCCGCCTGATCACCGCGGCGGCGCTGATCCTTGCCGTGGTTGCCGGCTCGTTCGTGTTCTCCGACCTGGTGATGATGAAATACCTGGCGTTCGGGTTGATGGCGGCGCTGCTGCTGGACGCCACCGTGGTGCGGATGTTCCTGGTGCCGTCGGTGATGAAGTTGCTCGGCGACGACTGTTGGTGGGCGCCGCGCTGGATGAAGCGACTGCAGAACCGTCTGGGGCTGGGCGAGATCCACCTGCCCGCCGAGCGCAAGCGGCCGACACAGCGTCGGCCCCAGCAGGCCGCGGCCGCGGCGCTCGTCCCGGCTGCCGCAAAGCCGCGACCTCCGCACGATCCCACCCATCCGGTGGAGGGGCCTGCCCGTCGGCGTCCGCCCGTTCGGCCGGATCAGCGGCCGCCGGTTCCGGAGGCACCCTCGACTGCCGGCACCACCCGGATGCGGGTTCCGGAGCCGGACAACTCCGACGAGCCGGCGACCACTCGCATCCCCACGCCCCGGGATGCCGCACCCGCTCCCGCCCGCGGCGGCGAACGCCCACCCGCGCCGACCGGTAGGCCCACGACGGGCGAACCGCCCGCCGGTGCGGAAGATCGCGAGATCGAATCCTGGCTCAGCGAGCTGCGTGGCCCGAAACAAGCTGAGCAGCAAGCTAATTCACGCGATACAGCCAACGCCGCGCCGGTGTCCCAGGACCGGCCTGCCGAGGAGGCATCCTCCGACGACGGCGATGCCACCACCGCGATCCCGATCGCGCCACCGGACGACAGCGATTCCGAAGCGGCAACCGAGAAACTGAATTCTCGAGGTGCGGATTCTCCCAATGCCGAGCGGCCGCGACGCCGCGGCGGCGGCCTGAGCGCGCAGGACCTGCTGCGCCGCGAAGGAAGGTTTTAGCCCGGCGCCGATGCAGGGCCTTTTAGCCCGCCTGATCGGCCGCCGACTCGGCCTCGACGTCGTCGGGTTCGGCCTCGATGATGCCGTCGCCGTTCTCGGTGAGCTCCTCGGCCTCCTCCGACGGTTCCCGGGCGAGCAGCACTTTGAACGCGTTATTGAGGAACGCCACCGTCGGAACGGACAGCAGCGCGCCGACGATCCCGGCCAGCACGCCGCCGGTCGAGATCGCCAACACGATCGCCAGCGGATGGATCGCTACCGCCCGGCCCATCACCAGCGGCTGCAGGATGTGCGCCTCCAGTTGGTTGACCCCGACGATGATGCCCAAGGTGATCAGCGCGTAGACGAATCCCTTTGCGAGTAAAGCGACAACCACGGCAAGAAAGCCGCTGATGACGGCACCGACCAGCGGGATGAAGGCACCGAGGAACACCAGTGAGGCCAGCGGAAGAGCCAGCGGCACACCCAGGATCGCCAGACCGATGCCCACGCCCGCCGCGTCGACCAACGCCACCAGCGAGGTGCCGCGTACGTAACCGATCAACGTCCCGTATCCGGCCCGGCCTGCCTCACGCACCCGTTCTCGCGCGCTGACCGGAAAGATCTTGGTGACGTACTGCCAGATATTGCGGCCGCCGTAGAGGAAGAAGATCAGCGTGAACAGCATCATCAGCCCGGCGGTGACGATCTCGGTAAGCGTCGCCGCTGTGGACAACGCGCCGCTGGTCAGCTTGGCCTGGTTGTTCTGCAGCGCCTCGATCGCGGTATTGCCTGCGTTGTCGATTTGCTGACGACTCACATGTAGGGGGCCTTCGATCAGCCATTTGCGGGTGGAATCGATGCTTTGCGTGACGCGGTCGATCAAATCCGGCAAGCCGATGACGAACTGGGTGATGACGAACGACAAAATGCCGCCCAGCACCGCAAAGCCGCCCAGCAGCACCAGCGTCACCGCGGCGCCGCGTGGCACGCGCCGGCGGTCCATCCAGTCCACCGCCGGCACCAGCAGCGCGCTCAGCATCAACGCCAGCAGCACTGGGACGACGATGATTTCCAGCTTCTTGACGACCCAGAGGAACGCGACGACGGCAGCCAGAATGACCAATAATCGCCAGGCCCAGGCCGCGGTCTTGCGGACAAGAGGTTCAACCGAGTCGTCGATCGACGGCATGCCGGTAAGCGTAATCGTCAACCGAGCGCGCCAGCCTGCTAACAAACCGGTGCCGATGCCGACACGGCTGGTCGCGGCAGCGAACATGGCGCCACCTGCGCGGCTACCCTAAACGACGTGTCGCACGACGCACCGTCCAAAACGGTCGACGGTCAACCGGAACTACCAGCCCGCGGCAAGTATTGGTGGCTTCGTTGGGTGGTCCTGGGCATCGTCGCGATCGTGCTCGCCGTCGAAGTGGCCCTGGTGTGGGACCAGTTGGCCAAGGCGTGGAAGAGCCTTTACACGGCCAAGTGGTGGTGGCTGCTGGCCGCCGCGCTCGCCGCCGCCGCGTCGATGCACAGCTTCGCCCAGATCCAGCGCACGCTGCTGAAATCCGCCGGAGTGCACGTCAAGCAGTGGCGGTCGGAAGCCGCGTTCTACGCCGCCAACTCGCTGAGCACCACGCTGCCCGGCGGTCCGGTGCTGTCGGCCACGTTTCTGCTACGCCAGCAACGGATCTGGGGGGCGTCGACGGTCGTGGCGTCGTGGCAGCTGGTGATGTCGGGCGTATTGCAGGCGGTCGGGTTGGCGCTGCTTGGTCTAGGCGGCGCGTTCTTCCTGGGCGCGAAAAACAACCCGTTCTCGCTGCTGTTCACCCTCGGCGGCTTCGTCGCGTTGTTGCTGCTCGCCCAGGCGGTGGCATCGCGGCCGGAATTGATCGACGGCATCGGTGTGCGGGTGTTGTCCTGGATCAACTCGGTGCGCGGCAAGCCGGCCACCACAGGTTTGGACAAGTGGCGCGAGACGCTGCACCAGTTGGAGTCGGTCAGCCTGGGCCGTCGCGACCTGTCCCTGGCATTCGGTTGGTCCCTGTTCAACTGGATCGCCGACGTGGCCTGTCTGGGTTTCGCCGCGTACGCCGCCGGCGGTAATGCCTCGGTGGCCGGGCTGACCGTCGCCTACGCCGCGGCCCGCGCGGTCGGCACCATACCGCTGCTGCCCGGTGGACTGTTGGTGGTCGAAGCGGTCCTGGTGCCCGGCCTGGTGTCCAGCGGGATGACGCTGCCCACCGCGATCTCGGCGATGCTGATCTACCGGCTGATCAGCTGGTTGTTGCTGGCCGCAATCGGCTGGGTGGCGTTCTTCTTCATGTTCCGCACCGAGAACGAGGCCGACCCCGACGCGTTGGAATCCGACAACCAGGCTCACGCGGGGCCGGCGACACCGCAAAACGGAACCGCACCGGCCGATCCGCCCGACAACGCGTTGCAAGGCCCGCTGCCCCCGCTGGAGCAGCACGCCAAGAAGTCGGTGCGCAACGAGGGCTGAGCGGCTACCTGCCCGGGGCTGACGAGGCCGGGGGCGGACCCGGAAGCGGTCCCGTCGCCGCTGGCGCAGTGCCCTGCATCCCGGCGACCGTCTGGGCCGCCGCACCTCCCGGCAGGCCACCGGGCAGCCCGCCCTGCGCGGCCTGCATGGCTCCGAGCACCTGGGGAATCGATATCGGCAGCTTGCACCGGGTCGACAAGCCGGTGAGCGGCTGCGAGATCGACGTCAAATCGCCGGCCACCTTGGGGTTGGCTTCGAAGTAGGTCTTCAGCGACGCAACCGATTGAGGGCCGGCGGGCTGCTGCATGATGGCGGTCATCGCCTGGTTGGTTTCTGGATGCGAGTCCAGATAGTCACCGGTGGACTTGGCGACGGAGCTCACGGTCCGGGCCATCTCGCTGGCAGCGCAGGGATCCGTCGCGCCGACCGCCGACGGCACCGCCAACGCGACTGCCGCCGAGCCGCCCAGCGCAGTGGCGGTCAGCACGCCCAGCAGGCTGCGGCGCAGGGCGCTCCCAGACAGGACATTCATCGATAACTCCTCGACGTCGGCGATCACCGGACATCCTGCCATCGGGCGCGGCGGACCCGCCAATTCGCACGGCTGAGAAGCTGCTGTGCATCGGGCGCCCGTTGTCGAGTTGTTGCTGCTCAGAGACCGCCAAGCCGCAAAACATTACCGCATGCTGCGGTAGGCTCGCCTGCACGCAACGCGGGAGAATGCGGGGAGACAAGAAATCCAGCAATTCATAATGCGCCTCAGCAGTAACCTGCGCCGATTCCGCTGGCTGGTCTTCACGGGTTGGCTGCTGGCGCTGATCCCCGCGATCTATTTGACGGTGACCGAATCGGGTCACCTCACTGGCGGCGGCTTCGAGGTGGCCGGCTCGCAATCGCTGCGTGTCCATGACGAACTCGAGGCGCATTACCCCGATCAGGGCGCATCACCGCTGGCGCTGGTGGCCGCGCCGCGCGCGGACGCCAGCTACCAGGACATGAACGACGCGGTCGCGATGCTCAAGCGGGTTGCCGGCGAAGTGGCCGACGTGGTGATCGTGCCGAACCCCACCCAGCGGGCGCCGCAGCCTGACCGTCCCTATGTGGTGTCGCTGCGGCTGGACTCCAACAACACCGGCGCCAGCGCCAGTGACGCCGCCAAGAAGCTGCGCACCAAAGTCGGTGTCCACGGTGACCGGGCGGGGCAGATCGAAAACGGTCGGGTACGCCTCTATGTCATCGGCCAGGGTGCGCTCAGCACGGCCGCGGCGGCCAACACCAAACACGACATCGCCGCCGCCGAGCGATGGAACTTGCCGATCATCCTGATCGTGCTGCTCGCGGTGTTCGGTTCGCTTGCCGCCGCCGCGATCCCGCTGGCACTGGGCATCTGCACGGTCGCCATCACGATGGGCCTGGTCTATCTGCTGTCGGCCTACACCACGATGTCGGTGTTCGTGACCTCGACGGTGTCGATGTTCGGCATCGCACTGGCCGTCGACTATTCACTGTTCATCTTGATGCGGTTCCGCGAGGAGCTGCGCGCCGGACGTCAACCGCAAGAGGCCGTCGACGCGGCGATGGGCACCTCTGGACTCGCGGTAGTGCTGTCGGGCATGACCGTCATCGCCTCGCTGACCGGGATCTACCTGATCGACACCCCGGCGCTGGCGTCGATGGCGACAGGCGCGATCCTTGCGGTCGCGGTGGCGATGCTGACCTCGACCACCATGACGCCGGCGGTGCTGGCGACGTTCGGGCGGGCGGCCGCCAAGCGGTCCGCGGCGCTGCACTGGTCGCGGCGACCCGAAACGACGGTGTCGCGGTTCTGGACCCTCTGGATCGGCTGGGTGATGCGACGGCCGTGGGCCTCGGCGCTGGCCGCGTCAGCGGTTCTGATCGCGATGGCGGCGCCGGCACTATCGATGATTTTGGGCAACAGCCTGCTGCGCCAGTTCGACTCCTCGCATGAGATCCGCGCCGGCGTGGCGGGGGCAGCCGAAGCGCTGGGACCCGGCGCGTTGGGCCCGGTTCAGGTGCTGGTGACCTTCCCGAACGGGGATGCGTCGTCGCCCGGCCACAGCCAGGCGCTCGGAGCGATCCGCCACGAGATCGCCCAGGCCCCCGACATCGTCACCGTGGCGCCGCCGGTGTTCGCCGACGACAACAGCAGCGCGATGTTGTCTGCGGTGTTGTCGGTCGATTCCGAGAGTCTGGCTGCCCGCAACACCATCGACTGGATGCGCGCTCATCTATCCCCGCTGCCGGAAGTCGGCTCGGCACAGGTGGACGTCGGCGGGCCGACCGCGCTGATCAAAGACTTCGACGACCAGGTGTCGAGGACCCAGCCGCTGGTGCTGGTGTTCGTGGCGCTGATCGCGTTCGTCATGCTGCTGGTCTCGATCCAGTCGGTGTTGTTGGCCTTCAAAGGCGTGCTGATGACCGTGTTGTCGGTGGCGGCCGCCTACGGCAGCCTGGTGATGGTCTTCCAGTGGGGCTGGCTGGAGAAACTCGGCTTCACACCGATCACCTCGATCGACAGCACGGTTCCGCCCCTGGTGCTGGCGATGACCTTCGGCTTGTCGATGGACTACGAGATCTTCTTGCTGACCCGCATCCGGGAACGCTTCCTGCAGACCGGCAACACCCATGACGCGGTGGCCTACGGCGTGAGCACCAGCGCGCGCACCATCACCAGTGCGGCGCTGATCATGATCGCGGTGTTCATCGGTTTCGCGTTCGCCGGCATGCCGCTGGTCGCCGAGATCGGCGTGGCGTGCGCGGTGGCGATCGCGGTGGACGCCACCGTGGTGCGGCTGGTGATGGTCCCGGCGCTGATGGCGATGTTCGACCAGTGGAACTGGTGGCTGCCGGCCTGGCTGCACCGCATCCTGCCGTCGGTGGACTTCGAAAAGCCGCTGCCGACAGTGGATCTGGGTGACGTCGTGATGATCCCCGACGACATCTCCGCGCCGGTCGTGCCCGGCGCCGACCTGCGCATGGTGCTCAAGTCCGCGGCCAAGCTCAAAAACCTTGCCCCTGATGCGATCTGCGTGGCCGACCCGCTGGCGTTCACCGGAAGCGGTCGCGGCGGCGAGCTACGGGGCCGCGTCAAGGGCGGCGACGACGCCTCGACCGGCCGGACCGCTCTGGTTACCGCGGCAGCCGGCAACGGTGGATCGATGGCCCGCAAGTTCGTCGGCGGCCTGGCGTACCGCAACGGTGTCCGGGCGACGCCGCGGTCGGTGCGCCCGGTGCACCCGGTCACGGTGTGGCGCGGTCGGCTCTCGGTGGCGCTGGACGCGCTGCAAACCGAAGCCTCGGACAGCGACGTCGACCACCCGGTGTGCGAGCGGCGCAGCCCCGTCGAAACCACCCACGTGCAGCTGCCCACCGGCGATCGCCTGCAAATCCCGACCGGCGCGGAAACGCTGCGTTTCAAGGGCTACCTGATCATGTCCCGCAACAGCAGCCGCGACTACGCCGAATTTGCTGAGCTGGTCGACGCGATGGAGCCCGAAACTGCCGCGGTCGTGCTGGCCGGGATGGACAGGTACTACTGTTGTCCATCAGCCAGGCGGCAATGGATCGCTACCCAGCTGGTTCGCCGGCTCGCGGATCCACATCCATCCGATGTCGGCGACGACGGTTGGCCCGACCTGGACGGCAAGGCAGACTGGGAGAAGGTCAAAGCGCGCTGCCTGTCGGTGGCGGTAGCAATGCTGGAGGATGCGAGGTGACGTTGGCAGCGGACCGACGCCCCGGACCGGCGCCGCATCGGTCCGCCGCCGACCGCGGGCCGGGGTCCCCACCGCGGGGCGGCGCGCCCCAAACCGATCAGCCGGTCGAGTTCTGGCCGACGTCGGCGATCAGTTCCGCGCTGGAAAGCGGCGATATCGCCACCTGGAAGCAAATTGCCGTCGCGCTCAAACGTGACCCGTACGGCCGCACCGCCCGCCAGGTCGAAGAGGTGCTGGAACGCTCGCGTCCCTACGGGATCTCCAAGGCGCTCGCCGAGGTGCTGGAGCGCGCCCGCGCTCACCTGGAAGCCAATGAGCGCAAGGAAGTCGCCCGCCACGTGCAGGTGCTGGTGGAGCGATCGGGGTTGGAACGAGACGAATTCGCCTCGCGCATCGGCGTGCCCGTCGACGAGTTCGCTGCCTATCTCGACGCCGAGGTCAGCCCGTCGGCGGCGCTGATGATTCGGATGCGCCGGCTGTCGGACCGGTTTGCCAATGCACGGTCGCGTCGTCCGCCCGGAAATAACTGATGACCGGTCAGCCCGATGCCGCCGCGCTGCGGCGCATCCTGCAGGAGACCGAGACGATCGCCGTGGTCGGTGCGTCGGCCAACCACAGCCGGCCCAGCTATGAGATCTACTCGTATCTGATCGCGACTGGCCAGTATCGCGTGTTTCCGGTCAACCCGACGATCACCGAGATCGACGGCGCCCGCGTTTACCCGCGCCTGTCCGACCTGCCGGTGATACCCGATATGGTCGACGTCTTCCGCCGCCTCGAAGAGGTGCCCTCGGTGCTGGCCGACACGCTGGCTCTAAAACCCCGCCCGAAAACCCTGTGGCTGCAGCAGGGTTTGTGGGATGAGCAGGTGGGCCGCGACGCCGAGGCCGCCGGGCTGAATGTGGTGATGGACCGCTGCCTGATGGTCGAGCACGCGCGCCTGCGCTGACGCCGCGAGTCGGTGTCTCCTGAATCGAGTGTGAATCCTGGGCGGCGACACGCCGACGGCTAGCGCCCAGGATTCACACTGAAAGCCCTCACTGCACACTCGAACCGCGAGTTGCCGCTAGTGCGGGTTGACGGGGCCCCAGTCGAGCACCAGCCAACGGCCGCTGTCCTTGGTGAGGGCAACCTGCAGCGCCGGGGTGGCACGGCTGGGCTCCTCCCCCGGTGCGCCCTGGGTCACCCGCAGGATCACCGCCACCACAGCGCGCGACGGCCCGATCGCCTCGACACCGGCCGACAGCGCCTGAGCATGCGCGGTGATCTTGCGGTGGGCCAGATCTGCGCTGGCCTTCAGGTACTGGTCTTTGAGAGCACCAGCCTTGTCGGGCGCCATCATCGCTGTCGCGCGGTCGATCGAGACGCCGGGCGCGTTGGGCGTGAACGACGCCGCCGCCTCGGCCATTCCGGTCGCGATCGCCACCACCTCGGTCGCGTCGCGTTTGAGGTTGCGGTCCGGCACGGTCCAGCGGGTGTAGCCGACCACCACAGCGGCCACCAGCGCCGCCGCACATACGCCGACGACGGCCAGCCGCAGCCCGGGCCCGTCGTCGTCGGTGCCGACGGTGACCGAATCACGGCGTAGCAGCGCGAAGTTGACCAGCACACCCTCGGCGATCAACAGCACCAGCACAGAGCACGCCGAGACCCACCACAGCGGCCAGCCGAGAACCACCCCGATCATCACCAGCGCGCCGATCGCGGCCAGTGGTGCTGCGATATCGAACGCCAGTAACCGCCACGCGTTCCTCATCGAATCGACTCCAGCCGTGAGACCAACAGCTTGCCGTCCACGTCGGAGACGCCCAGCCGCAGACTCCAGTGCACGATCTGCGGCTTCGCGCCGGCGTTCTCACTGACCGAGGTGGCGACCACCATGACGGAGTCGGTTCGGCGTGCCATGCCCGCCGGCAACGGTTCAGCCGGTCGGCGGGTGCCGGGCTGGACGTCCGGGTCGTGGCGGACCGATTCGATCGCGATGGCCTCGATCTGTCCGACGCTGCGCGTTTGCAGCTTCTGCACCACTTGACGGTAGGGCTGCATCGCAGAGTCGAAATCGACGTTGAGCTGGCCGACGGTGCCGTCGTGGAGTCGCTGCAGGCTGGCGTCGACGTTGTCGGTGTGCATGTTGATCAGCACTCCGGTCCAATCCGCGGCTGTCTGCAGAACCCGGGTCTGGTAGCGGCGCTCGTCGAGGTCGCTGCGGTGTGCAGACCAGATGAGCACGCCCAGCACGATCGCCGCGACCGACAGCGCACCCAGCACCGCCGATGCGATGCCGTAGGCGGAAAAGAGCGGCCCACCCGACGGCTCGGCTGGGGCGTCGTCGGCGGCCGTCGGCTCGGTCTGCTCCCCGTCGGGCATGGCCGTGAGGGTACCGGGCGCCGGCAGCCGCCCGGCCACCGCCGCTGAAGATGGAAGGATGGCGGGGTGACGGTAGAAGCCATCCGCTCGGGCATCGACCTGAGCCACGTCGACGCCAATGCCCGCCCCCAAGACGATCTGTTCGGCCACGTCAACGGCCGCTGGCTGGACGAGTACCGGATCCCGCCCGACCGCGCCACCGACGGCGCCTTCCGCTCGCTGTTCGACAGGGCAGAGATTCAGGTCCGTGACCTGATCGCCGAGGCCGGCCAAACCGGCGCGGCCGCTGGCTCCGACGAGCAACGCATCGGCGACCTCTATGCCAGCTTTCTCGACGAGGACGCGGTGGAGCGCCGCGGCGTGGCGCCGCTGCTCGACGAGCTGGCCCGGATTGACCAGACCGCCGACCGCGACGCGCTGGCGGCCGTCGTCGGCGCGCTGCAGCGCACCGGCGTGGGCGGCGGGGCCGGCATGTACATCGACACCGATTCGAAGAATTCGACCCGCTACCTGATGCACGTCACCCAGTCCGGCATCGGGTTGCCCGACGAGTCCTACTACCGCGACGAGCAGCACGCCGAGTTATTGGCCGACTACCCCGGTCACATCGCGCGGATGTTCGCGCTGGTGTACGGCGGGGATGCGGCAGAGCACGCCGAGACCGCCGCGCGCATCGTGGCCTTGGAGACCAAGCTCGCCGCCGCGCACTGGGACGTGGTCAAACGCCGCGACGCCGAGCTCACCTACAACCTGCGCACATTGGCGGATTTGGAGACGCAGGCGCCGGGCTTCGGCTGGGCCGGCTGGGTGGACGGGCTTGGCAGCACGCCCGAGCAAGTCACCGAACTTGTTGTGCGCCAACCCGATTACCTGACCTCGTTCGCGGCGCTGTGGCGCGACGAGGAGTTCGACGACTGGAAGCGGTGGGCGCGGTGGCGGGTGATTCATTCCCGAGCCGGGTTGCTCACCGATGCGCTGGTGCGCGAGGACTTCGCGTTCTACGGTCGCAGGTTGACCGGGACCGAGGAGATCCGGGAACGCTGGAAGCGCGGCGTGTCACTGGTGGAGGGTCTGCTGGGCGACACCGTCGGGAAGCTTTACGTGCAACGGCATTTCCCGCCGGACGCCAAGGCCCGCATCGATGCGCTGGTGGACAATCTGCGCGAGGCGTATCGGATCAGCATCACCAACCTGGACTGGATGACACCGCAGACGCGGCAACGCGCGCTGGACAAGCTGGACAAGTTCACCGCCAAGGTCGGCTACCCGAAGACATGGCGCGACTACTCGGCGCTGGTGATCGACCGCGACGACCTCTACGGCAACTACCGCCGCGGGTATGCGGTCAACCATGACCGCGAGCTGGCCAAGCTCGGTGGTCCGGTCGATCGCGACGAGTGGTTCATGACACCGCAAACCGTCAACGCCTACTACAACCCGGGGATGAACGAAATCGTCTTCCCCGCAGGGATTTTGCAGCCCCCCTTCTTCGACCCCGAGGCCGACGACGCCGCCAACTACGGCGGTATCGGCGCGGTGATCGGCCACGAGATCGGCCATGGCTTCGACGACCAGGGCGCCAAATACGACGGCGACGGCAACCTGGTCGACTGGTGGACCGACGAGGACCGCACCGAATTCGGCGCGCGCACCAAAGCGCTGATCGAGCAGTACGAGGTGTACACACCGCGCGGGCTCGACGACGGCCACCACGTGAACGGCGCGTTCACCGTCGGGGAGAACATCGGCGATCTGGGTGGGCTGTCGATCGCGCTGCTGGCCTACCAGCTGTCGCTGAACGACGGCCCGGCCCCGGTGATCGACGGGCTGACCGGCGTGCAGCGGGTGTTCTTCGGCTGGGCGCAGGTGTGGCGCGCCAAATCACGTGAGGCCGAGGCGATCCGGCGCCTGGCGATCGACCCGCACTCCCCGCCGGAGTTTCGCTGCAACGGCGTGATCCGCAACCTCGACGCGTTTTACGACGCCTTCGACGTGGCCGAGAACGACAAGCTCTACCTGGACCCGGCCCGCCGGGTTCGCATCTGGAACTAAGTCCTGATCGCGAAAGTGCAACTACCGACACGTTTTACGAGTAACGCCGTCGGCAGTTACACTTTCGCGACGAGCTAGATCTGCCAGTCGTTGGAGCCGTCGTTCTTGTTGTAGGTACCGACGGAGTTCTTCACCACGATGGGATCACCGGTGCCGAAGTTGTCGAAGAACCACTTGGCGTTGGACGGGCTGATGTTGATGCAGCCGTGGCTGACGTTTCGTTTGCCCTGATCGGCCACCGACCACGGCGCGCTGTGCACGAAGTCACCGCTGTTGTCGAACATCACGGCGTTCTCGACATCCACCTTGTAGCCGTAGGTCGAGTTGACCGGCACCCCGTAGGTGGTGGAATCCATCACCATCTTGGCCTTCTTGTCGAGCACGTAGTAGGTGCCGTTGGCCGTGTGGTGCCCGCCGGCCGCCATCCCCATCGACATCGGGATGGTTTTCTCCACGGTTCCGTTGCGGGTGACGGTCATCGTGTGGGTGGCGTCGTCCGCCGTTGCCACCAGCGCGTCGCCGGTGTGGAAGTCCGACGTGGTTCCGGCGGCATCGATGTGCACGTTGGTGTGGGCCGGCCAGAAGTTGATCGGACGCCAGCGCACTTGGCTGGGTGTCATCCAGTAGAACTTGCCAGGCACCGGCGGGGTCGACGAGATGTGGATCGCCTGCTCGGCCATCGGCTTGTCGGCGATCGGCCGCTGGAAGTTGATGATGATCGGCTGGGCCACCCCCACCATCGAGCCGCTGACCGGCGTGAAGGTCGGCGGCAGGAACGGCGGCTGGCCGGTGAACGGCTCCGGGTTCTGCCCGGCGACCGGTCCGGCCGGGGCGGCAGCCGCCGGTTGCGCCGCACCCGGCGGTGGGCCCGCGAGCGGGTCCGCGGGCGGCGGCGCCGGTGCGTCTGGCGGCGGCGGGGGCGGCGCGAACGGATCAGCCCACGGCGGCGGGGCCGGCGCGTCGGCCGGCGCGGCGTCCACCGCAGCCGGATCGGGCGGCGGCTGGTCGGGGTCGGCCAATGCCGAACCACTGCCCAGCGTCAGTACAGCGGCCATTCCGGCCGTACTGGCAGCGGCGACGAGAAAACGCCTCGTGCGTCGCGACATATGCATACCTCCAGTCACAATCTCAACCAGTGTGGCACAGCGCGGCACTCCGCTCCCGGCACGGCGGCCGCCGCGCAACGCTGACCTGCTGCGTTAATCGCTGGGCAGTGGGGAACGTTACGGCCGCTGCGCCGGCACCGGGACGTCGAACATGTGCCGACTCGCCGTCATGCCGGCCAGCGCAACGGCCATCAGGGCCGCCGACGCGGCCAGCATCACCGGGACGCTGTGCTCAAAGAGCAGGCCGCCGGCCAGGGAGCCCGCCATGATGCCGACCTGAAACGCCGTGACATATAGCGCCGACGCGCCGTCGGGATCGTCGGCGGCGTTACGCATCGCCGCCGACTGCAGCAGCGGCGACACGGCAGTCGCCATCGCACCCCACAGCACGATGGCGCCGGTTCCCACCAGCGCGGTGGTCGCGGTGGCTCGCCCGCCGAAGGCGAGCCCGGTCAGCAGCACGAACGCCGCCGCCAAGCCGGTCATACAGATGATGACCGCACGCTTGGGTCGGCGGTCCAACGGGCGTGCCACCACCGGGACGGCCACCAGCCCGGCAACGCCGTATATGGCCAGCACCCAGGCCAGATTCGGTCCGCGGATGCCGACGACGTCGCGGATGATCACCACGATGAAGGTGTAAGAGATGAAATGGGCCCCGACCGCCACCATGGTGAGCAGGCTCACCGTCCATAGCCGGCCGTTGCGGTGGTGACGGGCTGCCGGGCCCACCCGCTCGAGTTGTTCGGCAGACAGCACCATCTCCGGCAGGATCAGCCAGGCGGCGGCGGTGACGATCGCGGCGGCGACCGTGACGCACACGACGGCCCACCGCCAGCCCCACACCAAGCTCATCGCCGCCGTCAGCGGGCTACCGACCACCAGCGCCAGGCTGGTGCCCACGTAGATCGCCGTCGTCGCGCGGCCGGCGTGGCTGGGCGGCACCAGCCGGGTCGCGATCGGCGCGATCACCGACCACATCAGACCGTGGGTGACCGCGCAGAGCACCCGTCCGCCGGCCAGCACCGCGAAGTTCGGGGCCAACGCCGAGATGAGCTGGGAGGCGGTCAGACAGACCAGGGTCAACAGCAGCGTGCGCCGTCGCGGCCAATGCGCGGTCCAACGCACCAGCGGGATCGTCGTCAACGCCGCCACCAGCGCGTACCAGGTCAGTAGCGTGCCGACCAGAGCCAGGCTGACGTGCAGATCGCGGGCAATGGCCGGCAGGGCGCCTACCGGCACCACTTCGGCAGTGACATAGATGAACGCCGCCGCGGCCAGCACCGTCAACTGCATTGCGATCCGCGGCGTCCACGGTCTGGTGCTGGTTGTTCCGGTTCGGATAGTCATGGCGTCGGGTGTGGCGTCGGCCGGCTTACGAGCGATCGCGCTGCACCTACCGTACGCACTGCCGCCACGCCGACTACTCAATCACGCGATTTGGCGCGGCCCGCGGATCAGGACCGGACGAGTCGCGCGATCGCCGCAGAGGCTTCGGCGAGCTTCTCCTCGGCGTCGTCACCGCCGTCGGCCACCGCGCGGCTGACGCAATGGCCCAGGTGTTCGTTCAGCAGGTTCAGCGCCACCGAGCGCAGCGCGCTGTTGACGGCGCTGATCTGGGTGAGGACATCGATGCAGTACTTGTCGTCATCGATCATCTTCGCGATGCCACGCACCTGGCCCTCGATGCGGCGCAGCCGCTTGGCGTAGTTGTCCTTCTGTGGCGAATACCCGTGCGCGGATGTCATCTACCCTCCCAGCATCTCGGTGTCGAGCTGTCCGGTTCGCGCCGGCACACCGCCAGAGTACCCTATACCCCTGTAGGGTATTAAAGAATTTGGGCGGCTTCGAGGTCACGAGCATACTTGGCCAATGGCCCACAGCACTGACTCGTCGACCGTCGTCCCGGACATCAAACCCCGCAGCCGCGACGTCACCGACGGCCTGGAGAAAGCCGCCGCCCGTGGCATGTTGCGCGCGGTCGGCATGGATGACGACGACTTCGCCAAACCCCAGATCGGGGTGGCTTCGTCGTGGAACGAGATCACGCCGTGCAACCTGTCGCTGGACCGGCTGGCCAAGGCCGTGAAGGAGGGGGTGTTCGCGGCGGGCGGGTATCCGCTTGAGTTCGGCACGATTTCGGTGTCCGACGGCATCTCGATGGGTCACGAGGGCATGCACTTTTCGTTGGTGTCCCGCGAAGTCATCGCCGACAGCGTCGAAACCGTGATGCAAGCCGAGCGCCTCGACGGCTCGGTGCTGTTGGCCGGCTGTGACAAGTCGCTGCCGGGAATGCTGATGGCCGCTGCCCGCCTGGATCTGGCGGCGGTGTTTCTCTACGCCGGCTCGATCCTGCCGGGGCGGGCCAAGCTGTCCGACGGCAGCGAACGCGACGTGACGATCATCGACGCCTTCGAGGCGATCGGCGCGTGTGCGCGTGGCCTGATGCCGCGCGAGGACGTCGACGCGATCGAGCGGGCCATCTGCCCCGGCGAGGGCGCCTGCGGCGGTATGTATACCGCTAACACCATGGCCAGTGCCGCTGAGGCGCTGGGGATGTCGCTGCCCGGCAGTGCGGCGCCGCCGGCGACCGATCGCCGCCGGGACGCCTTCGCGCGGCACAGCGGTCAGGCGGTGGTCGAATTGCTGCGTCGTGGCATCACCGCCCGCGACATCCTCACCAAGGAGGCCTTCGAGAACGCGATCGCGGTGGTGATGGCGTTCGGCGGCTCGACCAACGCGGTGCTGCATCTGCTGGCCATCGCCTACGAGGCCGGCGCCGAGCTGTCGTTGGCGGACTTCAGTCGCATCGGGTCCAAGGTGCCGCACTTGGCCGACGTCAAGCCGTTTGGCCGCCATGTGATGTTCGACGTCGACCGCATCGGCGGGGTGCCGGTGATGATGAAGGCGCTGCTGGACGCGGGCCTGTTGCACGGCGACTGCCTGACGGTGACCGGCAAGACCGTCGCCGACAACCTCGCGCACATCGCCCCGCCGGATCCCGACGGCAAGGTGCTGCGGGCCCTGAACAACCCGATCCATCCGACCGGCGGCATCACCATCCTGCACGGATCGCTGGCGCCGGAGGGTGCCGTGGTGAAGTCGGCCGGCTTCGACTCCGACGTCTTCGAGGGCACCGCAAGGGTTTTCGACCGGGAGCGGGCGGCGCTGGATGCTCTCGAAGACGGCACCATCACTGCGGGCGACGCGGTCGTGATCCGCTACGAGGGCCCCAAGGGCGGGCCCGGAATGCGAGAGATGCTGGCGATCACGGGCGCCATCAAGGGCGCCGGCTTGGGCAAGGACGTGCTGTTGCTGACCGACGGCCGGTTTTCCGGCGGCACCACCGGCTTGTGCGTCGGGCACGTCGCCCCCGAGGCCGTCGACGCCGGACCGATCGCCTTTTTGCGCGACGGCGACCGCGTCCGGCTCGACGTGGCCAACGCCACCCTCGACGTGCTGGTCGATGCCGATGAGTTCGCTGCTCGCCGTGCCGGTTTCACCCCGCTGCCGCCGCGGTACACCACCGGCGTGTTGGCCAAGTACGTGAAGCTGGTCGGTTCCGCAGCGATCGGCGCAGTCTGCAGCTAAGTCTCCTCTTGCGCGAGCGTGCGTGTCCCCGGCCGACACGCCGAGCGTGTCGCCGGGTCCGCGCACGCTCGCGCCGAACGAAAGGTAAGCGATGGACATCGCGGACCGACTGCGACTCGACGTCCCAATCGGCCAAGCCGGCATGGGCGGCGGGCTGGCAGGCGCCCAACTGGCCGCTGCCGTCGCCAACGCCGGCGGCCTGGGCACGCTCGGGCTGGCGCCGCCGAGCCAACTGCGAGCGGCGATCGACCACGTGCGGGCCGAAGCCCCCGGCCGCGCCGTCGCGGTCAACCTGCTCATGCCGTTCGTGCGGCGCGGCCACGTCGACGTCTGCGTCGACAACCGGGTCGACGTCGCGGTGGTGGCCTTCGGCGGTGACCGTGGCATCGTCGAGCGCCTGCGCGACGCCGGGATCTTCGTTTTCGTGATGGTCGGCACCGACACGCAGGCCCGCGAGGCAATCAGATGGGGCACTGACGGTTTGATCGCACAAGGCCGCGAAGCCGGCGGTCATCTGGTCGGGACCATACCGGCGCTCGAGTTCCTACCTCAGGCGCTGGCGGCGGCCGACAAGCGTCCGGTGTTCCTAGCCGGCGGTATCGCCACCGCCGCCGACACTCGCGCAGCCCTCGACAACGGAGCCGTTGGCGTCATCGCCGGCACGAAGTTCCTGCTCACCGAAGAAGCCGGCGCGCATCCCGAATACCAGCGACGCGTGCTAAGTGCCGACAAGACGCTGGAAACCACGCTATTCAGCGTGAGTTGGCCGCTGCGGCACCGCGTTGTTCCGAACGCGGCCACCCATCGCTGGTGCCGCGGCGACGGGACGGCCAAGACCTTGCCCACCGCCATCGGCGCGAGCAGCCGATGGCTGTCCCTGCTCGCTAATGTCAACCCGGGCAAGCTCATCCGGCTGCAATCTGCTGCGCTGCCGGTGTTCACCCCGCTGGCCCCGCTGGCCGGCATGCCGGATTCTGCGGTGGACTCTTGTGCCCTCTACGCCGGCGAAACCGCGTTGCGGATCAGCACGATCACCTCGGCCCAGCAGGCGGTCGAAGATCTGACGCCCTGACGGCTATTTGACCAACGCCATCGCGAAGCCGTCCCACTCTTTGACGCCGACGGTCTGGAGCACCGCGGTGTCCAGTCGCGGGTGCTCACCCATCACCTGTAGTGTCTGCCGCACCACCTGCATCAAACGGTCATCCGGTTTCGGCGCCAAGATGTGCCCTTCGCGAATCACGTTGTCCACCACAATGACTGACCCCGGCCTGGTCAGCCGAACCGCCCAATCCAGGTAGCCGAGATTGTTTTCTTTGTCGGCATCGATGAATACCAGGTCGAACGGGCCGCCGGTCAGCGTCGGCAACGTCTCCAACGCGGGGCCGACGACGACCTCCACCCGGTCATCGACACCCGCGCGGGACATGTTGGCCCGCGCCACCTCCGCGTGTTTGGGTTCGTATTCCAGCGTCACCACCTGCCCGTCCGGCCCGGCTGCGCGCGCCAGCCAGACGGTGCTGTAACCACCCAGTGTGCCGATCTCCAGGATTCGCCGCGCCCGGATGGCACCCGCCAGCAGATAGAGGAACTTGCCCTGTTGAGCTGAGACGGCGATCTGCGGCAGCCCAGCTGCCGCGCTGGCGTCCAACACCGCGGTCAACTCCGGATCATCGCCGACGACGGTGCTGTCCAGGAATGCGTCGACGTCCTTGGGGTTGGGCTGCGAGGTCATGCGGTCCACGCTAGCGGATCGGCACCACAACTTTCCGCCGCCGGGGCTTTACGGCATACCCGTATGGGGTATATGGTGAGCGGGTGGTTGTCCGCACCACGGACAGGCACTCGGAAATACCGGATCCCGCGAGCAACTGGGGATCCCCGACACAGATAAGGGCGAAACAACATGGGCAGCAACGAGGCAGGGACTGTTCTCACCTGTGGCCACGAGGGCTGCGGGTGCCGTGTTCGTATCGAGGTCGCGTGCCATTGCGCCGGTGCGGGCGAACCGTACCGCTGCACCTGCGGTGATGAACTGGTCGCCGTCAGCTAGTTAAGAAATTCGCGGTCCGAGCTAGCCGGTCATCGCCCGAAGTGGCGACCGGCTAGCTCGACTTCCGCGGCCAGTTCCAACGCGGCCGCCGACACGCCGACTGCCACGGTGTAGGTGCCCGCATCGATCCGCCAGTCGCCGGCATCACCGTCATAGCGGGCCAGTAGCCGCGGATCCGCCTCGATCGTGACCTGGCGGGACTCGGCCGGCTCCAGGTCGACTCGTTCGAATCCGAGCAATCGCATCCGTGGCCCCGTCGGGGCCGTCGTCAGGTATAGCTGTGGCACGTCGGCGCCGCGGCGCTCGCCGGTATTGGTCACGGTGACGCTTGCGGTGACGGTGGCGCCGCCGACCAGACGCAGATCGTGATACGTGAAGGCCGTGTAGGACAGGCCGTGTCCGAACGCGAACAGCGGAACGTGGCCTTGCTGGGCGAACCACCGGTAGCCGACCTCGGCACCTTCGGCGTAGTCGATGGTGGTTTCAGTCCCCCACTGCTCGCCAAGCCCCGGCAACTCGGGCCGCGGGGTCTGGCCCAGGTCGACGGGAAACGTGATCGGCAATCGACCCGACGGATTGACGTGCCCGGCAAGGATTTCCGCGATCGCCTGGCCACCGGCCTGCCCCGGATACCAGGCCTGCACAATCGCCCCGACCGCGTCGCACCAGGGCATCTCGACCGGATTGCCGGTCTGCAGCACCACCACGGTATTCGGGTTGGCGTCAGCCACAGCGGCAATCACCGCGTCTTGACCCCAGGGCAGCGACATGTCGACGCTGTCGAGACCTTCCCCTTCCACGCGGATCGCGAACACGATCGCGACCTCTGCGCGTCGCGCCGCCACCGCCGCCTCCGCCGGACTGACCCCGGGATCGAATTCCACGCGGCCGCCCGGTAAATGGTGTCTCAGCTCAATCATCGGCGACGACGGCAACAGATACAGATTACGCAGGCCGCCGGGCCAGCCCAGCGGAATCACCTGGGCATAGCCACCGGGCGGCACCACGGTGCTCGATCCGCAACCGGCCACCACACCGAGCTGCGCGGATCCACCGACCACGACGACGTCAGCGTCTGACGAAAGCGGCAACACCCCATCGTTTTTCAGCACAACGATGCCCTGCCGGGCGACCTGTAGCGCGATGTCGTGGTGGGCACGCATATCCGGCGGGGACGCGGTGCCCCATCGGTCAGCGCCGACGGCGAAAACCGACCGCAGAATCCGGCGCGTCATGTCGGAGAGGCGCTCAGCGGACAGCTTACCTGCGGCGTGGGCGGCTTTGAGCTGGTCGCCGAAGGGCTCGGCCTGCCAGAACACTGCGTCGATCTGCGCTCCGGATTCCTGGTCAAGGCCCTTGAGCGCGAACTCCCAACTCGGTGTAGCGCCCCAGTCGGACATCACCCAACCGCGGTATCCCCAAGCACTTTTCAGCACATCGTTGATCAGCACGTCGTTGCCACTCGCGGGATCGCCGTTGATTTTGTTGTAGGCGGTCATCACCGCGCCGGGTTGTGAACGCTCGATCGCGATTTCGAATGCCAGCAGGTCGGATTCGCGATGAGCGGACGGTTCGATGACGGCATTCAGCCAGTGCCGGTTGGTTTCGTTGCAGTTCAGCGAGTAGTGCTTGATCGTGGATATGACACCCTGCTGCTGAATCCCCTCGATCGACGCGGCGGCCATGGTGGCGCTCAAAAGCGGGTCCTCGGAGAGGTATTCGAAGTTTCTGCCATTGCGTGGATCGCGGGCAAGGTTGATACCGCCAGCCAGGAGCACGTTAAAGCCCCGGCTGCGGGCCTCACACCCGATGGCCACACCAGCGGCGCGGGCCAACTCGGGATCGAAGCCGGCGGCCAGCGCCAGACTCGCCGGCAACGCGGTGGCCGTATCTCCTGGCCGGAAGCCGGGGTTGGTGATCCCCAGGCTGGCATCAGTCATCAGCAGTGCCGGCACACCAAGGCGCGGGATGCCGGGCACATAACCGGCGCTCATCGGGACGTCGGGCGGAATGCGCTCGTCACGCACCGGCAACAGCTCGTTGGCGCCCATCACACTGCGCAGCAGCGAAAACCGCTCGGCGTCGGTCATCTGCGCATCGACCTCGCGGGCACGAATGTCAGCGTCGGTCGGGAGCGCCGCGCCTACTTCGCTCACCCGCTCAACGCTAGACCTACTCGACGCCCTCTCGGGCGTACACCACGCGCAACACGTATCCGAGCTCCGGACCCATTACCAGCTCAGCCAGTGTGCACATGGTTGCCACGAACTGGGGTCCGTGCGGCGGCTGGGCGTCGCACAGATGGTGGGTGATCTCGTGCAGTACCACCAGTTCACGCATCGCCCAGTCGGCGGTGTCGCGATCTGGCACCGCGATAACCCCTGCGCCGTCGTGGCTTTCGTAATGCGCCGCGGTAGCGGCCCGCCGCGAGCGCACCCGCAGCGGCGGGATGCCCGGCCAGCGCTGCCGTACGGTCGGCAACGCCAGCACGTCGTCGACGTAGCGCTGCACCGCCGCCACCGAGCCAAACCGCGCTTCCGGCGGCAGGGTCAACCGCCCGCCGAAGAATTCGACGTCGCCCGACCCGTGCTCAGCGGCGCGCTCGAAGAGCGTTCGAACGAATTCCTCAGCGGCATAGACCTTCGAGCGCTGCGCGTCGCGGGGAGCAGAGTCTTCGGTGCTCACCGACCCAGCGCGGTGTGCGCCCCCGACAACTCCGGGCTGGTGCCCAGCCGCGCCCGCTTACCGGCCCGATCACCGGCCCGCCGCGCCGCCGACGAGTAGCCCGCCGATGCCCGGGTGGCCTGCCAGGTACCACGCGCTTTAGACGCCCCTCGGTAATAGTCACGCAACTCGATCTCTTTGTTGCGCAGCGCGATAGCCGTTCCCGGAGCACGGCCGCGATCCTTCTTGGCTTCGCGCTGAGTCTGCTCGCGGGTCTCGGCCAGTCGCTGACCGATCCGAGACCCGAACGCCAGCTGAAAATTCAGCCGCGCGGTGATCGTCGGGGTAGGTCGGTGCGCACCGCTAGCGATGTAGGCATCCGAGGCGCGCACCATTTGGACCACCAGGCTCGCGTACAGCGCATGGGTGGTGTCGATGTCCTCGGCGAACCCATAGGCGTAGACGAACGCCGAGTTCGACGCCACATCGCAGCGCACGTCGTTGGCGTGGGCGATCACCACGAACAGCTGCACGTAGGTACGCAATCCTTTGGTGCCGGCATCGCCGATGCTGATGGTCCGCTGGACCGGCGTCTGCGCGGGCGTGCGCTTGGCGGCATGTGAGCGGGCTACCGCCAAGTCGATGGATGTCGCAGTGGCCAACCGTTGCGCGGCCGCCATGAACGCCTCGGCCTCATGGACGTTGTCGGTGCCTTCGGCTTGGCGCAGCAGGGCGGCGATCCGCGTCAGCATCTTGTCGTCGGTCATAGGGCCAAGTTAGTAGACCGGGACGAGATCGCCTTTCGGCTATTCACAGCCGCGCGTCGATCCACGAAACCACGTCGTCGAGCACCTGATCGCGCTCGGGCTCGTTGAACACCTCGTGGTACAGCCCGGGATAGACCTTCAGCTCGACGTCTGAACTGCCCACCGCCTCGACCAGCCGGTGACTGCCCTCGACGGTGATCAGCCGATCTTCGGAGCCGTGCACGACCAGCAGCGGCGCGGTCAGCGCCGGCGCGCGATGCGGCATCGTCTCGCCAACCAGCAGCAGCGCGCGGGCGATGCCGGCGGGAACCTTGCCGTGGTGCACCAACGGGTCGCTGTTGTAGGCGTCGACGACGGCGGGATCGCGGGATATCGCGTTCGCGTCGAGTTCCTGCACGGGCAGACCTGGAGCGACGGCGCCGAGCGTCTTGGCCGTCAGCGCCAGCAGCTTCGGCACCGCGGATTGCGCGGCAACAGCAGGCCCGGACAGCACCATCAAGTCGTAGTTGTCCGGCCGTTCGACGCCGTACGCGAACACAATGCCACCACCCATGCTGTGGCCCAGCACGATGCATTGGCATCCGGGGTGCTCCCTGGCGGCGATGCCGACAAGGGTGTCGAAATCGCCGGTGTATTCAGAGATGTCTTTGACCAGCACCCGCTTGCCGCCCGAACGGCCGTGCCCACGGTGATCGAGCGCATAGGTCACCAGGCCGGCCGCACCGAACCGCTGCGCAACGTGGTCATAGCGGCGGGCGTGTTCACCCAGGCCGTGGGAGAGGACGACAACCGCGCGCGGCGTGGTGTCGGGGGACCAGACGTCGTAGACGATGCGTACGCCGCCGACGCCGTCGAAGTGTCGTTCGGTACGGGTCGTAGTCATCACGGGCAGCATGTCACACGTTCTGCGTAGGCTCACTCGGGTGAGCCTTCTCGCAGAAAGCCTCGACGGCGGCGATTTCTCCACCTGCGCCGAGCCCTACCGTCGTGAACTGCTCGCGCATTGTTACCGCATGACAGGTTCGCTGCACGACGCCGAAGACCTGGTCCAGGAAACCTATCTGCGGGCCTGGAAGGCCTTCGACCGTTTCGAGGGCAAGTCGTCGGTACGGACCTGGCTGCACCGCATTGCCACCAACACCTGCCTGACTGCGCTCGAGGGCCGGGCGCGTCGGCCGTTGCCGAGCGGGCTGGGGGCGCCCAGCTCGGATCCGACTGCGGAGTTGGTGGAACGCACCGAGGTGCCGTGGCTGGAGCCGCTGCCCGACCCGTCGAACGATCCCGCCGACCCCGCGGTGATTGTCGGCTCGCGTGAATCGGTGCGGTTGGCGTTTGTCGCGGCGCTGCAGCATCTGTCACCGCGGCAGCGGGCGGTATTGGTGCTGCGCGACGTGCTGCAGTGGAAGGCGGCCGAGGTGGCCGCGGCGATCGGCACGAGCACCACCGCCGTCAACAGCCTCCTGCAACGGGCCCGCGCCCAGTTGGAAACGGCCGGGCTCAGCGCCGACGATCGCCTGGCGCCGCCGGATTCGGCAGAGACGCAGGATCGGTTGGCCCACTACATCGCGGCGTTCGAGGACTACGACGTCGACCGACTGGTGGAGTTGTTCACCGCCGAGGCGATTTGGGAGATGCCGCCGTTCCTCGGCTGGTATCAGGGTCCGGCGGCGA
This sequence comes from Mycobacterium kyorinense, assembly GCF_001672775.1. Classification (GTDB taxonomy): domain Bacteria; phylum Actinomycetota; class Actinomycetes; order Mycobacteriales; family Mycobacteriaceae; genus Mycobacterium; species Mycobacterium kyorinense_A. The sequence continues at coordinate 112,324 of NZ_LZKJ01000116.1, read as the reverse complement.
TCGCCACCCTCATCCGCCACCAGTGCCCGGCGCAAGCAGCCGGTGATATGCGCCTTCTTCCGTTGGTCGCCAACGGCCAGCCCGCCGCGGCGATGTACATGCGCGACGGCGACAGCCATATCCCGTTCCAACTGCAGGTGCTCGACGTCACCGACACCGGCGTCAGTCATGTCGTCGCGTTCCTCGACACGTCACTGTTCGCGAAATTCGGCCTGCCCGCCTCCCTCTAACCGCCGAGTGTGGTCTTATGTCACGCTCCGGCCGAAAAACCGTGCATCAAACCCACATTCGGCAGCCTGCTGCCGTTAGCGCGCCAGAGACGCGGGCTACAACGACTGCCGGGCGATAACGCAGAAGGTCACTACTGACGCGGATGATCACCCAGCCCAGTGCCCCAAGCTCGGCATAGCGATCGATATCGGCCGTGCGACGTGCAGGATCTGTCCAATGTTGCGCCCCGTCAAACTCGATACCGACCTTCCATTCCCGATACCCCATGTCGATGCGCGCGAACGGATATCCGGAACCGTCCGCCACCACGATCTGTGTCTCGGGTTTCGGCAAGCCCGCGCGCACGAGTAATAGCCGAGTGCGCGTCTCCTGGGGTGATTCCGCTCCCCCATCCATCAGTTCCAGTACTTGACGCAACTGCACCAAGCCCCTTACACCCCGATGTCGTTGGATCAACTCTTCGACTTCGACGGCTTTCAGCGCGGTGGCGTTGGCCAGCGCATCCAGCCGGATGACGCCAGTTGTCAACCCTTTGCGTCGCCCGAGGTCGAACGCGGTTCGCGCGGGGGTGGTAACCGGTACCCCCTTGACGACACACGATTCCTCGTCGAACAATTTGTCGCGGTGAATGACGATGCCCTCGACGCCGCACGGTTCGGCGCGATTCAACTCGGCCGGCAATCGGGCATCAATCCAACGTGAACCATGCAGCGCAGCCGCAGATAACCCCGCGAGGGTGGCCGCTCGTCCTGACCACAACCAGGCTGCGATGCCGCGTGTGACGGCTGTCAGCTCTCGACCCTTCGGCACGTAGACGTTGCGATACACCAGCTCGTGCTGGCTGCGCAACGCGCGCCTGCTGACTCGACCGGCGCTCAGTGCTTCGGTCCCCATGAACGGCCAATCGCGATCTGCCATGCGCTGACCGTGTCAATGAACCGCAAATCTGCAAGTCGAATGTGGGCTTGCGTCACGGCTTCTGTGGAAAAGCGTGCATCAAGCCCACATTCGCCGAGAATCCGCCGCGGGGTAGCCTGACCCGCCATGGGACGAGTTGACGGAAAAGTCGCACTGATCAGTGGTGGCGCCCGCGGCATGGGCGCCGCGCACGCGCGGGCCTTGGTCGCCGAAGGAGCGCGGGTAGTCGCCGGCGACATTCTCGACGACGAGGGCGCGGCGTTGGCCCAGGAACTGGGCGCGGCGGCCCGGTTCGTCCACCTCGACGTCACCCAGCCCGATCAGTGGAAGGCGGCGGTGGAGGCGGCGACGGCCGAGTTCGGCGCCCTCAACGTCCTCGTGAACAACGCCGGCATCGTCAACGGCAACACGCTGCAGAACTTCCCGCTCGCGGACTGGCAGAAAATCATCGACATCAATTTGACCGGGACATTCCTGGGCATGCAGGCCGCCGTCGAGCCGATGATCGCGGCCGGCGGCGGCTCGATCATCAACATCTCGTCCGTCGAGGGCCTTCGCGGCAGCCCGGGTCTGTACGGCTACGTGGCATCCAAGTTCGGGGTACGCGGGCTAGCCAAAGCCGCAGCGCTGGAATTGGCGCCGCACAATATCCGGGTCAACTCGATTCATCCGGGCATGATCCGCACCCCGATGACGGCGGGCATCCCTGAGGACTTTCTGCAGATCCCGCTGGGGCGCGCGGCCGAACCTGGTGAAGTGTCTGCCTGCGTGGTGTACCTGGCCTCCGACGAATCCTCGTATTCCACCGGTGCGGAGTTTCCCATCGACGGAGGCCTGACCGTCGGGGTGCCGCACAAGACCATGTAACCGGGCATACCCGCAGGTAAAACCCTAAATTCGGGGCTGTACTGTAACGTGTTCTGGCTCGTTGGCTAAGATCGCTCGGATGAAGACCAAGGGCGCTCTGCTGTGGGAGCTGAACTCGCCGTTCAAAGTCGACGAAATCGAGGTGGGCGATCCCGTCGACGACGAGGTTCAGATCAGGATGCATGCCGCGGGCATGTGCCACTCCGACTACCACCTGACCACCGGGGCCACCCCGATCGCGCTACCGGCACTCGGCGGGCATGAGGGCGCCGGCGTCGTGACGAAGGTCGGCAAAGGTGTCACCGGACTGGAAGAGGGCGACCACGTCATCCTGGCGTTCATCCCGGCGTGTGGGGCCTGCCCGCCCTGTCTGAAGGGCTTCCGGTCACTGTGCGACCGCGGCGCGGTGCTGTTGGGCGGTAAGGCCATCGCCGACGGCACTTCCCGGGTGCGCGCCGGAACTCATGACGTGTCGCCGATGAATTTGCTCGGCACGTTCGCCCCCTACATGACGGTGCACAAGGATTCCGTCGTCAAGATCGACCCAGACGTGCCGTTCGAGTCGGCGGCGATCCTGGGTTGTGCGGTGCCGACCGGATTCGGATCGGCAACCAACGTCGCGCAAGTGCAGCCCGGTGAGACGGTGGCGATCGTCGGTGTCGGCGGCATCGGGATGAGTGCGCTGCAGGGCGCGGTGCTCTCCGGCGCCAAACACGTCATCGCAATCGACCCGGTGGAGTTCAAACGTGAACAAGCCATCAAGTTCGGTGCCACCCATGTCTATCCGTCCATGGCCGAAGCCATCGCCCCGATGATCGACCTGTCGTACGGACTGATGGCCGACAAGACCATCATCGCCGTCGGCGAGATGCGCGGGGAGATGATCGAAGAGGCGATGATCCTGACCGCCAAAACCGGCACCTGCGTGGTGACCGGCATGGGCGCGATGACCGACGTCGACGTCAAGCTCAACTTGTTCCTGTTCACGATGTTGCAGAAAACGTTGAAAGGCAACATCTTCGGCGGCGGCAATTCGCACGTCGAAACCCCGCGGCTGGTTGGTTTGTACAAGTCCGGGCTGCTGAAGGTCGACGAGATGGTGACCAACACCTACCGGCTCGAAGACATCAACGACGGCTACCAGGACATGCTCGACGGCAAGAACATTCGCGGCGTCATCCAGTACACCGAGGCCGACTGGTAACCGCCATCGGGCGGGTACCGTGGAGCCCATGCCTGCGACCGTCGACATCAGACGTGCGCAGGACCGCGCCGTCACCAAGACGTCCTGGCTGAACTCCCGGCACTCGTTCTCGTTCGGCGACCACTACGACCCGGACAACACCCACCACGGCGTGCTGCTGGTCAACAACGACGACGTCGTCGAACCCGGCTCGGGATTTGACATGCATCCGCATCGCGACATGGAGATCGTCACGTGGGTACTGGACGGTGTGCTGGCCCACCGTGATTCGGCGGGAAACTCCGGAGTGGTGCACCCGGGCCTGGCGCAGCGCATGTCGGCGGGCAGCGGCATCATGCATTCGGAGAAGAACGACTCTCCTAGCGAGCCAGTTCATTTCGTTCAGATGTGGGTGACGCCCGACCAATCTGGCGGCGCTCCCGGCTACCAGCAGGAAGAGGTCAGCGAAAAGTTGCTGACCGGCAGCCTGGTGACCATCGCCTCCGGTATCCCCGGCCACGACGCCGCGATCACTATCGGCAACCGCTCAGCGGCTCTGCACGGCGCGCGGCTACGTCCCGGTGAGGCAGTCGAACTGCCGTCGGCGCCCTATGTGCACCTGTTCGCCGCACGCGGCAGCGTCGACGTCGAAGGCCTCGGCGAGGTCCTCGACGGCGACGCTGTCCGCTTCACCGACTCCGACGGGCGCCGGCTAACTGCCGGTGAACCGTCCGAAATCCTGGTCTGGGAGATGCGTACCGGGTTGGGCGGCTAGCGCCGAAGCCCCATCCGGCGTCCGCCGACCTGGCTGCCACTGCGTCCGGTGATGCCGACGTAAATGGCAATCAGCAGGACGGCGACCGCGACGCCGACCAGGAACGGAATGACTTCCCAGCCACCGTTGGCGTTGGTGTATCCCAGCTTGTAGGTCAACCACGACCCGACTAATGAACCAACGAAGCCGAGCAGGATTGTCATGATGATGCCGATATGTTGCGGGCCGGGCATCACCAGGCGTGCGAGTGCGCCGACAATCAACCCGATCACGATGGCGCTGACGATGGTTCCAATCATTGCTGCTCCTCTGTTTGCCGCCGAAGCGTCCTGTGACGCCGTCGTCAACCGGGAGTTCCCCCTTTTGCGGATCTCCTAACGTGGCCGCGTAACCAGCACCCGCCGACATAGGGTAGGCCCGACGATAGGAGCGGGTATGCCTCAACCACAGCACCACGCAGCCACCGTGAAAGCGACCCGGACGGTGCGGTTCTGGGCAGTGCCGATCGTCGTCACGTTGGCCGTGCTGTCGGCACTGGCCGCCTTGTATCTGGGCGGCATCCTCAAACCGACGACGAGCCTGCGGCACTTTCCGGTAGCGGTCGTCAACGAGGACGCCGGCCCGACGGGTGCACAGATCGTCAAGGGTCTGGTCGCTGGTTTGGACAAGGACAAATTCGAGGTGCGCGTGCTGACCCGCGAAGCGGCGCTGCACGAACTGGACACCGCAAAGCTTTACGGCGCGGTGGGGATACCACCGGACTTCTCGTCGAAGTTGCAGACCTTCGCCAAAGACGTGGCGGCCCCGGGCCGAATAGACCGCCCTATGATCGTCGTCTCGACAAACCCGCGGGCCGGTACGCTGGCTTCCAGCATCGCCGGCCAGACTCTTTCTCGGGCCGCCACAGCGGTCAATCGCAAAGTCGGCGAACGGCTTTCGGAAGAGGTGGCTCTGCAGACCAACGCCGCGCCGATGGCCGCCGGAGTCACGGCGATGCTCGCCGACCCCATCCACATTCAAAGCGAGGTTTACAAGCCTCTTCCCAACGGGACCGGCAATGGGTTGTCGGCGTTCTACTATGCGCTGTTGCTGTTGCTCGCCGGGTTCACCGGCAGCATCGTGGTCAGCACACTGGTGGACTCGATGCTCGGTTACGTGCCAGCAGAATTCGGCCCGGTGTATCGATTCGCCGAACAGGTCAACATCTCGCGGTTCCGCACGCTGCTGGTCAAATGGGCATTGATGCTGGTGCTGGCGCTGTTGACGTCTGCCGTCTACATGGTGATCGCCAACGGGCTGGGCATGCCCATCCCCGATGGCCGCGCGCTGTGGCTTTACGGGGTGTTCGCGATCGTCGCGGTCGGCGTGACGTCGACCTCGCTGATCGCGGTGCTGGGTTCCGTCGGACTGCTCGTCAGCATGCTGCTGTTCGTCATTCTGGGACTGCCGTCTGCGGGGGCGACGGTTCCGCTGGAGGCCGCGCCGTCGTTCTTCGGTTGGCTGGCCAAATTCGAACCCATGCATCAGGTCTTCCTCGGCGTGCGTGCACTGCTGTACCTCGACGGTCACGCCGACGCCGGATTGACCCATGCCCTGATTTTGACGGCCGTTGGACTGGTGATCGGCCTGCTGCTCGGCGGCATCGTCACCCGCATCTACGACCGCCGCGGCTACCACCGGATTCCGGCGCCCGCCTCGGCGACAGCAACGGACGAGATCGCGTCCACCAGCCAAGAGACGACGCCCCCCTCGGAGTAGCGCTCGGCCCTAGGCCGGAAGTTCAAGCCGCGGAACGTCATTGCCGCGCCGCCAAAGCGTCATCCGATCGTTATGCAAATTGACTCTGTTACTGGTGTGGTTAATGTTGTGCTTGTTGTATCGACGTTCGCGCCGAAAGGTCCCCCCCGTGTCGACTCTCGCCGCTACCTTCCGGCGCATGGCAGCTTGCTGCGGCGCGGCGATGTTGTGCGTGGCGTTGGCGACCACCACCGGGCAACCGGTTGCGCGCGCCGAGGCGCGCGATTTGCTGGCCGGCGCCATCGCCGGCACCCGGGGCTCTTACCTGGTGTACAACTTTGGTGCCGGCCACCCGGCGCCGATGCTCAACGCCGGCGGCAACTGGTACGACGGCACCAGCGGCGGGCATTTGATGATCATCAAGGCTGCCTCACAACGCCTTTCACCGCACTTGCTGGTGGACAGCCACCGCGGCGCGCAGTCGCGCTGTGAGCGCACACCCGGGGCACGCACCGGTGACGGACTGTTGCAGGCATCCGAGATCTACTCTCCGCTGCAAGCGTGGCAGGCGTTGGGCCAACCGACGATTGCGATCAACGCCAACTTCTTCGACGTGCGGGGCCAAAAGGGCGGGTCGTGGCGTTCGACGGGCTGCAGCTCACCGCTGGGCGCCTACGTCGACAACACCCGCGGCCAAGGCCGGGCCAACCAAGCCGTCACCGGCACGGTGCCCTATGCCGGCAAACAGGGCCTCTCCGGTGGCAATGAACACTGGAGCGCGCTGGCGACAATGATCATGCCGACCCGAGGCGCACCATACGTGGTGTGGCCCAAGGGCGGCCGGGACGGCAGAGACTACGACGCCGCCACCCCGGTCGTTCAGGGCTTGGTGGACAAAGGCGAGCCGTTCGTCGCGGTGAGCGGGCTGGGCCTATTGGCGCCCGGCAGCACCGGACAACTCAACGACGGCGGGCCCAGCGCGGCCCGAACGGCCATCGCCTACTCCCAACCCAAAGACGAGATGTATGTGTTCCAGGGCGGCAGCTACACCCCAGACAACATTCAGGACTTGTTCCGCGGATTGAACAGCGACACTGCGGTGTTGCTGGACGGCGGTGGATCGTCGGCGATCGTGCTGCGCCGTGACACCGGTGGTATGTGGGCTGGCGCCGGAGTGCCGAAAGGGTCCTGCGACACCCGGCAGGTCCTGTGCGATTCGCGCGAACGGGCCCTGCCCAGCTGGCTCGCGTTCAACTGATGCTTAGCCGTGCTCCGGCCGGCCGAACCGAAAGATCAACAGGCTCACCGCGACCACGGCGGCGGCCAATCCGATCACCGGAGCCACCGTGACCCGCGACATCGTCGCGCCCAGAATGGCGCCCCCGCACATCGCCGCGATCACGCTGTAGCGCAGCTTTTCCCGTTCACCGCTGCCACCGGCCAGCCGGCTGTCGACACCGAGGCCGACGACCGTGGAGGTCAGCACCGTCGTCGTGAGCTCCTGGATGCCGAACTGGCGTGCGGTGGCGTTCTGCACGCCGAAAGTCATTGCCAGGCCGGCGATGAGAATAAGTTTGGTGTTGGCGCGATAGTCCAGGACGCCGGTGCCGGCCAAAATCGACAGCACCACCAGGATGGTGACCTCCAACCCGAGCGCCACTGTCAGCCACCGCCGTGTCTGGTGGCCGAGTAGACGAATCAGCCGGCCCCCCAGCACGGTGCCGGCAAGAAACCCCGCAAAGGCGACGACCGCCGCGGTCAGGTCGATACCGGCGCCCGGGACGAACCAGAAACCCAGGAAGATAACGTTTCCCGTCATGTTGGCGACGAACACGTGCCCCAGGATCAGCACGCTGATCGCGTCGACCAGGCCGGTGGCGAAGGTCAACAACAGCAACGCTGCGACCGTCAACCGGTTTGATACCGGCGAGGTGATCACGCCAGCAGCCATGAGTTCCAATACGTTTCGGCGCGGTGCGCAGCCGGCAGGGTTACAGCTGGGGCGTCAGATCCAATGAAGTGATGGTGCTCATCTTGGTGACGAACCACCGCGAGTGGTCACGTTTCATCTGCAACCGGTACGACACATACTTCAGCGAGGGAATGTTCTTGGTCAGCGGACTAGTCGACGTGGAGTTGGTGTAGACGATCGCGGTGGCGTTCGGGTCGTTCAGGGATTCCACTGCCGCACCAGTCACCTGGGTGTTGTTGGTGATTTGCGCTTGCTTGTTGGGCGCGGCGATCGCATCGATGTACTTGCGGTACTGAGCTTCGAAATCGCCGCTGAGGTATTGCGCCGAGCGATCCGCCAGCTTGTCCATGTTGTCTGGGGTGTAGGTCCACAACGTCGTGATCGCGTTGGCTGCAGTGCGCGCGATTTGCAGCTTGGTATTCACGGTGGCGCGATCGACGAGATACGGCTGTACGGCGGCGCCTGCGAACGCTGCCGAGCCCACGAACAGCGCCGCGGCGACACCGACCGCGACGGCGACCCACCGGCCGACGCGTCGCCTTGCCGGTCGACCCTCCTCCGCCTCGTTTTCGGCAGCGTCGGTCCCAGCCTCGTCGTCGGCCGCAGTCTCCCCCGGCTCACCGTCAACCGAGTCCGCCGCGGTGTCGTCGGTTGCCGCAGAATCGGTTTCGACGGCCGCGCCATCCTCCGACTGCGTGTCGGGGGTCTCGTCTGTCAGATCACTTGCAGCAGGCTGCTGATCTTCCACTGGTTCCCTTCCTGCTGAGCGGTCACGACCCAACGGTTCGTGCTCTCGATAACCTGTTTGCCGTCTGGGGATTTCGTGGTGATTTCGGTTGCCACCAACACGCTGGCGCTGCCGTCGTCGTTCCACCGTTCGACGCCGGCGTCGAGCGCCGTGCCCTTGGTCGGCTCCGCTTGCGCGATATGGACCAGAATCGGGTTCATGTTGTCGCGGTACTGCTTGGCGAAATCCCCGGTTCCGCGCTCCAAGATCCGGTCGACATAGGCGTTGGCGTGGAAGGGATCCAGGGACGTGAACTCCGTCATGAACGATCGAACGGAGCTCAACACCACGGCTTCTTTCATCGCCACCCGCCGCTGCGCCTCATGCATGTAGAGGATGAGCGCCGACGCGGCGATCGAGGCCGCCACAAGTAACACGGCTGCGGACACCGTGATCGGCAGCACCCACTGGCGCGACGGCTTCCACCACTGCGCCGGTAACTCCAATCGCCGCCGCAGCCTAGACCACCGGGTCGACGGCGGCAGCTGCTCGGTGAGGAGCGGCTCTTCGCCGGGCTGAATTCGACGGCGCGGACTCACTTTTCACCCTTCGGGGGCTTGGGCTTGGTCACCACGGTCAGCTCGTCGACGAGCCAATGTGCAGCTGCCCCTTTGACGAACGACACCCGCACCGTCGCTGTGATGTAGCGCTCCGCGTCGCCCGCGCCCCGGTGCCCCTGCAGGAACACCAACATCGTCGCCCGCTTCGGTGTCGCGGAGAGTACGGCGTCATTGGTCGCCCAGTACTCGTTGACGACGGGATGCCCGTTCTGTATTGCCTCTTGCTGGGCGACCAAGAGTTCGCGGTACTTGTCGGTCGTCAGCGATTGGGCGCGGGTGAAATCATCGTGCAGGGTCGCCGGGTCGTAGCTCAGCATCTCGGTGACGATCTTCGGGCCCTGTTCCGCGATTTCGGCGCGCGTGTGGTCCGACGCCCGCATAGGCAGATACACCGTCACGGTGCTCAACGCCGCGCCCGCCACGCACAGCAGCGTCGCCGCGGCGCCGGCGACGGCGCCCAGCCGCCGAATGTCGGCCGGCCGGCGAGCCGGGTCGAGGCGATGCACCTCGGTGCGCACCACCATGTCGGCGAAGGTGCGCCGTCGGCCATCCCAGAGCGGCCACAGCCAACCCACGAAGACCGAGAGGGTGTCCAACAGGTGGGCCAGGTCGCGCAGCACGAGTCGGCCGGCACCCACGGGCGCCCCGTCGGGGCGCACCACCGTAATACCGCACAAGGCCCGCCCTAGGCTCCACCCGCGGACCGCGGGTAGCATCACCCGGTTCGCCGTGGCAATCAGGATGGTGGCAGCGCCGACGACCACGCACACCCACCACCAAGTGCTGCGCAGCGGCATCGTCAACGCGACCAATGCCATCGTCGCCACGACGGCAAGCGCGGGGAGCACATCGACGGCCAGCGCACCCGCGCGGAGGTGCCAACCTGCCGGGTCGTTCGGCGAGGGCTCTTCGACAACCGGCGGGGTCTGTGGCTCTTCGACCACCACCGTCACTTCGTCACCAAGTCGAGTTTGGAGATCTTGAACTGTCCGTCAGCGGATTCCATCGTCGCCCGCATCCGGTAGCCGACTTCACGGTCGGTGGCATCGGAGTTGGTCACCTTGACCCGGGTGGCGACCAGCACGTTGATCGACCCGTCGTCGTTGTTGCGCTCGACAGCCGCGCGCATGTCCGACATCTGCACGGTCACGTTGGCGGCCTGGTAAGCGTCGGCGAGCATGCTGCTGTACAGCGCCGCCTGGGTGCCGAACGCACCGGTGGAGCATTCGATGATCTTCTGCTGACTGGCAGCCATCGCCGCGGTATCCGGTGCGTTCAACGCCGACACACAATCTTTGGCTGCCTGGACAGCGGCGATGTCGTTGCGCGCGAGCTGTTTACTCTGCAGATGCGACCGCAACGCGAAGTAGCCACCGGCTCCGAGGCCTGCGGCCAAGACGACCAGAGTCGCGGCAATACCGACCAGCCAGCGTCGCCCGAGGCGTGAGGGATTGCCGGCGTCGACGGACGATTCGGTGTCAGGCTCGGTTCCGGTGGCCGACTCGTCGTCTTCCCCAGTTGGTTGCGGGGCTTCGACCGTCGCCTCCTCGGCTCCGACCTCGGATTCTTGCGAATCCTCGGCCGTCACCCCGCTGCTGGTCTGGTCGGCTCCGACCTCGGATTCTTGCGAATCCTCGGCCGTCACCTCGCTGCTGGTCTGGTCGGCTCCGACCTCGGATTCTTGCGAATCCTCGGCCGTCACCTCCGTGGACGACGACTCGTCGGCATCGGTGGGGTTCAGCCGGCTGGTGCCAGCATCTCCTTCCATCCGTCGTCTCCTGTTTGGCTCGAGTTTTGCACCGCGTACTTGACACCGTCGGGTCCTACCAGTTCGCCGCTGGACGGACTGTAGACCGCCGTCGGGCTGCCCGGAGTGTAGACACACGGGTTGGGCTGCTGCCCGTTGCACTGGACGGTACCCGAACCCGGCCGCTGAAGCGGGTCGCTGATCGGAGGCGGTGTCTGGCCACCCGGCGGCAGCCGATCGGCGGCCAGGGGGTTCATGCCATTGTTGATCGACGGTGCCTGTATCACCTGTCCTGGGTTGACCGGCTGATCGCATCGCGCACCCGGTGCCGGGCAGTTCAAGATCTGGTTGGGGTCGCCGTACCAGGGGTTGGTGCCCAACGGCTCATACGGCTTGTTACTGCGGCAATCCTTCGGCGTCGCGGCCCGTTTGCCCGGTACGTCGACGCACGGGATGTTGCGTGCGCCGCGCACCACGTTGTAGGGGTGGTCTTGCTGGATCCTGCAGTATTTCGTCTCTGTCACGGGCGTCACGCTGACATCCGCCGGTGACCGCCATTCAGGTGCCGGACGGAATCCGGTCAAGCACGGCGGCGGGTAGTTGATCGACAATCCCAGGTCCAGCGGAGCCGTGTGTTCGCTCTTGAACGGCTCAATAGTGAGGGTTTGAACCAACGACCCCACCCCCGGCAACATCACCAGTACCTGCTCGAGGCCGCCGTGGTAGCGCTTCAGCATCTCGATCACAATCTCGAGATTGGCCAGCGTCTGCGGCAGGGAATCGCGGACGTCGGTGAATACCGCGTTGACCTCATCGGTGGTCGGTGCCGCCTGGCGCAGCACACTTTGCAGGTGCTGGTCGTTCTGCGCGCTCTGGGCGGCCAGACTGTTCAGGTTGCGCGCCCACCGCTCGATCGCGGCCCCGGAGTTGGCCTGGCTATCCAGGATCGGTCCGGAGTTTTGGATGATGTCGTCGACATCACGAATGTTGGTTTTGAAGTCACCGACGATCGCTTGAGTGGAGTCGACCAGCCGCTGCAGCGACGGACCCAAGCCGCCGACGGCTTGCGCGGTCTCGTCGAGCAACGAAGCGATCTTGTCCTTGGGCAGCACTTCCAGCCCGCGATTGGCGGTGTCCAGCGCGGGCCCGATCTCGGCGGGCACCGTGCCTTCGGTGATGGTCTGGCCGGGTGAGAGGAACTTGCCCGGATTACCGGTCGATACCAGGTCCAGATACTGCTCACCGACCGCGGACACCGAATGCACATTCGCGGACGCATCGGCCGGAATCTTGTAGCGGCTGTCGATGCTCATCGTCGCCTCGGCGCCGTGTTCGGTCGGCTCGACGCCGGTCACCTTGCCGATAGTGATGCCGCGATACGTCACGTTGGCCGTGGGGTACAGCCCGCCTGAGGCGGGTAGATCCGCCTTCAGCTCGTACTGGCCGATACCCACCAGGCTCGGAATGCGCAGGTAGTACCAACCCAACACGACTATCGCCACCACGGTCAGGATCGCGAATAAGATCAGCTGACGTTTGACGAAACGAGTCAGCATTGCCGGTCCGCCCTCTCCACCAGTGGTCCGCCGGGGGCATTGTTCGGATTCGACGTGTAGCGGACGTCGGGGATCATCGTCTCGGGGTCACGCCCGAACGACTGCTCGAGTGCGCGCAACGCGCCGGAGAACCCGGTCCCGGTGAGGAACGCGTTGTCGACCGACGACAACGTCGTGTCGACGGTCAGCGTCGTGTTCATGAAGTCACCCCGAATCAGCTTGGGTGCCGTGTCGATGTCGAACGGGACGGTGAGGAGCAACTTCAGCGAACCGAGCAGATAAGGCGCGCCTTTGCCTAACTCCCGCAACGGGCACTGCAGCGACTGCAGGTTCTGATGAAGCGGGCCACGCGCTTCGGACAGGTACTGGTCGGCGGCTTGGCTGAGCCGGCCCACCGCGTCGACGGCGTTGATCAGCAGCTGCTGCTTTTCGGCGAAATGCTTGATCAGCGGCGGGAATTCGGTCAGCGCCCGATCCAGGACATCCGAGCGCGGACCCACGTATGCCAGCAGCCGGTTAGTGGAGTCGATGGCGTGCGTGATGTCGTCGCGCTGCTCGTTGAGCTGGCGGGTAAACGTGTCCAGCTTGCCGAGGAACGCGCGGATCTGCGGGCCCCGACCGGTCAGGATGTTGTTGACCTCGTTCTGCAGGACCTCCAGATTCGGGATCCCGCCGCCGCGCAGCACCGTGGCGAGACTGGCCAGAGTTTGCTCGGTAGTGGGAAACGCCGACGAGTTCTTCAACGGGATGGTGTCGCCGTTCTTCAGCGGTTGCGGCGACGGGTCGCGCGGGGCGGCCAGTTCGATGTGCTGTGAACCCAGCAGGCTGGTCTGCCCGATCTTCGCGGTGGCGTTCTTCGGTAGCTTGACGTCCTTGTCCAAGCCCAGGGTCAAGGTCGCCACCCAGTTTTTGAGCTCGATCTTGCGGATCGAGCCGACGAACACGTCGGCCACCATGACCTTGCTGTTGCCGTTGATGGCCAGCGTGTCGGGCACCTGCACGTAGACGGTGTAGGAGCCGGCTCCGCTGCCCGGCCCGCCGGGGATCGGGACATTCGAGATGCCGCGCCACCCGCAGGAGCTCAGCATCAGCGCGACCACCAGCAGAGCCAGTGCCTGCCACGCCCGGCGGCCAGCTCGGAACGCTACCCGCTTCACTCTCCGCCTCCCGTCGACGAAGCCGCCTCAGCAGGCAGCGGTGGTCCAGCGGGGCCCGGAACCGGTCCGGCCGGCGCCGGCTGTGGCGCGGGAGTCGGGGCAACCGGACCCGCGACCACCCCCGGCCCAGGCCCGGGCGCCGGTACCGGCACTTGCGGGGCCGAGACACCGATCGGCGGCGCGACGGGGTATTCGTCGTAGGCGTTGGGCGGCCCCGGCGGGGTCTGCAGGTTGGATTGCACCGGTTCGATGTTGGGCCCGCCCATCAGTTCGGCCAGCGATTCAGGGGTCAACAGGCCCGCGGTGACCGGTCCTACCTGCACACCCTGCATTCCGGGCGCAGTGATCCAGCCCTGCTGGGTGTTGCGATGCGACGTCGGGGTGTCGGGCACCCAGATCCCGGGCACGGTGGTGTCCTTGTACCCGTCCGGCGGCTGTAACCGCGGCTCGGAGTAGGCGATCTGTTTGGGCAGCGTCGCGGCAGTGGTGAACGGGTTCAACCCGAACGGCAGAAAGTTGAACTTGATCGCATCCAGAATCGGCGCCAAATACTGGGCACACAGTTCGGCTGATTCCTGATAACCCAACCGGCTGCCGGCCTGAATCGAGCTACAGATGAACTGCATCGGGTTGACAAAGTTCACGATCGTCGGCAGCCCGACGACGGCACCCTGCGCCGGGTGATAGATCCCGGTGGCATTCGCCAACGCCGTCGGCGCGACGTGCAGGAAGGTTTCCAAACTGTCCAGCGGCTCGGGTTGCAGCAGGGTGTTGGTTACCTCGGCCAGGTTGTTGACGTCGTGCGTCAGCACCTCACGGTTTTTCGCCAAAAACGGTCGGATGGTCGTGATCAGACTGTCGACCTGCTGCAGCGCATTCGCTAGGTCTTGATCAGTACCGGTCAAGCTGTTGGTGAACTTGGCCAGGTTGGTGTTGAGCGCCACGAACTTCTGATCGTCTTCATGTAAGGCGTTGACGAACAATGCCAAACTGCGCACCACCGCAAAGAAGTCGCCACGGCCCTCATTGAGCGCGGTCAACGACCGCGACAAGCTGTCCAGCGTGGTGTTGATCTGCTTGCCCTTGCCGGCCAACCCATCGGCGTAGTGCTCGATGATGTCGCCGAACGGCCCCTTGGGCTGCTCCTTGGTGGGCCCCAGCTTGGAGATGATGTTGGTAATCGTGTTGCGCAGCTGATCCCACTCGGTGGGCACCTGGGTGCGCTCTTCGGGGATCACCGCGTGATCGGCCAGCACCGGACCACCCTTATAGGGCGGCTCCAACTGAATGCTGCGCGAGGCCACCAGGGTCGGGTTGAGGATCACCGCCGACGCGTTGGCCGGCACCTTGTACTTGTTGTTGTAGTGGAAGGTGACCTTCATCTTGTCGCCGGCCGGCTCGATCTTGTCGATCGCGCCCACCCGCACGCCCATGATCTGGACCTTGTCGCCCGAATACAGCGCATTGGCCTCCGGGAAATAGGCCACCACGGTGTTGTTGGTCAGTTTCTTGTAGAGCTGCAAACCCACATAACCGACCACCAACGCCAACACAATCACCAGCGAACCGATGATCACGGACGCCCGAGAAAGCTTGGGCAACCGCAAATTACGGACATCAAAGATCGTGCTCACGGCGCGGTACTCCCCCCTAGGCTGCCGCCGCCGCCACCGGGCTGGCTACCCAGCTCGCCGGGCGGGATGAACGGAGCGGGCAGTTGCTGACCAGGTCCAGGCGGTGCCGCCGGTCCGGGTGGCAGCCCGGGCGCGAACGTCGATGGCGGCGCGGGCGGTCCGGCCGGCCCCTGCGGTTCGCTGCGCGCCCCCGGCGGGCCGGGCGCCACCGGCACCGGGGTGCCCGGCACGTCAGGCGCCGGGTCGCCGTGCCGCCCGGCGATCGGGATACCGGGGGTCGGCGGCAACCCATTCGGGTTCGGCGGTGAGCTCAGCACGTCCGGCAAGGCCGGGTAGGGGCCGTTCGGGCCGAACGGACCCTGGTCTTGGTTGATCCCCGCGCATGGCATCGGGTTGCCGGGGCGCGGCAGCAGTTCGGGCGTCGGCGTGTACGAGCACGGCGAGCCTGGCGCCACCGCGGGTCCGGGATGATCCGGGGTGCCTTCGAGCACCGGCGGCGCCGGCGGTGGCGCACCGTTGGGGAATCGGGTGCCGTTGGGGTCGGGGAACCGGAACGCCGGCAGCCCTGCGGTGCGCCAGAAGTCCTCCGGGTCGATGCCGCGCTTCTTGAAGGCCGCATCCACCCACGGCTGCAGGATCTGGTACGGCACCAGGTTGGCCAACTGCACCTTGAAGTACGGCCCCGATCCGACGACGTCGTTCAGGGCACCGATGTTTTTGCCGAGGATGGTGATCGATTCGGCCAGGTCGTCCTTGCGGGCGACCAGCAGGTCGCTGACGGTGCGCAGTTGCTCCAGCACGTGGTTGAGGTTCGGGTTGTCGTTGATGAGGTTGGACACCTGGGCCGAGAAGGTGGCGACGTTCCCCAGCAGTGCGCTGATCGCGCGACTGCGCTCGTTGAACGCGGCCAGCAGGGTGTTGGCGTTGACGAACAGTCGGTCGATCTGTTCGCTGCGGTCCCCGAGCACGCTGGCGATCTGGTTGGCCTGCGCGAGCAGGTGGGTGATTTGCTCGTCGCGCTTACCGATGGTGTCGGAGAACTTAGCGACGCCGTCCAGGGCGGCGCTCAGGTGGGGGTAGGTCTGATCGATGGTCTGCGACAACACATTCAGGGAGTGTTTGACGGTGTCGATGTCCCAGCCGGAGGCGGCCTTGGTGACGTCGAAGAACGCGTCGTAAATCTGGTACGGGGTGGTGCTTTGCCCCAGCGGCAGTACGGCGTTCGGACGCAGCATCTGGGTGCCCCGCGGCTCGATCTCAAGCACCTTCTTACCCAGGATGGTGTCGGTGCGGATCGCCAGCCGACTCTCGGTGCCGATCGGGTTGGCACCGGTCGAAAACTTCATCACGACATGGTCGCCGTCGATTTTGATTCCCTCGACGTTGCCGACGTTCACACCGGCGATGCGCACCTTGTCACCCTTGCTCAGCCCGCCGGTGTCGGTGAACTGCCCGTAGAAGCTGGGCTTGGCGAACAGCATCGGGACACTCGTCAACGTTTGGCCGACGCCGATGACCAACAGCACGATGGCCAGGCCCATGAGCCCGATCCGCATCCGGTTGGGCGGTTCCAGCGTCCTCATTTCGGCGTGCACCTACCCGTCGGCTGCTGGAAGATCCGGACCGTGCGAACCGGACCGCCCGGCTGCAGTCCGTTGGTCTTCAGAAGAAGATCGCACAAGTAGAAGTTGACGAAGTCTCCGTAGTTGCCGACGGCGTTGCCGACGATGCTCAACCCTTCCGGCGTCCGGCGGATCTGGTCGTCGTATTGGTCACGCTGGTCGATGATCGCCTGCTGGATCGGCTCGAGGTAGTTGACGGTCTTGTGCAGCAGGTCCCGGTTGTCGGCCAGCAGGCCGCCCACCGTTCCGGCGGCATCGCTGATGTGCGCGGTACCGGCGGCCAGCGGATCGGCGTGGTTGTTCAGCCCGGTGATCAGTTTCTCGAAGTTGTCGACGGTCTGGTCGAACTCCTTGCGATGCCTGACCGTGGTGTCCAGCACCGTGTTCAGGTTCTTGACCACCTCGCCGATGGCCTGGTCCCGCTCGGCGATGTGCGAGGTCAGCTGGGCGGTCTGGTCGAGGATGTCGTTGATCGTGCCGCCTTGCCCCTGGAAGACGGTGATGATCGCCGTGGCGATGTTGTTGACCTTGTCCGGGTCGAGTGCCCGGAACAGCGGTTTGAAACCGCCGATCAACGCGTCGAGGTCCAGGGCGGGCTGGGTGCGCGACAGCGGGATGAATCCGCCCTTCGGCAACACCCGGTCGGCCCCCTCGCCCTCGCCGCGCTTGAGCTCCAGGTAGCGGTCACCGATCAGGTTGAGGTAGCGAATCTGTGCGGTCGTGGACTGGTACAGCGGTACCGAGCGGTCGACGTCGAAATCCACCCGCACCCGATGTCCACCGTCGAGCAGCTTGATCTTTTTGACCTTGCCGATCTCCACACCTGAGGCGCGGACGAACTGGCCCGTCCGCAGCCCACTGGCATTGCTGAATTCCGCGGAGTAGCTGGTGGTTCGGTCGAAGCGCATTTGACCGAACACCACCACGATCACCGCGGTGAAGAAGATCAACACCACAGAGAAGATGGCGAGTTTGACGACGGTACCGGTGATTTTCATGGGTTGATCGTGTTGTCTCCTACCTGGCGGCCCCAGACGTATTCGATTGCATACGGTGAGCCGGTGTCCACGTGGTTATACGGCGCAAGGCTGTTTCCGGTGTCCGCAACCAGGTACGGCGCGGGCCACAAGTCGTGGGTGATCTTTTGCCAGCACCCCGGGGCACCCCCCGGGCCGCCGCGCGCGTTGACGCGCGGCAGATTCTCCGGATAGGTATACGGATACTGCGCGCCGCCCACCAGCCCGGCCAGGCCGGCCAGGCCCATCGTCGCCGCGGTGGCGCCGATCCCCGGCAGGCTCAGCATGAATCCCAATCCGGAGAACAGGGTGGTATTGGTGCGCAACGAATAGCCGCCATAGCCGCCGGTAAATGCGGCGACGTCCGGTTCGGCCTCGGCGATGTTGCGCAATGTGCAGTACAACTCTGGGCTGTAGGTGTCCAGCAGTTCGGCGGTGGGCACCAGGTCGGCGGCCCCGCGTGCCAGATACGGGCCGCCCCGGTTGAAGATGTCGGCGCCGGTGTTGCCGAACCCCACCGCCGCCAACAAGGCTTGGTCGAGGTCGTTTTCGTGCTCGTGCAGCGTGTGTGCGGTGGTCACCGCGTTGTTGAGGAAGTCGAACAGGTCAGGCGCGGCGTTGGCATAGGTGTCGCCCAGGTCGGCGAGCCGTTGAATGTCGTGGCGGATCGTCGGCATCTGCGGGTTGATCTCGTCGAGCACGGCGCTGCCGTTGATGATCGACTGCCCGAACTTGTCGCCCAGCCCGCTCAACGCCTCCGCGGCCGCCGACAGTGTCAGGTTTACCTTGACCGGATCCACTTTCTCGGCGATCGAGGTGATGGTCTGGAACAACGTGTTGATCTCGGTCGTCACCGCGGTCGCGTCGATGGTGTCCTTCGGGCTAATCCGTTTCTTCGACGGGTTTTTCGGCGAGGTGAACGACACATACTTGCCGCCGAAGACGGTGGTGGCTTTGATCTGCGCATCCACATTCTGCGGAATCAGTTTGAGGTAGCGGGGAAACACATCCAAGGTGAACTTCGCCGCTGGCTTGCCGTGCATCGTGTACGGCGAGATGTCGGCCACCCGACCGATTTCCACGCCGTTGTAGGTGACCTTCGAGCCGGGGTCCATCACCAGGCCCGCCCTCGACGACACCATCGTCAGCTTGGTCTTCTTCTCGAATCCGCCCCGAAACTGCACATACACCACCGCAGTTATCGCCGCGAGCACCACCAGCAAGATCACACCCGCCGTCTTGTACGGCGGGTTTCGCGGCTTGTTTTCTTTCCCTTGGGGCATCGTCATGGCGCCTACACCGTGAGATTGAAGTTGGGGTTGACGCCGTAGAGCGCCAACGCGGCGAACAGGGGAACGACCACGACCGAAATCAGGGAGAAGCGCATCGACCGGCCGACCGCCTCACCGACGCCAACGGGACCACCGCCGGCGGTGTACCCGTAGTAGCAGTGCGTGATCATCACGACGAACGTGATGATGATGGCCTCCAAGAACGACCAGAAAACGTCGTTGGGACGCAGGAACGTTCGGAAATAATGCTCGTACGTGCCGTTCGACTGTCCGTACAACAAGGTCGTGACGACTTGCGGGGACAGGAACGACATGATCATCGCCATCGCATACAGCGGGATGATGACCACCAGTCCGGCCATGATCCGGGTAGAGGCCAAAAACGAAATCGATTTGATGCCCATCACTTCCAGGGCGTCGATCTCCTCGCTGATGCGCATCGAGCCCAATTCGGCGGTGGCGCCGGCGCCGACGGTGGCGGCCATCGCCACGCCGGTGACGACCGGGGCGGCGATGCGTACGTTGACCAGTGCGGCGAAGAACCCAGTGAACGCCTCGACGCCGATGTTGCCAAGCGACGCGAACCCCTGGATGGCGACTAGCGAACTGCCGGAAAGGGTCACGAAGCCGACGATGGCGACGGTGCCGCCGATAACGGCCATCGCGCCGGTGCCCATGCCGATCTGGGCGATCAGCCGCAGCGTCTCTTTGCGGTAGTAGCGCAGCGCGTGCGGAACATGCCCAACGCTGGTGACCGCGAACCAGGCCAGCTGACCGGATTGGTCCAGCCCTCGGACTGCGCTGCCGGCATAACGATTGAGATTGGCTGCCGCGCGGGGGAAGCGGGTACGGAATACGGCCGATGTCGACATGTCAGCGCCCCGTTCCAAACCGCACACCGATCGTGGTCAGCACCACGTTGACCGCGTACAGCGCGACTACGCACAGCACCACGGTCTCGTTGACCGCAGTGCCCAAACCCTTTGAGCCGCCTCGCACCGTCAGTCCGCGGTAGCAGCCGACCAGTCCGGCGATCAAGCCGAACACCGCGGCCTTGACCGTGGCGATCACCACCTCCGGCAGGCCGGTGATGGTGGTCAGCGTCGCCAGGTAGGCGCCACCCGACACGTTCTGCAAGTAGACGCCGAAGATGTAGCCCCCGACCAGGCCGACGGTGATCACCAGGCTGTTGAGCAGTGTGGCGACCAGAGTCGCGGCGATCACCCGGGGCACCACCAGCCGGTGGATGGGGTCGATGCCGAGAACTTCCATCGCGTCGATTTCTTCGCGGATGGTGCGCGCGCCAAGGTCTGCGCAGATGGCTGTCGAGCCGGCGCCGGCGACTACCAGCACCGTGGTCAGCGGGCCGAGCTGGGTGACCGCGCCGATTGCCGCACCGGCACCGGAGAGGTCGGCGGCGCCGAACTGCGCCAGCAGCACATTGAGCGTGAAGATCAGCAGCACGGTCAGCGGTATCGACACCATAATGGTCGGCAGGAACGCGACTCGCATGATGAACCAGCACTGCATGATGAACTCGCGCCACTGGAACGGCCAGCGGAACAGTGCTTTACCCGTCAGGGCGGTCATTCGGAAAAAGCCACCGACAAGTGTCAGTGGCGTGCGCAGCTGGTCACGGAAGTAACCGACCAGATCGTTCCCGGTCGAGGCAGTCACGCGCGCCCCCTCAAACCAGGACCGCAGGCCTCGCGGCGTAGCGGCGGAACATGTCGCACGCGTCCTCCTTGTCCCGTCCCAACGTGTGTGACCGCCGCCTCCTTACCGGCAGGTAGTAAGAGAGACCACAGGACCATACCCGATGGCTCGCTTCGCTGGCACCGCATCTGCACTATTGACCTTTTGTCAGTTTTACCTGGAGTGTTTTTGTTATGTCAGCTTGTCGCGCCGGTCCCAGGATCGCTTGAGACAGACGTGCTTTCGGGAGGCGTCGGGGCGCCGTAGCGAGCCCGCAACTCGGTCTTGAGCACCTTGCCAGCCGGGTTGCGAGGTAGGGCGTCGACGATCTCGAGCCCTTTGGGGTGCTTGTAGCGCGCCAGTCGTTCGGTGAGGAATTCGTCGAGATCCGCTAGGCGCAGGTCGGTCTGGGACACCGCCGCCACGGCGATCGGTACTTCGCCCCACTTTTCGTGCCCGCGGCCGATGATGGCGACTTCGACGATGTCCGGATGGGCGGCGAGGACGTTTTCCACCTCAGCGCAGTAGATGTTCTCCCCGCCGGAGATGATCATGTCCTTCTTGCGGTCGACGACCCAGACGTAGCCGTCTTCGTCCATCCGGACCAGATCGCCGGAGTGAAACCAGCCGCCGGCGAACGCCTCGGCGGTGGCTTCCGGATTGTTCCAGTAGCCGCTCATCAAGGTTGGTGCGCGGTAAACGATTTCGCCCACCTCCCCGGTAGGCACGTCGTTCATGTCGTCGTCGACCACGCGTGCGGCAACAGTCGGGATCACCTTTCCGACCGATCCGAGTTTGCGGATGGCGTCCTCGCCGAGCAGCATGCAGGTGACCGGCGACATCTCGGTCTGGCCGAACGCCGCCAGAATCGCCGCTCCGGGAAAGGTTTCCGACATTTGCCGCAGCAACGTGTCGGAGGCCGGGGCAGCACCCCACGAGATCACTCGCAATCGAACGTCGCGAGGATTGGCTTGTTGCGCAGCACATACCGCCTGCCATTGGGCCGGCACCAAAAAGATGCCGGTTACCTTCTCGGCAGCCAGCACGTCGAGCAACTGACCCGGATCGAATGCGCCCAGTGGATGGATCACCGTCGGAATGCCGAGCAGCATCCCGGTCAACATGTTGCCGACCCCGGCGATGTGAAAGAACGGCACACCGATGAAGCCGACGTCGTTGTTCAGGTCGGCCCCGTGGGTGTAGAGCGCGGTCATCGTCTGGCCGGTCAAATTGGTGTGGGTCAAAACGGCACCCTTGGGCCGGCCCGTGGTGCCCGAGGTGTACATGATCAACGCAGGCGAGTCGTTGGGGACGTCGACCGGCTCGGGGCCAGTACCGGTCTCATTGATCAGGTCCTCGTACCCCACCAGGTTCTCGTCGACCTTGTCGCCGGCACCGCCCGCCACCACGATCATCCCGAGCACCGGCGTGAGGGTGGCGACGCCGGTGGCCACTGCGGCCAGCACGGGTTCGGTGAGCATCACCCGCGCCTCGCAGTCCTCGACGAGAAACGCGATCTCGGCCGGCGTGAGCCGGAAGTTCACCGGCACCGCGATAGCGCCGAGCATGTTGGCGGCCAGCACCGACTCGACGAACTCGGTCCGGTTCAGCATCAAGATCATCACGCGGTCCCCGAAGCCGACCCCGCGGCGGCTCAACGCGCCGGCCAACGCGGTGACCCGGCGGTGCAGTTCGGCCCACGTGATCGTGTTGCCCATGAATCTCAATGCGGGCGCACCCGGCTGCATCAGCGTATGCCGTTCGAGTTGGTTGACCCAGTTCTGCCGTCGGGCCAGATAAGGCTGGTCGGTGGCGGTGGTGTGCTCGTTCGATAGCTGCGCGGTCAACTAGCGGTTCCCTTTCGTCGCACTACACCGAGAAGTTGATATTTGATAAAACATCGTGTTGTCTGGGTCACATTATGGTCTTAGCGCCGTCGAGGCAAGCCCCGCCGACCATGCGGAAGCGCCGGTGAACGCACCGACTTCCGTGCCGCGCCGCAGTCGGCTTCCGCTGCGCCGCGCGCAGCTATCCGACGAGGTCGCAGGCCACTTGCGGGCGGCGATCATGTCCGGCGCCCTACGGCCCGGGACGTTCATCCGACTCGATGAGACGGCGGCCAAACTGGGCGTCAGCGTCACGCCGGTGCGCGAGGCACTACTGAAGCTGCGCGGCGAGGGAATGGTGCAGCTCGAGCCGCACCGCGGCCACGTGGTGCTGCCGCTGACCCGCCAAGACGTCGACGACATTTTCTGGCTGCAGGCCACCATCGCCCGGGAACTGGCGGAGACAGCCACCGAACACATCACCGATGCTGAAATCGACGAACTCGAACGGGTCAACAACGCGCTTTCGGCGGCGGTGGCGGCCACCGACACCGAGGCGATTGCGGCGTTGGAGTTCGCGTTTCACCGGGCGTTCAACCACGCCACCGGACGGATCAAGTTGGCCTGGTTTTTGCTGCACGTCGCGCGGTATATGCCGCTGCTGGTCTATTCCGCAGACCCGGACTGGGGCAGGGCCGCAGTCGACAACCACCGGGAGTTGATCGCCGCACTGCGCCGCCGCGACGCCGCCGCCGTCGTCGAACACACCAATTGGCAGTTCACCGACGGCGCGCGCCGGCTGACCGAAAAGCTGGACAGCAGCGGAATCTGGGACTGAACGCCCCCACCCACATCGAGCGCGGCTAAGAGTTGGCGGCCAATTGCTCGGCGCGCTGCTTGAGGTTGTCCGCCAAGTAGTCCAGCGCGTCGTTGATCATTTTCTTGACCATCGGCGTAGGCACTGGCATCGCAGGCTCGACATCCATGTCCACGGTCAGCAGCGACGTCGCGCCCATCTCCACGACGCTGAACAACTGCTCCTGCTTTGTGAACAGATCGCCCTGCTGCATCACGGTCTGGATCTGAGTCGGGCCCGGGTAGTACACCGCCTGGATATAGGTGCCCTCGACGCCTTGCACGGCGGTGTCGAGCCGCAGCTGGCTCGGCCGGCCGTCGTCGTAGCGGGCCAGCACCCAAAGACCTTTGATCTCTTGGTTCCATTGCGGATACGACTCGAAGTCGGCCACGATGGCCAGGATCGACGCCGCGTTGGCCGCGACTTCGACGGTCTTGCTCACGATCGGCATTGGGCTAGGTTATCTGACGCGAAACAGAAGCCACGGTCGTGATTTCGCCGGATTGGCAGCCCTCACTTCTGGTTCGCGGCGCGCGACGCCGCGGCGTCGACGCTGCGGGGCGCGACGCTAAGCGTCGACGCTGGCTGTCGACAGCAGCGCGCGGATTCCCTCGGGAATCGGTTGCGCTTTGCGGCTGACCCGATCGACGTAGACATGTACCCAGTGCCCGAGCGCGGTGATCGCTTGCGGCTCGTCGTCGGCTGCGCGAAACACCCCTAGCCGATAAGTGACGCTGCTGCGTCCCAACCGGGTGACCGCCAGGCCGACGATCAGTGGTTCCGGGAAGCGCAGCTCGGAGAAGTAACGACAACCCGATTCCGCGACGATGCCCAGCAACGGCGTGGTGAGCGGATCGACGCCGATGCTGGTGTTGATCCAGCCGTTGATCGCGGTGTCGAACAGTTGGTAGTACACCGCATTGTTCAGGTGGCCGAACATGTCGTTGTCGGCCCATCGGGTCCCTACCGGCCAGTGCACGGGAAAGTCGCGACTGGTGAGCCCGTCGGGGGCGGGCGGCCCCCCAGAGAACACCGTCATGGTTGTATTCGAACATGCTCCGCATTCGGGGCGCCGTCCTGGAGCGCATCGGATCGCCTCGGCCCTATGCGCAATCGCGGCCGATCAGCGTCGACGAGCTTGACCTCGCGGAGCCGGAAGCCGGTGAGCTGCAGGTCCGTATCGAAGCTGCCGGCGTATGCCACTCCGACCTGTCGGTGGTCGACGGCAACCGAATCCGGCCGGTGCCGATGCTGCTGGGGCACGAGGCGGCCGGAATCGTGGAACGAATCGGCGCTGATGTCAGCGACCTGAGCATTGGTCAGCGGGTGGTGATGGCATTTCTGCCGCGCTGCGGCCACTGCGCGGGCTGCGCCACCGAGGGGTTGACGCCGTGCGAGCCGGGCAGCTCTGCCAACACCGCCGGCACGCTGC
Source organism: Mycobacterium kyorinense (assembly GCF_001672775.1). Lineage (GTDB taxonomy): Bacteria > Actinomycetota > Actinomycetes > Mycobacteriales > Mycobacteriaceae > Mycobacterium > Mycobacterium kyorinense_A. Next base: position 87,461 of record NZ_LZKJ01000116.1, on the reverse strand, counting down.
TAGGCGGCGGGATGCGGCTGAGCCGCAGTGGCCGACCGGTATACCACCATCTCGGAGTGTCAGGTTTTGCGACGCATGCTGTCGTGCACCGTGCCAGCGCCGTTCCCGTCTCCCCCGGCGTTCCGCCTGCTGTCGCGGCGCTGCTGGGATGTGCGGTGCTGACCGGCGGAGGCGCGGTGCTCAATGTCGGCAAGCCGCTGCCAGGTCAGACAGTGGTCGTCGTCGGATTGGGTGGTGTGGGCATGGCGGCGGTATTGACCGCCTTGGCCTACGACGACGTCCGCGTCGTCGCGGTCGACCAGCTACCCGAGAAGTTAACGGCCGCAAGCGGTCTCGGTGCACACGAGCTATACACGCCGGGGGCGGCCGCCGATGCCGGCATCAAGGCGCCCATCGTCATCGAGGCGGCCGGCCACCCCGCGGCATTGCAGACGGCGATCGAGTTGACATCGCCGGGCGGTCGGACGATCACTGTGGGGCTGCCGCCACCAGATGCCCGGATCAGCGTGTCGCCGTTGGGTTTTGTCGCCGAGGGCCGCTCGCTGATCGGCAGCTACCTGGGTTCGGCGGTACCTGCGCGGGATATTCCGCGGTTCGTCGAGATGTGGCGCGCGGGCCGGCTGCCAGTGGAGTCCTTGGTGTCATCGACGATCGCGCTCGACGACATCAACGCCGCGATGGATCGGCTCGCCGACGGCACCGCCGTGCGTCAGCTCATCGCTTTCTAGGTCTGGCGAGCAGACGCACAAGTCCCTCGTGCAGATAGAGCAGCGTGTGGCTGTGGTACGTGCGCATCAATCGACCAGGATCAGTTCCGAACCGACCGGCGAGCACGTTTTCGGGTGACTGCGCAAGCTCTCGGTGGGGCCGACCGGCGACGCCGCCCCGGCCGCCGCGAGCGCATGGCGTTTGAAAGACCGCGCGGCCGCGCTGAGCACATGTTGTGCGGCGGCCGTCCGGCGATCGACGGCCAGCGGCCAACCGTCACCCCATAACGTCACCTCGGTCAGACTGTGGTTCAGCGCCTCGAGCACCGTGTCGCGGATGCGGGAGTCGACCCCCAACGCCTCGGCGCTGACCGCCAATCCCACGCCCGCCAACGGAGTGCTCAGCTCAGCGTGCAGATCCACGCAGCGCACCCCGAGGATCTGCAGCGCCCGCACATCCTGTGTGCGCGGCAGCAGAGCGTTGACCTCCCACCCGGCCATCGCGCGGTCGAATAACCAACCGCCGGCCGAGCGCACGACGTCGAGCACATCGGACGCGACAACATCAAGCCGATACTTCGGGCTTTGCCGGGCGTCTTCGCCTCGGCGGGAACGGGGTTTTGACGCAACGCTAACCACGGTCGACGTCGTCATCGCATCATCCTCAGTGCGTAACGGGGCTGAGCGGCTGCAGTGGGACCGCACCGCAATCGGTCACCAGCGTGACATTTCTAAGCGAATCTGTAAAGCACTTAGGTGTCTCGACTTGATTGCAACTCGGCGAGAACTTCGTCGGTGTGCTCGCCCAAACTGGGCGCGGTGCGCCGCGGCGCCCACGGCGTGCCATGAAAGTCGACCGGTGTCGCAACCATGGAAACGCCTGCGGCCCCGTCCGGTACGTTCACCAGGCCGCCCGCGGCGTGAAACTGGTCGTCAGCCACGACATCCTCGATCGTGTTGATCGGCGACCAGAAGAAGTCCGGTTCGCGGGCAAAGATTTCCGCCCATTCGGCCAGCGACTTGGTCGAGAAGATCTCGTCCAACTCGGCAATCAGCTCGGCGGCGTTCGCCGCGCGGGCCCGTGGCCGTGCGAAGCGCGGATCGGACAACCACTCCGGGCGGCCCACCACCCGGCACAGCGACGGCCAGTGCCGCTCTCCCTCGAGGCCGACGATCCAGAAGCGCCGCCCGTCACCGGCCAGGTAGTTGTTCATGCACGGGTTGCCCATCGACTCCCGCTGCCCGATCGCGATCGACTGGCCGGTCAGCAGGAACGTGTTGAGGTCGAAACTGACCGTGTATGCGCCCTGCCGGTACAACGAGGTCGTCACCAGTTGACCGGTGCCGGTGCGCCCGCGGGCGATCAGTGCGGCGCAGATACCGGCGGCCAGTGTCATGCCCACGGTGTGATCACCCATGCCGCCCCGTTGAAACGGTGGCGTGTCTCCCGGGCGGGTCAGTAGATGAGCCAGTCCGGCGCGGGCCCAGTAGGCCGCGACGTCGTAGGCGGCGCGGTCGGCGTCGGGCCCGGCCAGCCCGTAGCCCGTGATCAAGCCGTAGACCAAACGGGGGTTGACGGCCGACACGGTTTGGTAGTCCAGCCCCAACCGGTGCAGCGCGCCGGGACGCACGTTGGTCAGGAAAACGTCTGCGTCGCTGAGTAATTCGAATGCAGCGCCACGGCCGTGGGCGCCGGTGAGATCGAGGACCACGCTGCGCTTGGAGCGGTTGTCCATTTCGAAGGGCGGGTTGGTGTCCAGCCCACCGCCCAGTATCCGGGCGAAGGTGCGCCCCGGATCACCGGCGGGCGGCTCGATCTTGACGACGTCGGCACCCCAGTCGGCGAGTATGCCGCCGGCGGCCGGCCCCGCCACCCAGACGCCGAGTTCGACGACCTTCGTGCCCTCTAGCGGTCCAGCCACCCGGAACCTCCGATGATTTCGACAAAACTCTTTACACTTCTGGACTAGTTCGTAAACTACGCGGATACTCTCGCGGACCTAGGAGGCTAGCGGCCGGTGGCAGGCAATTCCGGGATTTCATCGGCGGCGGGCTGGACTACCCGCCGCCCGCTGCCCGCCGCGGGTTTGGCCATCCACCTGGGTCGGGGTGTGCCACCGCGCCCGGTGATGCACGGTCACGCCCACCCGGGAAACGGCTACTTCCGAAACGGAGCGGCGGACCTGCTTGACTGGCAGGCTGTGCGCCGTGGACATCCCAGCGGCGAGCTCGCCTACACCCTGATTACCGGCATGACGACCGTCGACCGCCAAGCCAGCCAACGGGAGTTGCTCGACGAATATCGTCGCGCGCTGGCCGATCCGGAGACGGTGGCGCTGCTCGAGAAGTCGCTGTCGTCGTGAGCACCCGGGACCGGATACTCGTGGCCACCGCCGAGGTGCTCAGCCGCAACGGCCTCACCAAGCTCAGCTTGTCCGATGTCGCGCTGCAGGCCGGGGTTTCCCGGCCGACGCTCTATCGATGGTTCGCGTCCAAAGAGGAACTTCTCGACGCGTTCGGCAACTACGAACAGCAGATGTTCGACAGCGGTATCAGCCGTGCGACCGCGGGCTTGCACGGATCGGACAAGCTCGACGCCGCATTGCGCTTCATCGTCGAGTACCAGCAGTCCTACTCGGGTGTCCGGGTTATCGATATCGAACCCGAAGTCACGATTTCCCAACTGGCCGACGTGATTCCGATGATGCGGGCGCGGCTGCAACGGTTGCTGCCCGGGCCGAACGGAGCGGTCAAGGCGGCCACCGCCATCCGGGTCGCCGTCGCGCACTACATCGTGCGCAGCGACGATGCCGATCAATTCCTGGCGCAGCTGCGTCACGCGGTCGGGCTCAGACCGCCGCTGAACGGCGACAGCTGATCGGCATTGCGGTCAGGTCAACAGTTCGATTCTGCATTTCGCCCCGGGCGCTCGTGCCAGGCGGGCATCGGCGGTTACCAGCACTGCGCCCAGCGCTTCCGCGAGCGAAACGTATGCGCCGTCGTAGGGCGTAATGGCGTGCCTCAACTGCCAAATGCGGTCTAGCAGCGGCCGATGAGGCGAGCGCCAAAGCGCCAGATCGGCCAAATCAGCGGTCGCCTCCGACGCTCGGCGCGCAGGCATCACCCGCGCGGCAACCTGGCGGCGCAACACCGACAAAACCTCGAGGTCGACAAGTTCTGGGGCCGCGAGGGTTTCGCCGACCAAGCGACGCCGCGCGCGTTGCCCGTCCGGTCCGTCATCTCCGAGGGCCACGGCCAATATGCTCGCGTCAACGACGATCACGTTCGCCCCGAAGGTGGTCTACCGCGGCCCGAAATGACACAGAGCCACCCTTTCGGGTCGCAAGCCGGTCCAGCACCTCGTCGAGAGTCGGCTGTCTTGCTTCAGCGATAAGTCGGCTGCGGAGATATTCCTGCAACGACTGGTGCGCGCGAGCAGCACGCTCCCTCAGGACACGGTGCGTCTCTTCCGGCACGTCTTTGATCTGCACGCTGGGCATGGCGCCATTATGGCGCCACTGGCGCCAGACTACAAGTTATCGACTATGGTGTGGACATGAGCCTGGTTGCAGGCAAAGGACCACTGGGCCACGACCCCGCGGGTCGGTTCTCCGCGCCCCTGCCCGACGGTCTGGTGTACGTCGAGCCGCACTCGCGCCGCGTACAAGCGGTCGTCGACGGCCGCACGGTGATCGACACCGAACGCGCGCTGTTGGTGCACCGCCGGAATCGACCGCTGTCCTATGCCTTTCCCGCCGACGAGGTCGGCGACTTGCCTAGCGCGCCCGAGCCCGAGGCCCCCGGCTACGTCACGGTGCCCTGGGACGTGGTCGACACGTGGGTGGAGGAGGGCCGCACGCTCGTCCACTACCCGCCAAACCCGTATCACCGGGTCGACTGCCGCCCGACGCGGCGGCGCCTGCGCGTCGACGCCTGCGGTACGACGATGGTGGACACCGACGACACGGTGATCGTGTTCGAGACCGCGCTGGAACCCCGGCTCTATGTCGACCCGTCGTTGGTCCGCACCGATCTGCTGCAACGCACCGACACGTCGACCTACTGCAACTACAAGGGCTATGCGACCTACTGGGCCGCGGCCATCGGCAACACTGTGGTGGACGACGTCGCCTGGAGTTACCCCGATCCGCCGCCGGAAAGCTTGCCAATCAAGGGTTTTCTCAGCTTCGACCCGGCGCGGGTCGACGTCATCGCAGAACTGCCCTCGGCCAGATAGGCCAGCCGGCGTTATATCCGCGACTGGGCGGCGATCGCGGTGTCGGTCTGCCGCATCGGCCGAATCAATGCTTCCTGGGTGAACGAGGCCAGCAGTTCGCCTTCCTCGGTGTGCACCGTGCCGCGGATATACGACATGCCCGCGCCGACCTGTGTGCTCTCGTGCGCGTACAACAGCCAGCCGTCCCAGCGCACCGGTTCGTGGAAGCTGACCGTCACCGTCATCGGCGCGGTGGACACCGTCAGATGCGACTGGCTGGTGCCGATACCGGCGTGGGCGCGCATCGTGGTGGAGATGCCCAGATGACCGGTGAAATAGGCGATCAACGCCTTGGCCAGATCGTCGCGCGTCGGGATCGGGTCATAGTGCAGCCAGGCATACAACTCCGGCGGCCCCACCTCGTCGGGACTGTTGACGTCCACGACGTCGACCAGCCGCAGCTGTCGTCCGATCATCGGCATTTCCGAGACGTTGGCGTCGGCGGGCGCGGTGACCTCCGGACGCGGTAGGTGGTGGCGGATGACATCCGGCGACGGGACGTCGGCCAGCACCGTCACCGTCACGCAGCGCCGACCGTTTTGCACGGCGGCCACGACCGCGGTGGCCGTCGAGCGGCCCTCGTGGACGACGTCGATCTCCAACTCCACGGGTGGCCCCACCGTCACGGCGCGGGCAAACACCGCATGCGCAGACCGCACCGATTTCTCCGGGAACCGTTTGGCCGCAGCGACAATCACCTGCGCGAGCACCTGCGTGCCCTCCACCACCTGACGCTCGTCGGCGCCGGCAAGGCCGGTGTCACCGGCGAACCGGTCGGGCCCGTCGGTTCGCACGTCGAACAGGTCAAGCAGCCCGGACACTGACCATTGGGTCTGATCGGCTTCCGTCGTCATGGCGTACAGCGTGACACTTTCCAACATATATGTAAAGCTGACTGCCTGGCCGCCGGCCGAGCAGAAAGGCATCCAGATTGGGCATCGTCACACCGCTGGCCAAGGAGTTCTGCTTCGGCGAGGCACCGCGCTGGTTCGAAGGCCTGCTGTGGTTTCCGACATGCTGGGCGAGGCCGTGCAACACCGTCACGTTGGGCGGTTCGACGACGACCCCGACGGCATCACGCTGGACGCCGGAGGCAGGGTCTGGTCACCGTCGACATCCCCGGCGCCGGCCTGCCCTGAAAGGGGAGCGATGACCGACTCCTATTACGAACTGATCGACGCCGCCGACCCATTGGGAGAGAAGTTCGTCGCGACCGACCTGGTGCGCAGTACGTGGTCGGCGGCAATCCAGCACGCCGCACCGGTGTCGGCGCTGTTGGTACGCGGCCTCGAGCGATGCGAACAGCGCGACGATACCCGGCTGAGCAGGGTGGCCGTCGACCTACTCGGACCCGTTCCCGCCGAAGGCGACTTCTGGGTGCGCTCGCAACTAGGGCGCTCCGGCAAACAGATCGAACTGGTCAGCACTGAAATGCTGGCTCCGGGCCCCGACGGCCGGCCCCGCCCAGTCGCCCGCGCCAGCGGCTGGCGGTTAGCACAGCAGGACACCCGCGATGTGGCGCGCTCCGCCGTACCACCGCTTCGTCCACTCGGTGACGCCCGCAGCCGCAACCTCGAGAAGGATTTCGACCGCAACTATGTGCACAGCCTCGACTGGCGGTGGCTGACCCCACCGCTCAACGACGGGGCCGGCGAATCGTGGATCAGCCCGACCGTCGATCTCGTCAAGGGCGAGACGATGACTCAGCTGGAACGGCTCTTCGCGGTGGCCGACGACGCCAACGGCATCGGCGCCAAACTCGACATCAAGAAGTGGACGTTTCTCAACACCGATCTCGTCGTCCATGTGCACCGGGTTCCCGACGGGCAATGGATCGGCATCCGCGCCGAAACCAGTTACGGGCCCGACGGCATCGGCACGACGATCGGCACGCTGTTCGACCAGAGCGGCGCGATCGGCGGTATCCAGCAGTCGGTTCTGGTACGCCGCCGCAGCTAGCTACCGGACGAACGCCGGAACCCGCTTGATGCCGTGCACGAAATTGCTGTAGAGGAAATCCGGCTCACCGAACTCGATCCGGTCCAGGCGGGTCAGCAATTCGTGAAACAGGTGGCGCAACTCGGTTTTGGCCAGCCGGTTGCCCAGACAGAAATGCGGACCGCCGCCACCGAAGCCCAGGTGCGGGTTGGGTGAGCGCTGCAGATCAAGGGTGTGCGGTGCGCTGAAGACCTTCTCGTCCCGGTTGGCCGAGCAGTAGAACAGCCCCAACTTCTCACCGGCTTTGATCGGCTGGCCCGCGATCTCGGTGTCGGTCGTGGCGAACCGGGCGAACTGCATGACCGGTGTGGCCCAGCGCACGAATTCCTCAGCGGCCAAACCGATTCGCCCGTCGAAGTCCGCTACCAGCCACTCGCGCTGGACGGGGTTGGCCGCCAGGGCCATCATCGCGTGCGTGGTGGTCTGCTTGGTGGTGTCGTTGCCAGCGGAAGCCAGCAGCACCAAAAAGGCGCCCACCTCCTCGTCGGTCAACCGGTGACCGTCGACTTCGGCGTTGACGATGCTGGTCATCAGGTCGTCAGCCGGATGGCGCCGACGGAACTTGGCCAGCTCGATGCCGCAGTTGCTCAAGAAGAGCATCTCGTTGACGGTGTCGGCGGCCCGCTCCTCAAGCGTGCTGTACTCGTCATCGCTCATGCTGAACAGCTTCTCGGCGGCCTTGGCGACGGTTTCGCGGTCCGACGGTGCGACGCCGAGCATGTCGGCGATCGTCATCATCGGCAGCCGCGCCGAACATGCCGCGACAAAGTCGATATCGCCCGCGCCGACGAGGTCGTCGACGATGCTGACTGCGTTCTTGTGGATCTGGTCGTCGATCAGCCTGATGTTTCGCGGCGTGAATGCCGAGCTGATCAACTGCCGATACACGGTGTGCTGGGGCGGGTCCATCGTCAAGAAAAAGGTTGCGATGCGCTGGACTTCGGCGGGCATCGGATCCAGCGCCACGCCTTGGGCGGAGCTGAACAGTTCAGGATGCTGGCTGACGTAGACGATGTCCTCGCGTCGGGTCAGCGCCCAAAACCCCGGCTCCTCCATCGGAAACAGCGACGGTAGCGGCGGATGCCAGCTCAGCCCGTCAGCTGCGCGCAGCCGGCCGAACGTCGCGTCGCGCACGGCGAACGGCTGCGTCCAGAATGCGTGCGAGGTGATGTCGACCGCGCTGTACTCGGTCATCGAACCCTCACGATCTGTCCCGCTTTTCGCCGAGATCGCGGCTGCTCACGGCTAAACTCAGAACGGCCGTTGCGGCTGGCACCAAGACAGCGTGACACTTCAACAATATTTTGTAAAGGTTCGGATGTGGACACGATGTCCGAGGGCGACACCTCGACCCAACAGCGGATTCTTGCCGCCACCGCCGAGGTGCTCGGTCGCAACGGCAAGCGCAAGCTGAGCCTCTCAGACGTCGCCAGCCAAGCCGGCGTGTCCCGCCCGACGCTGTATCGCTGGTTTCCGTCGAAAGACGAATTGCTGTCGGCGTTCTCACGTTATGAACGGCAGACATTCGACAGCGGCTTGGTCCGGGCGACCGCCGGCCTCAAAGGTGTCGAGAAACTCGACGCCGCACTACGTTTCATCGTCGACTACCAGCACTCCTACACCGGAGTGCGGATGGTCGATATCGAGCCCGAGCACGTGATCGCCGAATTCTCGCGTGTGATACCGGTGATGCGGGCCGGCCTGCAGCGGCTGATGCCCGGGCCGGGCGGCGCGGTGAAGGCCGCGACGGCGATCCGGGTGGCAATATCGCATTACATCGTGCGAAGCGACGACGCCGACCAATTCCTTGCCCAGCTACGACACGCGGTGGGCATCAATCGAACAACACCGCCGCGTTGAGGTAACCCGTCGGGTCGAAAGCCGACTTGACGGCCCGCATCGCCGCGATGTCCGCGGGCTCGCGAGACATTCCGACGTAGCGGCGCTTGCGGCTTCCAACACCGTGCTCGGAGCTGACGTTGCCGCCGCAGTCGGCGATCAACTGCATCATCGCCGGATAGATCGCGGCTTCCGCGTCTGATGGGCAGCGCAGCACGTTGAGGTGCAAATTGCCCTCGCCGATATGCCCGAACAGGATCGGGATAGCGTCGGCGGCGCGGCGGCGGATCAGCGCGTCGGATCCGGCGGCAAACCGCTCCACCACCGAAAGTGGCAGCGAGACATCGAATTTCAGCGGCGGCCCGTAAATGCCGAGCACCTCGGCCATCGATTCGCGTAGCCGCCACAACCGCTGCTGGGCAGACATGTCGACTCCAACAGCAGGCTCGCCGCACATGGCCACGTCGGCCAAGGCGTCGGCCATCCGCGGGGTCTGGTCGTGGTCGGCAGCCAGTTCCACCAACAGCAACCAGTTGCCGGCTACCGGTGCCGCGATGCCCAACCGTTCACCGGCCAGGGCGCTGGCCCGACCATCGACGAGTTCCAAAGCCGCGATGCTGCCGAGGTCGCGAAACCGCTGTGCGGCATCGACTAGCGCGGCCAGTTCGGAAAATCCGCACACAGCGGTCACCCGATGCGACGGGATGGGGCGTAGTCGCAGTTCCAGCCCGGTGATAACACCCAATGTGCCTTCGGCGCCGACGAACAACTTCGCCAGGTCATAGCCGGTGTTGTCGGCGCGCACCCGGCTGTGCCGACGCAAGACGCTTCCGTCGGGCAGCGCGACATCCAATCCGACCACCTGCTCGGACATGTTGCCGTAGCGCACGGTGCGTAGCCCACCGGCGTTGGTTGCGGCCATCCCGCCGACGGTAGCGGTGTCACGCGCGGCCAGGTCGACGCCGAAGAGCAGCCCAGCAGCACCGGCGGCCCGCTGTACCGATGCCAGCGTGGTTCCGGCCCCGGCGCGGATGCGACGCTCGGCGGTGTCGACATCGTCGACGCGGCACAGGCGCTCGGTGGACAGCAGCACGTCGTTGTGCTCGGGCACGGTGCCGGCCACCAGCGAGGTGCACCCGCCCTGGATGGTGACGTGCTGCCCGGCATCGCGGCAGAGCCGCAACACCTCGGCGGTCTCGTCGGCCCCACCGGGCCGCACCAGTGCGCTGGCCCGGCCCCGGTACCGGCCGGTGTGGTCGACGCTGCGACTTGCCAGCACGTCGGGATCGGTGCTGACATGGCTGGCGCCAACCACCGCCGCCAGCGCCTGCTGAACACTCATCGGTTCAGAACCAGTCCGGGCGCATTTCCAGCGTGGTGCGGTCCAGGCTCTGCAACAGGTCGAGTTGTGCTGCGGTCTTGGGCAATTCGTACCGGAAGAAATACCGGCCGGCCTGGCGCTTGCCATCGTAGAAGTCGCCGGCCTTACCATGGGCGGCCAACAGCTGCTCGAGCCACATCCAGGCGACCGTGATGTGCCCGAAGGCCTCGAGGTAGACCGCGCTGTTGGCCAGCGCGGCGTCGATATCGCCGGATCCGAACATCGCCATCGTCACCGCGGTCAGGCGGCGGATCGCGGCATCCAGCTGGGCGCCGAGCTCGGCAAGTTCGCCGCCGGCCGCATCGGCAGCATGCACGCTCTGGAAGACTGCGTCGTTGAGCGCACGTAGACTGGCACCGCCGCGCTGGGTGACCTTGCGGCCCAACAGGTCCAGGCTCTGAATTCCGTGCGTCCCCTCGTGGATCGGATTGAGGCGGTTGTCGCGGTAGTGCTGTTCGACGTCGTACTCGCGGGTGTAGCCGTAGCCGCCGTGCACCTGAATCGCGAGGTTGTTGGCTTCCAGACACCACTGCGACGGCCAGCTTTTGGCGACCGGCGTCAAGATGTCCAGCAGCAAGGTGGCCTCGTCGAGTTCGTCCGACGATTCCGCGCTGTGCTGGACGTCGACCAGTCGGGCGCAGTACAGCGCCAACGCCATGGCGCCTTCCACGTAGGATTTCTGGGCCAGCAGCATGCGTTTGACGTCCGCATGTTCGATGATCGGAATTTGCGGTGCTGCAAGGTCTTTCGCTGTAGGCGGCCGCCCTTGGGGCCGCTCGCGGGCGTACCGTAGCGACTTCAGATACCCGGTGTAGCCCAGCGCGATCGCGCCCATGCCGACACCGAGCCGGGCTTCGTTCATCATGTGGAACATCTGGCTGATGCCGCGATGCGGTTCGCCGACCAGATAGCCGACAGCGCCTGGTTCCCCGCCCGGCCGGAAAGCGCCCTCCCCGAAGTTCAGCACGGTGTTGGTGATTCCGCGGTAACCCATCTTGTGGTTGAGCCCGGCCAGCACGACGTCGTTGCGCTCCCCGACCGCGCCGTCGTCGCCGACGAGGTACTTGGGAACGATGAACAGCGAGATGCCCTTGGTGCCGGGCGGACCGCCGGGAATCTTCGCCAACACCAGATGCACGATGTTGTCGGTCAGTTCGTGGTCGCCACCGGAGATCCACATCTTCGACCCGAACAGCCGATAGCCGCCGTCGTCGCGGGGTTCGGCGCGGGTGGTGATGTCCGCCAGTGAGGAGCCCGCCTGCGTCTCGGACAGGCACATGGTTCCCGAGAACCGGCCGGTCAGCATCGGCTTGACGAAGCGGGCCACCTGATCGGCCGTGCCGAACTTCGCGATCAGGTTCGCGTTGGCCATCGTGAGCATCACGTAACCGGCGGTGCTGACGTTAGCCGCCGAGAGCCACGCGAAACCCGCTTGCGCCACGGTTGCCGGCAGTTGAGCGCCGCCCAGTTCCTGATCCATCGCCATCGCGATGAGGTCGGCGCCGGCGAATGCCTCCAGCGCTTCCTTCACCTCAGGAATCATCGTGACCGTCGAGCCGTCGAAACTGGGCTCGTGGGCGTCGCTCTTCTTGTTGTGCGGCGCGAAGTAACGCTCGGCCAGCTGCTCGCACAACTCGAGCACGTCGGCGAACGTTTCGCGAGAGTGCTCGGCGAAGCGTTCGCGCTTGGTCAGCTCATCGATTCGCAACCACTCGAAGAGCAAGAAGTCCAGGTCTCGCCGGGATAGCAAGGTCGATTTCACTGCATCCTCCGCCGTCTTTCGTATCACGCCACGGTACGGAATGATGCGGCACATGGCCCAACGCGAGGATGTGTGGTTCAACTCCGGTCACGACCGGATCAGTGCCTGGCTCTACCGGCCAGACAGCACCGGTATCACCCCGCTGCTGGTGATGGCGCACGGCCTGGGCGCGGTGCGCACGATGCGACTCGACGCCTACGCCGAACGCTTCAGCGCGGCCGGTTACGCCTGTCTGGTCTTCGACTACCGCAACTTCGGCGACAGCGAGGGCCAGCCGCGCCAGCTCCTCGACATCAGAATGCAACAACAAGACTGGATTGCCGCCGTCGCGTACGCCCGTACCCTCGCGGGTGTCGACCACGATCGAATTGGGCTGTGGGGCACGTCGTTTAGCGGTGGGCATGTGATCGCGACCGCGGCCAGACTGCCGGGCATCGCCGCCGTCGTCGCGCAGTGCCCGTTTACCGACGGTATCGCGTCGGCGCGCACACTCAATCCGCTGACCACTGCGCGCATCACCGCACTGGGAGTTCGTGACGTGGTTGCGGCCGGGCTGGGAAGACCGCCGGTAATGGTTGCCACAGCGGGCAATCCGGGCGAGGTGGCGTTGATGAACACGCCCGACGCGTATCCCGGGTATATGCGGCTGGTGCCCGAGGGGGCACAGCTGCCCAATCAGGTTGCCGCCCGGGTCGGACCGAAGATCATGACCTACCGGCCGGGTCGGCTGGCCGCGAAAATCCCCTGCCCCATCCTGTTCTGCGTGTGCGAAACCGACTCGGTGGCTCCTGCCGGCCCCACCCAGCGCTACGCCGCCGAAGCGCCGCGTGGCGAGGTCAAGACCTACCCTGAGGGCCACTTCGCGATCTACGTCGACGACGCGTTCGAGCGCGTCATCGCCGACCAGCTCGCGTTCCTCGACCGGCACCTGGCCGCCTGAGCCCAGACCGACCAGTCACGGCGCCGACTGTGCGATCTCATACGCCTTCCGCGGCGTGTTGCGGATGAAACCGCCCACTCGGCGCAGTCTCTCCCCAGCGGCTTAGCGGATGACGGTCGCGCCGCCGTCGACGGGAATCACCGCACCGGTGATGTAGGTACTGGCCCGGCTGGCGAGGAACACCGCGATGCCGGCCATGTCCTCGGGCTGGCCGATCCGCCCCAGCGGCAGCAGCGAGCCCACCGCGTCCGGTCCGGCCCGCAACAACTCCTTGGTCATCCGGGATTGGAAGAGCCCGGGCGCGATGGCGTTGACCAGAATTCGCGGTGCCAGTTCACCGGCCAGGTGCTTGGTGAGCATGTGCACGGCGGCCTTGCTGGCGCTGTAGGAGAAGTTGTCTCTGCCACGTTCGGGGGCGACGATCCCGTCGATGCTGCCGGTGTTGATCACCCGCGCCGGGTCGTCATCGGTCGCGCCCGCGGTCAGCATCGGCACCAGTGCGCGGGTCAACAGAAACACTCCCTTGACGTTGACGTTGAAAACCTTGTCGAAGCCGGACTCCGGGAACTCGCCGAACGGCGCTCCCCACGCAGCGCCGGCATTGTTGAACAAGGCGTGGATGGCGTCCTCCCGACCGGCCAGCCCCCCAGCCAGCGCCTGCACCCCGTCGGCCGTGCCCAGATCGGCCGGGATGGCATGGACCGTGCCGTGGGCCGACAGCTCGGCCACCGCCGACTCCAGCTCGGCTTCCTTACGGCTGGACAGATACACCGTGGCGCCGGCCTGCAGCAGGCCCCTGGCCATCATCACGCCGATGCCGCGACCGCCGCCGGTCACCACGACGACCTTCCCGTCGAGTCGAAACATGTCAGTCATGGCCATCAGTCTGCGGGTCGGCCATCGACGCTGCGCGCCGACCCCTCAAGATAGAACGCCATGACGAACAAGCTCGACTTCTCCGGGGTGCGCTGGGGTTCTGTGGAATGGACCAATCTGTGCACGCTGTACCTACGGGCCTACGAAAGTCGGTTGGAGCAGCCGGTTCTCGGTGACCGGGCGGCGGCCGAAGCAGTCGACCGAATTGACTACGATTTCGGCCGAATGCACCGGACCGCTCAGCCATGGGCCAACCAGTTCCTGGTTGCGTTGCGCGCCAAGCAACTCGACGTCTGGGCCGGCGATTTCCTGCGCCACAATCCGCAAGCCGTCGTGTTGCACTTGGGGTGCGGGCTGGACAGTCGCGCGTATCGCCTCGACGTGCCGCGCGGGGTGAGCTGGTTCGACGTCGACGTGCCCGAAGTCATCGACCTGAGGCGCCGGCTGTACGACGACTACCCCGGCTACACGATGATCGGCTCGTCAGTCACCGAACCCGGCTGGTTGGACCAGGTCCCAATGGATCGTCCCGCGTTGATCGTCGCCGAGGGTCTGCTGATGTATCTCACCGAAACCGAATTACGCGATCTGCTGACGCGGCTGACAGATCGCTTTGCCACCGGCGAGCTGCTGGCCGACCTGCTCTCACCGTGGGGCCCGCGGTTCTCGAATTCTCCGCTGCTGTCCAAGTTTTCCACGTCGGGAATCACCAAATGGGGAACCCACGACGGCCATGAGTTATCAGAGTGGAACCCACGGCTACGCCTGATTGACCGGGTCATGTTCCTTGACCCCGACAAGATCCCGCTCAAGCCGCAACGTCTGGTCTACCGACTGCTGACCGCGATTCCTGCCGTCAGGAACTACGACCGGCTGTATCGATTTCGGTTCTGACGCCCAGCGGTGACTCGGCGCGGACGGTCTCGTCGCGGATCAGGCCACGCAGCAACGCAGTGCTGAATTCTGCGGCGATTTCCTTGGCCGTTCGGCGTCCGCTGGGCCGCAGCCACCGGTAGGCGCCCAGCGTCATCCCGATGTAGCCCAACGCCAGCACGTGGGAGTCGCATTCGTAAAACTCGCCGCTGGCGATCCCCCGATCGATGAGGTCGTGCACATGCTCATAGACCTGCGTTTCCTTCTCGCGGACCGCGGCGACCTGTTCCTCGCTGAACCACTCGGTGATGTAGGGCTGCTCCTGGAAATACACCGCCGCCCCTTCCGGGTTGGCGGCGATCTGGTTGAGCAACCGCACCGTGTACTGATACAGCGCCTCGCGCGCGGACATCGACGGATCGTCGTGCACCGCGGCCAGCGTGCGTTCGGCAGCCTGCTGATAGATGTCGTAGAGAATCAGCGACTTGCTGGCGTAATAGTGGTAAACGGTCGCCTTGTTCAGGCCGACCACATCGGCGACGTCGTCCATCCTTGTGCCGTGGTAACCGCGCGCGGCGAACAGCTTGGTGGCAACGGTCAACAACTCCTCGCGGCGGGATTGCCCGTTCTCGGATGGCATGTCTACTCACTATCAGCAGGTCCGGAGCGTCTCCGGGTGTCAATCAACTAGTTGGACAGTTTAAGTGTTGTCTGTCGCGGCGTTGACCGATGGGACTAGACTGCTCAACGAAGCAAGAGGCGACTGAAAAGAGATGGTCAGATGGACCCGAATCCGGACTACGACTTTTCCGACGAGGTCGAGTTCTTCTTCCGCTATGTGCCCTGGGGTTTGCGCGGCGTCGTCGACGGCAACGGCTACCCACCGCCGGCATATCCGCCGGTCTAGAGGGCTTTGAGCTCCTCCGTCACTGCCGATACGGACTTCTTGGCGTCACCGAACAGCAGCGTGGTGCCCTCGGCGTAGAACAGCGGGTTGTCGATGCCCGCGAACCCTGAATTCATCGACCGCTTGAGCACGATCACCGACTTGGACTTGTCCACGTTGAGGATCGGCATCCCATAGATCGGACTCGACGACTCGTTGCGGGCCGCCGGGTTGGTGACGTCGTTGGCGCCGATCACCAGCGTGACGTCGGTGCGGGCGAACTCGTCGTTGATGTCGTCCATGTCTTTCATCGCGTCGTAGTCGACCTCGGCCTCGGCCAGCAGCACGTTCATGTGACCGGGCATCCGGCCGGCGACGGGGTGGATCGCGTATTTCACCGGCACGCCGCGGTTTTCCAGCAACGCGGCCATGTCCTTGACGGCGTGCTGAGCCTGCGCGACCGCCAGCCCATAGCCCGGCACCACGATCACCTGGTTGGCGTAGGCCATCTGGATCGCCGCGTCGGCGGCGGAGGTGGACCTGACGTGCTTGTCGCCGCCGTCGCCGCCGCCTGGGGCCACCCCGCCGCCCCCGAAACCGCCCGCAACGATGGCCGGGATGGAGCGGTTCATCGCCTTGGCCATCAGGTTGGTCAGGATCGAACCGGACGCGCCGACGATCATGCCGGCCACGATCATCGCGGTGTTGTTCAACGCCAGCCCGGCCGCCGCCGCGGACAAGCCGGTCATCGCGTTCAGCATCGAGATCACCACGGGCATGTCCGCGCCGCCGATCGGCAGCACCACCATCAGACCCAGCACGCCGGCGGCGGCCAGCAGGCCGATCATCCACCACAGCGAAACCCCGCCGCTGCCCGGATGGGCGTGCAGCCCGATCACCACCGCGGCGGCGACGGCCGCGGCCAACAGCAGCAGGTTCAGCGGCTGCTGCGCCTTGCCCACCCCGATCGGCCGGCCGGAGATGATCTCCTGCAGCTTGCCGAACGCGATGATCGACCCCCAGAACGAGATCGAGCCGATGATCGCGGCGAACAGCGATGCCACCACGATGTGCACGGTCGGCGACTCGCCGTGCTGGAACTCCGAAAACCCGGTGGTGTCAATGAACTCCGACAACGCGATCAGCGCCACCGTGCCGCCGCCGACGCCGTTGAAGAACGCCACCAGCTGCGGCATCGCGGTCATCTTGGTCAGCCGGGCCGGCGGAACGCCGAGCACGACGCCGAGCACCAGGCCGGCAATGATCAGCGGCCAGTGGTCGGTGTGCCGGATGAGGATCAGCGTGGCGGCTACCGCGATGGCCATCCCGATCGCGGCGATCCAGTTGCCGCGCACCGCCGTCTTGGGGCCGGTCAGGCCCATCAGGCCGTAGATGAAGAGAGAAAACGCGACGAGGTAGAGGACCGTGACGAGGTAGTTCATCGGCCTTGCCCGTCCGTCTCGGCTTTCACCGGCACCGGTTTCTTGCCCTTGAACATGCCCAGCATCCGGTCGGTGACGATGAAGCCGCCGATGACGTTCAGGGTCCCGAACACCAGCGCGACGAACAGGATGATCTGCTGGGCCAGCGTCGGGTGTTCGATACGCCCGAGCACCAGCAGCGCGCCGAGCACCACGATGCCGTGGATGGCGTTGGTGCCCGACATCAGCGGGGTGTGCAGCGTATTCGGCACCTTGGAGATCACGGCGAAACCGACGAAGCCGGACAGCACCAGGATCGCCAGGTTGGCCAGAAGGTCGTCGTACATCTAGGCGTCCTCCCTCTGAGTCAAGCGCCGCTCCTCCCCATCGCTTCGTCCCCCTCGCCGCTGCGCGGCTGGGGGTACCCCCACTGCATCGTCGCCGGCGCGTGTGACACACGCGGCGGCCACCACTTCGTCGTCGAAGTCGGGGGCCAGCTTGCCGTCGGTGATCAGCAGGTCCAGCAGCGCGGTGATGTTCTTGCTGTAGAGCTCGCTGGCGTGCTCAGGCATCGTCGCGGGCAAGTTCAGCGGGGCCGCAATCGTGACGTCCTCTTTGACGACGGTTTGGCCGGGCTCGGTCAGCTCGCAGTTGCCGCCGGTTTCCCCGGCGAGGTCGACGACCACGCTGCCGGGCTTCATCCCCTCCACCGCCGCGGCGGTCACCAGCCGTGGCGCGGGTTTGCCCGGCACCAGCGCGGTGGTGATGACCACGTCGAACCCGCTGATCGCCTCTTCCAACGCCTTCTGCTGCTGGGCGCGCTCTTCGTCGGTGAGCTCACGGGCGTATCCACCTTCACCGGAGGCATCGATGCCGACATCGAGCCACTGCGCGCCCACGGAGCGGACCTGGTCGGCCACTTCGGGCCGAACGTCGTAGCCCGACGTGCGGGCACCCAGCCGCTTGGCCGTTGCCAGTGCCTGCAGTCCGGCCACGCCCACCCCGAGTACCAGCACGGTGGCCGGCTTCACCGTCCCCGCCGCGGTGGTCAGCATCGGAAAAAACCGGGTCGACTCCGAGGCCGCCAGCAGCACCGCCTTGTAGCCGGCCACATTGGCTTGCGACGACAGCGCGTCCATCACTTGAGCCCGGGAGATCCGGGGGATCGATTCCAACGCGAACGCCTGGACGCCGGCTTTGGTCAGCGCGTCCACCTGGTTGTCCGCGTTCCGCGGGGCGAGGAAGCCGATCAGGGTCTGGCCGCTCTTGAGCCGGCGCACCTCGTCGGCGCTGGGCGGTGCGACCTTCACGACGATGTCGGCGGCCCAGGCGTCGCCGATGGTGGCCCCGGCGTCGGTGTACAGCTCGTCGGGAAGCAACGCCCGCTCCCCGGCGCCCGACTCGACGACGACGGCTACACCGCTTTTGACCAGCGGTGCGACCGCCTTGGGCACGAGCGCTACCCGCCGCTCGTCGGCTCCGGACTCGGCGACCACCCCGACGGTCGTCTGCGTTTCTGCCATCGGCTTCCTTGTGTTTTCCCTACCCCAGTGGATCGGCCCTCACCCTAACTGGCGGTCGCTGACCCGCCGCGAGCAGACGGCAGCCGCGTCACCACAGCGGGATGTCGCGGCCGTGCTCGGCTTCCGGGCGGGGACCGAAGTAGCGGCGCTCGGCGGCGTCGATCGCGACGTCGTTGATGCTGGCCTCCCGCCGGGCCATCAGACCGGTGTCGGTGAACTCCCACAGCTCGTTGCCGTAGCTGCGATACCACTGGCCGGCATGGTCGTGGCACTCGTATTGGAACCGCACCGCGATGCGGTTGCCCTGAAAGGCCCACAGGCTCTTACGCAGCACGTAGTCGAGTTCGCGCTGCCACTTGCGGGTCAAGAACGCAATGATCTCGTCGCGGCCCGCGACATGCTCGTCGCGGTTACGCCACTGCGAGTCGACGGTGTAGGCGGCCGCGACCTTCTCCGGATCGCGGGTGTTCCACGCGTCTTCGGCGGACTGAACCTTTCGGATCGCCGTCTCGAGAGTGAACGGCGGAAGCGGTGGACGTGTCTCGGTCATGATGTTCATCCTGCGCCCGATTCACCGTGGCTTATCGTGACGGCATGGACTTCGCGATGTCAGCCAAAGCGAGCGACTACCACAAGCGGCTGTCCGACTTCATGGCCGAGCATGTCTTTCCGGCCGAAGCTGAGTATGACCGCTACCGCCGCGAAGCCGGCGCAGGCGATCACACGGTGCCGCCGGTCATCGAGGAACTGAAGACCAAGGCCAAAGAGCGCGGGCTGTGGAACTTGTTCCTGCCCGCGGAGTCGGGCCTGACCAACCTGGAGTACGCGCCGCTGGCCGAGCAGACCGGCTGGAGCCTGGAGATCGCGCCCGAGGCGCTCAACTGCGCGGCCCCCGATACCGGCAATATGGAGACCCTGCACCTGTTCGCCACCGAGGAACAACGCCAACAGTGGCTGGAGCCGTTGCTCGCCGGCGAGATCCGCAGCGCCTTTTCGATGACCGAGCCGGCGGTCGCCAGCAGCGACGCTCGCAACATCGAGACCTCGATCGTGCGCGACGGCGGCGACTACGTGATCAACGGCCGCAAGTGGTGGACATCCGGGGCGGCCGATCCGCGCTGCAAAATCCTGATTGTGATGGGCCGCACCAACCCTGAGGCGGCCAGCCACCAGCAACAGTCGATGGTCCTGGTGCCCATCGACACGCCTGGTGTGACCGTGGTCCGCTCGACATCGGTTTTCGGTTACCAGGACCAGCCCGGACACTGCGAGATCATCTATGACAACGTCCGGGTACCCGTCACCAACCTGCTCGGCGAAGAAGGCGGCGGCTTCGCGATCGCTCAAGCGCGGCTGGGGCCCGGCCGCATCCACCACTGCATGCGTGCGCTGGGCGGCGCCGAACGTGCGCTGGCACTCATGGTGCACCGCGCCAACAGCCGAATTGCGTTCGGCCGTCCCCTGGCCGACCAAGGGCTCGTCCAGCAGGCAATTGCCGCGTCCCGCAACGAGATCGATCAAGCCAGGCTGTTATGCGAGAAGGCGGCATGGACCATCGACCAACACGGCAACAAGGCTGCCCACCTGTTGGTGTCGCAAATCAAGGCGGTGGCCCCGCAAGTGGCCTGTAATGTCATCGACCGCGCTATCCAGGTCCACGGAGCAGCCGGGGTCAGCGAGGACACGGCGTTGGCCCGGCTCTACGCGTGGCACCGCGCCATGCGGATCTTCGACGGACCCGACGAGGTGCACATGCGATCGATCGCACGGGCCGAAATCGGCCGCGCGAAAAGCGTTTTCGCTGCGGCGGTTACATAGTGACCACCGAGATTCGCGAGTTGTCCGGCGCAGTCAACTTTCGTGACGTCGCCATGTCGGCCGGCCTGCGGCCGGGCCGGTTGTTCCGTTCCGGTGAGCTGAGCCGACTCGACGATGACGGGCGCGACGCGCTGCGCCGGCTGGGTATCACCGATGTCGCCGATTTACGTTCGCCGCGCGAGGTCGAGCGCCGCGGTCCGGGCCGGGTGCCCGGCGACGTCGACATTCACCTGCTGCCGATCCCCGACCTCGCCGCCGATTCGACGGATGGCGCTGCGCCGCACGAACATGCGTGGCAGCGCATGATGACCGAGAAGCCGGACGAAGAATCCGTCGCCGACGCAGCTGCCCGTTACATGGTCGACGAGTACCGCCGGTTCCCCACCTACAACGGTGCGCAGCCGGCGCTGCGCCGGATCGTCATGCTGCTGGCCGCCGGGCGCCCGGTGCTGGCGCATTGCTTCGCCGGCAAGGACCGCACCGGCTTCATGGTCGCGGTAGTGCTGGAAGCGATCGGTATTGACCGAGACGCGGTGCTGGCCGACTACCTGCGCAGCAACGACGCCGCGGCACAGCTTCGGGAACGGATCCTGGAAATGATCCAGCAACGCTCGGAGAGCGAGTTGACGCCCGAGGTAATGACATTCACCGAAGCGCGGCTTTCCGATGAGGTCCTCGGTGTCCGCGAGGAATACCTGGATGCGGCGCGCCGCACGATCGACGAAACCTATGGATCGCTGGATGGCTACCTGCGCGATGCGGGCATCACGGAGTCTGATGTCGATCGGCTTCGCGAAGCGCTGCTGGGCTGATTCGGAATCTAACTGCCGACCAGGATGCGGTACTGGGCGGCTGCTTGCTGGTGTGCGGTGTCCAGTTGGCGGGCAACGGTTTTGATCATGTACTTCTCGACGGTGGCTAGACACCAGTGGTGCGGAATGAGTCCGCCGGCTCCTGGTATCAGCGTGCAGCGGCTCTGCGGTAGGCCGGGCACACCGTCGGCGGATTGGGCGCCTTTGGTCGCCGACAGCGTGTCGCTGTAAGCCTGCAGCAGCTTCTGAGCCGCCTCGGGGGTGGCGGCGCGATAGATCGTCGCGCGGTTGATGGAGACCTCGTCGACCTTCGCGGAGTTGAGAGCCGGCCCGACGGCGGCCGGGTCGTTTTCGAAGTGCAGTGCACCGGCCGGCTCGTAGGCGGCCCCTGTCGTGGAGGTGGCCTGGTCAGGTGGCATGGGAAGCGTGCGAGCGACGAGGCCGGTGGGATCGAGAGGCAACGTGGCGAACTGGCTGGGGTCGGTGGGCGTGAAGGAGTCGATCAGCGGAAGTTGCAAGTCGAGGGTGTGTGCGGCGAGTTGTACTGGGCAATCTGGTGTGGCTGCGCAGTGGATGACCTGGACGAGGACGTAGGGACCGTGTGCGGTGGCTACGATCAGCTCCTGGAGGCGTTCGGCGCCTTGCTGGTAAGTGATGAGTGCCCCGTGGGCGTCGGGATGGCCGGGTATGGGGGTGGACTGTTCGGGTTCGGTCACGATGGGCATGACGTCCTCGAGGCGGGGAAAAGACATGGCTTTGTCGTGAAAGCCTTGCGCAACAGCCGATGCCGCGCGGTCGTCGGCGAAGCGCAGCACGGCGTTGCGCAGTGACTTTTGAGGCCCCGCAGTGCTGTGGCGCTCGGAGGTGAATCCGACGAGGAAGGGTTGTCCCCAGGCGCCGCCGACAACCCACGCCCACAGCACCTGGCCCAGTTGGTCGTAGGTGTCGATGACGGCGGCGTCTCCGCTGAGGTGGGAGTTCAGGGCAGGATCCACTTGCCAGGGTCCGACTGTGTAGTTGGCCATCCGGTGACCCTCTGCCAGGCGCCCCGCCTGTTCTGAGCCGGCGGTGCCGGCTGGTGGTTGCGGTGTCGTCGGAAACCGGCCCGGGTCCAGCAGCGACGCGTTGACCGAGCTAGCGGGTGGAGCAGGCGGTGTGGTAGCGACACCGCCAGTGGTCGTGCTGCAGCCGACCAGCGCGACGAAGAGTGCACTGGATAGCACCGAAACGCCAAGGCGTGCAGAAAGTGTGGCGGTTATCAGTAGGTTTGGCAGATTTTCCACCCGTCCTCGTCGCGCTTCACCGGCAAGCTGGCCGATGCCGATCCCAGGGCTTCGTTGTGCGAATCCATGGTGACTATGGCGTTGTCGCCGTCGACGGATACCGACGTGATGGACACCGTCGTGACCCCGGTGTTGGTCCGATCTTTCTTGAGGTAATCCATCACCGTACCGGTGAATCGGGCCCGCATCGGCGCGCACATCAATTCCGTGTAGGCGTCCCAGTTTTCGGTGTTGTACGCATCTCCGAAAGCCATGACGGTTCGGCGAATCTGCTCTTCATCAGTGGGGACAGGTGCGGGCGCCGGCGACGTCGTCGGGCCGGGTGCGCCGGCATGCGCCGATGTGCTGACATCCGGCAAGACGGGAGTACCGCCCGTGGTGTGCGCGCATGCGGCAGAGATCGCAGCGGCGCACAGCAGAACTCCGGTTAGCCTCAAGGCGTTCATGGACATTGGGCACCTTCTCACTGGTGTGGCACCTTGGCTGCGGTCGCGAGAACCAAGGCGGCGACGTCGGCGCCGCCGCCGGCCCGGCATTGCCGGATGTCGATCATCACGTTGCCGCGCGGCATTATCCCGTGTTGGCAGGTTCCATTCTCGCCGTGCAGGGTGGCGGTCACGGTGTAAACGCCGGTGGTGGTGACCGGGTGGGTGAACTCCCAGGTTTGCGGCGGCGAGCCGGACGGGAGGACGGTGATTGTCTTGCCGCCGCACAGCTCCACTGCGCCACGTTGGCGGACATAAAAGCCGTTGGCCGAATTTTCGGTCGCGAATGACACCACGGCCTGGACCAGGCCATCCTGCCACGGTTTCTGGTTGAGGCCGCGCAGGGTTTGGATCGCGGCCCCGGTGACGACGACGTTGGGCGCGGACCGCGTTGCGTGGTACACCGACTGTTGCGCAGGTGCCCAGGCGTTGAGGCACTGCTGGTCAGCCGGGGCGACGGTGCCGGCGTCGTCGGCCAGGCCGGTGGTGTCTTGCTCGAGCGCCATCGGTGCGCCACCGGATTGGGGAAGCTCGGCGGCGGTCAGCAGAATTGAGCGCAATTGGTCCGGCGCGATGTCGGTGGCGGCGGATTGGAAGCTTGGGGCCGGTACTGATGACAGCGCTGGTGTCGGATTGGATTGTGCGGCGGGACCACGCGGGGTGCTGTCGGCCGCATCCGGCCATACCGCCACGGCGACTGCTGTTGCCACAACCAGCGCCGCCGCGCCGATGCCGGCACCGATGACGGTCCGCCGGCGCCGCTGGGGCGCTGGCGGGGGTGCGGCCGGGGTGCCCATGGTGCGCGGTGCCTCGTTTTGCCACCACGGTGCGCTGTCGCTGCCCTGCATCTGCGGGTAGGAAACGACGTCGGTGGTCGGCACCGCCGGCATCGGCGCTCGTAACCTCAGGGTGGGGTCGCGCAGCGCGGCTGCGGCCGCGTGGGCCAAGTCGGACGCGGTGGCGAACCGGGCGCCGGGATCCTTTGCCATCGCGGTCGCGATCACGTAGTCGAGCGCGGGCGGCAATCCGGGCACGAGATCGGTGACGCGTGGCGGGGGCTGTTGCAGATGAGCCAGCATCACGGCGGCCGGCCCATTGCGGCCGGAAAACGGGGGCTTGCCGGTCAGAAGCCGAAACAGTGTGCAGCCCAACGAGTAGATGTCGGCGCGGCCGTCAAACCGCGAGGTGGACAACACTTCCGGTGCCGCATAGGCGATGGTGGCCATCACCGATCCGGTTGCGGTCAAACCGACGTCGTCGAGGGCGCGGGCGATGCCGAAATCGCCTAGCAGCACTTGCTCTTGGACGCCTACGGGCCCGGAGAGCAAAAAATTCGCGGGCTTGACGTCGCGGTGCACGACATGACGTTGATGGGCGAAGTCCAAAGCTTTGGCTACCTCGGTGATGATGTGCACGGCGCGCTGCGGTGTCATGGTCCCTGCGCGCAGCGCGTCGTCGGCGTCGGTGCCGTCGACGAATTGCATGGCAATCCACAGCTGGCCGTCATCGGTGTGCCCGCGGTTGTACACCGAGACGATCTGCGGATGTTGCAGCGCGGCGGCCACATCGGCTTCGCGGGTGAAGCGGGCCCGGAAATCGGGATCACGTGACAGCTCGGGGGACAGGACCTTGAGTGCGTCGAATCGCGGCAGGGTCGGATTGGCGGCCAGGTACACCGCGCCCATCCCGCCGACACCAAGGATGCGTTCGATACGGTATCCGGCCACCATCGACCCGGCCGCCAGCATCTACAGCACCTCCGATGCGGAGTCGGTCGACCCGCAGGCCATACGCTACTTCCACTTGGTCTCGGTGCCCGCCGATACCCTAGAAAGCGACGGCGATAATCCACGCCACAGTGGCGAGCAGCGCGGCGGTCAGTTCTACACCCACGGACAGCGCCACGCCTTTCAATGCGTGCACGGTTGCTACCCATGCGCTTCGCTGGTCGCGCCCGTGTGTCAACTCAGCCAGATAGATGCCGCCCACGAAGCCGATCGGCAACCCCAGTACCGGAATCACGAAAAAACCGACGATGCCGAGCAATCCACCGACGACAAGACTCGACATCGCCACCTCGGCACGGCGCATCCGACGCACCGGCCACAGATACTTGACCACCACGCCGGCGCCCAGCAGCGCGGCAGCGACGCCAAGCGTCACCCACGACGTGGCCGTCCGCTCGACGGCAGCCCACACCGCGATAGCCGCAAATACCAGCGCCGACCCTGGCAGCATCGGTACAACGACGCCGATGAGGCCGATGGCGATCGCGAGCGCGACCAAGACCACCCCACCGGTGCTCACTACGGCTCCAAAACCACCTTGCCGAGCACGCCGCCGTCAGCCAGGCGCTGCAGCGCGGCGGGCCCATCCGACAGCGGATAGCGTTGCGGCGGCGGTGGTTTGAGCCCCAGCGCCACCAGTTCACTAAGACCCCAGGCGAACAACTTGGCCGAGCCCGGCACCTTGTTGAGGTATTCGCCCCAAGCCACGCCCACCACGCTGACGTTGCGCAGGAGTAGCCGATTGACTTTGACGGTAGGAATGCCGCCGGCAGCGAAGCCGATGACCAGTAGCTTGCCGTCGACGGCCAGCACCCGGATGGCGTCGTCGAACGCATCCCCGCCGACGGGATCGACGACGATGTCGACGCCGCGGCCATAAGTGACGTCACGCACCGCCTGCGCCCAGCCCTCGGTCAACGGCAGCACCACGTCGGCGCCCAGCGACTCGACGAATTCCGTTGCACCCGATCGGTGAACCACGGCGATCACTTCACAGGCACCCATCGCTTTGGCCACCTGAATCGCCGCGGTGCCCACCCCGCCGGCCGCGCCCAGCACCAGAACCGTGTCTCCCGGCCGCATCGCAGCCCGGCGGGTCAGTGCGAAATACATCGTGTTGTAGTTGACCAGCAGCGACACCGCCTCGGCGTCATCGAGTTCCGCGGGGCTGCGGATCACGTTGTCGACAGGCACAACCACCTGCTCGGCGAAGCCGCCGAGCACCCCGAACGCCGATACCCGCTCGCCTACCCGGACACCGGATTCTTCAGGCGCCCAGCGCACCACGCCCGCGGCCTCCATGCCGGGTATGAACGGCGGTGGCAGCTTCAGTTGGTATTCGCCTCTGCTTAACAGCAGGTCGGGAAAGCACACCCCGGCGGCGCAGACGTCGACGACCACCGTGTCCTGGTTACCGCAGACATCATCGACGTCGGTGTACACCATGCCCGACGGGCCTGAGAGTTCCTGTACTACACAGGCTTTCACGGCATGCCGCTATAACGAGAACTTGGCCTGCTGCGCCCCGGAGAGGTCGGTGATCGTCGACCACTGCCCGGCGATGTCGTCGACGGACGGCGGATTCTCGAAGGTGACGCCGTCGTTCTGGAACAGCGCCGTGCGCTGCACTTTGCCGCCACCGACGATGAACACCGATCCGGTGTCGTCCGATTCCTCGGTGCACAGGTAGGCGACCACCGGCGCCACGAATTCCGGTGTGAGCTTTTCAAACACCTCGGGCGGCAGGATGTCCTGGGTCATCCGCGTGGCGGCGATCGGCGCCAGCGCGTTGGCGTGAATGTTGTACTTGGCGCCCTCTTGCGCCAACGTGTTGATCAAGCCCACCAGGCCCAGCTTGGCCGCCCCGTAGTTGGCCTGGCCGAAGTTGCCGAACAACCCGCTAGTCGACGTTGCCACCACCACCCGGCCGTAGCTCTGCTCACGGAAGTGCGGCCAGGCGGCACGGATTACGTTGTAGCCGCCGTAGAGGTGCACTTTGAGCACGGCGTCCCAGTTCTCGAACGACATCTTGTGGAAGGTGCCGTCCCGCAGAATCCCGGCGTTGCTCACCACACCGTGGATGGCGCCGAATTCGTCGAGCGCTGTCTTGACGATGTTGGCCGCACCGCTCTCATCCGCGACGCTGTCGTAGTTGGCGACCGCGCGGCCGCCCGCGTCTTTGATCTCGGCGACCACCTGGTCGGCCATCGCCGAACCTGCACCGGTACCGTCGCGCGCTCCGCCGAGGTCGTTGACGACGACGCTGGCGCCTTCGCGCGCAAGAGTCAGGGCGTACTCGCGCCCCAGTCCCCCGCCGGCTCCGGTGACGACGACGACACGATCTTGCACTCCAGGCATGGACTTCCTTTCGGTTATCGATTACCCGACTCCTTCTCAGGCCGCAGCACGGCCCACGTCGTCGCCAGGCGGTCTAATTCGGACGCTGGTACCTCAGAACAGCCGGCGTGCCAACTTCCACGCCTTCTCTGTATACGGCGGGTAGATCATGCTCGAGACGTCGGGTCGGGTCGGCTTGGTCAGCACCGTCTTGCGGTGGCTGAATTCCTCGAAGCCCCACCGGCCGTGGTAGGCGCCCATGCCCGAGGCACCGACTCCGCCGAACGGCAGCTTGGCGGTGGTCACCTGGAAGGCGAGATGGTTGACCAGCATGCCGCCCGCCGGCACCTCGGAGATCACCCGCTCCCGGACGGCCCGGGTCTTGGTGAACAGGTAGGCCGACAACGGCTTGGGCCGCGAGTTGACGAAACGTATTGCGTCGTCGAGTGATTGCACCGAAATGATCGGCAAGATCGGGCCGAAGATCTCGCTGGTCATCAGCGGCTCGTCGGGGTCAGGGTCGACGACGACGGTGGGCTGCAGGCGCAGGGCCGCGGCATCGAACTCGCCGCCCAACGCGATCGTTCCTTTCGTGTCGGACAGATAGCCGGTCAGCCGGTCGAATTGACGTTGGTTGACAATGCGCATCCCGCCCGGTTCCGCAGCCCGGAACTTCGTGATGGCCTCGCCGATCTTGTCGACCAGCTCGTCGCGGATCGTGGTGTCGGCCAGCACGTAATCGGGTGCCACGCAGGTCTGCCCGGCGTTCATCAGTTTGATCCAGGCGATCCGCTTGGCCGCGACGTCGACGTCGGCGTCGGCCGCCACGATCACCGGGCTCTTTCCGCCCAACTCGAGCGTGACCGGCGTCAGATGCGGCGCCGCGCCCTCATAGACTTTGCGGCCGATCTCAGTGCCCCCGGTGAACAACACCCGGTCGAAGCCCTGGGCGATCAATTCCTGGCTGACCGCGCCGTCGCCCTCGACCACCGCGATCGCGTCGCTGTCCAGATACTTGGGCACCAGCTCGGCCATCAGCGCCGACGACGCCGGTGCGATTTCCGAAGGCTTGAGCACCACCGCGTTGCCGGCGGCGATCGCTCCTACCGCCGGACCGAGCGTCAAGTAGAAGGGGTAGTTCCATGCGCCGATGATCAACACCGTGCCGTAGGGCTCGTACTCCACCCAGCCGCGCCCCGGCAGCTGCGCGAGCTCGAGGAGGCGGTACTTGCGACGCATCCATTTTTTGACGTGTTTGGCGGCGTAGCGCGCTTCCCCGGCGGTGGATGCGCTGTCGGCCAGCCACGCCTCGAACGGTTTGCGGTCGAGGTCGGTTTCGAGCGCGGCGGCGATCGCCGACTCGTTTTCGGTCATCATCCGCTCGAGGCCACGCAACTGGCTGCGCCGCCATTCCAGACTTCGGGTTCTTCCGGTCGCGAAAGTCTGCCGCAGCCGAGCGACGGTTTTCGCGACGTCGCTGCCGGGCGTTGTGGCGGTGTTTGCGGCGGCTTCGGTGGTCACAGGGGTCCCCTTCCTGACCGGCGGAAGCCCAATCCTAATCAACCACCCGGTTGGGCAACAGATGCCCGGTCAGGCCGGAGCTACGTGCGCTCCGCGGTAACGAAGTGCGAGAACGCGTCCTTGTCGTCGGCCATCGGCACGCCCGGCACCGCGCGGTCCAGCCGCTGCATCTCGTCGAGCGAGTGCTGCGACGTCGCCCGCCAGCCGTGGCCGTTGAGCCATTCGGCGACGTCGGCGCGATTCGGGTCGTGGTAGATCAGGTCGCCGACGTCGACCGTCTGCTGGAAGCCGAGCTCCTCGGCCACCCGCTCGAAGCGCTCCCGCATTTCCTGGCGCCGCTCGTCGGCATGGCTGGCGGCGGTTTCGGCAGCGATACGGCTTCCCGGTGCACTCAGCTCGGTGATCTGCGCGAACAGCCGGTCTTGGGCGTCGGCAGGCAAATACATCAATAGCCCTTCGGCCAACCAGGCGGTCGGCGCCGCGGCGTCGAAGCCTTGGCCGCGCAGCGCGGCCGGCCAGTCCTGGCGCAGGTCGATCGGCACTTCCCGCCGGTCAACCGACGGCGTGACGCCGTGCGCCTCCAGCGTCGCGGACTTGTAGGCCAGCACCTTGGGCTGGTCGATCTCGTAGAGCGTGGTACCGGCCGGCCAATCCGACCGGTAGGCGCGGGAATCCAGGCCGGAAGCCAGGATCACGACTTGCCGGATGCCGGCGGCCATGGCGCCGGCGAAGTGGGCGTCGAAAAAGTGGGTGCGCACCGCTTGGTAGCTGCGCATGTGGTGGAAGATCGCCGCCGTCTCCGGGTCGGCGGCCTCGATCTTGGCGACCATCGAATCATCGAGCATGGCCTCCCACACCCCGGTGGCCGCATCGGCGACAAGGAGTTTCGCGTAGGGGTCACGAATCAGTGGGTCGGGGCTGTCCGTCTCGACGGCTCGAGCGGCCGCCACCATCACGGCGGTGCTGCCGACGCTGGTGGTGATGTCCCAGGTGTCGTCGTGGCTGCGCAGGGTGCTCATCGTGATTCCATTTCTGCCAATGCGAGTGACCGGTCAGCTGGTTGGCGTGAGTCGCGCGCGCACCAACGTGCTGACGATGCTCTCTTCGAGCAGGTCGTGGGGGATCGGTCGGCCGAGCCGGGTCATTTCGTCGCGGTTGCCCACTGCATGTATCTGCCAGCCGTGCTCGGTCAGCCACCGCGCGGCGTCGGCGCGGTCGCCTTCGCGGTAGGTCAGGCTTTCCACGTTGACGTCCAACCCGAGCCGCTGCATGCGCGCCCACCGTGCGCGTCGGGCCGCTCGGCGCCGCTCGTTGGTGGCGTCGAAGCTGAAGACCTCGACGGCGAACTGGCTGCCGGGCGCGCTCAGTGCACTGATCTTCTCGAAAAGCCGGTCCTGGGCATCGGAGGGCAGGTAGGGCAGCAAACCCTCGGCCAGCCATGCCGTGGGCTGGGTACGGTCGAAGCCGGCTGCATCCAGTGCGGCCGGCCAGTCGTCCCGCAGGTCCACTGCGACCGGCTGGCGCGCAGCACGGGGAGCCGCGCCGGCCGATTCCAGGACGCTTGACTTGTACTGCAGCACTTTGGGCTGATCGATCTCATAGACGGTGGTGCCCGCCGGCCAGTCCAGCCGGTAGGCGCGCGAGTCGAGCCCGGCGGCCAGGATCACCGCCTGTCGCACACCGCGCTGGGCCGCCTCGGTGAAGTATTCGTCGAAGAAATGCGTGCGCACGGCCTGGTAGTCGACGGCCACGCGGTGGGCTCGTCGGCCGGGCTCGTCGTCGCCGATCCATTCCAGGTCCGGGTTGGCCAACTGCGTCCAGCCCGCACCCGCTGCCGTCACCAGCACACGGGCGAACTCGTCGCGAATCAGCGGATCGGCCGATTCGGTCTCGACGGCGCGGGCGGCGGCAACCATCACCGCAGTGGCGCCGACACTTTCGATGATGTCCCAGCTATCGCCAGCGGTTCGTACGCAGTGCGCTTCGTCCAGATCAGTCATGCCGCGGCCCATGCTACCTAATAAGTTAGGCAACCTATATGCCGCTGTGCCTTATCTCACTGCCGGTGAACACCTACTGCGGCCGCCAGTGCGCGCCGGCCAGCAGGCGCGCCAATTCGGTGATGACCGCTTCCATCTCGTGAGCGCTTTCCACAAAGCCGGAGTAGAAGCCCACCCCGCACAACACCGCCAGCAGCACTTCGGTCAACGATTCGGCATCGGTATCGGCGGTGAGTTCGCCGCGTTCGATCGCGTCGCGGCTTGCCTGGATCAGGAATTCGCGGGTCCGTCGCATCGAATCGTTCTGGCTGCTTTTCAGATCCGGGTGGCGCTGCGATTCCAGCGCGGATGTCACCAGAAACCTCGCGGCCGAACGGTTTTGGGAGTCGGCTTCGAGCGCGGCGGCAAGGAACGCCGAGAGCTGACCGATCAACGTCGTCTCGCCCTGCGCCCGGGCAATGCCCGCTTGGATCAGCAGGTCGTTGGTCTGCTCCACGACTTCGTGATACAGGGCTCGTTTACTCGAAAAGTAGTGATTGATCGCCGGTCGGGTGAGGTCGGCACGCAGCGCGATGGCCTGGAAGGTGGCGGCCTCGTAGCCGCGTTCGCTGAACACGTCCCGAGCCGCAAGCATGATGCGCCTACGCGTGTCGGCCGCCTTCGCTGCAGGGGGGCGACCGGGCCCCCGGCTCGCGGGATGCGGCACATCCTCGATTGTGCCATAGATCACATTGCCGGCTCCCCGGCTCGATGGGCCGTCTCGCCGCGCAAACCGCCTCTACGCGCACCGAAAGACGTCTAGCGGCCGGGCGCCCTACATCGCGACGGCGGCGGGGTTGCTCACCGGACAACCGTGGGCGGTGCGGTTGGCGATCGGCGTCCGCCGACGCCGATCAGTTTGCCAGCTACAGGCTGCCCGTCATCGTGGTCGGGGTCGGCCGGAGTTAGCCGAGCCGGGGGCGCCGGGGCCCGTGCGGCATCAGCGCGCCGGGCGGAACGCTGCCGAACTTGCCCGCCTGAAAGTCCTCGATCGCCTCGATCAACTCCGTCTTGGTGCTCATCACGAACGGCCCGTAGTGCATCACTGCCTCTCGAATCGGGCGGCCACCTAGCACCAGCACCTCCAACGCCGGGGCGGGCGCGTCCTGGGAATCGGCGGCGGCGACGGTCAGCCGATCTCCGGGTCCCATGACCGCCAATTGGCCATGCCGGATCGGGTGTCCCACCGGTCCCACAGATCCCCGACCGGACAGCACATAGACCAGTGCGTTGAAGTCTCGCTTCCACGGGATGTTCAGCCGGGCGCCAGGCTCGATAGTGGCGTGCGCCAACGTAATCGGGGTATACGTGCGACCAGGACCGCGGTGGCCGTCGATATCGCCGGCGATGATGCGGATCAGCGCACCGCCGTCCTCGGATGCCAGCAGTGTGACGTCGTCGCCCTCGATGGACTGGTACCGGGGTGCGGCGAACTTATGCACTTTCGGCAGATTCACCCACAGCTGGATGCCGTGGAACACCCCTCCGCTTTCGACCAGTTCGGCCGGCGGTGTCTCGATGTGCAGGATGCCCGAACCCGCCGTCATCCATTGGGTGGCGCCGTCACCAATCAGCCCACCGCCGCAGTGCGAATCCTGGTGGGCGAACCGGCCATCGATCATGTAGGTGACCGTTTCGAAGCCGCGGTGCGGATGCCAGTCGGTTCCTCTGGGTTCGCCGGGCAGGTATTCGACGGCGCCCATCTGGTCCATGTGCACAAACGGATCCAGCGCCGCTGTGCTGACCCCGGCGAACGCCCTGACGACGGGAAATCCCTCACCTTCGTAGCCGCGCGGGCCGGTGGTGATCGACCGGACCGGCCGTTCGGTGTCGGCGGCGGCCGCGGCGGACACTCGCGGCAGGGTCAAGGTGTCGGCGGTGATGGCGGGCAACGGTACCTCCTTGGTAGAGCTACCCGCTATAACCGGACTGCGGTCCGATTATTCCGCCGGTTACGCCTTCTTACGAGCCGCGCTGGCCGCGCCCCGTTCGGTGGGTGAGCCCTCGTGGGCGAGTTTGCCGCCGGAGTTCTCCAGGTGCGCCCGCACAAACCACTGGAACTTCTCCAGCTCGGCGGCGTGGTCGATCAGGATGTCCTGGGTGACCTTGTCCAGTTCCTCGGTGTCATCGATCGCTCGCCGAACATCTTCGATCACGCCGGTGTAGACCACGTCGAGCGCGGCCAGATGCGCTTGCACGGTGTCGCGGCCGACCGAATAGTCGTCCCAGCTGCGATCGCGAATGACGGCACCGGGCGTGCCCTGCGGCGACCCGCCCAGGGCAGCGATGCGCTCGGCAACCTCGTCGGCGTAACCGCGCACCAATTCCACTTGCGGATCGATCATTTCGTGCACGCCGATGAAGTTGGGCCCAACGACGTTCCAGTGGACGTGCTTCAGGGTCAGGTGAAGATCGTTGTAGGTGCTCAGCTGCCGCTGCAGCAGCTCGGCGACCTGAGCGCCCTGCTTGTCGGTCAGGCCCGGCACAGTGAACTGCGTCATCGATTGCTCCCTTAGGTCGTTCGGACACGGTCACTTCCGTCCCCCAATACCCGATGCCCGCCGCGGGTAACCCCCCGCATGGCCGCGCCGGGACGCACAATCGCCCGATTCGACTGGTCAGGCGACTAAAGCGAGCGGATGTTCTGCACGGGAAGCCGCGATCCGCGTCGCGGCTCATACGCCAATCCGCTGGCATACAGCAGGCGGACCACCCGGTGCCGATGGGGCCGCATCGGTTCCAGCAACTCGACCATCACGTCGTCGGCGACTGGGCGCCCCAGCAGCGTCCAGCCGATCATCTTGGGAACGTGATAGTCACCCACCGAGAGCGCATCGGGGTCGCCGAACGCGCGCTGCGCCGTCTCGGCCGCCGTCCAGATGCCGACCCCCGGCAACGACGTCAGCGCTTCGCGCGCCTCGGTTGCCGGTCGTGACACCAGCCGTTCCAGCGACGCCGCTCGTCGCGCACAGCCGACGACGGTGCGGGCCCGCCCGGGATCGACATTGGCGCGATGAAACTCCCACGACGGGATGCGCCGCCACGCTTCGGCGGACGGCGGCACCCGCATGCCTTTCGGCGCCGGCCCCGGCGGCGGTGTCCCGAACTTGGTCACCAACACGCGCCAGGACCGGAAGGCGTCAGCACCGGGGACCCGCTGCTCGAGGACGGCCGGGATGAGCGCTTCGAGCACCTGCCCGGTGCGGCCCAGCCGCAGGTGCGGAATCCGGCGGTGCGCCGCGGCCACCGTCGGGTCACGCGGTAGGAAATCCGACGCGTCATCGTCGGCGCCCAGCAGGGCGGGCAACCCCTCGAGGAACTCCGCAGCGCCGCTTCCCCATGCCGTGCCCTCGACGGCATTCGACGCGGCCCGGCTGATTCGTGCGGTGACGGGCCCGCTGGACAGCAGGCTGGTCCGCCAGATCGCACCGTCGTCGGAAACCTGATAGCACGGGTCGCCCGGACCGCGGCGCAGCGGCGCCAGCGTGATCCCGGGGCTGACCACACCCGGGAATTGGACGGTGCGAGCGGATTTCACTTCCCGGATCATAGGTTCAGCCGCCGACGATTGACCCTCACCCGTCTTCCGCGACAGGATGGCGATTGTGACCACCCCGTTCGACGATCCCCAGGCCGAACTGGCGTGGATGTTCTTGCAGTGCCTCTGCGATGGTGCAGACGTCGAGGAATGCTTCGCGTTGCTGAGCGACGATTTCACCTACTGGAGCATCATCACCCGCCAATCGATCGACAAAGCGGCGCTGCGGCAGGAGCTCGAGCGGCGCAAACGCCAGGTCGAGATCGACCTCGAGCTCATCCAATGCGTCAACGACGGCGAAAGCGTGGTGGTCGAAGCCCAAGGCGAGGGCGTCACTGCGGACGGAAGGCGCTACGACAGCCCGTACGTCTTCATCGTCGAAACCCGCGATGGCCTGATCACGTCATTGCGCGAATACAGCGACACCCGGTTGGCGGCGCAAGTGTTCGACGCCGCCGCCCCCTAGCGGGCCTCAGTCGGCTTCGACGCTGATGTCGGCCTTGTCGGGGTAGAACGCGACATGCCCGGCGATCGCTGCGACGGCGGGGTGGGGCTGCTCGTAGGTCCAGATCGCGTCGTAGACGGTGTCGCCGGCGGCGGTCGTCACGCTGTAGTAGTTGGCTTCGCCTTTGAACGGGCAGTAGGTGGTGGTGTCGGTCCGGGTCAGTAGCCCCTGCACCACGTCGTCGAACGGAATGTATTGCACCACAGGGATAGTGGCTTCTCGCAACCCAAGCGCGGCGCGGGTGTCCGCAACGATCTCGCCGTTGACCCGGACCCGGACCCGGCCTTGGGTCGGCGTAATCGTGATCGGGTGCCCGGTGCTGGGTTCCAAGACAGGCCGGTGGCTCATGGTGACATCTCCTCAGGTGTGGATAGGAGTTGCAACACCCGCTAGCGGAGAAGATTCCCCGCGGTCAGGCGCTTCCGAATGCATACCGGTGATACTGCGCCATGTTCGCAACCGCCGGAATCAATGCCATGGCGTTGCCCATCAACTGGGATGAGCGCGGCAGCTGTGCGAACGTGTACGACTCAAACCACCGCTGCCAGGCCAACAGCCGTACCCCGGGCACGGCCTCGACGATGTCGTCGGGTCCATTGATCGCCCAGGACAATGTCGATCCCGAGCGGCGCACGACGGTATTAAGCACCTGCGACTTGATGCCGAGCCAGTTGAACCCGTCGAACTGCAGCTCGCCGCGGTCGAACCGCTCGACCACCCGACGCAACAACGCGACGCCGTCGCGCTCGGTCAGATACATGGTCAGCCCCTCGCCGATCATCAGGGTGGGCCGGTCGTTCGGAATGTCGGGCAACCAGGCCGGATCTGTGACCGAGGCGGCGACGACGTGGTAGTGATCGGCGGACGGGTAGAGCTGGGTGCGGAGCCGGGTCACGTCGGGATAGTCGATGTCATACCAGTCGACCTCGGAGCCGGGCCGCATCCGCCAGAACCGACTGTCCAAACCGCAGCCGACGTGCAGCACTGCTGCCCGCCGATGTGCGTCCAGAAATTGACGCGTCCAGTTGTCGAAATGCGCCGAGCGGGTCGTCACCGACGGGGCCCGGCGCGCGGTGATCGTGGTCTTCTTCCAGTCGTAGTCGATGCGGTCGACGACGGCCTTGGCGTAGCGATCCCCCAGGATCGGAGTGTCGAAGTCGGCGTCCAGCGCCTTGGCGTACAGGGTCGCGAGCATGGTCTGCGGGGAGCCGCTCAGGTCCGCGTGAACTTTCTCGGTGGTCACGCATTCGACGCTAGCCGCGCAGCGGGCGCCGTGGCGGTTTTGAACAGCGGTCGGCGCGGTGTTCAGCCCGCAGTGGTGCTCTTGCCTCTGGCGTTTCGCAGCTCCACCCAGAACCGGGCTGCCTCGCGGATGGATTCCTCGACTGGCCTTGGCTGCCAACCAAGTTCGCGGACCGCCTTGCTGTGGTCGACGTCGGCTTCGGCGCGCATCATCCGCACCGACGCCAAGCTGAGCTCGGCGTCTTTCCCCGTGAGCCGGGCTTTCAGGCTGCCCATCGCGCCCAGCGCGTAGAGCACCGGCACCGAGATCGAGCGCTGCGGCGGCGCCACCCCGGCTTCGTCGGCCGCGATGCGCACGACTTCCTTCAACGCGATCATCCGTTCGGAGATCAGGTACCGCTGTCCGTTGCGTCCGCGGTCAGCGGCCAGAATCAAGGCCCTGGCGGCATCGTCGACGCCGACGACTTCCAGTTGAATGCCGTTCATCAAAAACGGGAGCTTGCCGAACACCGCTCCCGCGATGAAGGCGCCGTGCGGGGTGCGTCCCCAGTCACCGCTGCCGTAGGTCGTCGAGACACACATCGCGACGGCGGGCAGGCCGGCCTCGGATGCATAGCGCAGCACCAAATCCTCGGCCTGGACCCGGGATTGGACATACGGGGTGAGACCGCGCCGATTGATCTGGTCCTCTTCGGTGGCTACGCGGCCGCGTCGCCGACCGACCGTCGCATAGCTGCTGGTGAAGACGAACCGCCGCAGGTTGGCATCCTTCGCCACCTCCAGCACATTGCGCAGTCCCTCGACATTGGTGTGGAACAGCGGCGACGGGTCGCGCAGCCAGGCACGAGTATCGACGACGCAGTAGTAGACGACATCGCAGCCGTCCATCGCTTCGCGCAGCGTGGCGGTGTCGAACACGTCACCGTGGAAGCGGGTGACGGCCAGGTCGTCGATGGCGCGGGTGTTGGCCGTCGGCCGCACCATCGCTCGCACGTCGGCGCCGTCGGCGACGAGTTGGCGGGTGACATGTGAGCCCAGAAAGCCGTTGGCCCCGATGACGAGTTTCGGCGGTGCGGTCATGCTTGTCCTCCGTACTGGCGCATCCAGCGGGCCGCGTCGTCGTCGAGCGTGCCGAGCTCCTGCGCCTTCTTGCACCACTTCAGCGCCGCTTGGGCAAAACGCAGCGGGTTGTAGATGTCTTCTTGTCGGCGCCACTGCCCGTCTCCGGCGTAGGTGATGATCGAGATGTTGGTGGCGCTGATGATCGTGCCGTCACCGGGGTCGGCCATCGGGTTGTCCAGCTCGCAGATGATCCGACCGGTCGGCTCGTCGATGACCGACCACAACGACGGGAAGGCGGTCATGTGGCTGCCCGGGAACGTCGTCATCGTCTTACGGATCCAGCCACGCACCTCGTCACGGCCTTTCATCGTTCCGGCCGCGTGCTCGATGTAGTCGACGTCGGGTGTGTAATGCTCCACCCATGCGTCCCAGTCCTTCGTCTCGGCGGCACGCTTGACCGTCTGCTCGAACGTTTCGAAGGCGGCGACGAGTTCGTCGCGAGTGAAGATGCGGGTTGTCACGCCAAAACTAGAACACGTTCTATTGATGTTTGTCGAGCGGTTCCTATGCTCGAATCAGGAGGGCAACCATGACGACGACTAACCGAGCGATCCTGGCCGGCGGCTGCTTTTGGGGCATGCAGGATTTGATCCGCAAGCAACCCGGCGTGGTTTCGACCCGGGTGGGCTACACCGGCGGCCAGAACACCAACGCCACCTACCGCAATCACCCCGGCCACGCCGAGGCCATCGAAATCGACTACGACCCGGCGCGCACGGACTACCGCACGCTGCTGGAGTATTTCTTTCAGATCCACGACCCCACCACCAAGAATCGGCAGGGCAACGACGTCGGCACCAGCTACCGTTCGGCGATCTTCTACCTCGACGAGGAACAGAAGCGGATCGCCGAGGAGACCATCGCCGACGTCGAGGCGTCGGGTCTGTGGCCGGGCAAGGTGGTGACCGAGGTCAGCCCGGCGGGGGATTTTTGGGAGGCCGAGCCGGAGCACCAGGACTATCTGGAACGCTTCCCGGGCGGCTACACCTGCCACTTCCCGCGCGCCGACTGGCGGCTACCCCGACGCGCCAGCGTCGACTAGCACGCCAGGACTACCGCGAGATTGCGGCTAGGGCTGTGATTTTTGCGGAATCACAACCCTCACAGCGATCTCGCGGAGCGCGGCGGCTACTTGCGGTGCGCCCGTAGCTGGTAGACGCCGCGGGTGGTGGCGACGGTCTGACCGTCGACATCGGTCACAACTGCGTCGAGGGTGAAATCGGCCTTGCCGTGCTCGGCGGCTTCGGCTTCGACGCGCGCGATCGTCTCGTCGTCGAGCGTCGCTTCGGCCCGTACTGCGGACTTGGCCATCGCGACAAACTGAATCTCGATGCTCTTGACCAGCGGGAAGTACTTGTTGGTATCGAACGTGCTGAGCGGGATGATCCCGCCGAGGACCTCGGCCACGGTGAACAGCACGCCGGCGTACATGACGCCGAAATGGTTTCCGTTGCCCTCGGCGGGGACTGTGGTGGCCGCGAAACCCCGCCGGACATCGACAACCTGCACGCCCATTTTGTGCGCGATCGGAATGGTGGATGCCATCGCGCTATTCATCATGTCCACAACTTCACCGGCGTCACTGGTCATGGCCGCACAGCCTAATCAGTGCTGACGGCGATGCACCACCACGCGTCCGCCGTGCTTCGGCGTAAAGGCAACACCGCGGGAGTGCCACGGTTCGTCCGGCGCATCGGTAGTCGCGATCGTGAAGTGCCGCAACACGGTTCGCAGCACCACATCCATCTCCATGTTGGCGAACACGGCGCCCACGCAGCGCCGCGCGCCCCCGCCGAACGGAATCCAGGCGAAGCTGGACGGCTTGCTGTCGATGAACCGATGCGGATCGA
The DNA here is from genome assembly GCF_001672775.1 of Mycobacterium kyorinense. Taxonomy (GTDB): domain Bacteria; phylum Actinomycetota; class Actinomycetes; order Mycobacteriales; family Mycobacteriaceae; genus Mycobacterium; species Mycobacterium kyorinense_A. The sequence continues at coordinate 48,640 of NZ_LZKJ01000116.1, read as the reverse complement.
AGCGCTCCGGGTCGGGGAAGATGTCAGGGTTGGTGTGCAGCTGGACGATGCTGACCAGAATCGACGAACCGCGCGGAATGACCCACTCGCCAAGCTCGTACGCCGGCGCGTAGACGTGTCGGCCGGCCAGATCGATGACCGTCCGGTTGCGTTGCACTTCGAGGATCGTCGCCTGACGCAGTTCGTTGTCGTCACCCTCGGCCTCTGTCACCAACGCTGTCAGCACCTCGGGATGCCGGCTCAGTCGCTCGAATGCCCAGCCCAGCGTCGACGCGGTAGTTTCATGTCCGGCAGACAGCAGGGTCAGCAGCTCGTCGCCGATATCACTGCGCGACATGGCTGAACCGTCTTCGTAGGTGCTGCGCAACATCAACGCCAACACGTCGGTCCGATCCTCGAAGTTCGGATCGGCACGCTCGTCGGCGATCAGCTTGTCGATGACGTCCTCGTATTGGCGCCGATATTCCGCCAGCCGCCCCCACGGGCTGTAGCGCCCGTAGGTCCGAGAGGGTTGGGGCAGGGTCGCCAGTCGCGACCCCAAGGTGATCCACGGCGGAAAGATCCGCCGCAACGTGTCGAGCTCGGCGCCCTCGGCGCCGAAGACCGCGCGCAGGATGGCGTTGAGCGTGATGCGCATCATCGACGGCAGGGTGGGAAACGTCGTGCCCTCGGGCCAGTCGGCCGTCTCGCGCAACGTCTCCTCTTCGATGATGCTCTCGTAGTTCTTGATGCTCTTGCCGTGAAACGGCGGCGCCAGCAGCCGACGCCGCAAGCGGTGGTCATCACCATCGAGCGCGAACACCGAACCCGGGCCGAAGAACCGGCTCAGGTTGGGTTGGATATTGCCGAGATCGTCCGGATTGGTGGTGAAGACCTGCTTGGCCAGCTGCGGGTTGGCCACCACCACCGTTCGGCCGTACACCGGGACGTTCATCGTGAAGATGTCGCCGTAACGGCGCGCCGTCTGCTGGATGGTCCGTCGCCGCGAGATCACAAACGCCGTGCCCTGCAACGTCTTTGGAATGCGTGGCCCCGGCGGGATTTTGACCGTCCGCTGGGCGGCGGTCGCTTCGGTCTGCGCGGAGCTCATCAGTGGTGCACTCCCAACGTCGGCGTGGTACTCGGGGGTACCGCGGGTGTACTCCGGTACGGTACCGTGTGGTACCAACGGCTGGCAAGGTCTCGTCGAGAGGAGGTGCGGTCGTGACAGCAGCGGTCCACGACGCGGCGTCCCTCGAAATCGACCCGTTTCGGCGTCGGCTCCTCGATGGTCTTGCCGCCTCGATCAGTGAGCGCGGCTACCGGGCCACCACCGTTGCCGACATCGTCCGGCATGCCCGCACGTCGAAGCGCACCTTCTATGACCAATTCCCCAGTAAGGAACAGTGTTTCCTCGAGTTGTTGGAGGCAGACAACCAGAAGCTCGGCGACGATATCCGGGCGGCCGTCGATCCGGACGCCGACTGGCGCGACCAGATCCGGCAGGCGGTTGAGGCCTACGTCAGCCACATCGAGTCACGTCCTGCGCTCACGTTGAGTTGGATTCGGGAATTCCCGTCGCTGGGCGCGATTGCCCGGCCAGTCCAGCGGCGCGGGCTGGCGCTGTTGACCACTCTGCTGGTCGACCTCAGCGGCAGCGCCGGATTCCGCCGCTCCGATCTGTCGCCGCTGACACCGTCGATGGCGGTAATCCTGTTGGGCGGCCTACGGGAACTGACTGCGCTTGCTGTTGAAGACGGCACGGATGTGCGCGAGATCGTTGCACCCGCCGTGGACGCATCGGTGGCCCTGCTGGGTGCGCGCCGCTGAAACGCTAACGCCGGCCGATGCGCCCGCTTAGGCTTCCTCGGAGATCACCGACGAATGGGAGGTTTGCGATGCGGCTATCGACCAGAAATCAGCTCACGGGAACGATCGACGACGTCGACCTCGGCAGCGTGATGGCGACCGTGAAAGTTCGGCTCGATGGAGGCGATCAGGTCGTTACCTCCTCGATCACCAAAGACGCCGCGGTCAATCTCGGCCTCAAGGCCGGTCAGCCGGCGACGGTGTTCATCAAGGCGACCGAGGTGACGATCGGCGTCGATTGAGCAGTACCCGGGCTCACATTTTGAGAAATTTGCGCAGCCGGTCCAACACCAGGTCGGGGCGCTGCTCGACGATCCAGTGGCCGACACCGTCGACCAACTCGACCTCGAAATCGCTTGCGCGATCGGCATAGCCGCGAAGCAGCTTCGTTGTAAGCACCGGGTCGCCGGTGCCGTGCAGCCAGCGGATCGGGACGTCGACGCGGGTGTCGTCGAATTCGCCCCGCAGCCAGCGCAGCATTTCGGTGGTCTGGAATGTGCGATACCACCGTGATCCCGCAACCGCATGCCCCGGTTCCCGCATGCATTCGACGTACATGCGGACATCGTCTTTGGGTACTGCGGATCCGCCCCACCCGAGCATTGTCCGCAGGTAGCGCCCCTTCGAGCTGCCGAGCACCCGCGGGCCGATGAGCGGCAGCGCGATCGGGATCTGGTACCAGAACCGCCAGATGTCCGCAATTGTCGTGAGGTCGCGAGTCACCCAGGGCGCCGAGGTGTTGAGTCCGAAGAAGCCGGACACCTTCTCCGGGTGGCGCAGCATCATGATGAACGCGACCGGCCCACCCCAGTCGTGGGCGACCAGTTTGACCGGCCCGACGCCCAGGCGGTCCAGCACGGCGGCCAGGTCGTCGGCCATTTCGCTTTTGTAGTAGCGCGAACGCGGCGCCGAACTCCAGCCCGCACCGCGCAGATCCGGGCACAACACCCGATAACCGTCCGCGGCCAACGGCCCGATCATCGCGTGCCACTCCCACCAGTTCTGCGGAAAGCCGTGGACCAGCATCACCGGCGGCCCGTCGGCCGGGCCGGCGTCGGCGACATGGATGGTGACGCCGTCGGCCAGGTCGACAAACCGGTGCTCGACGCCGTCGAGTGCGGGCATAGTCACCATGGGTTGGCAGCGTATCAGGCGTCGAGATTGCGCGTGGGGTCGTGATTTTTTCGAAAACCACAACCCTGAGCGCAATTTCAACGTTAGGCGGCGACGGCCTCCGGCGTGGCCTCAACGTCGCGCTTCTTCGGCGGCACAGCCAACTTGACGATCTTGCGCACCACGGTGGCGAATTGCCGCGGCAGCGAGCCCGCGTTGTAGGGGATGCCGTAGCGCTGGCAGATCTCTCGCACCTGGGGCGCGATCTCCGCGTAGCGCCGCGCCGGCATGTCCGGGAAGAGGTGGTGCTCGATCTGATGCGACAGGTTGCCGGACAACAGGTGGAAAAGCTTGCCGCCGGTCAGGTTTGCCGAACCCAGGACCTGCCGGAAGTACCACATGCCGCGCGACTCGTTCTGCGTCTCCTCGATGGAGAATTCCTGTGTGCCGTCCGGGAAATGACCGCAGAAGATGATCATGTAGGACCACACGTTGCGGATCAGGTTGGCCGACAGGTTGCCTGCGAACACGAACGGAGCGAACGGCCCGGCCAACAGCGGGAAGGCGACATAGTCCTTCAGCATCTGACGGCGCGTCTTGCGCCAAATGCCCTGCAGGATTTCACGTTTGTCGGCCAAACTGATCTCGCCGGCGCGGATGCGCTCGGTTTCCAGTTCGTGTAGCGCGACGCCGTACTGGAACAGCACCATCAGCAGGAACGCGTAGAGCGGGTTGCCGAGGAAGTACGGCTGCCAGGGCTGGTCCTCGCTCATCCGCAAGATCCCGTAGCCGATGTCGCGATCCATATCCACGATGTTGGTGTAGGTGTGGTGCATGTAGTTGTGCGAGTGCCGCCACTGATCAGCTGGGCAGGCGGTGTCCCATTCGAAAGCCTGCCCGGAGATCGCGGGATCGCGCATCCAGTCGTACTGACCGTGCATCACGTTGTGGCCGATTTCCATGTTGTCGAGGATTTTCGACACCGCGAGCATCGCGGTGCCCGCCAGCCAGGCCGGCGGCAGGATCCCGGCGAACAGCAGCGCGCGTCCACCGACCTCGAGGGTGCGCTGCGCTTTGATGACACGGCGGATGTAGTCGGCATCGCGTTGGCCGAGGTCGGCCATCACGCGCTCTTTGATTGCGTCGAGCTCACGGCCGAATTCCTCGGCCTGCTCGGGGGTCAGGGTGATCTTGGGCTGTGACATGACTGCTCCTTCCGACGCTTAGAGCGCGATATCGACGTCGCCGAGCGGGACGGATACACAGATCTGCACGTCCTCGTCGGGGGCGGTCGAGACCGCACCAGTGGTCAGGTTGCGCACCACACCGCAGGTCTTGCGGCGGGTGCAGGTGTGGCAGATGCCCATCCGGCATCCGCTTTGCGGGCTGAGCCCGGCCGATTCGGCTTGCTCCAGCAGCGGGCGGCCGTCGTCGACCACATCAATTCCGCTGTCGGCGAAGGAAACCCGTCCGCCTGACGGCTTCGCGGGCACGTCGATTGTGGGCGGCACGAAGCTTTCCGCGTGCACGTTGGTGCAGTGTTCGCGGACTGCGGAGATCAATGCTATTGGGCCGCACACGAATACCGCATCGGCGTCGGGCATCGCGGCCGTCAGGTGTTGCGGCCCGAACCGGCCGTCCAGCTCGCCGGCGCCCGATCGAGTGTAGCCGTGCAGCACTCGCACCCCCGGCATCGCGGCGAGCTCGTCGCGGTAGCAGGCATCGGCAGGGGTACGCGCGTAATGGACGAACGTGATCTCCCCGTCGTGCCCTTCAGCGACCAGGGTGCGCAGCATGGCCATCACGGGCGTGATGCCGCTGCCGCCGGAGACGAACAGGATCCGCCGCGGCCGCGGTGTGGGGAGCACGAAGTCGCCGCCCACACCGTCCAGGCCAACCACCATGCCGGGGCGGGCGTGCTTGTACAGGTAGGACGAAACCACCCCGCCGTCGTGATGACCGATCGTCAGCTCGAGATGCGACATGCCCTCGGCATTGGCCGGGGAGTAGCAACGGACATGTCGACGGCCGTTGACCTCGATGGCGACGTTGACGTACTGGCCGGCCCGGCGAGCGCCACCAATAGCGTCGAACGCCGGGTTGGGCGCCAGGACGAGGGTGACGCTGCGCGGAGTGGTCCGCCGCACGTCGATCACCTTGGCGCGGGCCTCCCCCCGCGTCCAGGTCGGGGTCAGGATCTCGGTGTACCGGTCGACGCCGTGCGGACCGGCGAGCAGGTCGGCCAGGCTGGAACCTAGGACCCGCTTCGACAAAGTTTGAGTGAACATATGTACACCGTGCGATCGGATCGCGCAGGTCGTCAAGCGTCTCAGCAGTATTGTGGTAGGGTTCACATGGTGAACGACCGTACGCCCAGTTCGCGACCACACCGGTCGGGCCGGGGCCGTACCCGCGACAGTCCCTCCCGTGAAGAGCGCAAGGAGGCGACCCGCCGCGCCATCATCGCCTCGGCCCTCAAACTGCTCAGCGACCGTGGTTTCGGCAGCCTGAGCCTGCGCGAGGTGACCCGGGAGGCCGGGATCGTGCCGGCGGCGTTCTACCGCCACTTCGAGTCGATGGAAGCCCTGGGCCTGGTGCTGATCGACGAGTCGTTTCGAACCCTGCGCGACATGCTGCGTGGCGCCCGCGCCGGCAAACTCGACCCCAATCGGGTGATCGAGTCGTCGGTGGAGATCGTGATCGCCAGCATCACCGAAAAGCGTGAGCATTGGCGGTTCATCTACCGGGAGCGCTCCAGCGGCGTCACCGTGTTGCGTTATGCGATTCGCACCGAACTTCGGCTGCTCACCTCGGAACTGGCCACCGACCTCGCCCGCTTCAACGGGCCGAACACGTGGAGCACCGAAGACCTCAATGTGCTGGCCACCCTGTTCGTCAACTCGATGATCGTGATCGCCGAGGCCATCGAGGACGCCCAGGGCGCCGAGGCTATTGACGAGATCCGCCGCACCGCGGTCAAGCAGCTGCGGATGATCGCGGTGGGTGTCGCGGGCTGGCGTAGCCAGCCCTGAATTCGGATGAAGGCGAGCAGGGCGCCGGCAGGCGGCAAGCTGGCCGACCTCACTGGTCCGGGTCTGACCGAACGATGGGGAGTCACCTGCGCGGATCTGGGCGCATCGGTGCTCGCGCCCGACGGCACACTGGTGTCGGTGTTCGGAGATACCTTCTCCGGCAACCAAGTTGGCCTCGGCGATTGGCGATCACCGGTGATCCTGATCGGCACCGGGGACGCTTTTCACCGAATCCGATACCACCGCGCCGGCGGCGACGATCCAGATTACGCCCGGCAGTTGTGGCACTACGCGCACCGCGACGGTGCCGGGCTACGCCGGGGTATCAGCACGGTGATCCCGTCGGATCTGCTGCGGGTCGGCGATGCGCTGTATTTGCACGCAATCGTCAACCGCGGTTTGGGCAACGTCGCCTGGACCGAAATCTGGGAGTCGGATGACAACGCAATCTCGTGGCGTCGCCTCGGTGCCCGATTCCCCGCCGACCTGCATCACGGTCACGCCCAGTGCTGGTCGTGGGACTACGATCCCGACGACGGCTGGGTGTATGTCGCCTCGACCGGATTTCAGCGCGACAAAGGCATCATCGTGCGACGGGTTCGCCCCGACCACATCGGCAGGCGGTCGAAGTACGTCTCGTGGGGCTACCGCGCGGGGCGCTGGTCGTGGGGCAACAAGCCGACTCCGATCACCCCCGCCGGCGAAACCTGGGGTGAGCTGTCGTTGCGACGGCTGGCCCCCGGTCGCTGGATCCTTGGTGGTTTTCTGTCCTCGAAGTACGCGCTGGGCTACCGGGTGCTCGACTCGCCCACCGCGGTGGGCAATTCACCGCTGCAGCTGCCGGTCATCGGGTCTGCGTGGGACTCCGAGGATCACGACCGCGACCGCGTTGCGCAGTTGTACGGCGGTTACGTCTTGCCCGGTTCCCAGTTGGATGTTGCCCGCGGCGTGGGTTTAGTGGTGTCGCAGTGGAATACCGCCGCCGGCTGGCCTTATCGGGCGATGCAATTTCGGGTGACGCTGCAGGACACCGCTTACTCGTCGACGACGTCGTAGAGCGAGTCGCCGTCCTCCGGTGTGCCATCGATCTGGCCGCGGTGGGCGCGGCGGGGACCTTGGTCATCGATGACGCCGTGGGCAGCCACGTCGGGTTCTTCGGCGGCGAGCTTCCTGTCGAGGGATTCGCCCTCTTCCTCCTCGCGTTCGGTCATCCCGAACTTGTCGGCCTCGCTCCAGTGCTCTGGCGGGTCGACGACGATGTCGCCGTCGTCGTTGCGAACTTCGTCGGAGTCGGTCGATTCGCTCGGGTTCAGCGTGTCGCCCGGCCCGCCTTCTTCTGGGAAATCCGATGGGTCGACGAGGTCGCCGGCTTGGTCGGTAGGCATGGCCAACGGTTGCCCGTGGACTCCACGCTCTAAACGGCCTTCACCAATTCGGCGGCGAGGCCCGCCTACTGCGGCGTCCGCCACATCGGCCACAACGTCGGCCCGCCGTTGCCCAGCACGATCTCACCGGTGACGGTGAAGCCGAAACGCTCGTAGTACGGCACGTTGTCGGGTTTGCTGGATTCCAGATATGCCGGACAGTGCTCGGCATCGCAGCGATCGAGCCGCGAGCGCATCAGGGTCTGGCCGAACCCGCGACCGCGCACCGTGGTGTCGCTGCCGATGGTGGCCAGATACCAGTGCGGCTCTTCAGGATGATGGTGCTTCATCGCGTCCAGGAGTTCGGCGAGCCTGCGGCCAACCGTCAACCGCAAACCGAAACCGCGAACCAGCGACGGCAACATGGCCAGTTGCTCACCAACCGAGTGCTTCCACCGGTTGGGCGGATCCCACAGCGCAGCCGCGCCGATATCAGGCCCGTCGCAAGCGACCTCGACTCCACCGCCGGTGAGGTGATGGTGTCGGGTCATCGTGGCGAAAAACCCGTGCAGTCGCGCCGCCCGCGATTTGTCATCGGGCATGATCCACGTCGCGACCGGATCGTCGTAGAAGGCGCGGCCCAGAGTCTGTGCCAGTGCGGGGATATCGGCTTTGGCTGCGGGGCGTGCCTGGATCGTCACCGGACCAGGTTAGCGGCGGGCCACCGGTTGGATGTATCGTCAGGACGGCAGCAATCATGACCATCACTCCTGTTGATACCGGACCCGATCAGGTCAGCCGCACTGTCGAGGTTCACGCCCCCGCGGCGGAATTGTTCGCGCTGGTTGCCGATCCGCGGCGACACCAGGAGTTGGACGGCTCAGGAACCGTCGGTGCCGGCGTTAGCGGTCCCCGTCAGCTGGCGCCCGGCGCGCGATTCTCCACCAAGATGCGGTTGTGGGGACTGCGCTACCGGCTCACCAGCACCGTGACCGCGGTCGAGCGGGACCGCCTTGTCGAGTGGTCGCATCCGGCAGGGCATCACTGGCGTTGGGAGTTCGCCGCGATCTCGCCAACGATCACCCGGGTGACCGAGACGTTCGACTACCGCGACACCGGGCCGGTGAAGGACCGGCTGCACTTCTACGAGCGCACCGGCTTGGCCAAACGTAACGCCGCCGGTATCGAAGCAACGCTGGCCAAGTTGCGGGACCGCTACACCCGCCGCACCTGACTCTCTCAGAAAGGCCGACGATGTGGGACTTTGAAACCGACCCCGAATACCAGCAAAAGCTGGACTGGGTCGAAGAATTCATGGTCGACGAACTCGAGCCGCTCGATTTGGTGGCACTCGATCCGTACGACAAGAAAAACCCCGAGACCATGGCAATCCTGCGGCCGCTGCAGCAGCAGGTGAAAGACCAGGGGCTGTGGGCCGCGCATCTGAAACCCGAACTCGGCGGCCAAGGCTACGGGCAAGTCAAACTCGCGCTGCTCAACGAAATCCTCGGCCGGTCCCGCTGGGCGCCGTCGGTGTTCGGCTGTCAGGCACCCGACTCCGGCAACGCCGAAATCATCGCGCTTTTCGGCACCGCGGAGCAGAAAGCGCGTTACCTGCAGCCGCTGCTCGACGGCGAAATCAGCTCGTGCTATTCGATGACCGAACCGCACGGCGGGTCCGACCCGGGGATGTTCGTCACCCGCGCCGAGCGTGACGGCGACTCCTGGGTGATCAACGGGGAGAAGTGGTTCTCCAGCAACGCCAAACACGCCACGTTCTTCATCGTCATGGCGGTCACCAATCCCGACGCCCGCACCCGCGACAAGATGTCGCTGTTCATCGTTCCGGCCGAGACGCCCGGGCTTGAGATCGTCCGCAATGTGGGTGTCGGCACAGAGTCGCACGGCAGTCACGGTTATGTCCGCTACACCGACGTCCGGGTGCCCGCCGACCACGTGCTCGGCGGCGAAGGCCAGGCGTTCGCGATCGCGCAGACCCGGCTCGGGGGCGGCCGGATTCATCACGCGATGCGCACGATTGCCCTGGCGCGGCGCGCATTCGACATGATGTGCGAGCGAGCGGTGTCACGCCAAACCCGGCTGGGCAGGCTGGGCGATCTGCAGATGACGCAGGAAAAGATCGCCGACAGCTGGATTCAGATCGAGCAATTCCGGCTGCTGGTGCTGCGCACCGCGTGGCTGATCGACAAGAACCATGACTACCAGAAAGTGCGCCGCGACATTGCGGCGGTGAAGGTCGCCATGCCCCAGGTTCTGCACGACGTCGTGCAACGCGCCATGCACCTGCACGGCGCGCTGGGTGTCTCCAACGAGATGCCGTTCGTCAAGATGATGGTGGCCGCGGAGTCACTGGGTATCGCCGACGGCGCCACCGAACTGCACAAGATGACGGTCGCCCGTCGCACACTGCGCGAATATCAGCCGGTGTCAACGCCTTTCCCGTCCCAGCATCTGCCTACCCGACGAGCCGAAGCGGAGGCCCGACTGGCTCAACGTCTCGAGCACGCGGTCGCCGAGTTCTAGAGTCCGCCGGTGGTGACGCCGTCGATGTGGGCCAGGAAGTGCGTCAGCACGGCATCGGGGGCTTCGAGTTGCGGCCAATGCCCGATGTCGTCGGCGAGCATCACCACATCGGGATGCGGTATCACCTCTTCGTAGCGGCGTGCCATGTGCGCGCCGGAGTTGGGGTCGACCGGCCCGTCGATCAGCCGCATCGGAACCGCGGTCTGGCGCATGGCACGCACCCACCTGTTTCGATGCGTATAGCGATCGTTGATGAAGCGGCCGACCTTGTGCAGCACGCGGCGGCCGTCGTTGTAATCCAAGATCTGGTTGAACACGTCCATCATGTGCGGTGTCGGCTTGGTGTGAGGGCCGAACATTTCGCGCAGCGTCGGCTCCAGTAGCCGACGGGACAACCGGCTGTTCTGCACATGACTGACGATGTCACCCAACGGAGTCCGGGACATCAGCTTCTGCGCCGCCCGCGGCGTGTAGGTCTCGACAAACATGCCGCCGTTGAGCCAGGTGATCGAGTCGATGCCCAACTGGCCGTAGGCGGGCTGGCCAAACTCGTGACGCGCCAACAGTTCCTGGCCCACCGAGTCCCCGATGTCGTGCGCCAGGATGTGTGCGTTGCCGATTCCCAGATGGTCCAGCAGCGCCTCATGCATGTCTGCGTGGTCGTGCACCGAGTATTCATATGCGACGGGCTTTGCCGAGAAGCCCATGCCCATCATGTCCGGTGCGATGACCGTGAAACGTTGTGTCAGCGTGGGCCAGATCGGCGCCCAGTCAAAGGAATTGAACGGGTAACCGTGGATCAGCAGCAGTACGGGCCCACTGCCCTCCATGCGGTAGAAGATGTCAAAGCCGAGGTAGTCGAAGTGCTGCCCGGCGGCTAGCCAGGATGCCAGTTCAGCGTCCATGGCGTGCCCTACGAGATGTAGCGGACGATGCTTTCCGCCACGCACGCCGGCTTCTCGGACCCCTCGATCTCGACGGTGGTCGACATCGTCGCCTGCACCGCACCGTTGCCAAGGTCTTCGACACCGACCAACGTGCTCTGGGCGCGAACCTTTGACCCGACCGGCACCGGCGCGGGGAACCGTACCTTGTTCAGGCCGTAGTTCACGGCGAGCTTGATGCCGTTGACCGTGTAGATCTGGTGTTGGAGCCGGGGGAGCAACGCCAGCGTCATGAAGCCGTGGGCGATCGTCTTGCCGAACGGCCCGCTGGCCGCTCTGTCCGGATCGACGTGAATCCACTGGTGGTCCCCGGTCGCATCGGCGAACAGGTTGACGTCCTCTTGCGTGATCGTTACCCACTCGCTTTGCCCGATACTTTGCCCCTGTGCGGCGGCGAGGTCGGCGACTGACTCAAAGGTGCGCATGCGGTGGTCTCCTCTGCTTCGGCTGCTCCTCATACTCTCATCCCCATGCTCTGGGGGTTTCGGCCGGATTCCGACGCGGGTAGTCACGCAATTGACTAGTGGCAGGGGCACCGGAAGGACGACGACATGGCCGACTCAAAGGGCCATAAGAACGAATCGGACGTGGAGCCTGAGGAGCATGAAGCTCGCTCACGCGCCGGCGACGACGAAGACGATGGCACCTACGTCGGGCGGACAGACCCCGACGACGCCCTCGACGTCGGCGAAACTGGAGCGGAGGCCCGCAGCGACGACAACTAAGCTACTGCTGCTCGCCGACACACATGTCCCGTTGCGCGCCCGCGATTTGCCGGCACGGATATGGGAAGAGGTCAGCGCCGCCGACGTCGTGCTGCACGCCGGCGATTGGGTGGCAGTTGACCTCTTGGAAAAGTTAGAAGCCAGCGCCACGCGCCTGGTGGGCTGCTGGGGCAACAACGACGGGCCCGCACTACGCGCGCGGTTACCCGAACGTGCCGACGTGGTGCTGGGCGGCGTGCGGTTCACCGTGGTCCATGAGACCGGCCCCGCGGCCGGCCGGGAGGCGCGGATGTCGCGAATGTATCCGGACACCGACGTGCTGGTGTTCGGCCACAGCCATATCCCGTGGAATACCATGACGAAAACCGGTCTGCGACTGTTGAATCCAGGTTCGTCGACGGATCGGCGCCGTCAACCGACATGCACCTACATGACTGCTACCGCAGGCAACGGCGTATTGACGAATGTGGTCTTACACCCGGTGGGTAAGTAGCTCGACCCGCTGCCCACTGAAAGAGCTTGTCACCAGCCCGAATTGCGACCACCGCTGGCGCCGCAATGCAATCGTTATCTTCGAGTCCGCGCCGACGCTCAATCGTTAGTTAACCGCGACATCACACCCCGTGGCGACAAACGAGACACACCGCATAGCTGTGTTTGACTGCGACGGACAGCTATTCGACCGCATATTGCGGCAGATAAAAGTTGGGATAGGTAGGAGCTATGAAGTTCGTTGAGAAGTTGCGTGACGCGGCAACACGTTTACCGCGTCGGCTGACGATCGCGGCCATCGGGGCAGCTATGCTGCCCGGCCTGGTCGGCGCCGTGGGCGGCTCGGCGACCGCGGGGGCGTTCTCCAAGCCGGGCCTGCCGGTCGAGTACTTGCAGGTCCCCTCGCCGTCGATGGGCCGCAACATCAAGGTGCAATTCCAGGACGGCGGACCCCACGCGGTCTACCTGCTCGACGGTTTGCGCGCCCAGGACGACTACAACGGCTGGGACATCAACACTCCGGCGTTCGAGGAGTACTACCAGTCAGGTCTTTCGGTGATCATGCCGGTCGGCGGAACGTCCAGCTTCTACACCGACTGGTATCAGCCGTCGCAGGGCAACGGGCAGAACTACACCTACAAATGGGAGACGTTCCTGACCCGCGAGATGCCGCAGTGGCTGCAAGCCAACAAGGGTGTTTCGCCGACAGGCAACGCCGCCGTCGGGTTGTCGATGTCGGGCGGTTCGGCGCTGATCCTGGCGGCCTACTACCCCCAGCAGTTCCCGTATGCGGCGTCGCTGTCGGGCTTCTTGAACCCGTCCGAGGGCTGGTGGCCGACGCTGATCGGGCTGGCGATGAACGACTCGGGTGGCTACAACGCCAACAGCATGTGGGGCCCGTCGAGCGATCCGGCCTGGAAGCGCAACGACCCGATGGTCCAGATTCCGCGGTTGGTCGCCAACAACACCCGCGTCTGGGTCTACTGCGGTAACGGCACGCCGAACGAAATGGGCGGCGACAGCATGCCGGCCAAGTTCCTGGAGAGCTTCACGCTGCGCACCAACGAAGCCTTCCGCGACAACTACACCGCGGCGGGCGGCAGAAACGGTGTGTTCAACTTCCCGACCAACGGAACACACGACTGGGGCTACTGGAACAGCCAACTGGTGGCCATGAAGCCCGACATCCAGGCGGTGTTGAACGGGGCGCCAAACCCGGCCTGACACAACCGCCTAACGATCGGCAGCAGCGCACCCCCGGCGCTGCTGCCGATCTATTTCCGGCGGTCACAGCACCGCGTCGGCGAGGCGCTCGAGCTGGTCGAGCGAGGCGACGCTCGGGTGAAACAGCAGCCCGTCGAAGCCGAGGTCGCGGTAAGCGCGCACAGTGCTCACCGCGTCTTGCGGCGTGGTCAGCATGTCCGCAACATTGAGCTCGGCATACTCGGGCACGAAGCCGTAGTAGCTGCGCAGATTAGCGTGCGCGGCTTCCACCGTCGCCGCGTCGCCGAACGCGAAATTCACACTGGCATTCAGCCACGGCCTACCCGCGCGACCCGCATCCCGCCAGGCGCCGCGCACCTCGTCGGCGAATGACGACTGATTCGCATAGTCACGGACCGCGCCGGCGGCCCAGCCATCCCCCGCCGTGGCCACCCGTCGCAGAGTCGCTGGCGATCCCCCGCCGAACAACACCGGAATCCGCACAGCCGCTGGGCACAGTGGGACGTCACCGGTGACGACGTCGGCTCGCCAGGCGCGAAGCATCAACTCCACGGTCCGATCCAAAACCCGCCCGCGGTGATGGAAGTCCGCCCCAGTGGCGGTGTAGTCGTCGGTGCGACGGCCCACCCCTAGACCCAGCGTGAGCCGGTTCCCGGCGATGTCGGCCAAACTGGCCAGCTGCTTCGCCAACCATGCGGCGGGATACAGCGGGGCCAGCAGGACGTTGGTGACCAGGCCGATGTCGCGGGTCGCGCCGGCCGCAGCGGACAGGGCGACGATCGAGTCGAGGCTGGGATAAACCACGCGGTCGATGCTGGCCACACTGTCGAATCCGCGTTGCTCGGCGCGGTGCGCCCATTCGGAGATCACCGAGCCGCGCACGGCCGCGACATGGTTCGGCAAGCCGATTCCGATTTGCATAGCAGTCCTTTCGTTTTCACGCTGGCCTGTCGCTCGACGACCCCAGCCCAGACTTGCAGCGATTGCTCCGCAATGCCTATGTGCGTGTTCGAAATCGAGATAAATCCTCTCGGGACTAGGAAATCTCGCATACTTTACGCATGCCAGACGCTCTAGACGTGCAAATCCTCCATGCGTTGGAGTTATCGCCGCGGGTGTCTTTTCGGCGTATCGCCGGGGTCGTCGGGGCATCCGAGCAAACCGTCGCCCGCCGCTACCAGCGGTTGCGCCGCGCCGGCGTGGTGCGCGTCGTCGGACTGGTGAATCCCCGCGTCTACGGCGAAGCACAGTGGATAGCCCGCATCCGCGCCAAACCCGACCGCATATCCCAGTTGGGCGACGCGCTGGCGCGACGCCCAGAGGTCACCCATGCCAATCTCCTCTCGGGCTGGACCGAGCTGGTGTGCGTCATCCGCGCGCCGGTCGGCGAGAGTCGGGAAAGCCCGCTGCTGCAACAACTTCCACGAACCGCGTCCGTGATCGACGTCAGCGTCGACCTTGTGCTGCACGCATTCGGTCAACCGGCGACCGCCCAATGGACCGGCTACGGCCACAAGCTGAGCAGCGAGCAGGCGCGGCAGATCCTGGGCGAGCCGATCACTCCGGCAGTACCAGAGCAGCTGATCACCCCTACCGCGCAGGACCGTCCGCTCCTGGACGCACTCGCCGACGACGGCCGCGCCACTCAGGCACTCTTGGCCGACCGGACCGGATGGTCGATGGCACGGGTAGCTCGGCGCGTTGCGGCGCTGGAAGCCTCGGGCACCTTGGTCTATGACGTCGACGTGCTGGGCGAGCGACTCGGTTTTCACCTCAATGCGATGTTGTGGCTCACAATTGCACCACGACACATCCAGCGTGTGGGCGAACAGATCGCAGCTCATGACGAGGTCGCTTTCGTCGCTGCCGTCAGTGGCCGCAATAACCTGATGGCCGTGGTGATCTGCCGCGACGCCGACGATCTCTACCGTTACTTGACCGAAAACCTCTCGGCCATCGCCAATGTCGACGGCTACGACATCAGCGTCCGGGCGCAACGGCTCAAGCAATCCGCATCCCTGGTCACAGGCGGGCGACTGGTCACCCCACGCCGCACCTGAATGTGCACTGCCGGCGGCGATTTCGCGATTTTACGTCCACAGGGCACGACGGCCCGCATAGAAAAACGTATAGCCGGTGGCCAGCGCACACACCACACTGGCGATCCCCAGCATGTACGTACCGCCGGCGACCAGGCTGATAAACCCGCCCACCGCGGCGCCGACGATGAAGCTGGCAAAGAGCAGAAAATACCCCAGCCAGTCGGTGAGCTGTCCCCCGTGGAAGTGTCGTTCGATTCCTTGGCCCAGCTTGACGAGCGTCCCCGTCATATAACTCAACCCGATCGACGTTTCGCCGTCTTCGTTGACGAAGGTGGTGTTCAACGCACCGACACCGAAGGTCACCAACAGGATCGGCGGGAAGGGCAACGGAAGCTCCGGGCCGCCCAACAAGATGAGGTCGAGCACGGTAGCGAGCACGAGGGCCAGGGTGGTCAGCAAGGTGGCGCCGTGTGGCCGTCTCGGCCAGATGTAGCGCCGGCAGAACGACGCGCTCATCACCCCGGCGACAAAGGCGACCATCAGCAGCGTTGCCGATACCGCCAGCCACGGCGATGACGCTGCCCACTGTTCTTCCGCGAAGTACCCCATCACCGCGCGCTGGGCGTTCCCCGTCATGAACGTGACGAAGTATCCGGCGGAATGGGAGAAGGCCGTGGCTCCCAATAGTCCGGCCAGCGCGGCCAATACCCACGACAATTTGGCTTCGCTGTCGTACATCCGACGAAGAGCCACCATCACGATGGAGAGTTTTCCAGAAAAGTGAACCACTCGCAGCGCGAGCACTTCGGTTTTGCGGTCGCCCGCTGCACTCGGCTCCGCCGAGTTTGCGGTCGCCGCGTCAGGCAGCGGTGAGCCGGGCGATCGAGCGCAGCGGAATGGGTAGCCAGCCGGGCCGGTGCCGGGATTCATAACCCGTCTCATAGACCGCCTTGTCCAGCTCATAGGCCGCCAGCAGCGCTGCCGACGCGCGCGGGTCGACGCCGGACGCGGCCGCGTAGCCGTCGCAGAATGCGCTGCGATTGCGCTCCACCCATTCGCGGGAGCGGGCGGCGAGCTGCTTGTCGTCGGCCTGGTCAACCAACGGGCCGCAGGCGGCGTACTCGTATGACCGCAGCACACCGGCGACGTCGCGCAGCGGAGAGTCGGGCGCCCGTCGCTCTTGCAGCGGCTGGCCCGGCTCGCCCTCGAAGTCGATCAGCAGCCACGACTCCGGGGTGCGCAGCACCTGACCCAGATGCAAGTCGCCGTGAATGCGTTGCACGTCGATGGTTTCCCCGGCGAGCTCGCGGAACTGCTGTTCGATCGAGGCGGCGTGCTGCTGTAGCTCCGGCACCGTCGCGGCCGTCGCCGCCAGCCGCTCCAGCACCGTGTCCAGCGGGAACGGAGCATGCGAGGTGCCGAGTTGCTCGGCCAGCGTGGCGTGCACCGAGGCGACGGCCTCCCCGAGGCGGTAGGACTCGCCGGCGAAGTCGCCGCCGACTTCGTGGGCGTACAGGTCGCCTTCGGCAAACAGGTCACGCACGCTGGCGGTGGCCATCGCCCAACCTTCCGCGGAGTTGGCCGCATAGGCGGTCAGCATGCCCAGCGGGCAAGGTTGGCCCTCCGACTCCGTTTCGTAGGAACCCAGCAGGCGGGCCACATGCGGATTACCGGCCCGGCCCAATACCCGGTTCAACTCGATGTCGGGGTTGATGCCGCTGCTGACCCGGCGGAACACCTTCAAGATGGCGTCCTGCTCGAAGATCACGCTGGTGTTGCTCTGCTCAGCGTCTGCCACCCGCGGCCACGCCTCGAGGGGCAGCTTGACGTCGGGCTCCTTGGCGAAGGTCACCTCGCCGCGCGTGGCCGACGAGTCGAACAGCGACAACAGAAATCGGCCCGCGTCCGGATCGTAGAGCGCGTCGTAGGCGGTGCGATCGTCGTCCGTGCCGATCGTGGCGATCGCGCTGTATTCGGCAACCGGTCCGCTACCCCAATTGACGATCACCTGGTAGCACTCCGATGAACCGTCGGTGTAGGTGACGTCGACGAGTACCAGGTCCAGGTCTTCGCGCAGGCCGACGATCCGGCTGGGCTCAGCGGCGGCGATCTCGCGTCGACGTCCGGCATACCAGCGCTGTTGGGGAAGCCATTCCGCGAACGGCAAATTCATGGCGTCTCCTCTGACTCCGACAGCTGGAACCAATAGAACCCGTGACCCGGCAACGTCAGCAGATAGGGCAACTGACCGATGGGCGGGAAATCCACTTGCCCGGTCAGTTCAACCGGCGTGTAGGAAGCCCAGTGCTGCAGGTTCAACTCGATGGGCTGCGGGAATCGCGACAAGTTGTTCACGCACAACACGACATCGTCGTCGGCTTCGCGCACATATGCCAGCACCGAGGGGTTGGACCCGCCCAACTCGTTGAAAGTCCCGACGGCGAAAGCCTTGTGCCGCCGCCGCACCGCCAACATGGTGCGAGTCCAGTTGAGCAAAGACGTCGAGGTGTCCCGCTGTGCCTCGACGTTGACGGCTTGGTATCCGTAAACCGGGTCCTGGATGGGCGGCAGATACAGCCGACCCGGGTTGGCGGCGGAGAAGCCGGCGTTGCGGTCCGGTGTCCACTGCATCGGGGTGCGCACCGCGTCGCGGTCGCCCAGCCAGATGACGTCCCCCATGCCGATCTCATCGCCGTAATAGAGCACCGGTGAGCCGGGTAGCGACAGCAGCAACGCGGTGAACAATTCGATCTGGTTGCGGTCCTTGTCCAGCAGCGGCGCCAAGCGGCGGCGGATGCCGACATTGGCCTTCATCCGCGGATCCTTGGCGTATTCGGAGTACATGTAGTCACGCTCTTCGTCGGTGACCATCTCCAGCGTCAACTCGTCGTGGTTGCGCAGGAAGATCCCCCACTGCGCCATGTCGGGGATTTGCGGCGTCTGCGCCAGGATCTCCGAAATGGGAAACCGCGATTCGCGCCGGACCGCCATGAAGATGCGCGGCATCAGCGGGAAGTGGAACGCCATGTGGCATTCGTCGCCACCGGTGCCGGCGTCGCCGAAGTATTCGACGACGTCACTGGGCCACTGATTGGCCTCGGCCAGCAGCACCCGGCCGGGAAATTCGTCGTCGACCACTTTGCGGACGCGTTTGAGAAACGCGTGGGTTTCGGGCAGGTTCTCGCAGTTGGTGCCTTCCCGCTCGAACAGGTACGGCACGGCGTCCATCCGGAACCCGTCGATACCGAGGTCCAGCCAGAACCGCAGCACGTCGATCATCGCCTCTTGCACGGCCGGGTTGTCATAGTTCAGATCCGGCTGGTGAGAGAAGAATCGATGCCAATAGAACTGGCGCCGTACCGGATCGAACGTCCAATTGGACTCTTCGGTGTCGACGAAGATGATCCGGGCATCGGAGTATTTGTCGCTGGTGTCGTTCCAGACGTAGTAGTCGCCGTACGGTCCGTCGGGGTCGCGACGGGACTCCTGAAACCAGGGGTGCGAGTCGGAGGTGTGATTCATCACCAGGTCGGTGATGATCCGGATACCCCGTCGGTGCGCGGCATCGACGAGCGTCACCACATCGTCGACCGTGCCGAACTCCGGAAGCACTTTGTAGAAGTCCCGGATATCGTATCCGCCGTCGCGCAACGGGGAGTCGTAAAACGGTGGCAGCCAGATACAGTCGACGCCGAGCCATTGCAGGTAGTCCAGCCGGTCGATGAGGCCCCGCAGGTCGCCGCAGCCGTCGGCGTTGGCGTCGTAAAACGCCCGCACCAACACCTCATAGAACACTGCATGCTTGAACCACGTTGGGTCAGCGGGCATCACCCGGGCGTCGGCGAAGTCGTCAGCACTGGGATGCTCGACGACGCCCGCCTCGACGTGGCTGCCCTCGGACGGATCGTGCTCTGGTGCCTCGTTCGTCAAATCCACAGTGTTATGCGTACCCCTCCGTCGGACGCACGGAATCATCTGCAGCGCCCCATGTTTGAGCTCCGCCGACGATGCGTCAGCTGCACGGATATCAGCCGGGCGGCCCTTCTCCCAGCGTGACGTTGGTCGTGCGCTGAGTGCCACCATTCTGCAAACCCACACTGATGGTGTCGCCGGGATGACGCTGGTCGAGCAGATTCGTCAACGCGGTCGCCGAGTTGACCGGGGCGCCGTCGATCGACGTGATCACGTCACCCTGGGTGATCCCGGCTTGGGCGGCAGGACCATTCGACACCACCCGCAGCACCGCCGCGCCCGCGCCGCCGCTGGAGTCGTTGACCCCGACACCCATGAAACCTGTTGGGCCGATGTGCACGGTCGGCGACGCAGCGCCCGAGCGGATCTGGCCGGCAACAGCCATCGCCTGGTTGATCGGAATCACGAAGCCCTGACCGCCACCAAGTTTGTAGTTGTCGGAGGCGGCGGTGTTGATGCCGACCACCTGGTTGCTGGCGTTGACCGTGGGGCCCCCGGAGTCGCCGGGACGGATCGGGGCGTCGACGTGAATCAAACCGTTGAGCGTCTCGGAGCTACCGGTCAACGAGTCGGACGCCGACACCGTTTGGTTCAGCGCGACGACTTTGCCGGACACCGCGCTCGGCGTTCCCCCGACGCCACCGGCGTTGCCGAGCGCGACGACCGGATCGCCGACTTTAACCGCCGACGAATCACCGATGTTGGCGACCGGTAATCCGGCCGCGCCACCGAGTTGCAATACCGCGATGTCCTGTGTGCGGTCATAGCCGATCACCTCGACCGGGTACGTCTGGCCGTTGCCGATGGCTCTGGCGCTGATGTCGGTCGCACCCGCGATGACGTGATTGTTGGTCAACACCACACCGCTGGGATCGATCACGATGCCGGTCCCGGCGCCGACGGCGCTCTGGTAACCCAGCTTCGTGTCGATGTCGACGATCTGTGGACCCACCTGCGAGACCGTGGCCAGCGGGTCGGCCGGCGGAGCCGACGGACCGGGCGGGGCCAACGGCGTGGCGTAGGCCGGCGCCACCGGACCTGCCAACGCCACGACGAGTCCCACCACCGCCGCCACCTCGAGTAACCACGACCGCCACCAGGGCGTTCGGCGGTGCGATCCGCTCATCCCGATACCTCCTGCAAGGGTGAAACCCATCACGAATTATCCGAGCGTCGGGTTTCGACGGCGCGAACTAGTCCACTTCACCGTAGCCCGCATCCGGGACCAAGACACGCGATAGGGAGTAACCACGGCGCCTTCCGGGCAAACGGCCCAGGCCGGCGACGGCGAACGCGGCGGTTTGCTGGTGAGCGGTCAGGCCCACCTCTAGGCTGGCTTGGTGGTCGACTTCGACCCCAAAGCCAGCTTCGCGGGCGCGCCGGTGGCCCGGCTGGCCACCGTCGGGCCCGACGGGAGGCCGCATCTGGTGCCGGTGGTGTTCGCGGTGCGCGACGACGTCGTCTACACCGCCATCGACGCGAAGCCGAAGAGCACGACTCGGTTGCGCCGGCTGGCCAACATCGAGCACAGCCCGCACGTGAGTATGCTCGCCGACCACTACACCGACGACTGGGCTCAGCTGTGGTGGGTGCGCATCGACGGAATCGCGGCGATTCATCGCGACGACGAGACGCGACAGCGGGGCTACCACCTGCTGCGCGCCAAATACGCCCAGTATCAATCGGTTCCGTTGAACGGCCCGGTAATCGCGGTTGCGGTGAGCCGCTGGAGCAGCTGGCACGCCTGAATTCTCCTCTTGTGCTGCGGGGGCGCAAAGAGAATGGTGACCTAGTAGGCCCGAGGCGCGGCGTATGAGGAGAACCCGTCATGGCAGACAAGGCGAATACTTCCCAAGGAGCTGGATCTGCGCCCACCGCGGACAGTCCGGCCGCCGTACGTAACGTGGTGCTGGTCGGTCCGTCCGGCGGCGGCAAGACCACCCTCGTCGAATCCCTCCTCGTCGCGTCCGGTGTGCTGGCGCGACCCGGAACCGTCGCCGACGGCACCACGGTGTGCGACTACGACGAGGCCGAGATCCGCCAGCAGCGCTCGGTGGGGCTTGCCCTGGCCTCGCTGGAACACGACCGCATCAAGGTCAACCTCATCGACACCCCCGGCTACGCCGACTTCGTCGGCGAGCTGCGGGCCGGTCTGCGCGCCGCGGACTGCGCGTTGTTCGTGATCGCCGCCAACGAGGCTCTCGACGAACCGACCAAGTCGCTGTGGCAGGAGTGCAGTCAGGTCGGTATGCCGCGGGCGGTGGTCATCACCAAGCTCGACCATGTCCGCGCCAATTACCAAAATGCGCTGTCGGCTGCTCAAGAGGCGTTCGGCGACAAGGTTTTACCGCTGTATCTGCCGGCCGGCAGCGGTCTTATCGGCCTGCTGTCGCAGACCCACTACGAGTATGAGGGCAGCAAGCGGACCACCCACCCGCCGGATCCCTCGTACGCCGACCAGATCGAAGAGCACCGGGGTGCCCTGATCGAGGGAATCATCGAGGAGTCCGAAGACGAATCGTTGATGGAGCGCTATCTGGGCGGGGAGGCCATCGACGAGTCGGTGCTCATCGACGACCTGGAAAAGGCGGTGGCGCGCGGTTCGTTCTTCCCGGTGATCCCGGTATGCAGCGCAACCTGCGTCGGCACGCTGGAGTTACTCGAGATCGCCACCCGCGGATTCCCGTCGCCGCTGGAACACCCGCTGCCGGAGGTGTTTACCCCGCAGGGCGCCGCCCACGCCACGTTGACCTGCGATGCCGACGCGCCGCTGCTCGCTGAGGTGGTGAAGACGACGTCGGACCCCTACGTCGGCAGGGTGAGTTTGGTCCGGGTGTTCTCCGGGACCATCAGGCCCGACACGACGGTTCACGTGTCGGGCCATTTTGCATCGTTTTTCGGTGACGAGAACAGCCACCTCGACCACGACGAGGATGAGCGGATCGGCACGCTGTCGTTCCCGCTCGGCAAACAGCAGCGGCCCGCATCCGTCGTGCTGGCCGGTGACATGTGCGCGATCGGCCGGCTCAGCCGGGCAGAGACTGGCGACACCCTCTCCGACAAAGCCGAACCGCTGGTGCTCAAACCGTGGACCATGCCCGAATCACTGCTGCCGATCGCGATCCAGGCACACGCCAAGACGGATGAGGACAAGCTCTCGGTTGGCCTGGGCCGACTGGCCGCCGAGGATCCGACGCTGCGCATCGAGCAGAATCCCGAGACTCACCAGGTCGTGCTGTGGTGCATGGGCGAGGCACACGCCGGCGTCGTGCTCGACGGGCTGGCCAACCGCTACGGCGTCACGGTCGACACCGTGGAGTTGCGGGTGCCGTTGCGGGAAACCTTCGCGGGCAAGGCAAAAGGCCATGGGCGGCACGTCAAGCAGTCTGGCGGCCACGGCCAGTATGCCGTCTGCGACGTCGAGGTCGAGCCTCTACCGGAGGGCTCGGGCTTCGAGTTCGTCGACAAAGTGGTCGGCGGCGCAGTGCCGCGCCAGTTCATCCCAAGCGTGGAGAAGGGGATCCGCGCTCAGATGGAAAAAGGGGTGCATGCCGGCTACCCGGTGGTGGACATCCGGGTGACCCTGCTTGACGGCAAGGCGCACAGCGTCGACTCGTCGGATTTCGCGTTCCAGATGGCCGGTGCACTGGGACTTAAGGAAGCCGCCGCGGCAACCAAAGTGACTCTGCTCGAGCCGATCGACGAGATCTCGGTGCTCGTACCCGACGATCTCGTCGGCGCGGTGATGGGCGATTTGTCGGGACGACGCGGTCGCGTTCTGGGTACCGATACCGCCGGCAACGACCGCACGGTGGTGAAAGCCGAAGTGCCCCAAGTCGAGTTGACCCGCTATGCCATCGACCTGCGCTCGCTGTCGCACGGCGCTGCCTCCTTCACCCGATCCTTCGCCCGCTACGAACCGATGCCGGAGTCAGCGGCTACCCGGGCTACCCGCGTGAAGGCCGCCGGCTAGAACACCGGTGCGGCCGTCTTGGCGACGACGTCGCCGATCTCGACACCCGGCGCCAGTTCAACCACCGCGAAGCCGGTGCCCGACACGTCGAGCACGGCGAGGTCTGTGATGATCCGGCTGACCACACCACGCCCAGTCAGTGGCAGCTGACAGGCGGAAACCAGTTTGGGGGCACCGGTTTTGGTGACGTGGTCGGTGAGGACGATGACCCGACCCGCGCCGGCGACCAGGTCCATCGCACCACCCATCCCCTTCACCATTGACCCGGGGACTGTCCAGTTGGCCAGATCGCCGTTCATCGCGACCTGCATGGCGCCCAGCACGGCGACGTCGACGTGGCCGCCGCGGATCATCGCGAAACTGGTTGCGGAATCGAAGAACGACGCACCAGGAAGAACCGAGACGGTCTGTTTGCCTGCGTTGATCAAATCCGGGTCAACGTCATTTTCGACGGGAAATGGGCCGACGCCGAGGATGCCGTTCTCGGCGTGCACGGTGACGCCAGCGCCGTCGGGAATGTGGTCGGCGACCAGCGTCGGCAAACCGATGCCGAGGTTGACGTACTCGCCGTCGCGCAGCTCGCGTGCGGCGCGGGCGGCCATGTGGTCGCGGGTCCAGCTCACTGCCGTCTCGCCGGCCGGACAGTGCGTTTTTCAATGTCTTTGCGCGCAGCCTGTTCTGGCGTCAGCGCGACAACCCGGTGTACGAAGATGCCGGGCAAGTGCACATCGTCGGGACCCAGCTCGCCGACCTCGACAATCCGCTCGGCCTCAACGGCAGTGATACGGCCCGCCATCGCGACCGGCGGGTTGAAGTTGCGGGCTGCCGCATGGAACCGGCAGTTGCCGGCCTTGTCGGCAACTGCGGCGCGGATGAGCGCGTAATCGGTGACAATCGCCTCTTCGAGCACCATCTGCTGGCCGCCGAAGCTGCGGACTTCCTTCGGCGGCGAGGCCAATGCGACGGTGCCGTCGGCGTGATAGCGCCACGGCAGCCCGCCGTCGGCGACCGGGGTGCCGACCCCGGTGGGGGTGTAGAAGGCGCCGATGCCGCTGCCCCCGGCGCGCAACCGCTCGGCGAGGGTGCCCTGCGGGGTGAGCTCGACGGTGAGTTCGCCGGCCAAATACTGGCGGGCGAATTCCTTGTTCTCGCCCACATACGACGCAATCACCCGACTGATCCGGTGTGCGTCCAACAGCAGCCCCAGGCCGGCCCCGTCGACACCGCAATTGTTGGACACGATCGTCAGGTCTGCGGCGCCCTGGCTCAGCAGTGCCTCGATGAGAAACCATGGGATACCGGCTAACCCGAAACCACCGACGGCCAGGCTCGCGCCATCGGGAATGTCGGCGACCGCCTCGGCGGCTGCACCGACCAGCTTGTCGAGCGTCACGGCAGCTCCCGGTCGAGCCAGGCCAACGTCGCCGACGAATCTCGAACATCGACGGCAATTCGACGGCACTCCTCGACGGCCCGGTCGTAAAGCCCAGACATTGCGTCGCTCACCAGCATGACCCTGAAATCGCGTTCGGATGCCTGGTAGATGGCGGCTCTCGGGCAATTCGGAAAATTACAGCCCGCGAAAACCACTGTGTCGCAGCTACTGTCACGCAGATGTTGTTCGAGCTTGGTTTGGTAGAAAGCGCCCCACCGCGGTTTGTACATCACGTGTTCATGGGTGCCCAGCTCTTGGAGGCCGCCGCCCAGCAACAGTTGGTGGTCCAACTCGACGGCGTTGGGTAACATCTCCGGTGCAATCTGCGAGCCCGCGCTGCCGGGCGCCAGGAGTTGAGCGCCTTGTTCGACCAATCGCCGCCGCGCAAGGTCAACGTTGGAGCCGTCTGGCCGATAGAGCCGGACCACATGAACGATCGGAAGCCCGCGCTGGCGAAACGCCGCAGCCAGCCGCGCCATTGCCGGGAGCGCCTCCCGTGTTCCGTCGACGCGCAGCTGCCCGCCGTCGGCGTAGGTGTCACGCTGTACGTCGATCAGCACCAGCGCCGCCGAGCCCGGTTTCGGGCACGTGTACGGATCGCTCATAACCTTGGGTGTAACACAAGGCGTGCCGCCAGCGACTATTCCGACGGGCTCGATGTCAACTCTGCAAGCCGTCTTGGCCTTGCGCACGGTTGACCCATGCGACGGTCGGACCTGCATAACGGCTGATGTCGGCCTTGTACCGGGTTTGCTGGGTACCCTGGACGGGTAGATGTATGAAAACAGAATGCGGTGCGGTCGATCGCACCATCTCGGAGGGTGAAGACCGTGCGTAAAGCGGTTCGATATGTGTTGGTCACGGTGGCGGTAGCCGCGCTGGGGGTGGCAGGGTCAGCTGGCCCGAGTATGGCCGCGATTGCCCCGCCGACCGCATCCGTCGGCGTCGCGTCGATCCTGCCGGCCAACGGCCAGACGGTGGGCGTGGCTCATCCGATCGTCGTCACGTTCACCGGACCGGTCACTGACCGCGCCGCCATGGAACGAACGATCAAAGTCAGTTCGCCAAGCCCGGCCAGCGGGCGGTTCGAATGGGTGGACGACAACGTCGTGCAGTTCGTTCCCGACAGTTACTGGCCGTCGCACAGCCATGTGGCGGTCGACGTGCATGGCCTGTCGACTGGCTTCGAGACCGGCTCGGAAGTACTGGCCGTCGCCTCGATTTCTGCGCACACGTTCACGGTGAGCGTCGACGGCGAGGTGCTGCGCACGATGCCGGCGTCGATGGGCAAACCCAGCCGCCCGACACCGATCGGCTCGTTCAGCGCGCTAGGGAAAGAGCGCACCGTCGTGATGGATTCCCGCACTATCGGCATTCCCTTGAATTCGCCGGACGGCTACAAGATCACCGCCTCCTACGCGGTGCGCGTGACCTGGAGCGGGGTCTACGTGCATTCGGCGCCGTGGTCGGTGGATTCACAGGGCTACGCCAACGTCAGTCACGGCTGCATCAACCTCAGCCCGGACAATGCCGCCTGGTATTTCGACACCGTGCACATCGGTGACCCGATCGAAGTCGTCGCCTGAGCACTGCCCGCTATCGGGTTCGGTGGCAACGCCGCGCCCCGAGCGGTGAGTGTGAATCGTTGGCGGGATTCCGGCGGCTGATTCGCCGTCACTTCACAGTCAATGCCCGTGATGTTCAGCCGAGTCCCGCCTCAGCGATTTTGACGACGACCAACGCCGCCGCGACTACCAGGTAGGCCCGCAGCGTGAACAACCCCGCCCTCCTGGCCGGCGACATGACCGGACGCGGCAGCGTCGTCAATGCCGGTGTGCGCCAGTTGGCGCGGTACTGACGATGGACGGCCTTCCTTTCGGCACGCGTCAGCGCACCGATGTCGTCGAGTTCTTCGACTTCGTCGGTGCTCAGCCCGCCGAACGCGGATGCGACCGATTCCGCGGCGCATCGATCGGCGAACCGGCGGGCCAGGGCGATCACCGCCGCGCCGCCGAAAACCCCGGCTACCGCGCCGACGAGCAGCCCGGCCTTCAGCACAGCGGTGGGCAGGCCCGGGAAGAGCGTCGAGGCCGTCAATGCCAGCGACAGCAGCACCAATGACCACACCGTCGTCCACGCGAAGATGTTCTGCCGCACGCTGTTAACCCACGGGCCGAGCACCGGCCGGTCATTGCACAGCAGGACCAGAAACACGGTCGCCGACGGCAGCAGGACGCCGGCGAGCGCCTGCACCCCCTGGGTGATCAGACCGAGGATATGGTCGGGACTGAACGCGACGGCAGCCGAAATCGCCAGGATGGCCGCATATCCGCCGTAGAACAGCGGCGCCTCGGAGATCTTCCAGTGCAGTGAGTGCCGCTTGCCCAGCGTGTCGCCGATCGCGTAAGTCGTGGAGAGCCCAATTGCATTGGCGCCGATCAGCGACGCGTCCAGCAACACGATCGCAAACAGCACCCCGACCGTGCCGCCGACGTGGTGTGACAGACCGGACGCAACCGCGCCCGCGTCGGTGAAGTGCCCGAAGTGCTTGGTCCCGGCGAAGCCGAATGCGGTGGCAGCCATCAGCGTTACCGCGCCGGCCATCACCACGACAATGCCCAGGATCAGATCCGCCCGGCCGTAATGGATCCAGCGTGGCGTGATGCGTTTGTCGACGACATTGGACTGCTGGAAGAACAGCTGCCACGGCGCCACCGTGGTGCCCACGATCGCGACGATCAGCAGTAACACCGTGGAGTCCATGCCGCCGGGAAACTGCGGCACCAGTCCGCGGGCCGTGACATCCAGCGTGGGATGCACCATCAGCGCCATCGGGATGATCACCACGTTCACGGCGATCAGCACGAACATCAACCGCTCCCACCGCCGAAACGAGCCGCCGGCCACCACGGCGAACAGCAGCACTGCGGCGGCCGGAATCGCCACGGCCTTCGGGCAGCCCAGAAACCCGAGAGCCAATGCGACACCGATGAATTCGGTGACGATCGTCAACGCGTTGAGCAACAACAAGTCACCGACGCTGAACGCGCCCCAGAACTTGCCGAACCGTTCGAAAATCAGCCGGGCATGGCCGACTCCGGTGACCGCGCCGAGTCGCAGCACCATCTCCTGGTTCACGTAGAGCACCGGGATCAGCAGTACCAGAGTCCACAGCAGGCCCATCCCGTAGTTCTGCCCGGCCTGCGCGTACGTCGCGACGCCGCCGGCATCGTTGTCGCCGACCATCACGATCAACCCGGGCCCGCTGATGACCATCAGCGTTCGCAGCCGCTGCCAGCGACTGCGCCGAATCCCGTTGTCGTGGCGGGCGATCCGACCGAACGCGCCAACGATGTCGCCGACATGCGCCGAATCCAGCGCCGCGGTCTCGACGGCTACCGCGGCGTCGGCGTCGCGGCGTAGCTCAGTGGAGGATGACGTCATCGGCGTCTCACTTTCTGGCAGAACCGAATATGCTCAGTGCAGGCAACGCGCTGACCCGGCGGCGTCAATTGCCGCCGCAGTCAGTGCATCTCGTCGTGTCAGCAGGCGTTGCCGTGGGACGGATGTCCGCCCAGCGAGGCCGTGATGACGGCTGGAGCCATCCGCGATACGTACAGGTTCGCCCGCTCCTGCGGAGTCAGGTTGCGGCGTGCCCGCCACCGAGCCGTCACCCGACGGCCAGCGTGCAGCATCGGCGAAATACGGTGCGTAACAACAAATGCCATGATCAATCTCCTGCCGGTAGCCCAGCCGGCCCTCAGGCCGTCCGGCGGCCAGGAGCACACCCGTGAAGGGGAAGCTCAGGCTGCAGGAATGCCGCGAGCGGGTCGGGACGAAACGGATATCGAATGCGGATAAGGACTATCGCTGGGACTCATCTCGCCCTCACCTCCTCACGGCCAGGACACACGCGGGTGTCACTTCAGTGCACGCACAGCGAGGAAAGAACGTCCAGCGGAAAACCCGCCGACGCGCATCCCTCTCGTCGGAGCTTCGGCACTGCACGGCGTATCCGGATCACGATCCGGAAGCCACTTGGGCTCAACCCTTAAGCCGGGAAGAGCTGTCCTGACCCGGGGCGTCTCTCGACGTTCGGGGTCAGTGGCCTGTATCCGTGCAGACGCCTCACCTACCGAGATGCTGCCGTTCCATGGTGGCACCAACTCCGGTGCCCGTCAAACGGAGGGCGGAAAAGGTGTCGCCTACGCTCGTGGCCATGGCTACTACCCTGCAAAATCCCGGAGTCGCGGCTGCCCTTGACAGGATGTACACAGCTGCCAGCGATCAGCTGCCCAAGTTGCGGGAACGCAGCGGCGACTTCGGGCAGTCCGCCGGCGCTCAGGAACGCGCCGACGCGATGAGCGAGTTCTACATTCCGGTGACACCGGAGGCAGGGCGGCTGCTGTATGCACTGGTGCGGGCGGCGCGGCCGGCGACCGTCGTCGAATTCGGGATGTCGTTCGGTATTTCGGCGATTCACCTGGCGGCGGCGGTGCGTGACAACGGCGTCGGCCGAGTCATCACGACCGAACTCAGCGCCAGCAAGATCGCGGCGGCCAAACGCACATTCGCCGAAACCGAGTTGGACGAGCTGATCACCGTTTTGGACGGCGACGCGCTCGAGACACTGAAGAGCCTTGACGGTGCGGTCGATTTCGTGCTGCTCGACGGGTGGAAGGAGCTCTACCTGCCGGTGGTCAAGCTGCTGGAACCGCAGCTGTCGCCGGGAAGCCTTCTCGTCGCGGACAATACCGACATGGCTGATACCCAGCCGTACCTGGATTACGTGCGCGACCCGGACCACGGCTACGTCAGCGTCAACTTCCTGGCCCGCGAGTCCGACAGCATGGAGATCAGCTGCCGTACTTAACGGAATACGCCTACCGCAGCGATTCCTCGAGCCATGGGATCAGCCACTCGACTCCCTCGGCGGTCAGGTGCACGCCGTCGCTACGCACGGGGATCCCGTCGACTTTGGCGGTATAGACGCCTTCGGGGCACAGTTTCTTGTTCAGGTCGAGGATTCCGACACCGGCGCGCTGCCCAATAGTGCGGCGCAGCAATGCGTTCCATTGGTCCACCCGCTCAGGCTGATCCTCTGGATGCAAGCTCCCGTCCCGCTTTTCACCCTGCCGGCTGTAGGGCAGGTTAGCCACCGTCAGCGGCGCATCGGTGGAGCTGAGGATGCCGATCGCCCGATCCAACTCGCCGGCGATATAGGCGTCGAATGCCGGGTCACCGATATGGGTCCAACGGCCCTCGTTCACCCGATCCACTGTCTCCCAGCGCCCGACGACCAGCAGGATGGCATCCGGCCGGTCCTCGGCGATCTGAGCGGCCCATCTGCTCGGCCACGATTCGCATTCGCTTTTTTGATCGAGGGTCTGTTCGAGATACCGGTAGGGGCCGCCGCGCACCATGCTGCAGCCGATGACGGTGTGGTCGATGAAATCGAAGCCTGGAGTCTGGGGAAGGTAGTGCATCAACGTCCAGCCGATCGAGTCGCCGAACACCGACACGGTAAACGGCCGGTGCGGGTCTCGCTGCGCTACTGCCCGCGCGGGCCGAGTGCCGCCCGGTGGGGACGGTGACACGACTGCGACGGACGAAATGCCGGGCGGCAGGCCGGTCTCAGAAACCCCGCCCGCTTTGACACCGACCGGAACGACCAGCATTGTCACCGCGGCGGCGGTGGTGGCGGTAGCCCCGGCCAGCGGCAGCAGCGGCACCCGCAGCGGCCGCCAGTTGCGGATCGGTTGTTCGATCAGCCACCAGGACACCACTGACAGTGCCACCGTGGCGGCGCACCGCACGGCGAACAGCCCTGGCCCGGACCAGCCGGTCCGCTCACCGTTGAGCACCAGAAAGATCGGCCAATGCCACAGATAAACGCCGTAGGAGATGGTGCCAAGCCCGACGAGGGGACGCCAGGACAGCACGGTCGCGACGGGCCCGCGCTGATCCAATGCCACCGGCGCGACGACCAGGACGGCGGCCACTGCCACCGCGACCAGCAGACCGTTGCGGAACTCGTGGGCGCTGCCGGTTGCGTAGTGGACGGCTAGCCCCAACGCGGCAAGGCCGATCACCGGTAACAGTCGGGCGGCCCACTTGCCCCACCGGGTCCGGATCAGCGACCAGCCGCGGTTCAGCGACGACCAATCACCCACCAGAAGCGCCGACGCGGCCGCGCCGGTGAGCAGCGCCTGCGCCCGAGTGTCGGTGCCGAAATAGACCCGGTCACGTGACGCATCCGACGCGAGCAGGATGGCCAGGGCGGCAGAGGCCAATGCACCGGCGGTGGCGAGCAGGACAACGGCCAGTCGAACGCCGCCCACGGTGGCCAGCCTGCCTCGGCGGCGTGCCCGCGCCGCCAACACCACGGCCACCCCAATCAGCAGCAGCGGCCAGACGATGTAGTACTGCTCCTCCACGCCGAGAGACCAGGCATGTTGCAGTGGCGAGGGTGGCGCGCCCTGGGTGAAATAGTCGGTCTGCTGCGCAACGAACATCCAGTTCGCCGCCCAGAAGAATGCGGCGATAGCCTCGTCGCGCAGCCCGGTGACTGACTCGGGTGGAAAGAGCTGCCGGGCGACCGCCACGGTCAGCACCATCAACACCAGTGCGGGCAGCAGCCGTCGCGCCCGCCGAATCCAAAAGTCGCCCAGGCTGATCCGCCCGGTCCGGCCGAGTTCATCGAGCAGCAGCGAGGTGATCAAAAAGCCGCTGAGCACGAAAAAGATATCGACGCCCAGGAATCCACCGGTCAATCCGGGAATGCCGCCATGGTCGGCGAGCACCAATGCGACTGCTATCGCACGCAGGCCGTCCAGCGCGGGAATTCCCGGCCGGCGCTGATCGCCTCGCCCGCGATCGCTGGCCCGCGTACTCGCCAGCCGGGCGGCCCGCCGGATCGGGGCAACCCAGCGGGGCCGCTCAGCACAACGAACCGGCCCAGGGCTTTCCCCGGCCGGTCCCATGCTGGCCCCTTTTGCGCGCCGACTGCCTGCCTCGTCGGTGCCGTCGTTGCCGCCGATACGTCGCTGCCCTCCCTGCTAGACCACGGTCAGTTTAGGTGTGGGCGGCAGCGCGTTACGGGAGTGACACGCGTGAACTGAAGCTCCCGTTCAGGGCAGCGCGAGTGTGCGGATTCATACGCCCATCGCGGCGAGTCGCGTATGACACCGCACAGTCGGCGCTGAGGTGGAGGCTATTTCGCGTCCGCAGCCAGGCCGAGTTCGCCGAGCACGTCGGCGGTGTCGGCACCGAGTTGGGGGGCGGGGCCGGTGACCTGGCCCGGAGTACGCGAAAACCAGGTGGGCACACCGGGAAACCGCACCGGCCCATGCGGCGTTTCCACCGTCTGGAAAAACCCGGCCGCAGTCAGGTGGGGGTTGTCGAACAGGTCGGCCGGAGCACTGAGTGGCGCCGCCGGTATCTCCAGTTCGCCGAACAGCTCCAACCATTCGGCCGTTGTCCGCTCCTTAAGTGTTTCCGCCACCAACGCGTAGACGGTGTCGATCTGACGTGCCCGCCGCTCGAGCGTGGCGAATTGGGAGTCGGCCCACGGCGGTCGCACCGCGTTGATGAACGCGGACCAGTGCTTGTCGTTGTAGATCAGCGCCGCGATGTACCCGTCGCTGGTGCGGTACGGCCGGCGATTGGGCGCCACCGTGCGGGGGTAGACCGCCGGGCCCAGCGGCGGGTCGAACATGGCCCCGTTGGCATGCTCGACGAGCATGAACGATGCCATCGTCTCGAACATGGCGATCTCGACCTCTTGGCCTTGCCCGGTGCGCTCACGATGATACAGCGCCATCATCGTCGCGTAGAGCGCCGTCAGTCCGGCGACCTTGTCCGCCATGATGGTTCCGACATAGCTGGCTTCACCGGTCAGCTGTTCCTGGACGGCCGGCAGTCCGCAGGCCGCCTGGATGGTGTCGTCATAAGCGGGTAGATCCCGGTCGGGCCCGCGGCGGCCGTACCCGTAGCAGTTGGTGTAGACGATGCCGGGATTGATCGCGGCCACCTCGTCGTAACTGAACCCGAGCCGGGCAATCGCTTTGGACCGCATCGAGTGAACGAACACGTCGGCGGTCTCGGTGAGCGCTCGCAGCGCCGACTTGCCGGGCGGCGACTGCAGGTCGAGCACGACGCTGCGCTTTCCGCGGTTCACGTTGACGAACACACCGCTCATCGACGGTTCGGGTCCGACCGAGATGTAGCGGGTGTTATCCCCTTCTGGTGGCTCGACTTTGATCACGTCGGCACCCATGTCGGCCATGATCTGAGTGCAATACGGTCCCATCACCATCGCGGTCAGGTCGACCACTCGCACCCCGGCCAGCGGACCGGTTCGATTGTTGGCGCTAGCCATGATGCGCTCCTTGAGCCTGACGGGTCATCGCGAAGCTGTAGCGAATGTGATCGACATGGCCGTCCGGAACGACCGGAAAGGTCACCGACGCGGCCGCCTCGCCGATGGCGCCCATCTGCTCGCCGACGTCCTCGATCGACCACGACGGCCGGTATACCCCTGGACTCTCGCCGATTACGGCCTTGGCTACCCGGCCCGCGATGGCGATCAGCATCTCCCCGCTGATCGAGCACGCTTCGTGCGCCAGCCAGCCCACCACTGGTGCCACCAACTCGGGGTCCATCGGTGGGTAGGACGAAATATCCAGGCCCTCAGCCATTCTGGTGACCGCTGAGGGGACGATGACGTTGCAGATCACGTTGTCGGCAGTGCCTTCGAGCGCGACGACGTTGGAGAGGCCGATGATGCCGGCCTTGGCGACGGCGTAATTGGCCACGCCGTGGTTGCCGTACAACCCGCCGATCGACGACGTCAACACGATGCGCCCGTAGTGCGCGTCGCGCATGAGCGGAAAGGCGGGCCGCACGACATGAAAGGCGCCCCGTAAGTGGACATCCAGCACGGCCTCGAAGTCCTGGTAGGTCATCTCGGCTAGTGATGCGCGACGAACGGTGCCCGCGTTGTGGATCAGAATGTCGATACCGCCATAGTGATCCAGCGCCGCGTTAACGATGGCTTGGCCGCCGGTGGCGGTGGCCACTGATTCGGTGCAGGCCACGGCTTCGCCGCCGGCCGCCCGGATTTCGTTCATCACCGCATCGGCGGGGCCAGGATCAACGCCGTCGCCGGTCAAGCTACTGCCGGTGTCGTTGACGACGACCTTGGCGCCCCTGCTCGCCAACAGCAGGGCGTACGCGCGGCCCAATCCGCGGCCGGCGCCGGTGACGACGGCTACTCGATCGTCGAATCTCAGTTCAGCCATTCATGTTCCCAGCACGAGGCCGTCCAGATCACCCTTGCCGCGCCATTGCGCCAACAGGTCACCGAAGGCGTAGAAGCCTGGTCCATAGGGCTCGCCGAGGTGGGAGCGAATACCTTCTCCCCCGCCCCCGCCTTCATTGTTGTAATAGCCGGGCGTGCATTGGGCGTCGAACGCCGAATTGTCGATGGCGGTCTCGCGGATCGTCTTGCCCCAGTCGTCCTGGGCTTCGGGGCTCGGCTCTACCGTCGTGGCGCCGCGGTCCAGAGTTTCGGCGATGAGGTAGGCGATGTGCTCGCCCTGTAGCTCGTAATTGGCGGCGATGTTGGCGGAGATGCCCACCTGGGTGAAGCCGGTGAAGAACTGGTTGGGGAAGCCCGCGCTGGTCATCCCGTGCAGGGTCTTGTATCCGTCGGCCCAGTAGTCGAACAGCGACAGCCCGTCGCGGCCCTCGATCGCATCGATCGAATAGCGCCGGCTGAGCTCGGTCGTGATCTCGAAGCCGCTGGCGTAGATGATGCAATCGACTTCGTACTCAACGCCATTGGCTACCAGCCCGTTCTGGGTGATCCGTTCCACGCCTTTGGACGACGACACGTCGACCAGCGTCACATTGGGCCGGTTGAACGTCGACAGGTACTCGTCGTTGGAAAGCGGGCGCTTGCACAGGAACCGGTAGTAGGGCTTGAGCGCTTCGGCGGTCTGCGGGTCCTCGACGATGCTGTCGATGCGGCGGCGCAGCCGCTCCATGACCTTGTAGTCTTCTTCCTCCCGGATCGCCATGAACTGCTCCGGAGTCATCAACGCCGGATCTTCCAATGCCAGCACCCGGGCCGCAGTATTGCGACCGAGCTCGGTCCAAAAGTCGCAGACCAGATCGGGCTGTCCCAGCGCCATCCCCTCGAATGTCCAGGAATGGAAGTTGCGTTGGCGTTCCTTTTGCCAGCCCGGCTGCAAAGACTTCACCCATTCGGGATCAGTCGGCGCATTGTTGCGCACGTCCACCGACGAGGGGGTGCGCTGAAATACGTACAGCTGTTGGGCATGACGGCCCAGGAACGGCACGATCTGAATCGCGGTTGCGCCGGTGCCGATGACGGCGACGCGTTTGTCGGCCAGCTTGTCCAGTCCACCGGTGGTGTCGCCGCCGGTATACCCGTAGTCCCAGCGCGACGAATGGAAGCTATGCCCGGTGAAGTCCTTGATCCCGGGGATACCGGGCAGCTTGGGCCGGTGAAACGGGCCGGACGCCATCACGACGAACCGCGCGCGGATGTCGTCGTCACGGTTGGTGCCGATCCGCCAGCGCTTGAGCTCCACATCCCAGCGCAGCGTGCGCACCTGGGTCGAGAAAATCGCGGAATCGTAGAGGCCGAAGTGCTTTCCGATGCGCCGGCAGTGCTCGTAGATCTCGGCGCCGTCGGCGAACTTCTTCGAGGGCATGAAGTCGAGCTCTTCGAGCATGGGGATGTAGCAGTAGGATTCGTTGTCGCACTGGATGCCCGGGTAGCGGTTCCAGTACCAGACGCCGCCGAAGTCGCCGCCGAGCTCGATGATGCGAACGTCGTCGACGCCGGCCTTCTTCAGATGGGCGGCCGACAGCAAACCGCCGAATCCGCCGCCCAACACCGCGACGTCGATGTCCTCGCAGATCGGATCGCGGGGCGTGACCGGCGTGTAGGGGTCGGTTTCGTAGTAGCCGGCGAAGTCGTCTTCGAGCTCGATGTACTGCTTGGAACCTTCCGCGCGCAGCCGCTTTTCGCGCTCCTGGCGGTATTTTTCGCGCAGCGCGGGGATGTCGATGTCATCCGGGGTTTGCGTCGATGCGCAGTCGGCGGCGTTGGTCGTCATGCGGATGGGTTCTTCCTCTCACAGTTCGCGGGGTTCGCCGGTGCCCATGTACTTCGACAGCTGGTAGTGCAGATTGACCGTGCTGCGTTCGCGATACGGGTTGGGTTTGGTGCCCGGGAAGCCAAGGGATTTCATGCCCTGCTGCACTGCGGCCATGTTGGAGAAGTCCTGCGGTAGCACACTGAGCCAATTCGGGTCGCCGACTGGGGTGTAGACCCACTCGGTCTGCGGCTCTTGGCCCTTCGGGAACAGTTCGAACACCGCGACTTCGAAGATGCACTTGTTGGGGTCATAGCTCGGGTCGGGGCGGGCGCTGTAGCACAGTGCGCTGGTCAGACCCTGGCCGATCTGGAAGTTCGGGAAGATCTGCCATGCGGTTCCGCTCTGTCCCAGGATGTCGGGCGGGATCGTCGGCCACACCACACCGCGGGCGGCGTCGTCTCGGCGCGCCGAGGACAACCAGTGCTCGAGGACCTGATCGGGCGGGGTCCCGGCCGGCAGCTCGTCGACCAGCCGCAGCGCGGCATCCACCAGCGTCTGCGTGGTGGTGGCATTGGTTTCTTGCAGTGTGTAGAGCTGCATCTCGGCGGTCGACACGCGAGGGTCGGCTCCGGTGCCGAGTCGAACTTTGGATTTGGTCGCCTCGAGCTCGTCGGGAGCGTCGTAGCCGATGTTGCTGTGCTTGCCCTGCGCTTTGGCCCACCCTTTGAATTCGCCGAACTTGTTGAACTCCGGATGGGTTGTCGCGACGTGATAGGTCTCGTTGAAGGCCTCCATCGCGACCTTCCAGTTGCAGTCGAACTGCAGCCATTTGCGCCACTTGTAGCGCATGTTCTCCAACCCGAACGGGTCGAGGATTTTGGCGGCCGGATGCAGGTAATCCATCAGCGACTCGCATTCGGGATCCATGTTGATCCACAGCCAGCCGCCCCAGGTGTCGACCCGTACACCGGCCAGATGGGTGTTGTCAGCGGTCAGCGCGTTCTGCCAGTCGGGTTGCTCGCGGATGTAGGTGCAGGCGCCGTCCAAGTCGTAAGTCCAGCCGTGGAATCCGCAGACGAATGACTTTCGCGCACGCCCGCAGCCGTTCTTCGCGCCCGGCGGGGTGTCGATCAGCCGACGTCCGCGGTGCATGCAGACGTTGTGGTGGGCTTTGAACTCGCTTGTCCCGGTGCGCACCACGAGAATCGAATCGTCGAGGATCTCGTAGGTGAGGTAACTACCCACCTCGGGCAGCTCCTCGACCCGGCCGACTTGCAGCCACACTTTCCGCCACAGCTTGTCGCGCTCGGCCCGCGCGTACTGTTCCGAGATGTAGGCGTCCACGCCGATCGTCACGGGCGCGGAGAGCTCTTCGCCGTTGGTCGTCACTGCGTCCTCACTTCTCGAACCTGTATCATGCGTCGTCCCAACGCTGTATCGCTGCGCGGAACGCTTCGTCTTTGAGGAACAGGGAGGTGTTATCCGCGTCGAGATGGCCCCATCGCAGGCTCAGGCCGCCGTCGACGAGCAGTGTCTGCCCGGTGATGTAGCTCGATAGGTCGGACAGCAGAAACAAGATCGCGCCGGCCTGCTCCTCGGGCCGACCGCGCCGCCCCATCGCAATCGCGCGGCGATCACGATCTGGATCCTCGTCGACGTAGGTGCGTGATGCCGCCGTCTCGGTGACTCCCGGCGCCACCGCGTTGACCCGGATGCCGTCGGCTGCCAGTTCGACCGCCATGGTGCGCGTCATCGCTGTCACCGCGGCCTTGGCTGTGCCATAGGCAATATGGAACGGCGCGGTGTTCATGCCGCTGATCGAGGCGATCGAGACGATGGAACCGGGCCTGCCGTGTTGCTTGAGCTCCGCGGCCACCGCCTGGCTCATGAAGAACGTGGTTTCGAGGTTGGCGGCAAACAACTCTCGCCAATCGGATCGGCTTACCCGAGTCGACGGCATCCACGTCGACGGTGCGGCGCCACCGGCAACGTTGACAAGCCCATACAGCTCGCCCGGGAGGGTGCCCACCTGGTCGATGACTGCGGCAATGCCCTCGTCGGTCGACGCGTCAGCGGCCATCGGCACGACCGAAAGACCTTGCTGTGCCAGTGGCGTGATGTGCTGGTCGAGGTTCTGCTTCGATCGGCTCACCGCGACCACGGTGGCGCCCGCCTCGGCGGCCATGGCTGTCACGGTGGTGCCGATCCCACCACCGCCGGCGCCCGACACCACGACGATGCCTCCGGCGAGATTCAGCAGATTGCCCATGGCGTGCTTTCAGCCGGCGGTTTCCGGCGCATAGCCGAGAATCGCCTTGGTTTCCAGGTATTCGTCGAAGCCGAACTGGCCCCATTCGCGTCCGTTGCCGCTGCGTTTGTAGCCGCCGAAACCCGCGTGGAAATCGAATCCGTCGTTGATCACCACCCATCCCGACTTGAGTCGGCGCGCGATGGCCCGCGCCTTCTCGACGTCGTCGGCGGCCACGTAGCCGGCGAGGCCGTACTCGGTGTCGTTGGCGATCTCGACGGCCTGGTCCACGCTGTCATAACCCAGAATCGACAGCACCGGCCCGAAAATCTCCTCGCGGGCGATCGTCATGTCGTTGCCGACCTCGGCGAAAACCGTCGGCTTGACGTAATAGCCCTTTTCCAGCCCGTCGGGACGCCCGGTGCCGCCGGTGACCAGCGTGGCGCCCTCGTCGATGCCTTTCTGGATGAGCGCCTGGATCTTCTCGTACTGAGCCCCGGAAACTACCGGGCCCAACGCGGCATCCCCGGCGGGGTCACCAACGGTGAGCTTCGACGCGGCTTCCCTGGCGATATCGATGGCCTCGGCCATCCTGGTGTTGGGCACCAGCATGCGCGACGGCGCGCTGCAGGTTTGTCCGGAGTTACCCATCATGCTGGTGACCCCGGCGCTGACGTGGTCGGCGAAGGCG
The DNA here is from genome assembly GCF_001672775.1 of Mycobacterium kyorinense. Lineage (GTDB taxonomy): Bacteria > Actinomycetota > Actinomycetes > Mycobacteriales > Mycobacteriaceae > Mycobacterium > Mycobacterium kyorinense_A. The sequence goes on along the minus strand of NZ_LZKJ01000116.1, from coordinate 9,861 downwards.
GCGTCGTCGAGAACGATGTTGGGCCCTTTCCCGCCGAGCTCCTGGGTGACGCGTTTGACGGTGGGCGCAGCGTTGCGGGCGATTTCGATGCCGGCCCGCGTGGAGCCGGTGAACGACACCATGTCGACGTCGGGATGGCTGGCAAGTGTCACACCCACGCCCGGGCCGTCGCCTTGCACCAGGTTGAACACGCCGGCGGGAACGCCTGCGGCATGCAGGATCTCAGCGAAGATCTGGGCCGAGAACGGCGCCAACTCCGAGGGTTTGAGCACTGTCGTGCAACCGGTCGCCAGCGCTGGAAAGACTTTGACGGCAACCTGGTTCATCGGCCAGTTCCACGGCGTGATCAGGCCACAAACCCCGATCGGCTCCTTGACGATCAGCGTCGCACCGCGCCGCTCTTCGAAGGTGTAGGACGTCAGCACGTCGATCGCGGTGTTCAGGTGCCCGAGTCCCAACCCGACCTGAGGGCCGACGGCGAGCGCGGCGGGCGCGCCCATCTCTTCGGTGATCGCCGCGGCGAGATCGTCGGTGCGCCGCTGGTATTCGGTGAGAATCCGAACCAGAACGTCGAGCCGTTCCTCTCTGCTGGTTACCGACCAACTGGCGAAAGCCCGCCGCGCCGCCGCGACTGCCCGGTCGACATCAGCGCTTAAGCCAAGCGCTACCCGTCCGCAAACCTGTTCGGTTGCCGGGTTTTCGACGTCGACGGTCCGCGGGTCGGCCGGCTCGACCCAGCCGCCGTCGATGTAGAACTTGAGGTATTCACGCATCACTGGGTTCCTTCGGCGTACCAGGTCCGGAATTCGTCGTAGCTGGGCATCTCCTCGGAATTGACCTTAGGGTCGATCGGCACGTGGATGACGCCGACTTTGCCGCTGGCGTAAGCGCGTTCGATCGCCGGCCCGATGTCCTCGCCGCGTTCGATGTATTCGCCGTGACAGCCGAAACCCTCGGCGATCTTGTCGAAGCGCACATCCTTGCTCCAGTGCACGCCGGTCTCGAGCGATCCCTGACCGAACGTGCGCTTGTACACGCCCACCTCCAGACCCCACTGATGGTCCACGCCCACCACGCAGACCAGCGGCAGCCCCAGGCGCGCAGCGGTTTCCAGCTCCGAGATATGGAACATGAACGACGAGTCGCTGGTGAGCAGCATGACCGGGCGCTTTTTACCGTCGGCAACCGACGCCCCGACGGCATATGGCAGACCGGTCCCGATGTGCCCGAAGTTCTGGTTCCAGATGACGTCGTGCGGCTTGGCCTGCGAGTAGGTCCACTGGAAGATGACCGTGGCGCCGCCGTCACGGACCAGGATGCCGTCATGGGGAAAGACTTTCGTCGCTTCGACCACGAAACGCGCGGTGTGCAGCGGTGTTCCGGACGGGGCAGTTTTCCCAAGCTCTGCGATGCGCGACGCATCTCGCGCTACCCAGTCGCCGAGCTCGGGTGAGGCGCTGCGTGGTGAATCCTTGAGCGCCTCGACAAGCTGCGGCACGATCGCCCGCAAGTCGCCGACCAACGGGACGTCGATGCGCCGGTTCACGCCGATGGCTTGAGGATCGAGTTCGACGCTGATCCATTTGCGGTTGCCGTCGTTGGCGGCCCAATGCCGGCCCTTGCCGTAGTGCACCGGCTCACCGAGCTCGGTGCCGATGGCGATGCACAGATCGGATTGCACCACCGCCTCGACGGCCGACGGTGAGAAGCCGTAAGGGAACGTGCGATCCTCGATGCCCTTGATGAACGCGGTGCCGCCGGACGTCTGAATCACCGGGCAATTCACGAGTTTGGCGAGCGCCTCCACCGATTCTCCAGCCCGGGCACATTGCACGGCGTGGCCGACCAACAGAATCGGCTGATCGGCTTTTCTGATCAGCTCCACCGCCTTGTCGACCATCTGCGCGCTGGCGCCCTGATTGACCAGGCGGTACGCATGCGGCGGCACCGCCGCCGGCACGTCAAGTTCTTCGAGGATGACGTGCGCCGGGTATTCGATGTAGGCCGGGCCGGGCGTCCCCGTCTGCGCGCTGCGCAGCGCCTCGCGGACAATCTCATCAGTCTGGTCGGCGTATTCGATGCTGGCCGCGTACTTCACCGACGGCGCCAGCAGTGGGATCTGCGAGACGAACTGGATCCGGCCGCGTCGCACCCTCTGCTCGGTGATGCGGGCCCGCTGACCGCCCAGGAAAATGACCGGCGAATTCTCGACCTTCGCGCACATCATTGATCCGGCCAGATTGGCCAGACCCGGCCCCAGCGTGCCGATGCACAAGCCGGGCTTTCCGGTCATCCGCGACACCGCGTCGGCCATGAACCCGGCGCACTCCTCGTGATGGGGCGCCACGACGTCCCAGCCGCGCTCTTCTGCGGCATGAAACAAGTGGACGAAATTCGGATCCGGGATGCCGAAGAGCGTCGTGATGCCCTCTGCCTCGAACAGGTCGAGAATCCGCTCGTACACCTTCACGGCCATGGTCAGCCCGCTCCGGTTCGCAAGATGTGGAGCCGTAATTGTCTGGACAAGATGCCTTCTCCCGCTAACCGCTGAGAATCCGATTCTAAGTTACGCAGAACATGATTCATCAGTGGTGCTGCAGGGTCAAGGATGCGGTTTTGTCCCCAGTCGGTGATGGTCGAATCCCGCCGCGGTCGAACACGACCGGCGCCCACTCTCAGCGAATCGGCCCCTTGTATGGACTAATGACGGTTGCTAGCCTTCCAGCCACCGACTACCGGGAGAACATCGCCGATGACCCTGCACGACGGCCGCTATCCCGTCGGGGCCGCGCCCGGCCTCGCCGAAGGCTGGACGCTGGACCGGCTCACGTCGCCGAGTCGGCTGTTCGGCGCCAACGGCCTGCGCACCGGCCCCGACGGCCGGGTCTACATCGCTCAGGTGACCGGCAGCCAGATCAGCGCCCTCGACATTGGGACCGGGCAGCTGGACACCGTCAGCGCCAAAGGCGGAGACATCATTGCTCCCGACGACGTGGCCTTCGACCCAAGCGGCAATCTCTACGCCACCGAGGTCATGGATGGGCGGGTCAGCGCCCGCAGCGCCGACGGCCGCGCCCGGGTGTTGCGCGACGACGTCCCCTCGGCCAACGGCATCACGTTCCATCAGGGCCGGTTGTTCATCGGCGAATGCCGCGAGGGGGGACGGTTGCTGGAACTCGATCTCAACGGCGGTGCGCCACGCGTGCTGCTGGAGAATGTGCCGTCGCCCAATGCCATGGAGGTGGGCCCGGACGGCTTGCTGTATTTCCCGGTGATGGGCGCCAACGAGATCTGGCGGATCGACCCCGACGGCGGGGAGCCCGAGCGCGTCGCCGGGGGTCTCGGTGTCCCGGACGCGGTCAAGTTCGACAGCCAGGGCCAGATCGTCTCGACTCAGGTGCACAGCGGCCAGGTGCTGCGAATCGATCCGCGCACCGGCGATTCCACGGTGCTGGCCACGCTCAACCCCGGCCTGGACAATTTGACGTTCGTGGGCGACCGGCTGTTCGTTTCGAACTTCACCGGCGAGATCACCGAAATCCTCGACGGCGGCCAGACGCAGACCGTGTTGCCCGGTGGGCTGAATTGGCCGTTGGATCTGACCGTCGGTGCTGACGGTGAGCTCTACATTGCCGACGGCACGTATTTCTATGTGCTGGGGCGTGACGGCGCCCTGCGGACCGTCGGCATGTTGTTCACTCCCGGCTACCCCGGATTCCTGCGCGGTGTGACGGCGACCGGACCGGGCGAGTTCGTGGTCACCACCTCCGGTGGACAGGTCGCGCGGTATCGGCCGGCCGACAGCGAAACCGCAGTGCTGGCCGACGGATTCGATCAGCTCTACGGCGTGGCGGTCGGCCCCGGCGACGACGTTGTCGTCGCCGAACTCGGGACGGGACGGGTGTTGTCGATCCGCGACAGTCAGATCGGCATGCTCGGCTCCGGCCTGCACGACCCGATAGGTGTGGCGATCGCACCCGACGGCGGTTACCTCGTCTCGGAAGCGGGTGCCGGGCGAGTGGTCAGGCTCGACGGCTCCCGCGCCGAAACCGTGCTGGACGGCCTGCAGCGCCCTCAGGGCGTCCTGGTGCGCGACCGGCAGTTATATGTCGTCGACGCCGGCGCCAAGGCGCTGATCGCGTTCGATCTGGCGGACCGCAGCCGTCGCACGATCGCCGCTGACTTGCCGGTCGGTGCTCCCGCGGGCGTGGTGCCCAAACCGCTGCGCGGCATGCCCCCGTTCTCCGGCCCGCAGGGTCCGTTCGCCGGCATCGCCGCCGGACCCGATGGCACGCTCTATCTATCGGCCGACGGCGACGGCAGCGTGCTCGCCCTGCGCCAAGTGGGCCACCATGGCTGACGCACAACCAACCGACCACCGTTATCTGCAGGTCGCGCGGGCCCTGCGCAAAGAGATCGTCGACGGGGTCTATCCGGTCGGATCGCAACTTCCCACCGAACACCAACTCTGCGAACGGTTTTCGGTCAGCCGGTACACCATCCGCGAAGCCCTGAGACGACTGCGGGACGACAACCTCGTCGCCTCCCGGCCGCGAGCCGGCACGCTCGTCGTCCCTCGGCCGTCCTCCGACTCCTACATGCAAGACGTGGTGTCGATCAACGACCTGCTGGCGTTTGCGAGGGGTGCGCAATTCGCCATCGATTCGACCAAGATGGTGGTGATCGACGCCGAGTTGGCAAGCCGCACCGGGCTGGTCGGCGGCGAAGAATGGCTGGCGGTGTACGGCTTCCGTCAGATGGAGGGCGCCGAATCTCCGGTGTGCCGGACCGAGTACTACATCAACCGGGCGTTCGCCGCAGTGGGCAGACTCTTGCAACGCCATACCGGTCCGATCTTCCCGCTGATCGAAGATCTCTTCGGCTTGAGCATCGTCGAGGTTCGCCAAGAGATCGCCGCGGTGCTCATCGCACCGGCATTGGCGGACGAGCTCAGCGTCGTCGCGGGAACACCAGGGCTCGAAGTGCACCGCACCTACACCACCTCCGACGGCGAGGTCGCCCAGGTCACCATCAACACCCACCCCGCAGCGCGCTTTCGTCACTCGATGACGATGCGGCGTGTCCGGGGCTAAGGTGATTCGTCTGGTGAACACAGAATTGATCGCTGGTCGAACGATCCGCCGCGACGACGCACGGGCCGCCGACGCGTATGCCCGCGGGTGGTGGATTTCCGGCACACTGGCTGATTCGCTGGCTGAGGCCGCACAGCGCACACCGCACCGAATTGCGGTGATCGACGGTGCAACTCGGTTGGACTGCCAGACGCTTCACATCCAATCGACGGCGCTGGCGCAGGCCATGCTGGCGCGGATGCCGGTCGGCAGCGTGGTGTCGTTCATGCTGCCCAACTGGCACGAGGCCACGGTCATCTACCTGGCCGCGACGATGGCCGGAATGGTGGTGAACCCCATCCTGCCGTCGCTGCGGGATCGTGAGTTGCACTTCATCCTTGAGGACTGCGGCAGCCGGATGGTCTTCGTGCCGGGTGAGTTCGCGCGCCACGATTATCTGTCGATGCTGAACCGGGTGAGCGACCGATTGGGTACTCCCCCAGAAGTGGTCGCCGTACGTGAGCCTAACGACGGTGCTCACACCCGGTTCGAGTGGTTGCTGGACCATCAGACTCCGCCGGCGGAGTTGCCGGCCCTGAATCCGGACGCCGTACGCATGGTCCTTTACACCTCCGGCACAGCGGGTCGTCCGAAAGGCGTGCTGCACAGTCATAACTCGCTGCACGCGTTGATCTGCCAGATCCGCGACTACTGGCAGGTTCATTCTGGGGACACGTTTTTGGTGCCGTCGCCGATCGCGCACATCGGCGGCTCGATTTATGCCTTCGAATGTCCGCTGATACTGGGCACCACAGCGGTACTGATGGATCGCTGGGACGCCGATGCCGCGGTGCAGCTGATGCGGGCCGAGCGCTGTACCCACATTGCCGGCGCCACACCGTTTCTGGAGCAGATCCTCGGGTCCGCACAGCGCGCTGGTACGCGTCTGCCGGATCTGAGACTGTTCGTCTGCGGTGGCGCATCGGTGTCGCCACCGCTGATCAAAGACGCCGCAGCCTATTTCGAGCGGGCGGTCGTCACCCGGGTGTACGGCTCAACCGAGGTCCCCGTGGCCACGGTCGGCTCGCCGCTCGACGCTCAACACGCCGCGGTTACCGACGGCCGCGCCGGCTTCGCCGAGATCACGCTCCGCGAGGGCGAGATCCGGGCACGCGGGCCGCAAATGCTGATCGGTTATCTGCATGCCGAAGACGAGACCGAGGCGTTCGATGCCGACGGTTACTTCCGCACCGGAGACCTCGGGCACTGGGTCGACGACGACTACCTGGTGGTGACGGGTCGCGCCAAGGACATCATCATCCGCAACGGTGAAAACATTGCCCCCAAGGAGATTGAGGACGTCCTGATCGCCCATCCCGGCATCGCCCAGGTCGCCGTCGTGGGACTACCCGACGATCGCACCGGTGAGCGCGCCTGCGCTGTCATCGTGCCCTCCGATGCGCCCGCACCCGACGTCGCCGCGCTTCGCGACTTCCTGCAAGAACACGGGCTGGCGAGGTTCAAAGCGCCTGAGCAAGTGGTCATCTGGGCGCAGTTACCCCGAAACGACGCGGGCAAGGTGTTGAAGCATCAGATCAAGGCGGCGCTGATGAATACGGAGCAGTGACATGCGGGTGGCGATCGTAACCGGGGCGACCGGCGGTATCGGGTTTGGCTGTGCGACCAAACTCGCCGAAATGGGTATGGCCGTGCTGGCGACGGGACGAAGCCTCGACAAGCTCGCGGAATTAGCCGCCGCCGTCGGGAATCCGGACCAGATCGCCACCGTTGCCGTCGACCTCACCGACGACACCGCACCGCGCCGCATCGTGGATAGCGCCGTCGGCCGATGGGGGCACATTGACTTTCTGGTCAACAATGCCGGGGTCGGCAGCCCCACGCCGCTGCACGAAACCGACGACGCGACACTGGACTACTTCCTGAACGTAATGCTGCGTGCACCGTTCCGATTAGCCCGCGACGTCCTGCCGCATATGCAACCCGGCTCGGCCATCATCAACATCACCTCGACGTTCGCGGTCGTCGGCGGACTTCGCGGCGGCCCGTACTCGGCAGCGAAAGGTGGGCTCACCGCGCTGACCACCCACATCGCCTGCCAGTACGGGGCCCAGGGAATTCGGTGCAACGCCGTGGCGCCCGGAGTGATCCAGACGCCGATGACCGAACAGCGACTGCAGGACGAGCGATTCCGCCGAATGAACCTCGAGATGACGCCGCATCAGCGGCTGGGCACCGTCGATGACGTCGCCAATGCTGTCGCATTCCTGTGCTCCCCCGGCGGCAGTTTCATCAACGGCCAGACGATCGTGGTCGACGGCGGCTGGTCGTCCACCAAGTACCTGTCGGACGTCGCACTAACCTCGCAGTGGACGGCTCGGTGAACCTGTTCGCGCTGCTGGACCAAGCCGCGCTGCGCTTTTCGGATCGCGGAGCGGTCTACCACGGCGAACAATGCGTCTGCAGCTGGCGAGAACTGCGCCAACACGCGTTGCGGCTGGCGGGTTCGCTGCGGGAACACTGCCCGTCCGGCACCAGGATTGCGATTGCCAGCGAGAACCGTCCGGAGATCGTCGAACTGCTATTCGCGATCTGGGCGGCCGAGTGCGTCGCCGTCCCGATCAACTACAAGCTTCACCCCAGAGAGATGGCGCAGATTCTCGACGACGGCGGTGCCTGCCAGGTCTTTGCGTCGGCGACTATCGCAGCCCAACTGGCGCCGAGCAGGGATGTTGGAATCGAAACGATTGGCTCCCAAGGTTACTCAGATCGATTGGCGGCGCCGCCAGTGGCACCGCCGTGCACGGACCCGTCGACGTTGGCCTGGCTGTTCTATACCAGCGGCACCACCGGCCGGGCGAAGGGCGCGATGCTCACTCATCGCAGCCTGACCGCGATGACCCTGGCCCACCTGGCCGACATCGACAACCCCGACCAGGATTGCAGTTTGGTGCATGCAGCGCCGATGTCACATGGCTCTGGGCTTTACATTCCGGCTTACGTTCTGCGCGGAGCCCGCCAAGTAGTGCCGGCAAGCGGCGGCTTCGACCCCGACGAGTTCCTGGATCTCTGTGACCGCCATCCGGGTTGCAGCGCGTTTCTCGCGCCCACCATGGTGCAGCGGTTGACTGGCACGGGCCGCCCACGTCCGAGTCAGCTGCGGACGGTCATCTATGGCGGAGGCCCGATGTACGTGGACGGCATCAAGAAGGCGATGGCGTCGTTCGGGCCGATCTTCACGCAGATCTACGGCCAGGGTGAGTCCCCGATGACCATCACGGGCCTGCGCCGCGCTGACTACGCCAACGCCGACGATGCGGTATTGGGTTCGGTCGGCTATCCGCGATCGGGCATGGATGTCGCGGTGCTGCGCGACGACGGCACACCGGCGGATACCGGCGAGATCGGTGAAATCGTCTGCCGCGGCGACGTTGTCATGGTCGGCTACTGGAACGACGCGGCGGCCACTCGCGACACACTGCAGAACGGCTGGCTACATACCGGTGACTTGGGTTCCTTCGATGAGCGGGGCTGTCTGACGCTGCGTGACCGCTCGAAGGATGTCGTGGTCAGTGGCGGCAGCAACGTCTATCCGCGTGAGGTGGAAGAGGCGCTTCTGGAGCACCCGGCCGTGTCGGAGGCCTGCGTCGTCGGCGCGCCGGACCCGGAGTGGGGCGAGATTGTGGTCGCATTCGTCGTCGGCTCGGCGGGTACCGACGAACTCGACGCGCACCTGTTGCAGCGCATCGCACGCTTCAAACGTCCGAAACGCTATGTGATTGTCGAACAGTTGCCGAAGAACAGTTACGGCAAGGTGCTGAAGCGCGAGTTGCGGTTGGCGTTTCAGGCTATTGACTGAAAGTGGTCGCGGATGCCCGCCAACATCGCGATGTGCGCCGTGACTGCTTCACGCGTGGTGATGGCGGCCAGCGGACGGGGAACCGCGATGTGGAGGCGTTCGATGATGCGGGTGCCGATAGCCGTCGACTCGAAGGACACCCGGCCGTCCAGGCGAACCTGCGGGAATTGCCGCGCTTGGGTGATCACGTCGCCGTGGCGGGGAACTTGAAGTCGTGCCCAGTAGCTGACTCGTAGATTCAACCGCCCCAGCGGGATTCGGTCGGTTATCCGGTAGATCTGCTCGTAGCCGTCATTGGTTTCACGATGCAGTGTGGTGCGTACCGCAACGACCAGCGGGTGCACTGTCCTGATGTTGTTCAGATCCACATAGAAGTCGCGGACTTGCTCCGGCGTCGCCGCCACCTCTTCGGTCAGCGTCCGCTCGACCTGGGTGATCCACCAACTCACAGTGGGCTAACCTACCGCTTGTCACAGGAGTCACGGCGCGAGCCGGTGCTGGCGATGTGCCCGCCTCGTAGCGACAAACCGGCCTGCTGCACGGTGCGCGGCTGATGACTTGTTCACTTATGCCACTGCTGTTTTAACCCGCCACGTGTGTCACGCAAATGGGTTGATTTGGCCGTGCCCGGCTATCAGCGACAGCGGATCGATTGTCCGGCCCGTGTGCAGCGTTTGAGCGGATCGAACCGCCCCAACCGGGCGGCTGTCGCTCGCAGTCGGGCATGCTGATCAGCCGCTTCCGCGCTGACTCAAAGTGGCGGACGAAGCTTACCGAGTCGCAAGTGAACCATCGGTTGCGTGCTCACCTGCCCCGGGCGCCGTTTGTCGCTGCAAGGCGGGCACATCGCCAGCACCGGCTCGCGCCGTGACTCCTGTGACAAGCGGTAGGTTAGCCCACTGTGAGTTGGTG
>NZ_LZKJ01000115.1 GCF_001672775.1 Mycobacterium kyorinense | reverse complement strand
CGCGGTGCTCTTTGGACAGCTTGTGCACCGGATAGTCCTGCCGCGAGTTCAGCGGCCGCAACAGCATGAGTTTGGCCCGGGTGTTGATGGTGCCCAAGGCTTTGTGGACCTGGATGGGCCGGCGAAGGCTCCACTGCGTTGCGGCGATGTGGACGGCGATGATCGCACCGATGATCACGAACGACCAGAACGTCGCCCAGTTGATGTTGCGCACCGCGCCGAAGATCATCGCCGCGGTGAGCTGGCCCCAGCCCCAGAAGAAGATCATCGACAAATGGATCACGATGAAGACCAAAAACGCGACCAGGCCAAAGAAATGCAGGCTGCGCGCCCGTTGCCGGCCCCCCCACAGCCGGACGTACCACGGGAAGCGCGCCTCGACCGCCGGTGACTGGGCCGCGCCGGTCAGGATCTGGAACGGGGCAAGGACGAAGATGACCCCGGCATACGCCAATTTCTGGATGGCATCCAGCGGTTCGCTGGGTAACAGCGACGGCAAGTTGAACGTCATGTAGGCGACGATGTCGTTCCAGGCCTCGGAGAATATCGACCACGAATACGGCCAGTACCGATGCCATTGGCCGGTGGCGAACAGCAGGATGTAGTACGACAGGCCGACCAGAATCCACCCGATCACCGCGAAGAAGTGCCAGTGGCGGCCCAGCCCGAGCTTCTTGTGGCCGGGCAACGCGACGATCGAGCTGTAGGACTCCTCCTCGTCGAGCGTGTCGTACAACTTATCGGTCGGCATCTCCTTGGTGGTGAAGCGCGCCCACTCGGTACCGGGTTTGCTGTCCTCGCGCCAATACAACTTGGGGTGGGTGCCGAGGATCTCGATCCCGCTGCGCAACAGCAACGTCAGGAACAACACGTTGAGCCAGTGGTCGATCCGCAGCCACACCGGGTAGTCGAACGTCATCAGTCGTGCCAATTCTGTCGTTGCGGGTAGGCCACATTGATGCCCAACAGCACCGTCATGTGAACCGCGATGAAGCCCCCGGCACAAGCCAACGCCCACGTGCCGGGCGCAACGTCCCACCGACCCGTTACCGCCACCAGGCCCGGCATGCTGGCCGCCCGGCTGGCCAGATACAAACCGAGAAACACCAGCGATACCAGGTCGCCCAACAGCCAACCCAGCTGCGGCAGACGGGGATTCAGCCCCAGCCACATGACGCCGGCGGCCAGCAGGCAGCCGGCGATCAGCGCGGCGGCGTAGATGACGAAGTAGACCGGCGGCGACGTCTCTCGGGTCAGGACATAGATGTGTGCCGCGACGATGCCCAGCAGCAGCACTCCCCCCAGCGCGGTCACCGTGCGCGGCAGGTCGAAAGCGACATAGCCACCCAGTCGCAACATCCGGTACAGCCGACTGCGCTGCAAAACGCGCACGACAAGACCCACGGCGGCTGCGTACCCCGCGACGATTGACGGCAAACCATCGCTACCTGCCCGTCCCGGTGCCCACCGACGGCCCGACCGAGTCGGCGAGCCGGTGCGAGGACTCGAACAACAGGGCATGCACAAACGCCTGCGGGAGGTTGCCCCGCAACTGGCGTTGATCGACGTCGAACTCCTCGGTGAGTAAGCCGGGTGGGCCGCAGGCGGTGCGATTGCGCTCGAACCAGCGCACCGCCGCCAAGTCGTTGCCTTGCTGATGATCGGCCAGTGCCATCAGGAATCCGCAGAGCAAGAAGGCCCCTTCGGCTTCGCCGAGCGGACGCTCGTCGGGTTTGAAGCGGTACACGAACCCATGACGGCCGAGGTCGCTGCGCACTGCGTCGAGGGTGGTAACGCTGCGCGGATCGTTGGCCGGGATGGCCCCGCGGATCGCGGGAAGCAGCAACGCGGCGTCGACCCGCGAATCATCCGGCGCCCGTTGCCATCTGCCCGACGGATGCAGGCAGTCCGAATCGGCGTCGGCGATCAGCACGTCGGCCAACCGCTGCCACTCGGCGCCCTGCTGTCGTGGTGCTACCTCGCCGGCGCGTCGCAACCCGGCCGCACAGATCAGCCGAGAGTGCGCCCACCGCCGGTCATCGATTTCCCAGAGGCCGGCATCGGGCTCGCGCCAACGCTTCTCGATGGCCTCGACCAGGGTGCGCACGGCACGCCAATGCACGCTGTCGAGCCGGTCCAGCCGTGCCGCGGCCGCCAGCAGCAGCAAAGCCTCGCCGTGGGCGTCAAGCTGGAATTGGTCGGTCACCCAATTACCGGTCTTGACAGCCGCCCCCGGGTACCCCGGCAGGTCGAGGTCCTGCTCCCCCGGCACGACATCACCGGTGACGCAGTAGGCCGGCTTCAACCCCGGGCCGTCGTCGAGCACGCGCTCGCTGATGAACCTCACGGCGTCGTCGAGCAATGGGTAGCCGCCCGCCGCGGCGACTGCCTGCCCGACGTAGCACTGGTCGCGGATCCAGCAATAGCGGTAGTCGTAGTTGCGTCCCTGCTCAGCCCGCTCGGGCAGCGACATCGTCGCCGCGGCGACCATCCCGCCCCCGCTGCTGGTCAGGCCGCGCAGCACCGCATACGCGCTGCGAGTGTCGAGGTCCGCGATTGTGCCGGAGAACTCCGGAACGGCTTGCATCCATGCATGTTCGGTGTCGCGCCAGGCATCGTTGGGCCGCACGACGTCCGACGGCAACTCCTGGTCGGACAGTTCCAGCACCAGGTCGTGGTCCGTGCCGGGACTGGCTTCGACGATCGCCTCCAGCGCGCCGTCGTCGCCGCGTCGCGCGTCGCCGGCGCCCACCCAGCGGAAGCGGTGGGGCCCCGAGCGACCGGTCCAGACTCCGTCGGTGCAGGACAAGTCGCCAATGCCCTTAGCGCCGAACTCCGCGCGCAGGTCGAGTCTGATCCGCATCCGGGTGGGCCGGTCAAGCGCGCGAATGCGCCGAAGTATCACCGCGGTGTGCGGGTCGCCGGGAAATGCCAGCGCCTCGCGGCATTCGACGATCCCGTCGGTGGTCACCCACCGTGACCGCCAGATCAGCGACCGGTGTTCGTATCGTCCGCCCCAGACGTAGCGCGGGTGATCCGGTGAGACGGCGTAGACGCCGCCGCCGCCCAGCAATGAGCTGAACACCGCGGGACTGTCCCAGCGCGGCAGACACATCCAGCAGCAATCACCACGCGGCCCGACGACAATCCCCCGCTCTCCGTCGGCCAGCAACGCGTACTCCCGAAGTACATGCGGCGCAAGCTGTTCAGCCAGTAGTGGTTCGTTTGCCATAGTCCCTTTCATTTCGCCACGTCGGGCATACCCGCTTTGCGTTGCGGGTAGTCACCGTCCATGCCTTCGCGTGCCGGCTCAGCAATCCCTGTCGAATCCGTCGATGCTTCGGCCTACTCGATTCCCACCGACGCCCCAGAATCCGACGGCACCCTGACGTGGGATTCGACCACCTTCGTGCTGGTCACCGTGCGGGCCGGCGGTCAGGTCGGCACCGGCTACACCTACGGCGGCACAGCCGTGGTGACCGTGATCCAGTCCAAGCTGGCCGACGTCGTCAAGGGCGCCGACGCGCTGCAGCCACCGGCCCGATGGGCCCAGATGCAACATGCCGTGCGCAATCTGGGCAAGCCGGGCGTGGTCGCCGAGGCGATTTCGGCGGTCGATATCGCGCTGTGGGACTTGCGGTCCCGGCTACTCGACGAACCACTGGCGGTCGCGCTCGGCGCGGTGCACGACGCCACGCCGGTCTACGGCAGCGGCGGGTTCACCTCCTACGACAACGACACTCTGCGCGAGCAGCTGTGCGGATGGGTCGATGCCGGAATACCGCGGGTCAAGATGAAGGTCGGCCGCGACCCGGCCGCCGACACCGACAGGGTGGCCGCGGCCCGCTCGGCGATCGGCGACTCCGCGGAGCTTTTTGTCGACGCCAACGGGGCCTACAACCGCAAGCAAGCGCTGCTGTGGGCGCAACGTTTCGCCGAGTACGACGTGCGGTGGTTCGAAGAACCGGTGTCCTCCGATGACCTCGACGGCCTGCGCCAGCTCTGCGAGCAGGGCCCCGGCGGGATGGACATCACCGCCGGCGAATACGGCTACCACCTGCCGTATTTCCACCAGATGCTGGCGGCGGGCGCGGTGGACTGCTTACAGGCTGACGTCACGCGCGCGTTGGGGATCACCGGTGTGCTCAAGGTCGCCGCGCTGTGCGACGGTCGCGGCATGGACCTGTCGCTGCACTGCGCGCCGCAGATCAGCGCTCACGTCGGGACGGCGGTATGGCACCTGCGCCACCTGGAGTACTTCCACGATCATGTGCGGATCGAAGGCATGGCGTTCGACGGCACCATCGACCCGGAGCCGGACGGGGCCCTACATCCGGACCGGACCGCGCCCGGCCACGGGCTGACCGTCAAAGAGGCCGACCTGCAGCAGTACCGGGTGGCTTGAGACGTCGCACTGCTCATAGCTAGTTCACAGCCTGCGCTCATCTGCGCGGCGTAACGTCACACGTTGTTAGTTCGACAAAGTATGTAGATGACGGCCCGTGCGGTGCACTCCTTCGCCCAGACCGTGGCTCGATGGCAGAGAAGTTGGAGGAGAAGTGGACATTGTCCTCGGCGTGTCGATGGCGCCCACCACTATCCGCATGGTGCTGGTCGAGGGTGATGCTGCCGACGGCGTCACGGTCGAGGAAGACCACTTCGACGTTGCTGACGACGCCGCCACGCTCAGCAGCCCTGACCAGGTGATCTCTGCGATTCTGGGGACGCGCGAGGCCGCAACCGCAGGCGGGTACCGGTTGACCTCGACAGGCGTCACCTGGACCAACCCCGTCGACGCGGTCGCGCTGCGGGAGGCGCTTGCCGCCCGCAAAATCGAGAACGTCATGTTGGTCTCGGCGTTTCTGGCCGCCGCCGCGCTGACCCAGACGGTCGGCCAAGCAATCGGCTACCAGCAGACCGCAATGCTGTTCGTCGAACCGCGGACCGCCACGCTGGCCGTGGTCGATGCGTCCGACGGTTCGGTCACCGACGTCTACCGGCGCCCGCTGCGCAGCAGCGACATGGCCGGCGAGCTCGCCGCCATGGTCGCCGATCTGGACGGATCGGCGACCCGTCCGGATGGCTTGTTCGTGGTCGGCTGCGGGGTCGACATCGCACCGATCAAGCCGGTGTTGGAGAGGGCGACCTGGCTTCCGGTGAGCGCACCCGAGGAGCCCGGCACGGCGCTGGCTCGCGGGGCGGCGCTGGCGTCGGCCAACGCACCGTTGTTCGCCTCGTCGACGGCAGCGTTGGCGTATGCGCAGGATCCCGGTACTGGCCGGGTGGATCCCTATGCCGTCGCCCCGGGTTATCTCGACGTGCCAGCTGTTGGCCCCGGCGTCGAGATCGGGGAAGAAGATATTGCCTACAGTGCGGTGACCGACGACGACGTCGATACCACCGTGCTGTCCGCGGACGGCGGCCTCGACGAACCACGGTCGGGCCGGCGGCCGCTGCTGTTGGTCGGTAGCGCGTTGGCCGTCGTGTTCGTCATCGCGGCCGTGGCGCTCGAAGTCGCGCTGGGACTTGGTATCCGGACGACCGTGGCGCTGCTGCCCAACCCGGTGCAAAACCTCATCGTGCCGACCGAGCAGGCGCCTGCGCCGCCCGCGCCGCCGGCGTCGGAGCCGCAACCGCAAGCGGTTCACATGACCGCACCCGCTGCACCACCCGCACCCGCTGCACCACCCGCGCCGGTTGATCCCGTCGTCGCGCCGCCACCGGTTGCGGTGCCGGCGCCCGCGCCTCCGCCACTTCGGGACGCGGCGCCCGTGCCGGTTCCTGCCGCGGTCCCGGTGCCGGTGCCGGTGCCGGTCCGGGTGCCCGCACCGCCCATTCACGTTGCGGTCCCGCGACCCGTCCAGGCGCCGCAACCGCCTGTCCATTTGCCAAGCCCGCCATTGCAACTGCCGAAGCCGCCCGCCCATCCGCCGACGCCGCCGGCACAGGTTCCGACGCCGCCGGTGCAGGAGCCCACCCCGCCCGTTCAATTTCCGAAACCACCCACCCAGGTACCGACTCCGCCGCCCTGGCAGCTACCGACG
This sequence comes from Mycobacterium kyorinense, assembly GCF_001672775.1. Classification (GTDB taxonomy): domain Bacteria; phylum Actinomycetota; class Actinomycetes; order Mycobacteriales; family Mycobacteriaceae; genus Mycobacterium; species Mycobacterium kyorinense_A. Next base: position 54,301 of record NZ_LZKJ01000115.1, on the reverse strand, counting down.
CCGCCCTGGAAGCGCCCTGAGCCACCCGTTCACGTGCCCACGCCGCCGGTGAACCTCCCGGCGCCGGAGCCGCCGATGCAGTGGCCGGTTCCGCAGGCACCGCAGATGCCGACGATGCCCGCTCCGCAGGCACCTCGGCTGCCGACCCTGCCGACTCCGCAATTCCCCCGGATGCCCGCGATGCCGGCTCCCGCCGCCCCGGCAATGCCGGCGATGCCGCACTTCGACTTCCCGAAGCCGTCATTCCGGTTCTGAGGCAGGGCAATCGAGGCGCACACCTAGCGGTATACAGCCAGCGCCGAACCAGCCGATGCCGGCCAGCCGGTAGGTAGGGTTCGGGCCATGTGGGGCTCGGTATTGGTGCTCGCATTTCTGGCGGCGCTCAATCCGGTGCGCCTCGGCGTCGCCCTTCTGGTGATGTCTCGACCGCGGCCCGTGCAAAACCTCTTCGCCTTCTGGGTGGGTTGCCTGGCAGTGAGTGTTGTTGCGCTGCTGGTTCCCTTGATGGTGCTGCACTTCACGCCGAGGTTGAGCTCGTTTGCGCACGACCTGGCTACCCCGGCAACGGCCGCGAGCTCGACGGTGCGGCACATTCAAATCGGCCTCGGTGTGTTCGCGCTGGCCGTCGCCGCGCTGATGACAGCACGCCTGTCGACGCGTCGGCGGGGCGGCGCCGCCAAGCAGGAAACCCTTGCGCCGCCTGCGATGTCACGACTGCTGGACGCCACACACGACCCGCGCACCGACGGCGGATCGGTATTGCGGCGGCTGTTCGGCCGGGCGCAGCACGCGTGGGAACACGGAGCCTTGTGGATCTCGTTGGTGGTTGGTCTCGCAGCGGGGCCGTCGCCGGATGGGCTGCTTTACGTACTCGCCATCATCGTGCCGTCCGGAGTTTCGTTCGCCACACAGGTCGTCGCCGCAATCGCCGTCGTCGTCGGAATGCTCGCCGTCATCGAAATCACGCTCGCCGGGTTCCTGGCCACACCGGCCAAAACCGAGGTGGTGGCGCGTTGGCTGCACGATTGGGCATTGGCCCGTCGCCAGCAGATTGTGATAGCCGTCTGCGCTGTGGCCGGGATCTCGCTAGTAGCTCTCGGCATGCATCACGTCTGAGCCGCGGGGCGGGCGCTCAAGCCTGCAGCAAAAGCTTGAGTCGTTTGGCATACGCATTGAGCGATTCGCTATCCAACATTTCGTGGTGCGCGCAGTCCACCGACTGCTCGGTGATGTCCCCGGCGACGTAGGGGCGCCAGCTTTGCAGCTTGGATGCACCGTTTCCATTTCCGTTTCGGGTAGCGGAGAAGATGAACATGTCACCGTCAAACACGGCAGGCACGTGCTCGAGCAGATGCATCCGGTTGGCATTAGCGCTTTCCACGATGAACTTCAGCAGCGGTCGCGGCGGCAGAGGATATTCCGCCTCCTCCTGTTGGTGAATCAATTCCTCCACTTGCCGATAGGTCAGCGGTTCAGGCTGGGCCGGGATCGGTATCCGATTGCTGCGCAAGATGCGATCCAACAGGCGACTCTCGTCGACGGCCCCATTTTTGGTGGCCTTTCCGCTGCCGTTTGTCCCAGCGTCGAGCAGCACGAGACGCCGGACTATGCATCCGCGTCGGCGAAGCTCGATGGCGAGCTCGTGGGCGACCACGCCTCCGAAAGACCAGCCGAGGATGTTGTAGGGCCCAGTCGGATAAACCGCTTGGAGCCGGTCCGCATAGTTCTGCGCCATCTCACGAATCGACCCAGCATCAGGCTCACCATTCTGTTGGGCTTGCTGGATGCCGATGATCGGGCAGTCCAGATGATCGCCCAGCGCGCGATACCGCCAGCTCAGCCCAAGACCGTCATGGATACAGCACAGCGGAACGCCGGTACCTTTCCTGAGGATCTGGACCGGCGCCACTTCCACCGCGTTGGCGCGGCCGCCCAGTTGGCGGCTCAAACTTCTCACCGTGGGCGCGTCGAATAGCGTGCGCACTGCGACATCGACATCCAGCGCACTGTCGATCGCCGCGATCAAGCGCATCGCGGAAATGCTGTCGCCGCCCAGGTCGAAGAAGGAGTCGTCGACTCCGACCCGCTCGAGGCCGAGTACCTGGGCGTAGCTTGCAGCCAAAATCTCTTCGGTCCGGTTGGCCGGAGCGCGATATGTCGTCGCGGTGTATTCCGGCGCGGGCAGCGCGCGGGTGTCGAGTTTGCCGTTGGGCGTCAACGGCAGCGCGTCTAACACCATCACCGCGCCCGGCACCATGTAGGCGGGTAGCCGCTGCGCCAGTTGGCCGCGCGCCTCGGCCGGGTCGGCGGTGCCGGTCACATAACCGATCAGGCGTTTGTGGCCGGGCCGGTCCTCGCGGGCGATCACCACTGCCTGGTCCACGCCGTCCACGGCGTTCAGCGCGGCCTGGACTTCGCCGAGTTCGATGCGATAGCCGCGGATCTTGACCTGCTCATCGGCACGCCCCACATACTGCAGTTGCCCGTCCGCACCCCAACGCACCAGATCCCCGGTGCGATACATCCGCTCCCCGGACTCCCCGAACGGGCAGGCCACAAACCGCGCCGCGGTCAACGAATTCCGGCCCACATAGCCGCGCGCGACGCCGGCGCCGGCCACATACAACTCGCCGACCACCCCGGCCGGGACCGGCCGCAGCCAGCCATCCAAGACGAGCAACGCCGCACCCGGCACCGGCGAACCGATCGGCACCACGTCCGACCCGACGCTCAGCGGCGCACTGATCGCCACACACATCGTCGTCTCGGTCGGGCCGTAAGCGTTGACCATCACCCGCCCCGGCGCCCACTGCTCCACCACCTCGACCGGGCATGGCTCACCGGCCATCACCAGCGCCGTCGACTCCAGTCCCTGCTTCGGCAACGCCGCGACGGCCGAGGGAGTTTGGGTCAACACAGTGACGCCTTCGGCAACCAGCACGTCGTGCAGCTCGTGCGGCGAACGTGCCACCGCGTCGGGCACGATCACCAGCCGCCCACCACCCAGCAGCGCTCCGAAGATCTCCCACACCGAAACATCGAAGGCCAACGAGTGACACTGCGACCACACCCTGACCGCCGGCAAGCCGGCATCCAGCGACGCCAACAGTTGCGTCACATTGCGATGGGTGATCGCCACGCCCTTGGGCACCCCGGTGGTGCCCGACGTGTAGATGACATACGCGGCGTCATCGACGTCCGGCACCGGCAGCGCTGCGCCGGGCGGGATTTCGACAGCATCCTCGACACCTACGAGCGGCACCCCGAACCCGGCGAGCCGGTCCGCCACATCAGCGGTGGTGATCACCGCCACCGGCGCAGCATCGCCGAGCATGAACTCGATCCGCGCTGCGGGCAACGTGGGATCGATCGGCAGATACGCCGCCCCGCTTTCGAGCACCGCCAACATCGCCACGATCGCGTCGATCGAGCGCGGCACCAGCAACCCCACGCGCTGCCCGGGGCCCGCGCCGTGGCCGGCCAGCACGTGCGCCAGTCGATTCGCCGCCTCCGCGAGTTCCCGATATGTCATCGACTCGCCCTGACACGTCACCGCGATTGCATCCGCGGTGCGGGGCAGCTGCTCGGCCAACAACTCCGGAATCGACACCGCTACGCTCGCAGATTGGGCCAACGCCGCCCGGTTCCCGACCTCATCGAGTCGCGCATGCTCAGCTGCTTCGAGTACATCCACCGACGACAGCGGCCGGCTCGGATCGGCCGTCATCGCCGTCAACACCCGCTGCAGCCTCCCGATCAACGCGTCGATGTGGGCGGGATCGAACACGTCGGTGTCATATTCGACGCGCAACCCCAGTTCTCGGCCCGGCTGGGCCTGCACCGTCAACGGATAGTGGTTGTATTCGCTGATGGTGGAGTCGGTCACGGCTAACTCGTTGTCGCCCAACAACGCACCGGTGTCGATCGGATAGTTCTCGTAGGCGAAAAGCGTGTCGAACAGCTTCTCCTGACCGGTGATTCGGTGGATTTCGCTGAGCGCCAGGTGGTGATGCTCGAACGTGTCGTTGTAGGCGCCTTGCAGCTGGTCCAGCAGATCTGCGGTGGTGGTCGCCGGTGTGAAGTGGGCCCGCACCGGCACCGTGTTGATCAACAGCCCGACCATCGACTCGACACCGGCCACCTCGGCGGGCCGACCCGAGACCGTGGTGCCGAACGCGACGTCGTGCTGACCGGTCACTGACGCCAGCAGCAGCGCCCAGGCGCCCTGCAGCACGATGTTGACGGTGGTGTGACGCGACCGCGCCAACTCGTACAGCGCTTGGGTGGTCTCGGCGGACACCGTTCCCGCGATGACGCCGCGGGCACCCAGCCGTCGTGGTTGTGGCGGGCCGACCAGCGTGGGGGCGTCGAAGCCGGCGAACGCCTCGGCCCAGGCGGCGCGGGCGGCGTCGCGGTCTCGGCCGGCCAGCCAAGTAAGGAATGTGCGGTACGGGACCGCCGCGGGCAACGGCTGACCGGTGAAGCTCGCGAATATCTCGCCCAGCAGGATCGGCAGCGACCAGCCATCGAGCACGATGTGGTGAATCGTCAGCACCAACCGGTGCCGGTTCGCCGCGGTGCGAATCAACGCCGCCCGAAACGCGGGTTGGTCGGCGAGGTCGTAAACCGCGGCACGCTCGGCGGCACAGAGCTGTTCGATTTGCTCATCGCCATCGAGGTCGTCGTCGTCGAGTTCGACGTAGCGCCACGCCACCGCGGGGTCGTCCGGGATGATCTGCACTGGCTCGTCGAACTGTCGGCAGAACCGGGCCACCAGGTTCGGGTGCCGGATGGCCGCGGTGTCCAGCGCGTCACGCAGGCGGTGGCCGTCGAGCCGGCCGCTCAACGCGACATTCAACTGCACTGCATACAGGTCGTCTGCGCTGTCCTGTGCGGTGGCGTGGAAGAGCAGCCCCTGCTGCAACGGCGTCAACGGCAAAATATCGGCGACGTCGTAATGGCGCTGCAGATCGTCGATCTGGCGTTGGTTGAGCCGGGCCGGCGCGATATCCGACGGAGTCAGCCCGCCGCCACCGGCTCGCACATGCGCACAGATACCGGTGAGCGCCTCGAACCACAACCGGCTGAGCCGGGTGATCTGCTCTTCGTCGAGCGCCGATGCGGCCCATGCCCAGTCGGCGTGTAGATGTGGGCCTGCCGAAGTGTCGACGGTGCCGGCGTTGAGTTCCACGGTGTGCATCATCGGCATCGGTATGGCCGTCGCCGCGCCGGTGATCGAGGCGGTGTCCGGGCAGATCCGCCAGCCATCCCCGGTGTCGTCGACCGCCGCGCCCGAACGCCCGAAGTAGTTGAACCCGATCCGCGGGTCGGAGCCGCCCAGATCGACGTCGCCGTTCACATAGCGCAGCACACCGTACGTCAGGCCGTCGGGCAGAGCGCGAAGCTGCTCTTTGGCATGTTTGACCACCGCCCCCAGCGCCGCGTCGCCGCCGACCACCTGCGCCCAGGACAGTTCGCCGACGCTCAGCGACGCCGGGTATTTGGCGGTGAACCATCCCACCGTGTGGGACAAGTCGATGCTGGGGCCCAATTCCTCACGGCGACCGTGGCTTTCGACGTCGATACCGATTGGGGCGCTGCCGCTGCCGACGAATTCGCCGACCGCCAACCCGAGCGCGATCAGCAGAATGTCGTGTATCCCGGCGTGGAACGCTGCAGGCACCTCGGCCAGCAGCAGCCTGGTGGTCTCGACATCATCCAGCGAGACCGACAGATGCCCCGCCGTGGCATAGGTATCGGTTTGCGGCTGCACAGCCGGCAAGACCGGAGGCGTCTCCGCCACCTGTCGCCAACGCTGCTCTTGGGCAACCACTTCCGGCGCCCGAGCGTGCTCACTGAGCAGCGCCGCCCATCGGGCGAACGAGGTGCCGGCCGCCGGCAACACCACCGGCTGCCCGCTGTGCTGCTGAGCCCAGGCGATGTTGAGGTCCTCCAACAGAATCCACCACGACACCGCGTCGACAGCCAGGTGGTGAATGATCAACACCAACTGACCGCTGCGGGCGACCCATAGTGCGCTGAGCATCGCCCCGGCGCTCGGGTCCAACCGCGACCGCGCCTCGAACAGCGCCGCATCCGACAACTCCGCCACCGACTGCAGACACCCGCGCGCGTCTACCGAACCGACCTCGGGCACCGTCAACGACCAGCCACCGGCATCATCGTGGGCGATGCGCAACCGCAACATGGCATGGCGATCCAGCAAGGCCTGCAACACAATCCGCACGTCGGCCTCGTCAGCCCCCGCGGGAGCCTGCAACACCATCGTCTGGTTGAACTGCTCGACGGGGCCGTCCACGCTTTCCAGCCAACGGATGATCGGAGTGGCCATCACCGGCCCGACGCCGTCGTCACCCTCGTCAATGCGGCTGTCAGACACTGCGGCCACCACCGCCAAGCGGGCCACCGTCTGCTCGACGAAAACATCGCGCGGCCGGCACGACATGCCCGCGGCGCGGGCCAGCGCCACCACCTGCATCGACAAGATGCTGTCCCCACCGAGTTCGAAGAACGAGTCGTCGACGCCGACCCGCTCCAGCCCCAGCACCTGGGCGTAGATGCCGGCCAGGACCTCCTCGATGGCATTGCCGGGGGCGCGATACCGGTCGGCATCGCGATACTCGGGCGCGGGCAGCGCGCGAGTGTCGAGTTTGCCGTTGGGCGTCAACGGCAGCGCATCCAGCGCCACGACCGCTACCGGCACCATGTAGGCCGGCAGCCGCTGCGCCAGCACGCGCCGCGCCTCGGCCGGGTCGGCGCTCCCGGTGACGTAGCCGACCAGGCGCTTGTCGCCCGGGCGGTCTTCGCGGGCAATCACCACCGCCTGCTGGACGCCGTCGAGTGCGTGCAGCGCTGCCTGTACTTCGCCGAGTTCGATGCGGTAGCCGCGGATCTTGACTTGCTCATCGGCACGGCCCAGATACTGCAGCTGCCCATCCGCGCCCCAGCGCGCCAAATCCCCGGTGCGATACATCCGTTGACCGGAGTCACCGAACGGGCAGGCCACAAACCGCGACGCCGTCAACGGACCCCGGCGCACGTACCCGCACCCGACCCCGGCACCGGCCACGTACAACTCTCCGACCACACCCGCGGCCACCGGCCGCAGCCAGTTGTCCAACACAAACAATGCGGCCCCCGGCACCGGCGAACCGATCGGCACTACTGCCGATTCCGCGGTCAACGGCGCACTGATCGCCACGCACATCGTCGTCTCGGTCGGGCCGTAGGCGTTGACCATCACCCGCCCCGGCGCCCAGCGATCCACCACCTCGGCCGGGCAGGCTTCGCCGGCCACCATCAACGTCGCCGACTCCAACCCGTCTGGCGCCAACATCCCTACCGCAGAGGGGGTCTGGGTGATCATCGTGACTTGCTCGGCAACCAGCAATTCGGCGAGGTCTTTCGGTGAGCGTGCCACCTCCTCGGGCACCACCACGAGGCGCCCGCCGTGTAAGAGCGCGCCGAAGATCTCCCATGCCGAAACGTCGAAGACCAGTGAATGACACTGCGACCACACACCGGTCGTCGGCAGGCCGGCGTCCAGTGTCGCCAACAGTTGGACGACGTTGTGGTGGTTGATCGCAACGCCTTTGGGCATCCCGGTGGTGCCTGAGGTGTAGATGACGTAGGCGATGTCCTCAGGGCGGGGTGCCGGTGGTGCTGTGTTGAGCTGGGCGTCGATAGCGGGCTCATTGACCTCGGTCACCGCGATGTCAACGTACCCATCGAATCGCCCAGCAAGTTCAGCGGTGGTAACCGCAGCGATCGGCGCGGCATCATCGAGCATGAACCCGATCCGCGCCGCCGGCAGCGCCGGGTCGATCGGCAGATAGGCGGCTCCGCTCTTGAGCACCGCCATGATCGCCACGATCGCCTCAGCTGAACGCGACAACAGCACCGCCACACACTGCCCGGGGCCAGCTCCGTGACCGACCAGCAGCTGCGCCAACCGGTTAGCAGCCTCGTCGAGCTCCCGATACGTCAGTGACTGGCCCTCGCAAGTCACCGCCACCGCCTCCGGAGCGCGAGCCACCTGCTGGGCGAACAACATCGGAACCGACACCGGCACTGGCGAATTCGCGGTCAACGCTGCCCGGTTCCCGAGGTCGTCGAGCCCGGCATGCTCGGCCTCGTCGAGCAGATCCATCGACGACAACGACCGCGTCGGATCGGCCGTCATGGCCATCAACACCCGGCGCAACCGCTCGATCAGCGTCGCGATACTGGCAGCGTCGAACACATCGGTGCGGAATTCCACCCTGCCGCCGATCCCGGCCGGCTCACCATCATCGGTCCACCGCTCGGCCAGCGAAAACACCAAATCCATGCGGGCCGACTGGGTATCGATGGGCATCGACGTCACATGCAGATCACCCAGAGCCAGCCCGCCGGAGGGATCGGCGCTGTGCCCGCCGAAGTTCTGCCAGGCCAGCATCACCTGCACCAGCGGGTGATGGGCCATAGATCGAGTCGGGTTGAGCCGCTCCACCAGTACCTCGAACGGCACATCCTGATGCTCGTAAGCGGCCAGGCTGCGTGCCCGCACCTGACCCAGCAGCTCGGCAAAGCTGGGATCACCGGTCACCTCGACCCGCAGCACCAACGTGTTGACGAAAAAGCCGACCACATCATCGAGCACCGGATCGCGGCGTCCGGCGATCGGGAACCCTACCGCCACATCAGAATTCATGCTGACGTTGGACAACAGGATGGCCAATGCGGCTTGCATCACCATGAAGCTGGTGGCGTTGTGCTCACGGGCCACCCGGGCAACCTGCTGTTGCAACTGCCCCGGCCACTCCACCGCCACGGTAGCGCCGCGCTGATCGGCCACCAGTGGATAGGGCCGGTCGGTGGGCAGCTGCAGCCGCTCGGGCATCCCGGCCAGCGCCTCTTCCCAGTAGTCCAGCTGGGCGGCGATGGGACTGCTGCTGTCATCGAGGTCGCCGAGCTGGGCGCGTTGCCACAGCGTGTAATCGACATACTGCACGGCCAAATCGGCCCACCCCGGGGCTTGCCCCGCACACCGGCTGGCATACGCCATACCCAGGTCACGCACCAGCGGAGTGATCGACGAGCCGTCGGCGGCAATGTGATGTACTACTGCCGCCAACACGTGCTCGTCTTCGGCGATCTGGAAAAGCTTCGCCCGCAAAGGGATCTCGGTGGCCAGATCAAATGCGTGGCGCGCTGTCGCGCCGACAGCCTCGGCAAGCCGGTCGGTCGTCCAGGTGCTGGCATCGACATTCTGCCAACCGAAGTCGGCCCGCTCGACGGGGATAACCACCTGCTGAGGCGTGCCCTCGGGCGCCGGGAACAGCGTTCGCAGGCTTTCGTGACGGGCGATCACATCGACTAACGCCGCATGCAGCGCGTGGGTATCAAGCTGGCCCCGCAGCCGCAGTGACACCGGGATGTTGTAAACCGACGAGGGGCCCTGCAACTGGTCCAAAAGCCACAATCGGGTTTGGGCAAACGACAGCGGGACAGTCGCGGGCCGCTCAGCTGCCGCCAAACCGGGTAGCCGGCCCGCACCCTCGCCGACGCTGCGCGCCAACTGGGCGATGGTGGGCGCCTCGAATACCGCACGTACCGAAAGTTCGCCATCCAGGGCAGCATTGATCGCCGCGATCAAGCGCATCGCGGAGATGCTGTCGCCGCCCAGATCGAAGAACGAGTCGTCGATCCCAACGCGCTTGAGTCCGAGGACCTCGGCGTAAATGCCGGCCAGAAGCTCCTCGGTGGGGTTGGCCGGGGCGCGGTAATGATCGGCGTCCCGGTATTCCGGCGACGGCAGGGCCCTAGCGTCGAGTTTGCCGTTGACGGTCAACGGCAGTGCGTCTAACACCACCACCGCTGCGGGCACCATGTAGGCCGGTAGCCGCTGCGCCAGTTGACCGCGCGCCTCGGCCGGGTCGGCGGTGCCGATCACATAACCGACGAGGCGCTTGTCGCCGGGCCGGTCCTCGCGGGCGATGACCACCGCCTGCTGGACGCCGTCGAGGGCGTTCAGGGCGGCCTGGACTTCGCCGAGCTCGATGCGATAGCCGCGGATCTTGACTTGCTCATCGGCGCGCCCCAGATACCGCAGCTGCCCATCAGCGCCCCAACACACCAGATCTCCGGTGCGATACATCCGCTCGCCGGTCCCCCCGAACGGGCAGGCCACAAACCGCGCCGCGGTCAATCCTCCGCGGCGCACGTACCCGCAGGCCACCCCGGCGCCGGCCACATACAACTCGCCGGCCACCCCGGCGGGGACCGGCCGCAACCAGCCGTCCAACACGAACAACGCCGCGCCTGGCACCGGCGAACCGATCGGCACCACACCCGTCCCCGCGGTCAACGAGCTGACCGTCGCATACACCGTCGTCTCGGTCGGACCGTAGCCGTTGATCATCACCCGACCGGGCGCCCACCGGTCCACCAACTCGGTTGGGCAGGGCTCCGCGGCGATCACCAACGCCGCTGAATCCAGCCCCTCGCGTGACAACATGCCTATCGCAGAAGGGGTTTGGCTCAACACGGTGACCTGTTCATCAACCAGCAGATTGTGGAGGTTCTCCGGGAAACGGGCTACCGACTCGGGCACCACCACCAGGCGACCGCCGTGCAGCAGTGCACCCCAGATCTCCCACACCGAGTAGTCGAAGGCGTAGGAGTGACACTGCGTCCACACGTGTTCCGGCCCGAGGTGCAGCCCCACCTGCAGTGAGTCGAACAGCCGAGTCACGTTGTGATGGGTGACTGCCACGCCTTTCGGAATCCCGGTGGTGCCGGAGGTGTAGATGAAGTAGGCGATATCGTCGGGCTCCGGCGCCGACGGCGCGGTGCTGGGTTGGGCGTCGACGGCGGGGTCGTGCACATCGATGATCTCTAGTTCGTATCCGTCGAGCCGGTCAGCCAAATCAGCGGTGGTGATCGCCGCGCGCGGTGCGGCATCGGCGAGCATGAACTCGATCCGGGCCGCCGGCAGCGCCGGGTCGATCGGCAGATAGGCCGCCCCAGCCTTGAGCGCCGCCAAGATCGCCACGATCGCATCGGTCGAGCGTGAAAACAGAAGCGCCACAGACTCACCCGGGCCTACGCGGCGGCCGGTCAGCAACTGCGCCAACCGGTTAGCGGCGTCGTCTAGCTCCCGATACGTCAGTGACCAGCCGTCGCAGGTCACCGCCACCGCCTCCGGAGCGCGGGCCACCTGCTCGGCGAACAACGCCGGGATCGACACCCGCGCCGACGGTCGGGTCAGCACCGCCCGGTTGCCGAGCGCATCAAGCCGGGCATGCTCGCGCTCGTCGAGCAGATCCATCGACGACAACGGCTGTGCCGGGTCGGCGATCATCGCCGCCAACACCCGCCGCAACCGTTCGACCAGTGCCTCGATACTGGTCCCGTCGAACACATCAGCGTCGTATTCGAGGCGCAGCCGCAGTTCGTGGCCCGGCTGGGCTTGCATCGTCAGCGGGTAATGGGTGGATTCCCGGCTGGTGATATCGGTGATGGCGAATTCGTGGTCACCTACCAACGCTCCGCTGTCGATCGGGTAGTTTTCGAACGCGAACAGCGTGTCGAACAGCTTGTCCTGACCGGTGATTCGGTGAATCTCGCTCAGCGCCACGTGCTGGTGCTCAAGCGTGTTGGTGTAGGCGCCCTGCAGCTGATCCAGCAGGTCGGTGGTCGTCGTCGATGCGGTGATGCGCGCACGCACACCCACCGTGTTGATCAGCAGTCCGACCATCGATTCCGCGTCGGCCAGGTCGGCCGGCCGCCCCGACACCGTGGTGCCAAACGCGACATCCTGTTGGCCGGTCAGCGAACTCAACAGCAGAGCCCATGCACCCTGCAGCACGATGTTGACCGTGGTATGACTCGAGCGGGCCAGTTCGTTGACGGCTTGGGTGATTTCTGCCGGCAGCCCAAGGGCTTTCACACCTCGAGGGCCCGGCTCCAACCCGTCCTGAGGCCCGACCAACGTCGGAGCGTCGAAACCGGCGAACACCTCGCGCCAGGCGGCGCGGGCACCCTCGGCGTCCCGGGCGGCCAGCCAGGTAACGAAGCTGCGGTAAGGCGATGCCGGGGGCAGCTGCTGCCCGTAATACGCGGCGAAAAGCTCGCCCAGCAGGATCGGCATCGACCAGCCATCGAGCACGATGTGGTGATTGGTCAACACCAACCGGTGCCGGTCTGGTGCGGTGCGGATCAGGACGCTCCGAAACGCCGGCTGGTTGGCGAGGTCGCAGACCGCGGCGCGCTCGGCCGCGCAGAGCCGCTGGATCTGCTCATCGCGGTCGACGTCGTCGTTGAGTTCGAGGTAGCGCCACGCCACCACCGGATCAGCGGGGATGATCTGCACTGGCTCGTCGAACTGCGGGCAGAACCGGGCCACCAGGTTGGGGTGCCGGTCGACCACTGTGTGCATCGCGTCGCGCAGCCGGTGGGGATCGAGGCCGCCGGTCAGGCTGATGTCCAACTGCCCGGCGTACAGGTCGTCGGTGCCCCGCACCGTATTTGCGTGGAAGAGCAGCCCCTCTTGCACCGCTGTCAGCGGAAGCACGTCGGCGATGCGGCATTGCGTCTGCAGTTCGTCGATCTGATGCTGGCTGAGCCGGGCCGGAGTGATATCGGATGGCGTCAATCCCCCGCCACCGTCTCGGACATGCGTGCAGATTCCGCCCAGCGCCTCAGACCACAACCGGCTGAGCCGGCTGATCTGCGCTTCGTCGAGCGCCGACGGCGCCCACGTCCAATTCGCCTGCAGCCGCGGTCCGGCTTCGGTGTCGACGGCGGCCGCGTTGAGCTCCACGGTGTGCATCAGCGGCATCGGTATGGCCGTCGCCGCGCCGGTAACCGACAAGCCGTCCGGGCTGATTCGCCACAGGTCACCGGACGCCTCGGCCGCCGAGATACCCACGCGGCCCAGGTAATTGAATCCGATCGGCGGCTCGCAGTCACCGAGGTCGACATCGGTGTTCAGATAGCGCAACAGACCGTACGTCAGACTGTCGGGCAGGGCGCGAAGCTGCTCTTTGGCGTCTTTGATCATTGCCCCCAGCGCCGCGTCGCCGGCGACCACCTGCGCCCAGGACAGCCCACCGACGGTCAGCGCCACCGGGGATTTGGTGGTGAACCATCCCACTGTGTGAGACAAGTCCACGTGCGGGCTCAGCTCCTCGTGACGCCCGTGGCCTTCGACGTCGATGCCGATCGGGGCGCTGCCGTTGCCCACGAACTCCGCTACCGCCAACCCGAACGCGATCAGCAGGATGTCGTGTGTCGCGGCGTGAAACGCTGCCGGCACCTCGCTCAGCAACATGCGGGTGATTTCGGCGTCCACCGGCATCGACAAATGCCCGGCCGTGGCAAACGTGTCGGTTTCGGGCCGCACAGCGGGCAAGGCCGCCGGTGTCGTCGCCACCTGCCGCCAATGCTGCTCGTGGGCAACGACTTCCGGTGTTCGAGCGTGTTCACTGAGCAGCGCCGCCCACCGGGCGAACGAGGTGCCGGTCGCCGGCAACATCACCGCATGACCGTCGCGGTGCTGAGCCCACGCAGTGTTGATGTCTTCCAACAGAATCCACCAGGAGACCGCGTCGACGGCCAGGTGGTGAACGATCAATACCAGTTGGCTGCTGTCGGCTACCCACAGGGCGCTGAGCATCGCGCCGGTGCTCGGGTTCAGCCGCGCCCGGGCCTCGATCAGCGCTGCATCCGTCAACTCCGGCACCGCCTGCAGGCGCCCGCGCGCGGCCACCGTCCCTGGCTCGGGCACCGTCAACGAGAAGCCACCGGCACCGTCGTCGTTGACGCGCAGCCGTAACATGGCGTGGCGATCGAGCAAGGCTTGCAACACAATCAACGCGTCGGCCTCGTCGGCCCCGCCGGGAGCGTGCAGCACCATCGTCTGGTTGAACTGGTCCACCGGACCGTCGACGCTGTGCAGCCAATGCATGATCGGAGTGGCCGCGACCTCGCCGACGCCGTCGTCACCGTCGTCGGCGCTGTCGGCCACTTCGACCACCCGGGCCAGCCGGGCCACGGTCTGCTCGACGAACACGTCGCGCGGCCGGCACATCAGGCCCGCGGCGCGCGCCCGTGCCACCACCTGCATCGCCAAGATGCTGTCCCCGCCCGAGTCGAAGAACGAGTCGTCGATTCCGACCTGCTCGAGCCCCAGCACCTGGGCGTAGATGCCGGCCAGGATCTCCTCAACGGCGTTGCCCGGAGCGCGATACTCCCCGGCCGTGTATTCCGGTGCCGGCAGGGCGCGGCTGTCGAGTTTGCCGTTGGGTGTCAGCGGCAGCGCGTCGAGCACCATCACCGCCGCCGGGACCATGTAGCCCGGCAGTTGGTCGGCCAGCCGGGAACGCACCTGGGCTGGATCGGCAGTCCCGGTGACGTAACCGACCAGGCGCTTGTCGCCGGGGCGGTCCTCGCGGGCGACCACCACTGCCTGCTGGACGCCGTCGAGCGCACTCAATGCCGTTTGGATTTCCCCGAGTTCGATACGGTAGCCGCGGATCTTGACCTGCTCATCGGTGCGCCCCAGGTACTGCAGTTGCCCATCGGCGCCCCACCGCACCACATCACCGGTGCGATACATCCGTTCCCCGTCCCCGCCGAACGGACAGGCCACAAACCGCGACGCAGTCAATGCCGCGCGTCGCACATACCCGCATGCCAATCCGGCACCGGCTACATACAATTCACCGACCACACCGTGTGGCGTCGGCCGCAGCCACTCGTCAAGGACAAACAGTGCCGCGCCGGCCACCGGCGAACCAATCGGCACCACATCGGATCCCGCGGTCAGCGGTGCACTGATCGCCGCGTACACGGTGGCTTCAGTCGGGCCGTACGCGTTGATCATCAGCCGCCCCGCCGCCCAGCGGTCCACCAACTCGGTCGGGCAGGCCTCACCGGCCACCACCAGCGCCGTCGACTCCAAACCGTCGGCGGAGAGCATCCGCGCCGCCGACGGCGTCTGACTCAACACGTTGACCTCTTCAGCGACCAGCAACGCGTGCAGGTCTTCCGGCGAGCCCGCCACCGATTCGGGTACCACGACTAGCCGTCCGCCATGCAGCAGCGCGCCCAGGATCTCCCACACCGAGACGTCGAAAGCCAACGAATGCCATTGGCTCCACACCGCCATGCGCGGCAGGCCAGTATCGGCTGTTGTCAACAACTGGGTGACGTTGTGATGGGTGACGGCAACCCCTTTGGGAACACCGGTGGTGCCCGAGGTGTAGATCAGGTAGGCAATGTCGTCCGGCTCCGGCGCCGACGGCGCCGTGTCGGGCTGCGTGTCGACGGCGGGGTCATGGACATCAAGGACCCGCACGTCATGACCGGCCACCCGCTCCGCGAGATCAGCGGTGGTGACCGCAGCGATCGGCGCGGCGTCGGCGAGCATGAACCCGAGCCGGGACGCCGGCAGAGCCGGGTCGATCGGCAGATAGGCCGCCCCGCTCTTGAGCACGGCCATGATCGCCACGATCGCTTCGGCTGAACGCGACAACAGCAGCGCCACACACTGCCCGGGGCCGGCCCCGTGGCCGACGAGCAGCTGCGCCAATCGGTTAGCAGCCTCGTCGAGTTCGCGATATGTCAGTGACCGGCCCTCGCAAGTCACCGCCACCGCTTCCGGAGTGCGAGCCACCTGCTGGGCGAACAACGCCGGAACCGACGCCGGCGCCGGCAAATTCGCTGTCAACGCTGCCCGGTTCCCGAGCGCATCAAGGTGGGCATGCTCGGCCTCGTCGAGCAGATCCATCGACGACAACGACCGTGTCGGATCGGCGGTCATGGCCATCAACACGCGGCGCAACCGCTCGATCAGCGTCGCGATACTGGCAGCGTCGAACACATCGGTGCGGAATTCCACCGTGCCGCCGATGCCTGCGGCCTCACCATTTTCGCTCCACCGTTCGGCCAGCGAAAACAGCAAATCCATCCGCGCGGTGTGGGTGTCCACCGGGATCGGGGCGACGTGGACATCACCCAACGCCAGCCCGCCGGAGGGATCGCTGGTGTGGCCCGGCAGGTTTTGCCAGGCCAGCATCACCTGCACCAGCGGATGATGGGCCAGGGATCGAGTCGGGTTGAGCCGCTCGACCAGTACCTCGAACGGCACGTCCTGATGCTCGTAGGCGGCCAGGCTGCGTGCGCGCACCTGAGTCAACAGCTCGGCAAAGCTGGGATCACCGGCCGCGTCGACCCGCAGCACCAACGTGTTGACGAAAAAGCCGACCAAATCATCAAGTGCCGGATCGCGACGCCCGGCGATCGGGAAACCCACCGCCACATCAGAACTGGCGCTGAGCTTGGCGAACAGTACCGCCAGGGCGGCCTGCATCACCATGAAGCTGGTGGCGTTGTGCTCACGGGCCACCCGGGCAACCTGCTGCTGCAGCTCCGCCGGCCAATCCACCGCCACGGTGGCGCCGCGCTGATCGGCCACCAGTGGATAGGGCCGGTCGGTGGGCAGCTGCAGCCGCTCGGGCATCCCGTCCAGCGCCTCTTCCCAATACGCCAGTTGCGTAGCGATAGGACTGCTGTCATCGTCGAGGTCACCGAATTGGGCGCGTTGCCACAGCGTGTAATCGACATACTGCACGGCCAAATCGGCCCACCCCGGGGCTTGCCCCGCACAGCGGCTGGCATACGCCACACCCAGATCACGCACCAGCGGAGTGATCGACGAGCCGTCGGCGGCGATGTGATGCACTGCGGCCACCAACACATGCCGATCCTCGGCGACCCGGAAAAGGGTTGCCCGGAGCGGGATTTCGGAAGAAAGAACAAAGGCGTAGCGCGCCGCAGTGTCGATCGCCTCGTCCAGCTGCGCCGTCGGCCAGCCCGCCGCATCGACGACGTGCCAATCCAACTCGGCTCGGTCGGCGGGCACCACCACCTGCTGAGGTATCCCGTCGGGAGCCATGAACAATGTGCGCAGGCTCTCGTGACGTGCCACCACGTCGGCCAGTCCCGCACCCAACGCCTCGACGTCAAGGCGCCCGTCCAACCGCAACGCTGTCGACATGTTGTAAACCGGCGAGGGTCCCTGCAACTGATCCAAGAACCACAACCGGCTCTGGGCGAACGACAACGGGACCACCGCCGGACGCTCCCCGGCCGTCAGCGGCTCGAACCGGCCGGCGTCCTCCCCGATTCGCGGCGCCAACTCGGCCACCGTGGGCGCTTCGAACACAGCGCGAACCGCAAGCGCGGCATTCAAATTGGTGTTGATCTTCGCGATCAGGCGCATCGCCGAAATGCTGTCGCCGCCCAGGTCGAAGAACGAGTCGTCCATCCCGACGCGCTGGACGTCGAGCACCTGGGCGTAGATGCCGGCCAGGATCTCCTCGACGGCGTTGCTCGGTGCTCGATACTCGCCGGCGGTGTATTCGGGCGCGGGTAGGCCGCGAGTGTCGAGTTTGCCATTCGGTGTCAGCGGCAGCGCATCGAGCACCACCACTGCAGCTGGCACCATGTACGCCGGTAACCGGTCAGCCAGCGCCGCGCGCATCCCGGCGGGATCACCGGTGCCGGTCACATAACCGACCAGGCGTTTGTCGCCGGGGCCGTCGTCGCGGGCGATGACCACGGCCTGATCCACCCCGTCGAGCGCGTTCAGGGCGGCTTGGACTTCGCCGAGTTCGATGCGGTAGCCGCGGATTTTGACCTGCTCATCAGCGCGCCCCAGATACTGCAGTTGTCCGTCGCGGCGCCAACACACCAGATCACCGGTGCGATACATGCGCGTTGCGGGCGCCCCGAACGGGCACGCCACAAACCGCGATGCGGTCAACCCCGCGCGTCGCACATACCCGTATCCCAGACCGGCGCCGGCGACATACAACTCCCCGACCACGCCTGCGGGCACCGGACGCAAGGAGCCGTCCAGTACGAACAGCGCCGCGCCTGCTACCGGCGAACCGATCGGCACCACACCGGGCGCTGGTGTCAGCGGCGCGCTGATCACCACACACATCGTCGTTTCGGTGGGGCCGTACGCGTTGACCATTACCCGTCCCGACGCCCAGCGGTCCACCACCTCGGCCGGGCACGCCTCACCGGCCATTACCAACGCCGTTGATTCCAGCCCGTCGGGTGATAACGCCATCACCGCCGACGGAGTCTGGGTCAAGACGGTGACCCGTTCATCGATCAGCAAGTCGTGCAACGCTTTCGGAGAGCGCACCGCCGGCTCGGGCACCACCACCAGCTGTCCACCGCGTAACAACGCGCCGAACATCTCCCACACCGAGACGTCGAAGGCCAGCGAGTGACTCTGGCTCCATACCCCCGCGGCCGGGAGCCCGGCTTCCAGCGAGGCCAGCAGCTGGGTCACGTTGTGGTGCGTAATTGCCACACCCTTTGGCGTGCCGGTGGTACCGGATGTGTAGATGAGGTAGGCGATATCGGCCGGGCTTGGCTCCACCGGCGCGGTGCTGGGATGCGCGTCGACGGCAGGGTCATTGACGTCGACGACCAGCACGTCGTTGCCGTCGAGCAAATCGGCCAGCTCGGCGCTGGTGATCGCCGCAACCGGCGCGGCATCGGCAAGCATGAACTCGATCCGCGCCGCCGGTACCGCCGGGTCGATCGGTAGGTACGCTGCCCCGGTTTTCAGCACCGCCAACACCGCGATGACCGCCTCGGCCGACCGCGGCAACAGCAGCGCCACACACTCCCCTGGGCGCGCTCCGTACCCAAGCAGCAAGTGCGCCAACTGATTCGCCGACCCATTGAGCTCGCGGTAGGTCAGCGACCGACCTCCGCTTGTCAGCGCCACCGCCTCGGGTGCGTGGGCGACCTGCTGGGCGAACAACGCCGGAATAGACAGCGGTGCCGGCACCGGCCCGGTCAACACCGCCCGGTTCCCGACCTCATCCAGCCGGGCGTGCTCAGTCTCATCGAGCAGATCCACCGACGACAACGACCGCGTCGGATCGGCCGCCGCGGCCGTCAGCACCCGCTGCAACCGCTCGATGATTGTCTGAATGCTGACCGCGTCGAACACATCGGTGCGAAATTCCACCCTGCCGCCGATCCCGGCGGGCTCGCCGGCCTGACTCCACCGTTCGGCCAACGCAAAGACCAGATCCATCCGGGCGGTGTGGCTTTCCACCGGCAGCGGCGTGACTTCCAGGTCACCCAAAGTCAGCCCGGCGGCGGGATCGTCGTCTTGCCACGGCAAGTTCTGCCAGGCCAACATCACCTGGACCAAAGGGTGATGGGTCAGGCTTCGGGTGGGGTTGAGCCGTTCCACCAGCACCTCGAAGGGCACGTCCTGATGCTCGTAGGCGGCTAGGCTGCGCGTCCGCACCTGGTCCAGCAGCTCGGCAAAGCTGGGATCACCGGACAGGTCGACCCGCAGTACCAGGGTGTTGACGAAAAAGCCGACCAGCTCATCGAGTGCGCGGTCACGACGTCCGGCGATCGGAAAGCCAACCGACACATCAGGACTCGCGCTGAGTTTGGCGAGCAGTACCGCCAGGGCGGCCTGCATCACCATGAAGGTGGTCGCGTTGTGCTCGCGGGCCACTTGCCGAACCTGCTGCTGCAGCGCTGCCGGCCAATACACGGCCACGGTGGCGCCGCGATGGTCAGCGACCGGTGGGTAAGGCCGATCGGTGGGCAAGTCGAGGCGTTCGGGCATTCCGGCCAGCGTCTGCGTCCAGAACTCGAGCTCCGCAGCGACACGGCTATCCCGGTCGTCGAGGTCGCCAAGCCAATTACGCTGCCACAAGGTGTAATCGACATACTGCACCGCCAACGCAGCCCACCCGGGGGCTCGGCCGGCGCACCGGCTGGCATAGGCAACCCCCAAATCAGCGGCCAACGGCCGCAACGACCAACCGTCCGCGGCGATATGGTGCACCACGATCAGCAGCACATGTTCGTGCTCGGCGACCCGGAACAGACTTGCCTGCAAAGGGATTTCAGCGGCCAAGTCGAACGTGTAGCGTGCCGCCGAATCAACGGCCTGATCCAGTTGGCTTGCCGGCCATTCGGTGGCGTCAACGACGTCACACCCGATGTGCACCCGCTCAACGGGCACGACCACTTGCTCAGGTGTTCCCTGCGGTGCCGGGAACAGTGTGCGCAGACTTTCGTGGCGGCCGACGACGTCGGCCAGCGCCGCCCGCAGCGCCTCGACATCAAGCGGCCCGGTCAGCCGCAGCGCGGCCGCGATGTTGTAAATCGGTGAGGGGCCCTGCAACTGCTCGATGAACCACAACCGGCTCTGGGCGAACGACAACGGAATCGCCGCGGGTCGTTCCCCAGCCGCCACGAGCTCCAACCGGCCCGCGCCCTGATCGACATGCGGTGCCAGTTGGGCGACCGTGGGCGCTTCGAATACGGTGCGCACCGAAAGGTCGACGTCCAGCGCGCCGTTGATCGCCGCGATCAGGCGCATCGTCGACAGCGAATCCCCACCCAGTTCGAAGAACGAATCGTCGACCCCGACCCGCTCGATTCCCAGCAGTTCGGCATAGATGCCGGCCAGGATCTCCTCGGTGGGGTTGGCCGGAGCGCGGTAACGGCCGGCCTCCTGATATTCGGGTGCGGGTAGCGCGCGGGTGTCGAGTTTGCCGTTGACCGTGATGGGCAGAGCATCCAGCACTACCACCGCCGACGGCACCATGTAGGCCGGCAGCCGCTGAGCCAGCGCGGCGCGCGCCTCGGCGGGATCGGTTGTCCCAGTGATGTAGCCGACGAGTCGGTGGTCACCGGGCCGGTCCTCGCGGGCGATCACCACCGCCTGCTCAATTCCGGGCAGCCCGGACAACGCCGAGCGCACTTCACCGAGTTCGATGCGGTAGCCGCGGATTTTGACCTGTTCATCGGCGCGGCCCAGGTAGCGCAGCTGTCCATCGGGCCCCCAGCACACCAGGTCCCCGGTGCGATACATGCGAGTCCCGGCACCGCCGAACGGACAGGCCACAAACCGTGATGCTGCCAGCCCGGACCGCCGCCAATAGCCAACCGCCACACCGCGTCCCGCCAGATACAACTCACCCACCACGCCCGGCGGCACCGGCCGCAACCAGGCATCGAGCACGAAGAAGGCCGCGCCTGTCACCGGCGAGCCGATCGGCGGAGCGCCCGATCCCGGGGTCAACGGGGTGCTCTTGGAGGCCCACATTGTCGTCTCGGTCGGACCGTAGACGTTGACCATCACCCGTCCGGCCGCCCACCGATCCACCAACTCGGGCGGGCACGGCTCAGCGCCGATCACCAACGTCGCCGACTCCAGCCCCTCGGCTGCGAGCACCCCCACCGCTGAAGGGGTTTGGGTGAGCACGCTGACGTGCTCGCCGACCAACAGCGTGTGGAAGTCTTGCGGTGAGCGTGCCACCAAGTCGGGCACTACCACCAGTCGCCCGCCGTGCAGCAGCGCACCCCAGATCTCCCACACCGAAAAGTCGAACGCGTAGGAATGGAACTGCGTCCAGACCTGTCCGGTCGCCAATTGCACGCCGGCTTCCAGTGAGTCGAACAGCTGGGTGACGTTGTGGTGAGTGACGGCCACCCCCTTGGGCACACCGGTAGTGCCCGATGTGTAGATCAAGTGAGCGATGTCGTCCGGCGCGGGCGTCGGCAGCGCCGTGCCCGGCTGGGCGGCGACAGCGGCATCGTTCACGTCGACGACGACGAGGTCATGGCCGTCGAGCCGGTCGACGAGATCCGTGGTGGTGATCGCCGCGACCGGCTCGGCGTCGGTGAGCATGAACCCGATGCGCGCCGACGGCAGCGCAGGATCGATCGGCAGATAGGCCGCCCCGCTCTTGAGGACCGCCAAGATCGCCACAATCGCCTCGGCGGAACGCGAAAACAGCAGCGCCACAAACGTGCCCGGGCCGGCGCCGTGCGCGGCCAACAGGTGAGCCAACCGGTTAGCCGCCTCATCAAGCTCGCGGTAAGTCAGTGACCGACCCTCGAAGGTCACCGCTGCCGCGTCCGGGGTGCGGGCCACCTGCGCGGCGAACAGTGCCGGCACCGACACCGGGGTCGCCGGCCGCGTCAACACCGCGCGATTACCCCAGCTATCCAGCCGGGCATCCTCGCGCTCGTCGAGCACACTCACCGACGAAACCCGCTGTGCGGGATCGGCGGTCATCGCCGTCAACATCCGCTCCAGTCGCCCGACGAGCGCCCCGATGCTGGCGGCGTCGAACACATCGGTGCGGAATTCCACCTGTCCGCCGATCCCGGCGGGCACCCCGGCCTCGCTCCACCGTTCCGACATCGAAAACGCCAGATCCATTCGAGCGGTTTGGGTGTCGACCGGCATCGGCGTGACGTGCACGTCACCCAACGCCAGGCCCGCGGCCGGATCATGGTCCTGGAAGTTCTGCCAGCCCAACACCACTTGAATCAGCGGATGGTGAGTGAGGCTCCGGGTGGGATTGAGCCGCTCCACCAGAACCTCGAAGGGCACATCTTGGTGCTCGTAGGCGGCCAGGCTGCGCCGCCGCACCTGACCCAGCAGCTCGGCGAACGTGGGGTTACCGGACACGTCGACCCGCAACACCAAGGTATTGACGAAGAAGCCCACCAGCTCGTCGAGCACCGGGACGCGGCGCCCGGCGATCGGGAAGCCCACCGCCACATCGCTGCTGCCGGTGATGGTGGATAGCAGCGCGGCGAAAGCGGCCTGGATCACCATGAAACTGGTCGAGTTGTTTTCGCGGGCCACCCGGCGAATCTGCTGCTGCAGCTCGGCCGGCCAGTCGATGGCTACCCGGGCGCCGCGGTGGTCGGCCACCGGCGGGTAGGGCCGGTCGGTCGGCAGCTCCAGGCGCTCGGGCATGCCGGCCAAGGCCTGCTCCCAGTAGGCCACCTGCGCGGCGATCGGGCTGTCGCTGTCGTCGAGATCGCCGAACTGCGTGCGCTGCCACAACGCGTAATCGACATACTGCACGGCCAGCGGCTCCCAGTCGGGGGCTTGACCTGCGCAGCGGCTGGCATAGGCCACCGCGAGGTCGCGCGCCAGTGGCCTGATCGACCAGCCGTCGGCGGCGATGTGATGCACCACCGCCACCAGCACGTGCTCGTCGTCGGCGATCTGGAAAAGCGGTGCCCGCAAGGGGATCTCGGCTCCCAAGTCGAACGCATACCGTGCCGCCGCTCCGATGGCCTTGCTCAACCGGTTCTCCGGCCACCCGGCCGCATCAACGATCTCGCAACCGAATCCGGCCCGCTCGGCCGACATGACCACCTGCTGCGGGATCCCGTCGGGTGCCGCGAACAGCGTGCGGAGACTTTCGTGACGGGCCACGACGTCGCCCAGGGCCGCACGCAGCGCCTCCGCGTCAAGCCGTCCGCGCAGCCGCAACGCCACCGCGATGTTGTAGGTCGGTGAGGGTCCCTGCAGCTGGTCGATGAACCACAACCGGCTCTGGGCAAAGGACAAGGGAATCACCGCGGGCCGCTCGCCGGCCACCAGCGGCTCCAGCCGGCCCGCGTCTCCACCGATCCGGGGTGCCAATTCGGCCACCGTCGGCGCCTCGAACAATGCGCGCACCGAAAGGTCGGTGTCCAGCGTGGTGTTGACCGCGGCGATCAACCGCATCGCCGAGAGCGAATCGCCACCCAGATCGAAAAACGAGTCATCTCCGCCGACCCGCTCCAGTCCCAGGACTTGGGCGTAGATTCCGGCCAGAATCTCCTCGACCGCGCCGACTGGAGCACGGTAACGATCCGCGTCCTGATACTCGGGCGCGGGCAGGGCTTTTCGGTCCAGCTTGCCTGACGAGGTCAGCGGGAACTCGTCGAGCACCAGAATGTGCTGCGGCACCATGTATTCGGGCAACCACGCGCTCAACCGCCGACGGACGGCGCTGACTTTGGTGTTGGTTTGTGGATCGTTGGCGTAGCTCGCGCGTTGCGGGGTCCCCGCCGGGGGCAGATACACGTCGGTCAGCGGTGGGCTGCACTCGCGGTGCGGGCCGACGGCGGCGAGGAAAACCGCGTCCAGGGTGCCCGGTTGGGCGTCCCAGGTCACGGCGACGTGGTATCCGGTGGCTTCCCCGAGGCGATGCAGTTCCTCAGGGACGGCGGTGTCGGCGGTCGCGGGGGCGTGGGCCAGCGCGTCGCCCAGCGACTGCCCGGCGGCCAGAGCGGCTTCGAGATGGACGTCGGCGATCACCCCGGTGCGCGGGATGCCGGTGACCCGAACGACGGCCGGGCGTCGAGTCGCCAGCCTGCTCTGCAGGCCCGGCAGGTCGGTGCATTGGGCCCACGTCCAAGTGTCCGCGGTGGCCGTCGAGTGCACCGGTGCAGGAGTCTTGTAGGCGACGACGTCGTAGCGATACCGGGTCAGTTCGTTGTCGGCCCATCCGCGTTTGACTTGCACGTCAACGCCAGCCACCGCCGAATGGTCAGCAGCCCAGGTGGTGAAAAACTCCGGGGCCAAAAGTAATTCGGGCTCACCGCGCAGTGCGTGCTGGACTCGTTGACGGATCTCGGCGGCGTCGGCACTGTCGGTGCGGGCCAACGCGATCGCGGTTTGGAACGCACCCTGCAAGCTATGGTTGCGCACATCGCCGATGAACACTGCCCCGCCCGGTGCCAGCAATCGCATCGCCGCTGCCAGCACATCGAGCAGATAGCTCGCGCTCGGGAAGTACTGGACCACCGAGTTCAGCACCACCACATCGAAATGCCCTTCGGGCAATCCATCCGCCACATCCGCCGGCTGCACCCGCAACCGCACCCGGTCACCCCAGGACTGCGCAGCCACCTGCTCTTGCAGGGTCTGGATCGTCGGTGCGGAGAAGTCGGTCGCCCAATACTCGGCGCACGTCGGGGCCAACTGCGCCAGTAACAGCCCCGAACCCACCCCGACCTCCAACACCCGCTGCGGCGTCAGCGCGCTGATCCGGTCCACGGTCGCCGACCGCCACTCCATCATTTCCTCGAGCGGAATCGGATCACCGGTGTAGCTGCTGTTCCAGCCCCGGAAATCCATTCCGAATCCCGGTGCCTCCAGCTCAGCGCCGTACAACTCGTCATACAGGTGGTGCCACTCTTCGACCACCTCGACGTCGTGGTCGGCGGTGGCGGCGGGGTCGAGAATGAGGTAGGCCACCAGGTGTGCGCCGGTCTCGCCTTCGTGCACGGTGACGGCGGCCTGGGCAACCTGCGGGCAGGTCAGCAAGGTGTTCTCGATTTCGCCCAGTTCGATGCGCTGCCCGCGCAGTTTGATCTGGGTGTCGGCGCGCCCCAGGCAGTCCAGGGTGCCGGCGGACGTCCAGCGCACCAGGTCACCGGTGTGGTACATCCGAGATCCGGCCGCCCCGTAGGGATTTGCGACGAACCGTTCCCCGGTCAACTCGACTCGGCCTACATACCCGTGCGCCAGCACGGGTCCGCCCAGATAGAGCTCACCGACCACGCCCACCGGGGCCGGCTTCAACCAGGCATCGAGCACCAGCGCGCACACCCCGGGGAGCGGGGTGCCGATGCTGATCGGCTGTCCGGGCGCCAATGGCGCACTGGCGGTGACCCAGATGGTGGTTTCGGTGGGGCCGTAAACATTGAGCATGCGCCGGCCCGGCGCCCAGGCGGCGACCAACTCTGCCGGGCAGGCCTCTCCGCCGGCCATCAGCGTGCCCAGCCCGTCCAGCCGGGTCCGGTCCAGCGACGACAAGACCGACGGAGTCAAAAACGCCGCGTTGACCTGTTGGTCCTGGAGCAGCGCGGTGAGTGCCTCGCCGGCGTAGACGCCCGGCGGTGCCACGACAACTGCGGCGCCAGACCCCGCCGCCCACACCATCTCGCCGATCGACGCGTCGAAGGTCGGCGCGGCCACCATAAGCACCCGTCCATCGGCACCAAACTGGGACCTGTCGCGTTGCGCTGCAGCCCAACCCAATAGACCGCTGTGACCGACGACCACCCCCTTGGGTACGCCGGTTGATCCCGACGTGAAGATCACATACGCGGTGTTGTCCACCTGCAACGGTGCCAGCCGATCAGCGTCGGCAATCGAATCCGCGCTGTGACCGCGGAGGTCCAGGCCGTCGATGCGCAGCACCGGCCGAGCGTCGGCAGCCGCCAGATCATCGGCGCCGCAAGTCAATACGCACACAGCCTTCGCCGCATCCAACACCGCAGCGATCCGCTCCACCGGATGGGCCCGATCCACCGGCACATACACGCCGCCGGCTTTGACCACCGCCCACCACGCCACCACCAATTCCACAGAGCGCTCGATCGCCACACCCACGGCGCGCTCTGGACCGGCCCCGGCTTCGATCAGCACCCGCGCCAACCGCGTCGACCACGCATCGAGCTCGCTATACGACAGCCGCCGGTCACCGTCGATCACCGCCACCGCTGCGGGATCGGCGGCCACCGCCGCAGCCAACAACTGCGGCGCCACCTCCACTGGCGCCGCAACGCCGGCGCCAGACCACTTCGACAGCAACAGGTCTCGCTCACCATCGTCGAGCAGATCCAGCGACGACAGGCGGCGGGTGGGATCGGCTGTCATCGCCGCCAGCACTCGTCGCAGCCGTCCGATGAGCGCCTCGATGCCCGCCGCGTCGAACACGTTGGTGTCGTATTCGACGTGCAAACCGAGTTCGCGGCCCGGCAGCGCTTCCACCGTCAGCGGGTAGTGGTTGTATTCGCGGTTGGTGAACCCGGTGATGACCAAACCGTCGGCACCCAAAGGGACGTCGGCGTCGATCGGATAGTTTTCGTACACGAAAAGGGTGTCGAACAGTCTCTCGTGACCGGTAGCGCGATGGATCTCGCTGAGCGCCAAGTGTTGGTGCTCAAGCGTGTCGTTGTGAGTGTTCTGCAGCTGGCACAGGAGGTCTGCGGTGGTAGTTGCCGCTGTGATGCTGGCCCGCACCGGCACCGTGTTGATCAACAGACCCACCATGGATTCCGCGCCGGCTACTTCGAGCTGACCTACCCGAGAGCGCGGCGTGCCGAAGACGACATCACGTTGGCCGGTCAGCGAGGTCAGCAGCAGCGCCCAGGCGCCCTGCAACACGGTGCTGACGGTGGTGTGGCAGGAGCGCGCCAGGTCCTTAAGTGCCTGTGCGGTTTGCGCCGGCACCCGGAACGACGCAGAGCCTCGGTCAAAGCCTCGGCGCCCCAGGTCCAACCGATCTTGCGGGCCGACCAGGGTTGGGGTTTCGAAGTCGGCCAGCACCTCACGCCAGGCGGCGCGCGCGGCATCGAGGTCTCGATCGGCCAGCCAGGTAAGGAATGTCCGGTAGGACCCGGCCGCGGGCAGCCGCTGGCCGTAATAGCTGGCGAATAGTTCCCGCAGCAGGATCGGCAGCGACCAGCCATCGAGGACGATGTGGTGGTTGGTCAACACCAACCGGTGCCGCTCTGCGGCGGTACGGATCAACGCGACCCGGAAAGCCGACTGGTCGGCCAGGTCGCAGACCGCGGCACGTTCGGCGGCGCACAAGTGCTCGATCAGCTCGTCGGGATCGCCATCGAGGTCAGCGCCGACGCCGAGATCGACATACCGCCACTCGACGACCGGATCGGCGGGGATAACTTGCACCGGCTCGTCGAACTGTTGGCAAAATCGGGCCGCCAGATGTGGATGGCGGTTGACCACCGTGTGCATCGCATCGCGGAGCCGACGGGAGTCGAGGGGGCCGGTGACCGTGAAATCCAGCTGCACCGCATACATGTCGTCGCTTGCCTGCGCGGTGCTGGCGTGGAAGAGCAGCCCTTGCTGCAGGGGTGTCAACGGCAAAATGTCGGCGATCGCATGGTCGCGCTGGAGCTCGTCGATCTGCTGCTGGCTTAATCGGGCCGGCGCGATATCAGAGGGCGTCAGGCCGCCCCCACCCGATCGCACATGCGCGCAGATACCGGTCAGGGCCTCGAACCACAATCGGCTCAGCCGGCTGATCTGTGCTTCATCGAGCGTCGAGGCCGCCCAGGTCCAATTGGCGTGTAGATGCGGACCGGCTTCGGTGTCGAGCGTGACGGCGTTGAGCTCCACGGTGTGTGCCAGCGGCATGGGCACTGCCGCGGCCGCACCGGTGACCGACAAGCTGTCCTGCCCGAACCGCCAAACCCCCTGGCTCCCATCAGTATCCGGGACGCCCAGGCGGCCCAGATAATTGAATCCGATCGGCGGGTCGGCCTCGGCCAGGCTGACATCGGCGTTGAGATACCGCAGCGCCCCGTAGCTCAACGGGTGTGGCAACGCCCGGAGCTGCTCTTTGGCATCCTTGAGCAACGCCCCCAGCGCCGCTTCACCGGCAACCACCTGTGCCCAGGACAGCCTGCCGACGTTCAACGACACCGGGTATTTAGTGGTGAACCACCCGACCGTGTGCGCCAGGTCGATATCGGCGTCTAATTCCTCGTGGCGGCCGTGGCCCTCGACGTCGATACCGATCGGGCCGCTGCCGTTGCCCACGAATTCGACTACCGCCAACCCAAGTGCGATCAACAGAATCTCGTGTATCCCGGCGTGAAACGCCCCGGGTACCTCTCCGAGCAACGTGCGGGTGATCTCGGCGTCGAGCGATGCCGACAGATGACCGGCATTGGCATAGGTGTCGGTTCCGGGCCGCACGGCCGGCAGCGCAGTGCTGGTCGCCGCCACTTGCTTCCAGGCATCCGCCTGCCGTACGACATTCGGGTGTTGTGCGTGCTCGGCCACGAAGGATGCCCACCGCGCGAACGAGGTGCCGATGGCCGGTAACACCACCGGTTGCCCGCTGTGCTGCTGAGTCCAGGCGGTGTTGAGGTCCTCCAACAGAATCCACCACGACACGGCATCAACGGCCAGGTGATGAATGATCAATACCAGCTGGCTTGCCGGGGCCACCCACAGCGCGCTGAGCATCATCCCGGCGCCCGGATTCAATCGTGACCGCGCCTCGAGCAGCGCGGCATCCGACAATTCCGGCACCGACTGCAGACACCGGTGCGCATCCACCGAACCGACCTCGGGCACCGTCAACGACCAGCCACCGGCATCGTCGTGGTCGACGCGCAGCCGCAACATGGCATGGCGATCGAGCAAGGCCTGCAAGGCAATCCGCACGTCGGCTTCGTCGACCCCGTCGGGAGCCTGCAACACCATCGTTTGGTTGAACTGCGCGACGGGACCGTCGACGCTTTCCAGCCAACGGATGATGGGAGTGGCCGCTACCGGGCCGATGCCCTCATCGATCGGGCCAACCTCACCGTCGGACACCGCGGCCACCACCGCCAACCGGGCGACGGTCTGCTCGACGAAAACATCGCGTGGTCGGCAGATCAGGCCCGCGGCGCGGGCGCGCGCCACCACCTGCATCGACGAAATGCTGTCGCCGCCCAGTTCGAAGAACGAGTCGTCGATGCCGACTCGCTCCAGCGTCAAGACTTCGGCGTAGATGCCGGCCAGGATCTCCTCGACCGCGTTGGTCGGGGCCCGGTATTCACCGGCGGTGTATTCGGGTGCGGGTAGGGCGCGGGTATTGAGTTTGCCGTTGGGAGTCAACGGCAAAGCGTCCAGCACCACTACCGCGGCGGGAATCATGTAGGCGGGGAGCCGGTCGGCCAGTTGGGTGCGTAGCGTGGCCGGGTCGGCTGTGCCGGTGACATAACCGACGAGGCGCTTGTCGCCGGGGCGGTCCTCGCGGGCGACCGCTACCGCCTGCTGGACGCCGTCCAGCGCACCCAAAGCCGTTTGAACTTCGCCGAGTTCGATCCGAGACCCGCGGATCTTGACCTGCTCGTCAGCGCGCCCCACATAGCGCAGCTGCCCGTCGGCGTCCCAGCAGACCAGGTCCCCGGTACGGTAAGCACGCGCTCCGGCAGCCTCCCAATGATCTCCAAAAGGATTTGCCACGAACCGTTCTGCGGTCAACGCGACCCGGCCCACATAGCCGTGCGCCAACCCTGGGCCGCACAGATACAACTCCCCCACCACCCCGATCGGGGTCGGGTTCAGCCGCGCATCAAGCACCAGCGCGCAGACCCCGGGGATCGGAGCGCCGATGCTCACCGGCTGGCCCGCCGCCAGCGGCTTGCAAGTCGACCAGATGGTGGCCTCGGTGGGGCCGTAGCCGTTGAACATGCGCCGGCCCGGCGCCCAGGCGGTGACTAACTCCTCCGAGCAGGCCTCGCCCGCGGTAAGCAGCGTGTCCAATCCGTCCAGCCGGGCCGCATCCAACGACGACAGCACCGAGGGCGTCAGCACCGCAGCGCTGACCTGCTGGTCCTCCAGCAGTCCTGTCAGCGCCTCGCCGGCATACGTGTCCGGTGGCGCCACCACGACTGCCGCCCCCGACCCCACTGCCAACATCAGCTCGAACACCGACGCGTCGAAAGTCGGTGCGGCCACCGTCAAAACCCGTGCGTCTGAGCTCAATCCGAACAACTCGCGTTGCGCCGCGGCCACCCCTAGCAGGCCGGCGTGGCTGACCGCCACGCCCTTGGGCACGCCGGTGGACCCGGACGTGAAGATCACGTACGCGGTGTCATCCACCCGTAACGGCGCCAACCGATCGGCGTCGGCGATTGGATCGGCGCAGCGCGCCGACACGTCCAGACCGTCGATGCGCAGGACCGGTCGCGCGCCGGCTCCCGCCACTTCATCGGTACCGCAAGCTAATACGCACACCGCCTCCACCGCGTCCAGCACGGTGGCGATGCGCTCGACGGGATGGACGGGGTCTACCGGCACATATGCCCCGCCGGCCTTGACCACCGCCCACCACGCCACGACCAACTCCGCACACCGGTCGATCGCCACGCCCACCGCACGCTCGGGGCCCACTCCGGCCTCGATGAGCACCCGCGCCAACCGCGTCGACCATTCATCAAGCTCGCGATACGACAGCCGCCGGTCGCCGTCGATCACGGCCACCGCGTCCGGATCGGCAGCCACCGCCGCCGCCAGCAACTGCGATACCAACCCCACCGGCGCGGCCGCCCGAGCGCCAGACCACCGCGATACCAACAGATCACGTTCATCGGCATCCAGCAACGGCATGCTGCCGATCGCCACCGACCTGTCCGCCGCCAGCAGTCGCTCGAAGAGCGATTCCAAACGGCTGATGTGCCTGGCGATGTCGTCGGAGGTGTATCGCTCCGGGTTCCAG
Source organism: Mycobacterium kyorinense (assembly GCF_001672775.1). GTDB lineage: Bacteria > Actinomycetota > Actinomycetes > Mycobacteriales > Mycobacteriaceae > Mycobacterium > Mycobacterium kyorinense_A. The sequence continues at coordinate 23,180 of NZ_LZKJ01000115.1, read as the reverse complement.
CTGAATTGAATTCGCGGAGCGCCATCACCCAGTTGTGGATAGATGTTGACGGCAATGTCTTGGATGGGGAACGTGGTCAATACGTTGTACGCCGTTTCCGACGGACCGAACTGAAGCGTCCCGGAAAAGTCGAGGACGTTGATCACCGGGCCAAACTCGACGTTCATGTCGACCCCGGCCGTGTCGGCAATGAGATCGGGCCAGCGTCGGAACTGTTGATGGCGCAGTGCACCGACCAAGGCCGTGCCGGCTCGATCGGTTATTGCGCCAATCGTGTCGTCTTCGGCGACGTTAATGAGCAACGGCACCAGGTTGGACACCATGCCCGCGCGTCGTTTCAGCGCAGCGGTGGTGCGCGCCGAAACCGGCAGCGACATCGAGACATCTTGTCGCCCGGTGGTTTTCGCGAGGAATACCGCCACTGTCGCGACAACCCTTGCGACGTCGAATTGGTGATCCGGGTTCTCCGGCCGCTGATGGATGCACTGCAGCTCGCGTACCAGCGGGTGGCGTGGTGGCACGGATCGTCGCGTGCCGGTCAGGTCGGTGACGTCCAAGGGCCCCTGGACAACTGTCTTCCAGTACTCGGCATCGGCTTGACTGCGCGAAGACTGCTGGTACTTCTGGTCGGCGTCACGAATCAGGGCAAATTCGGAGAAGTCAATCTCTCCGGTGTCGGCAGTCGCCCCCGAATAGACGGCGGCGATGTGGCGGATGAAATTGTCGGCGCCGTAGCCGTCACACAGAGCGTGGTGTGCACGCAAGTAAAAGTACGAGAGGTTGTCGGTGATCTGCAGCAGCGCGAAGTTCGTAAGCCGGTCACGAACCATGTCAACGGGCTCGCGGTAATCGTCGTTCATCCAGTCAGTGGCGGCGGCTTCGGGATCGGCCTCGTCACGCAGATCGATGCAGCGCAACAGTCCCGTCTGCTCAAGAGTGCGGTCAACCACGAAAACCGGCTCGCCGTCGACGAGCGAGAGCCGGGCGCAGGGCGTGCCGAAATGCGTCGCCGCCGCTTCGCACGCAGCTGCGAGCCGCTCGACGTCGACATCGTGATCGATCAGCACAAACGCGGCGAAGTTGTACGGGACCTCGGGGCGGAGCTGTTGGGCAGCCCATATCGACCGCTGAGCGGCGGTCAACGGCCCCAGCATGTCTGGTTGCGTGCCGTAGTTGAGCATGCTGACGAAGAACCCCCTGCTTAGGCCGACATACCGGCGTCCGAAATGCGTGCATCGTTGAATCGCCTTATCCCACAACGTTGATCACACCCAACGGGTGCATCCGCCCTGTGGGGATTGGCGCGAGGCGTTCCGCCTGGACTTTGGCCGCTGCCGGTCACGGCCAGTCGATGGGGTACCCCGATTCGCTCGCTTCGCTCACGCTGTAGCAGCAGCAGTTTGTCGATCTCGTCACAGGCATGCGGGCGCCAGATACGCATGGCAAACTGCCGTCTCCCGGCCCCGGTCCACTTAGGGACCGGTGCCGCCAGTGCCGCCATCAGGTCATCACGGCCTGAGGTGGCCATCACGTTGGCTTACTGCTCTGTTGACGCGCGGGTGATGCACCGCCTTGACGAATGACTCCGCACTTGAGCGAACTGGCGTCGGCGAAAAGACCGGATGCGCAACCCCCATGAAATGCCCCCACCAAGCAAATGTGGCGATGCGTCAAACGCCGGGTCCCGATCCGGCCCTTCACGCAAACCCCGTCGGCTGTTTCGATACGGCCGAGACACCCGGCACGCGCCGCCTCACCGGTATTCACCCGGCAGCGCGCCCGAACTTCAGCAAAGCCGACCCCAGGCTCTGCTGGTGCTCGTCAGTGACAATGGCAGCTACGCCGCCACTGTCCTCCTTGAATCAGAACTGTGCATACCCTCGGTATGTTCACTTAAACACCGAAGAGAAGGTTCCGCAAGACCTGGCGGTGCCGCAGCCGAAAGATCGTCGCACTCACAGGATGCCGTGCCAGCCGGCGCGACTCGACGAATTCAACATCGGTGTAACAAGCGATCTTTCGTGCAGCTTGGAAATATCTGAGAGCTTTCTTGGTGAACTCTATGCGGCGGGCAATACGCAGGGTGGTTTCGCGTCTTGCTCTGCCAAAGAACATCTGTCCGTGCGAGTTCTATCTCTCACTGAGAGGCGCAGTTCGATAATTGCCCGGATGCGCAATAGGAATGGTTAATTGGGCGGCTGCCTAATAACGTCGGCTGCTCGGACGCGAGGCGCGTCAGCAAAGTTTTTTTCCTGTTCAGCATCTGCGCGGGGCGGAGCGACCAGACCGCCACGCCTAGCGCCGTGCCGGAGTCGGGAGTCGGGGAAACGGGGCTGCGATAGGAGTGGTCCCGGCTGGGATCGAACCAGCGACCTTCCGCGTGTGAAGCGGACGCTCTCCCACTGAGCCACGGGACCGGTGCCGAAAGGCGAACGAGGACGAAGATTAACACGGGAGGGGCATGACGGCGGAATCCACTGCATTCGAGCGCGTGAGGCGCGCCGAACCGCACCGAGGAATTTGTGCGGGCCCGCTTAAGTGGACTATCGTCGTGCTTCGCGACGGGCGACGATCTCGTCCGTGGCTCGCGGATGTAGCGCAGTTGGTAGCGCATCACCTTGCCAAGGTGAGGGTCGCGGGTTCGAATCCCGTCATCCGCTCGAAGGTGCTAATGGCATCAACCCCAGCGGTGGAGTGGCCGAGTGGTGAGGCAACGGCCTGCAAAGCCGTGCACACGGGTTCGATTCCCGTCTCCACCTCGATTCCTCGATCCACGCGCGGTTAGCTCAGCGGGAGAGCGCTTCCCTGACACGGAAGAGGTCGCTGGTTCAATCCCAGTACCGCGCACCAGTGTTTATGCAGGTCACAAACCTGTCATCCACTCATGGCGTCACGTACTGGCGCAGGCGCCCGTCCCCGGGTCGCAGATCAGCGGCAATGTCGTCCATCCGCCATAGGTGCCGGGGACGTCCCAAGTGTTCAGGCCTGGGCCGTTGTACTGGGGCGGCCCCTGACAGTTCCAGTCGCCGTTGAACAGGCAGCGCGGATGCGCATGCGCCGGTGCCGCGGCCAGCAGTCCGCCGGCCAACGCCAGGGCCGCCGCCGCCATCGCCAAGGCGATTCGAGTCATGTCCGTAGTCCTCTCTCGATACCTCGACGGCGAAGTGCCCCAACACCGAGCGCTGAATACAGCCCGGGCCTTGTCGGGGGGCGGAACATCGCGCCCGTCGCATCCATCGCCGTCGTGTCGAAGACCCTAAGCAGGGTGTCCGACATGTAGCGCTTGGCGCAGCGCCGGATGTCGAACCGGGCCAGGTCGTCGGTACCCGGAGTTAGCATCCCCCCGGAAGGCATTGAGATGAAAACACTCGGAAGGGTTAAGCGGCTTTTAGCTGTCGCTCGACGGCTATAGCTAACCCGGTCTACGGCAACCTAATTGGCGTCTTGGCTGGGACTGCCGACGACATATTCGGGGCAGTATGCGCTCGCTGCGATCGCGGCGAACTTGGCGGCACCAGAGATGGTGAATCCGGGATTCTGCTCGGCCACCTTCCTGACGATGTCGATGTCTTGCTGACCGCTGTTCATCAGCGTGCACACCTGTCGGCCCGCCGCGACGGCCTGTTCGGGACTGCCGTAGGTGATGCCGGCCTTGTTCAGGGCACTGACGAACTCCGCATCGACACCGGCCGGATCGGCGTTGGCCGGTACGGCCACACAGATCATGGCCGCCACGCCGGCCAGCACCGAGAGCAGTTTCACCGCTCCATCATCGCCTACCCGGGCAGTGCTGTCCTGTCGACAGCTAGGGCTAGTCTCGATCCGGGCTCGATAACACGGACGCTGAGGAGGAATTACGTCATGGCCAAGGTCGTGCTGGTGCTCTATCCCGACCCGGTAACCGGTTATCCCCCGGAGTATGCGCGCGACAGCATCCCGGTGCTGCAGGGCTACCCGGGCGGCCAGAGTCTGCCCAGCCCGTCGTCGATCGACTTCACTCCCGGTGAGCTGGTGGGCTGCGTGTCCGGCGCCTTGGGATTGCGCAAGTTCCTCGAAGAGGGTGGGCATCAGTTGGTGGTCACCTCGGACAAAGACGGCCCGGATTCGGAGTTCGAGCGTGAGCTGCCTGACGCCGATATCGTGATCTCCCAGCCGTTTTGGCCGGCGTATTTGACCGCAGAGCGCATCGCCAAAGCACCCAAGCTCAAGCTGGCGATCACCGCCGGAATCGGCTCAGACCACGTCGACCTCGACGCCGCGATCAGCCGGGGCATCACGGTGGCCGAGGAAACCTACAGCAACAGCATCAGCGTGGCCGAGCACGCCGTCATGCAAATCCTGGCCCTGGTGCGCAACTTCGTCCCGTCCCACCAGTGGGCGGCCGAGGGCGGCTGGAACATCGCCGACTGTGTGGCGCATGCCTACGACGTGGAGGGCCTCGACGTCGGCGTCATGGCCGCCGGCCGCATCGGACAGGCCGTGCTGCGCCGCATGGCGCCCTTCGACGTCAACCTGCATTACACCGACACCCGCCGGCTGCCCGCTGAGCTCGAGCAGGAATTGAACGTGACGTTTCATCCTGACGTGGCCTCGCTGGTGCGCGCAGTCGACGTGGTGTCCATCCATGCACCGCTGCACCCGCAGACCTATCACTTGTTCGACGAAAAGCTGCTGGCGACGATGCGCCGCGGCTCCTACATCGTGAACACCGCCCGCGCCGAAATCTGCGTGCGCGACGCAATCGTGGCGGCGTTGGAAAGCGGCCAACTCGCGGGTTATGCCGGCGACGTGTGGTATCCCCAACCGCCGCCCGCCGACCACCCCTGGCGCACCATGCCGCACAACGCGATGACACCGCACATCTCGGGGAGCACCCTTTCGGCCCAGGCGCGCTACGCGGCGGGTACCCGCGAGATCCTCGAAGACTGGTTCGCCGGGCGCCCCATCCGCGAGGAATACCTCATCGTCGACGGCGGAAAGCTTGCCGGCACCGGCGCCGCCTCCTACACCGCTGGCGGCGGCAGCAGCCCCGGCAGCGGCTCGTGACCGAACGCATCGAGGTGCAGCGTCGCATCGCGGCCCCGCCCGGCGACATCTTTGCGGTGCTGTGCGACCCCGATGGCCACGTCGCGATCGACTCATCGGGGATGTTGCAGGACGCCGACGGCGGACCGGTCGGTGCGGTCGGGGACAGCTTCGTGGTGCACATGGACCGCGAGGCGCTCAACGACTTTCCGCAAATGGGCCGCTATGACGTCACCGTCAGCATCCGGGACTTCGAACCCGACCGGCTGATCTCCTGGACGATTCTGGGTCAGATCCGACCGCAGATCGGCCATGTCTACGGCTACCGCCTCGAGCCTGACCAGGATGGTGAAACCACCATGGTCACCTCGTTTTACGACTGGTCGGAAATTGACGAAAAGTGGCGTGCGGCGGGAATTTTCCCGGTCATCTCCGAACTCGCCTTGCGCGCCACGCTGGGCATCTTGGATCGCACCGTGCGGCGCGGCTACCCGAAGGGCTGAGGCGCGACGGTCAGCGCCGCCGACTCAGACGCATCCGCTCACGCTGACCCGACGCCGCCCGCCGAGGTTGACGCACGCATTGACATTGGGGCGCGGTACCGGCACCGGGACGAAGGCCGGCGGTGGCGCCTGGCAACCGTCTGAGTCGTCGCATGAACTGTCCGAGCAGTCCGGCTGACCGTCCTCACACACATCGGCGCGACTCGGTGGCGGCACAGTGAGCGTGACAACGGAGAACGGAACCCCGGCAAACGCGAGCGCGCAGGCGAGCGCCGCAGCCAAACGTCGTATCGGCCGAACCATAGGCCGCCAATCGGTAACCACGGTTGGACGCATGGTCGGCAGTGTAATTCAACACACGCCAAAAGAATGGCCAAATAGGCGTCAGTCAACTCAGGGTTGACGCGACCAGAACGTCAACCTACTGTTGACGCCATGACAGGACCCGCCGCCAAACCGACGCCGATCGCCTACCCCGTCCGCCTCGACGAGTTGATCGCTGCCATCAAGCACGTGCATACCGATGTGCTGGACCAACTCAGCGATGCCGTTTTGGCGGCCGAACATCTCGGCGAGATCGCCGACCACCTGATCGGACATTTCGTCGACCAAGCGCGCCGCTCCGGAGCGTCCTGGACCGACATCGGCCAGAGCATGGGCGTCACCAAGCAAGCCGCCCAGAAGCGGTTCGTTTTCCGCGCGCAACCCTCCGCGGTGGATCCCGAGCAAGGCTTCGAGCGCTTCACACCGCGGGCCCGCAACGCCGTCGTCGCCGCCCAAAACGCCGCGCACGCAGCACACAACAGCGAAATCACCCCCGATCACCTGGTGCTGGGTGTGCTCGACGACCCCGAGGGGCTGGCCCCCAAACTGCTCGCGGCCCAACAGGTCGACGTCGAATCCCTCCGAGCCGCCATCACACTGCCCGCGGCGGTGGAGAACCCGCCCCAGCTGATTCCCTTCAGCGGCCCGGCCCGCAAGGCGCTCGAGTTGACTTTCCGTGAAGCACTTCGCTTGGGCCACAACTACATCGGCACCGAACACATCTTGCTGGCACTGCTCGAGATGGAAGACGGCGTCGGCCCGCTGCACCGCGCCGGTGTCGACAAAGTGCGGGCCGAGTCCGACCTGATCGCCGTGCTGGAATCGCTGGTCGCGCGCCAAAGCGACTGACCTTGATTGCTGGCCAACCCGGCGACGCGGAAGCGGCGATGTGCCATCATGCGAAGGTCGCCGAGGAGGAAACAATGCACCGCTGGTTGATTGTCGTGATCACCGTCATGGTCGCGGGGTTCGTCGCCGCTCCACCTGCCTCGGCCGGTGAGGCACCGATCGGCCGACTCGGTGACACGTTGCGGGTGGACACCGGCAAGATGATCGCCGACATCACCGTCAGCAGCGTCCAGCGGGTCGAGGCGCCACCCGGATTCGGCTACCAGCGCGGCGGCAACTACGTCAAGGGCTTTCCCGGCAGCGGCGTAGACCGCGCCGACGTGGCGATCCACGCGATCAGGGTGCCTAACCCGTTCCAGATGGGCACTGATTTCGTCTTCGTCGGCGTCACACCGTTCGCCGACGCCTACCGGCCGCGGCCGTCCGATGCGCCCGACGCCCTGGAGGTCGCGCTGGGGAATGCACCGGCCGGGTCGGTGGTCCGCGGCGGCGTGTACTGGGACGTCCAACGTGATCCGGTCTCGAACGTGGTGCTGCTGGACAAGAAGACCGGCACCCACCTGGCGCAGTGGAACCTCTGACGACAGACGCTCTCACCGTTCGCATTGCCGGCCCCGATTCCGTCGACCTCGACGAACTGGCCGCCGTCGCCGCTGACACCTTTCCCCTGGCCTGTCCGGCGTCGGTGACACCGGCGAACGTCGCGGCGTTCATTGAAGCCAATTTGTCCGCGGCGCGGTTCGCCGAGTATCTCGACGATTCCGAACGTGTAGTGCTGGTCGCCGAACACGCCGACCGGATTGCCGGCTACGCGATGCTGGTCCGCGGCGTCACCGACGATCCCGACGTCGGGCGCGCCGTGGGCGTCGGTCCCGCCGTAGAGCTTTCGAAAATCTACGTGCTGGAAGGTCATCACGGTACGGCAGTGTCGACGGCCTTGATCACCGCCGCGTTGGCTGCCGCCGAGAAGCTGGGCGCCGCCTGCGTCTGGCTTGGCGTCAACCGGCAAAACCAACGCGCTCAACGCTTCTACACCAAGCACGGCTTTATCGTCAACGGCGCCAGAACGTTTCAGGTAGGCGACCAACGCGAGGACGACTACGTCATGGTCCGGCGGCTCTAGCCCGACGCCGTCAGCGCCAGCAGGCGCGACGTGGCGCGCAGGTACTTCTTGCGGAACCCGCCGGCGAGCATCTCTTCACTGAAGATACGGTCGAGCTTCTCCCCCGACGCTGCCACGGGTATGCCGGCGTCATAGAGCCGGTCGGTCAGCGCCACCAGTCGCAGTGCGACGTTTTGGTCGTCGATGCCGTGTACGCCGGTCAGATACACCGCGGTCACCCCTTCGATCAACGCCAGATAGCGCGACGGGTGCATGGTGGCCAGGTGCGCGCACAACGCGTCGAAGTCGTCGAGAGTGGCTCCGTTGACATGAGCGGCACGCGCGGCGACCTGCTCATCCGACGGCGGCTCGGGCGCCGCCGGCAGGTCGCGATGCCGGTAGTCCGGCCCGTCAATCCGCACGACGGTGAAAATGCTTGCCAGCGTGTTGATTTCACGCAGGAAATCCTGGGCGGCAAAGCGACCTTCGCCGAGTTGTTCGGGCAGCGTATTCGACGTGGCGGCCAGCGACACACCGCGCTCGACGAGCTGGGCGAGCATCCGGGCGATCAGCGTGGTGTTTCCCGGATCGTCGAGCTCGAATTCGTCGATGCAGACCAGCGTGTAATCGGCCAGCAGGTCGATACATTCGGCGAAGCCGAACACCCCGGCCAGCTGGGTCAACTCCATGAACGTCGCAAATGCCTTGCGGTGCATGTCGTCCGGTATCTGGCGGTAGGCGGAGGCCAGCAGATGGGTTTTGCCGACGCCGAAACCGCCGTCGAGGTAGAGCCCGACACCGGGCGCTACCGCCCGCTTGCCGAACAACTTGCGGCGACCGGCCCGGCGCTCGACGGCCTGCCGACAAAACTGTTGGCAGGCGTCGACGGCAGCGGTTTGGCTTGGTTCGGCGGGGTCGGGACGATACGTCGCAAAGCTGACCCCGGCGAACATCGGCGGGGGCGTCAGCTGGCCGATCAGCCGCTCCGGGGAGACAGTCGGATGCCGATCCACCAGGTGCCCAATCCGGCCGGTGGCGTCCGCAGAGGTGGGGCCGTGCATGCAGGCACTGTAACGACGTGCTGCAATCAAACTCATGGCCGAGCTTGGACCCGACCTCACCGCTGGGCTCACACTGCTGGGCTCCAGCCGCCGGCTCGACGACGGCGACCTGCCCAACCTGTACGCGTATCCATCGGACGGGTTGTGGGTACGGGCCAACTTCATCGCCAGCCTCGACGGCGGCGCTACCGTCGGCGGCACCACCGGTCAATTGGGCGGGCCCGTCGATCGGGCGTTGTTCAGCCTGCTGCGTGAACTCGCCGACGTCATCCTGGTCGGCGCGGGCACGGTGCGCATCGAAAGCTATTCCGGCGCGCGCCCGGGCGTATCGGCCCGGCAGCGGCGACAGGCCCGCGGCCAAAGCGAAGTCCCGCCGCTGGCAATCGTGACCAAGTCCGGCCGGCTGGAGCGTGACATGCCGGTGTTCACTCGCACCGAGGTGCCACCGCTGGTGCTCACCTGCGCTGCGGCCGCCGAGGCGACTCGTCGTCATCTGGGAAGCCTGGCCGAGGTCGTCGACTGTTCGGGCCGTGATCCGGCGCTGGTCGACGAGGCCGCCCTGCTCAAGGCGCTGACCAGCCGCGGCCTTCACCGGGTGCTGACCGAGGGCGGCCCGATGCTGTTCGGCTCGCTCGTCGAACGCGGCATGCTTGATGAACTGTGCCTGACGATCGCACCGTGTGTGGTCGGCGGCCAGGCCCGCCGCATCGCGACCGGCCCGGGCCAGGTGCAAAGCGCGATGCGCTGCGTCCACATCGTGTCCGACGAAGACGGCTACCTCTACACCCGCTACGTGAGGTCTTAGGGTGGTCGGCATGATCGGGCGCGCCACGTTTGCCGCAACCCTGGTCGCGGTGACCGCGATGGTGGCGGGCTGTGCACCGGGGTTGGCCGCCAACCCGCGCTTTGCCACCAATTCCGGCGCCCACCCTCAAGGGAAGGCCGCCCAGTCCCAATCACCCGACGGTCCGCCGCCGATCGCGGCTCCCAAGAACGACTTGTCGTGGCGGGACTGCACGTCGCGGGTGTTCGGCGACGCCGCCGTTCCCCCCGCTCCCGGGGTCAAGCTGGATTGCGCGAACTACGACGCCGACCTCGACCCGGTCAACGGTTCGTCGGGGACGCTGAGCATCGGTGTGGTGCGCGCCCGCTCCGTGCAGACGCCGGCCGATGCCGGGCCGCTGGTCTTCACCACCGGTTCAGATCTGCCGTCGTCGCTGCAATTACCGGTGTGGCTGTCCCGCGCGGGCGCCGACGTGCTGCGTACCCACCCCGTCGTCGCCGTCGACCGCCGCGGCATGGGCCTGTCGAGTCCGGTGGACTGCCGTGACCAGTTCGACCGCCAGGAGATGCGCAACCAGTCGCAGTTCGAGGCGGGCGACGACCCGGTGGCCAACCTCGCCGACATCACCCAAAACGCCACCACCAGCTGCACTGACACCATCGCGCCCGGCGACTCCGCCTACGACAACACGCACTCGGCCGGCGACCTCGAGCGGCTGCGCAGCATCTGGGACGTGCCCGCGCTGGCGCTGGTGGGAATCGGCAACGGCGCCCAGGTGGCGCTGAGCTACGCCGGGTCGCGGCCCGACAAGGTGTCCAGGTTGATCCTGGACTCGCCGATCGCGTTGGGAGTGGGCGCCGAAGCCGCAGCCGAGCAGCGGGTCAAGGGCGAACAAGCGGCCCTGGACGCGTTCGCCGCCCAGTGCGCGGCGGTGAACTGCGCGCTGGGACCCGATCCCAAGGGCGCCGTCGACTCGCTGCTGGCCGACGCGCGGGCCGGCCACGGGCCCGCCGGCGCGTCGGTGGCGTCGGTGGCCAACGCCATCTCCACCGCGCTGGGCTTCCCCACCGGCGACCGCATCGGAACCACCACCGACTTGGCCACCGCGCTGGCCAACGCCCGCTCCGGCGACACCAACCTGTTGACATCGCTGATCAACCGGGCCGAATCCACCCGCGGCACCGACGGCCAGTTCATCAACTCCTGCAGCGACGCGCTCAACCGCCCAACTCCCGACCGGGTGCGTCAACTGGTGGTCGCCTGGGGCAAGCTCTACCCGCAGTTCGGCACGGTCGGCGCGCTGGATCTCGTCAAATGCGTGCATTGGCCAAGCGGCACCCCACCGCAACCACCGAAGAGCCTCAAGATCAACGTCTTGTTGATGGGCGTGCAGAACGATCCGATCGTCGGCTCCGAGGGCGTCGCCGCAACGGCGGCCACCATCATCAACGCCACCGCGGCCAGCAAGCGGGTGATGTGGCAAGGAATCGGCCATGGCGCCAGCATCTACTCCTCGTGTGCGGTACCGCCGCTGATCGGGTACCTGGACAGCGGGCACCTGCCCGACACCGACACCTACTGTCCCGCCTGATACTTGGGCCGGCAGGACACCGGTGTACGGTGCGCTGGTGACGACGGTTGAGTCCTTGTTTCGTCCCCGCACCGGGGCCCCCAGCGTCGCGACGGTGCTGCGGTCGGTGTTGTGGCCGGTGGCCATTCTGGCCATCATCCATCGCAGCGTGGTAGTGACCACCAACGGCAATATCACCGACGATTTCAAACCGGTCTACCGGGCGGTGTCCAACTTCCGGCACGGCTTGGACATCTACAACGAGCATTTCGACTACGTCGACCCCCATTACCTCTACCCGCCCGGCGGCACCCTGCTCATGGCACCGTTCGGCTACCTGTCGTTCGCGGAGTCGCGCTACCTGTTCATTGCGTGCAACACCATTGCGATCGTGATCGCGGCCTACCTGCTGCTGCGGATGTTCAACTTCACCATCACCTCAGTGGCCGCTCCGGCGCTGCTGCTGGCGATGTTCTGCACCGAATCGGTGACCAACACGCTGGTGTTCACCAACATCAACGGCTGCATCCTGCTGCTGGAGGTGCTGTTCTTCCGGTGGCTGCTAACCGGCCGCCAGTGGGCGGCCGGTCTGGCGATCGGATTGGCGCTGGTGGTCAAACCGGTACTGGGACCGCTGCTGCTGCTGCCGCTGCTCAACCGCCAGTGGCGCGCGGTGGTGGCCGCCATCGTGGTACCGGCGGTGTTCAACCTGGCCGCGCTGCCACTGCTCAGCGACCCGATGGACTTCTTCACCCGCACGCTGCCCTACATCATGGGCACCCGCGACTACTTCAACAGCTCGATTCTGGGCAACGGCGTGTACTTCGGTCTGCCCACCTGGCTCATCATGTTTCTGCGAATCCTGTTCACGCTGATCGCGGTTGGCAGTTTGTGGCTGCTGTACCGCTACTACCGGACCCGCGATCCACGGTTTTGGTTGCTCACCTCCTCCGGTGTGGTGTTGCTGTGGTCCTGGCTGGTGCTGTCGCTGGCGCAGGGCTACTACTCGATGATGCTGTTCCCGTTCTTGATGACGGTGGTGCTGCCCAACTCGGTGATCCGCAACTGGCCGGCCTGGCTGGGCATCTACGGCTTTTTGACGATGGACCGCTGGCTGCTGTTCAACTGGATGGACATCGGACGTCCGCTGGAGTACCTGAAGATCACCTACGGCTGGTCGCTGCTGATGATTGTGGTGTTCACCGTGCTGTACTTCCGCTATCTGGACGCCAAGGCGGAAAACCGGCTGGACGACGGGATCGATCCGGCGTGGCTGACGAGCGAGCGACCGCGCAGCGCGGTGATCGCAAGCGCGGCGGAGCCGGGCGCAGCGGGTCACCGCGATTAGAGCTAGCGTGGAAGCATGACCTCCGCCCCGAAAGTGCAGTTGAGCGACGACGAATGGCGGCAGAAGCTCACGCCGGAGGAGTTCGCGGTGCTGCGCCGCGCCGGCACCGAGCGGCCGTTCAGCGGTGAGTACACCGACACCAAAACCGAAGGTGTCTACCAGTGCCGGGCTTGCGGGGCCGAATTGTTCCGCAGCAGCGAGAAATTCGAATCCCATTGCGGCTGGCCATCATTCTTCGACCCGTCGGACTCGGATGCGGTGATCCTGCGGCCCGACGACTCGCTGGGCATGCGTCGCGTCGAAGTGCTGTGCGCCAACTGCCACAGCCACCTGGGCCACGTCTTCGAAGGCGAGGGCTATCAGACGCCGACCGATCAGCGCTATTGCATCAACTCGATCTGCCTGAAGCTGGTGCCCGCCGACTCCTAACGAGCCGAGCGTGGGCTTGATGTCACGCCTTTTCGCGAGAAGCGTGCATCAATCCCACGCTCGGCGTCAAAGACGGACTGCGTGCACTTCCCAGAACGGGGCATGTGCCCGGCCGCCCTCCAGCCACGGTTCGATGATCTGGAACCGCTCCGCTACCGGCTTGATCTGGTCAGCCATATCGGGATTGCGTGCCAGCATCATCTCGAAGGATTGCGCGCTGAGATTGACCTGGTAGGTGGTCGGACCCAAATAGGTGATCTCCCAGCCGCCGGCGGGAAGCACCTGTCGAAAGTCGTCCTCCGACAGTGCCCGCGGCATGCGAAAGCCGTTGACGCTGTGCGGACCGAACTCGAACATGTACAGCCGCGCACCGGGTTTGGTGGCGCGGTGCAACGCCTTGGCGTAGGACTGCTGTAGCTCGGGGTCGGTGCTGAATGTGTGGTAGAAGGCGCAATCGACGACGGTGTCGAAGCGGTTGTCCAGCCCGTCGAGCCGGGTGGCATCGGCCAGTTCGAAGTTCACCGAAACCCCGGCTTTCCGCGCGTTTTCCCGCGCGCGCTCCAGACCGCTCGGTGACGCGTCGATGCCCGTGGCCGAGTAGCCCTTCGACGCGTAGTAGATCGCATGGTGACCAGGCCCGGTGCCCGGATCGAGTACCTCGCCGTTGATCGCGCCCAGCGCGACCAGCTGCTGAACCACCGGCTGCGGCCCGCCGATGTCCCAGGGCGTGGCCGTCGGTAGCCCATGCGAGGTCCGCTCGTCGCGGTACATCTCTTCGAAACGGCTGGGATCGACCGGAGACGTCATGGCAGCGAAGCCATCAGCTGCTCGACCGGCACCCGCGGCCCCGTGAAGAAGGGAGTCTCCGCGCGGGTGTGCCGACGTGCGTCGGTGGCCCGCAGATCGCGCATCAGGTCGACGATCCGGTCCAGTTCGGGCGCCTCGAACGCAAGGATCCACTCGTAGTCGCCCAGCGCGAAGGCCGGCACGGTATTGGCTCGGACGTCCTTGTAGCCGCGCGCGGCCATCCCGTGCTCGGACAACATGCGGCGGCGCTCCTCGTCGGGCAGCAGATACCACTCGTAGGACCGCACGAACGGGTAGACGCAGATGTAGGCGCCCGGCTCCTCGCCGGCGATAAACGCTGGGACGTGGCTCTTGTTGAACTCCGCGGGCCGATGCAGCGCCACACTGCTCCACACCGGCGTGCAAGCCCGGCCCAGCGTGGTGGTGCGACGGAAGTCGGCGTAGGTCGCTTGCAGCGCTTCGACTCGTTCGGCGTGCGTCCAGATCATGAAATCGGCGTCGGCCCGCAAGCCCGAGACGTCGTAGAGTCCGCGCACCACCACGCCGCGTTCTTCCTGCTGCTTGAGGAAGGTAGCGGTCTCGTCGACGATGGTGTCGCGCTCGTCCCCGAGTACCCCGGGCCGTACCGAGAACACCGAAAACATCAGGTAGCGCAGGGTCGAGTTGAGGGTGTCGTAGTCCAGGCGGGCCATGGCTCTATCGTGCCACGCCCACCTTCAGCAGTTCCGACACCGCTCGACCGGCCGCGCCGACACACGCCGGCACGCCGATCCCGTCGAGGTAGCTGCCCGCTACCGCCAGTCCCGGCGGCAGGCCGGCACGCAACTCGGCAACCACATGGGCATGGCCGGGGCCGTATTGCGGCATCGCATCCGGCCAGCGCTGCACGCGGGCATCCAGCGGGTCGACGGCAAGCCCGAACACGGTGGCCAGGTCGTCGACCGCCCATGCCAGCAGTTCGTCGTCGGAGGTCCGCACAGCCAGATCCTCGCCGAACCGGCCGAACGATAACCGCAGCAACTCGACCTCGCCACCGCTGCCCCATTTGCGCGACGACAACGTGATCGCCTTGGCGTGCAACGCTTCGCCGGTGGCCACCAACACCCCGGACTGCTGCGGAAACGCGGTGTCCGGCGGCACCGCCAGCGCCACCACCGCAGAGGATGCACTGCGAATCCGGTGTGCGGCCGCGGCGCTACGCGGGGCAATGCCGTCGAGCAGAGGCACCAGCCGCGGCGCGGGGACGGCCAGGACGACCCCGTCGGCCGGCCAGGGTGTCCCGGTGTCGTCGTGCAGCACCCAGCCCCCGTCGACGTGCTCGAGGCGCTGCACCGCCGCCTGCACCCAGCGCAGTTGGCTGCGCCGCGCCAACGCGTCGACCAGCACGCAGTAGCCACCGTCGACCGCGCCGAACACCGGGCCAGCGCGGGTCGTGCCGAGCACCTGGCCGACCGCCCCGGTCAGGCTTGCCGCACCGGCATCAAGCGCCGCGGCCACTGTCGGTGCCGCCGAGCGCAGCCCGATACTGGCTGCCGAACCCGCATACACGCCGGCCAGCAGAGGGTCCACCGCCCGGCTCACCACCTGCTCGCCGAACCGGTCGGCCACCACCTCGGCGACGCTCGGGTCGCTGCCCTGTCGCCACTGCAGCGGCCGGTTGGGCTCCTCAGCGATGCGTGCGACGGTCCCGTCGTCGACCAGACCCGCGACCGATTCGGCCGACGACGGAATCCCGACCACCGTGTCGCTCGGCAGTGGATGCAGCCGGGCCTGGCTGTAGATCAGCGGCCGGGCACCGGTGGTGTCGCGTTGCCGGTCCGCAAGACCCAACTCGGCAAGCAGCGCCGGCACTTCGGGCCGGCGCTGCACGAACGCCTCGGCGCCGACGTCCATCGGCTGCCCGCCGACGCGCTCGGTGCGCAGTACTCCGCCGAGCCGGTCGGCCGGATCGAACAGGATGATCGCCGCGTCGTCGCCGACGGCCAGCCGTAACCGGTATGCGGCCGTCAAACCTGAGATGCCGCCTCCGACAACGCAGTACGCCGTTCGGCGACGATGCGGGCCGGCACGGCCCGAGGAGGAGCCGGGCAATAGCTCAGGAGTCACAACGAGTGCACCAGCGACACCAGCTCGGTCAGCACGTCGGGATCGGTGTCGGGCAGCACCCCATGGCCGAGGTTGAAGATATGCCCCGCCGCGCCGGCCTCGACGGCCCGCCGCCCGTCGTCGGCCACAGCCCGGGCCGCCCGCTCCACCGCCGGCCAGCCGGCCATTAGCACGGCGGGATCGAGGTTGCCCTGCAAAGCCGTGCCAGCCTCGACCCGCCAGGCGGCGTCGAGCAGCGACGTCCGCCAGTCGACGCCCACCACCGAGGCGCCGGCCCCCGACATCGCCCCCAGCAATTCGGCGGTGCCCACGCCGAAGTGCGTCATCGGGACGCCGTATTCGGTCAGCGCGGCGAAGATCCGCGCACTGTGGGACTGCACATACCGGCGGTAGTCCGACAGCGACAACGCACCGGCCCACGAGTCGAACACCTGGATGGCATCCACCCCGGCGTCGAGTTGTACCCGCAGGAAGGCGACGGTCAAGTCGGTCAGCTTTTCCATCAGCGCATGCCAGCTGTCCGGGTCGGCCAGCATCATCGCCTTCGTCCGGGCGTGGTGACGGCTCGGACCGCCCTCCACCAGATAAGACGCCAGCGTGAACGGCGCACCGGCGAAACCGATCAGCGGGACGTCGCCGAGAGCCTCCACCAGCATCCCGACCGCATCCGATACCGGTTGAACCTTTTGCGGCTCAAGGGGTTTCAATGCGCTGACGTCGTCGGCACTGCGCACCGGCGCGGCGATGACCGGCCCGACGTCGGGGACGATATCGAGCTCGACGCCCGCACCGCGGAGCGGCACCACGATGTCGGAGAACAGAATCGCCGCGTCGACGCCGTGGCGGCGCACCGGTTGCATGGTGATCTCGGTGATCAGCTCGGCGTCGAAGCAGGCCGCCAGCATGCTGTGTTGTGCCCGCAGGGCCCGGTATTCGGGCAGCGAGCGGCCGGCCTGGCGCATGAACCACACCGGCACTCGGGCGGGGTTGCGGCCGCTGGCCGCAGCCAGATACGGCGAGTCGGGAAGGTCGCGACGAGTAGTCATCGCGCTCAATGCTGCCACGCCAGCCAATGCAGATGACCCGAAGTGTGCGCACGGCCGTTTTGGGGAATGCGGTCGGTGCGGCGGCGGCCCGCTCCTCTCGGCGTGCCCATCCCCCGCCGCCCCGACGGCGTGAAAGGAGACGGTTGATGTTCCTGATGGACAAGCCGGCCAAGGACACAAACCTGGTCGGCGAGGCGGAATACCTGATCGACCGGGTGTTGCGCAATATCGCACACGGCCGTTTCGAACGGACGTTGTCGGGTCTGACGGCGTTCGCAGCGGTGGTGACGACGGCCGAGGTGTACTTCGAGCACTACCGGGCCAGCTTCGGCAACAAATGGATGTGGAGCCCGATCGTGGTCACCCCGCCGGTGGTGGTCGCCGGAGTGGCCGGGGTGTTCTCGAAGCACTGGGCCAAGCGATGGCTGCCCGTCACCGCGGGGGTTTACGCGGCGAACGGGCTGATGGGCCAGTATTTCCACGCCCGCGGCGTAGCGCGCCGGCCCGGTGGCTGGCGGCTTTACAACTACAACGTGCCGATGGGCCCGCCGATCGCCGCGCCCGGGCTGATGAGCATCGTCGGCGCAATGGGCCTGCTGGCGGCGATCATGCGGCGCGAGAAGTGATGCGCGGCTGTGTCTGATATAGCCAGCGGCAAGCATCTGCCCAACCTGCGGCCCGACGGCAAGCCGCTGCACCCGTCGTGGCTGCCGCGCCAGCGCCGCGGCACCACACCGCAGATGATCGGCCGCTACCCCGACTACGACGTGCTGTCCACCGCCGACACCTGGGACGAAGCCACCCGCAAAGTAGTGCTGGCCCGGCTGGATGAACCCGGACCGCTGCGGTTCTTCGAGCCTGCCGAGGAGCCAACGCTGCGGATGTTCTGCGACACCGTACTGGCCCAAGACGGCGAGCCGCGGATACCGGTTGCCGAGTTCGTCGACGCCAAGCTCGCCGACGGCCAACTGGACGGCTACCAATACGACGACATGCCCGACGACCGGGACACCTGGCGGCTGGTCCTGGCCGGCCTGGACGAGGCGGCCCGTGACGCCGGTGCGGAGTCGTTCGCCGACGCCGAAGCGACGACGCGCGAAGCGGTCGTCCAGCGGTTCGCCGACGCCCAGTTGTACGGCGGTAGTTGGGAGAAGTTGAACGTCTCCCGCGCGTGGTCGGTGGTGATGCGGATGGCGCTGTCGGCTTTCTACAGCCACCCCTGGGCGTGGAACGAGATCGGGTTCGGCGGGCCGGCCTATCCCCGCGGGTTCATGCGGCTCGGCGGAGTCGGCAGCCGCGAGCCGTACGAGAAGCCCGGCGCCACCGACGAGGACCCGGTCAAGACCGTCGACGAGGACGATATCGATGGGTGACTTTTGGCGCGGGTTGCTCAAGGGCGCAGTAGGACCCGTCGACAACGACTCCCGTTTCCTGCTCGACGTGCACTCGCGTGACCTGCCCGGCGAGGCCACCATGCGCCGCTACCACGACGACGAAGAGGTCGACCTGGTGGTGGTGGGGGCCGGCGCCGGCGGTTCGGTGCTCGCCCAGCGGCTGGCGCGCGCCGGCTGGCGGGTCGTGATTTTGGAGGCCGGGCCGTTCTGGCATCCCGACGAGGACTGGGTCTCCGATGAGGCCGGGTCGCATCAGCTGTATTGGACGCAGAAGCGGATCATCGGCGGCTCGGACCCGATCGAGTTGGGCAAGAACAACTCCGGCCGCGGGGTGGGCGGCTCGATGGTGCACTACGCCGGCTATACGCCGCGCTTCCATCCCAGCGACTTCGAGACGTTCACCCGAGACCGTGTCGGCGCCGACTGGCCGATCAGCTACGCCGACCTGCGACCGCACTACGAGCGACTGGAGCAGGAGTTGCCGGTCGCCGGCCAGGACTGGCCGTGGGGCTATCCGCACCGCTACCCGTTTGCGCCGCACCCAGTTTCGGGTGCGGCGATGAAGCTCTGGGAAGGGGCGCTCAATCTCGGCATCGAGATGCGGGTCGGGCCGGTCGGCATCGTCAACGGCACATTCGGCAACCGGCCGCACTGCATCTACCGTGGCTACTGCCTGCAGGGGTGCAAAGTCAACGCCAAGGCCAGCCCGTACGTCACACACCTGCCTGACGCGCTGGCCCACGGTGTGGAGATCCGGGCTAACTGCATGGCCTCCCGCGTAGAACTCGATGAGGCTGGAAATGCCAGCGGTGTAACCTATTTCGACGAGGACGGAAGCAAGGAGCGCTTCCAGCGTGCCAAAGTGGTTGCGGTGGCCTGTTACTCGATCGAGACCCCACGGCTGCTACTCAACTCGACCAGTCAGAAGTTTCCGAACGGATTGTGCAACAACAGCGACCAGGTCGGCCGCTACGTGATGGTGCAGGGCGCCTCGCAGACCGCAGGCCGCTGGCCCGAGGAGTTGCGGATGTACAAGGCGCCGCCGCCGGAGGTGTCGTCCGAGCAGTTCTACGAGACCGACCCGGATCGCGGCTTCGCGCGTGGATTCTCCATTCAGACCGTGTCACCGCTGCCGATCGGCTGGGCCGAACACGTGCTGGCCGACGGGCATTGGGGTGCTGCGCTGCGCGAATACATGCGCGACTACAACCACTGGGCCACCATCGGCGTGCTCAACGAGCTGCTTCCGCACCCGGACAACCGGGTCACGCTCGCCGAGGAGACCGATCAGTACGGCATTCCGGTCGCCCACTTCGACTACTCGCTGTCGGAGAACGACAAGGACAACATGGAGTACTCCACGAACGTCATCACCAACATCCTGCACGCGGCCGGTGCTCAGGACGTGCTGACCATCCAGCGCTTCGCACATCTGATCGGCGGCGCACGGATGGGCAGCGACCCCGAGACCAGCGTCGTCAACTCCGACCAGCGGAGTTGGGCAGTGCCGAACCTGTTTTTGGCCGACGGTTCGGTCTGCCCCACTCAGGGCAGCGCCAACCCCGCGCTGACCATCATGGCGCTGGCATCGCGATTGGCCGAACGGATTGTGCGCGGCGACATCAAGGCCGACGTGGGGACCCGAGCCGTGCGTGCGTAACCTCATCGGTATGCCAGTACAGCAACCTCCAGTCAACTACGACGAATTCCCAAGTCTGCGAATCGAACCCGGCGACGACGGCGTGTTGCAGGTGATTCTCGACGCTCCGGGGCTGAACTCGGTGGGCCCGCAGATGCATCGCGATCTCGCCGAGATCTGGCCGGCGATCAATCGCGATCCCGACGTGCGAGTGGTCCTGGTCCGCGGCGAAGGCAAGGCGTTCTCCTCCGGCGGCAGCTTCGACCTGATCCAGGAGACCATGGGCGACTTCAGCGACCGGATGCGCATCATGCGCGAAGCCCGCGACCTGGTGCTCAACATGGTCAACCTCGACAAGCCGGTGGTCTCGGCGATTCACGGCGCGGCCGTCGGCGCCGGACTGGTGGTGGCGCTGCTGGCCGACGTGTCCGTGGCGGGCCGCAACGCCAAGATCATCGACGGCCACACCAAGCTGGGGGTGGCCGCCGGGGATCACGCCGCGATCTGCTGGCCGTTGCTGGTCGGCATGGCCAAGGCCAAGTACTACCTGCTCACCTGCGAGGCGCTGAGCGGCGAGGAAGCCGAGCGGATCGGGCTGGTCTCGACCTGCGTCGACGACGACCAGGTGCTGGCCACCGCCACCCGCATCGCCGGCGACCTGGCCCAGGGCGCGCAATCGGCGATCCGGTTTACCAAACACAGCCTCAACCACTGGTACCGGATGTTCGCACCGGCTTTCGAAACCTCGCTTGGCCTGGAGTTTCTCAGTTTCAGCGGGCCAGACGTGGCCGAAGGTCTGGCCGCACACCGCGAGAAGCGACCGGCTCGCTTCTAGCCTTCCGTTGACTCTGCGCTGAGCAGGTAGGCCACTCGCACTTTTGCTTGGTGCGCGCAGAGTCAAACGGCTGGCGCGAGAACTAGGCGGCGCGCCTGTTTCCGCGCGTCGCCAAATGGGTCTAGCGTCTAGAGGTTGTGACCTCAGCCGAACCGGTCCCATTCCGCGAGGCGGTGACGGCGATGAACGCCGCCACCGTGCGGCCGGAGATCGAGCTGGGCCCCATCCGGCCGCCGCAGCGCCTTGCCCCCTACAGCTACGCGCTGGGCGCCGAGGTCAAGCATCCCGACGTCGCGATCGTCCCCGAGCGCTCCGAGGGTGACGCCTTCGGCCGGTTGATACTGCTGTATGACCCTGACGGCGCCGACGCCTGGGACGGCACCATGCGGCTGGTCGCCTACATCCAGGCCGACCTGGACTCCAGCGAGGCCATCGACCCGTTGTTGCCGGAAGTGGCGTGGAGTTGGCTGGTCGACGCTCTGGAGGCACGCGCTGAGGAGGTCACGGCCCTCGGCGGCACCGTCACCGCCACCACGTCGGTGCGCTACGGCGACATCTCCGGACCGCCCCGCGCCCACCAGCTCGAACTGCGAGCCTCGTGGACCGCGATCACCCCCGACATCGGCACACACGTCGAGGCGTTTTGCGAAGTGCTCGAGCACGCTGCAGGGCTGCCGCCGGTGGGGGTGACCGACCTCGGGTCGCGGTCCCGCGCCTGAAATGTCCGACGCGCCCGGTCAACCGGAAGACGAAGCCGACGTCACACCGTTGCTGCAGCCCGCCCAGGGCGTGCCCGACCTCTCGGCGACCGCGGACCAGATCACGGCCGCCGCAAAGCTGCTGGCCGGCGGGCACGGACCGTTCGCGGTAGACGCCGAACGGGCCTCGGGATTCCGCTACTCCAATCGGGCCTACCTGATCCAGATCCGACGCGCCGGTGCCGGCACTGTGCTGATCGACCCGGTCAGCCACGGCGGTGACCCGCTGACGGTGCTGCGGCCGGTGGCCAAGGTGCTCGCCGACGACGAGTGGATCCTGCACGCCGCCGACCAGGACCTGCCCTGCCTGGCTGAGGTCGGCATGCGGCCACCGAGTTTGTACGACACCGAGCTGGCCGGCCGGCTGGCCGGATTCGACCGGGTCAATCTGGCGGCGGAGGTGCAGCGGCTGCTTGGGCTGGGCTTGGTCAAGGGCCACGGCGCGGCCGACTGGTCCAGACGTCCGCTACCGGCGGCCTGGCTGAACTATGCGGCCCTCGACGTCGAGTTGCTCATCGAATTGCGTCAGGCGATGGCCGGGGTGCTGGCAGAGCAAGGTAAAAGTGCTTGGGCGGCCGAGGAATTCGAATACCTGCGGACGTCCGCCGCAGAGCCGGCCCAGCCCACCCGGCGCGACCGGTGGCGACGCACGTCGGGCATCCACAAGGTGCGCAACCAACGCGGGCTGGCCGCGGTCCGGGAATTATGGACGGCGCGCGACCGCATCGCCCAACGTCGCGACATCGCGCCGGGGCGGATCCTGCCCGATTCGGCGATCATCGCGGCCGCTGTCGCCGACCCGAAGACCATCGACGACCTCGTCGATCTGCCCATATTCGGTGGGCGCAAGCAGCGTCGCAGCGCGCCGATGTGGTTCGCGGCGCTGGAGGCCGCCCGGCAGAATCGCGAGCCGGTCGAGGACACCGAACCACCGAACGGCCCGCCGGCACCGGCGCGCTGGTCTAGGCGCAGACCTGAGGCCGCCGCGCGGCTGGAGGCGGCTCGCGCCGCGCTGAGCAAAGTCGCGGAGCGGGTGGCGGTGCCGACGGAGAACCTGATCTCCCCCGACCTGGTGCGACGGCTGTGCTGGGACTGGGACGGCCCCGCCGACGCGACGACGGCCATCGACGATTTTCTGCGTACCGGGGGTGCCCGCGATTGGCAACGCCAGCTGGTGGTGCCGGAGTTGGCGGCGGCATTGCAGCCGACACGCGACTAGCCGGCGCGCTGGCAGAACCTCAACTGGTTGCCGAACGGATCAACGACGGTCATCGTCGGCCCGCCGGGGGCGTCGTTCTCGATCCCCGGCCTGGAGTAACCGTGACGCCGGCCGATCAGCTCGGCGTGCAGCGCGTCGACGTCACCGACCGGAATCCACAGCACGGTGTTGGGACTGCCGTCGCCGTAGTGCTCAGTGAGGTGCAGCACCACATCCGACCTGCTCACCTGGATATAGGCGGGCAGGTCGGGCTCGAAGCGATGTTCCCAGTCGCGGCGAAAACCGAGGTAATCACAGTAGAACTCCAGCGCGCCGGCGACGTCGAAGATCCGCAGCAGCGGCACCGGCGGTCCGATATCCGGCCGGGAGCAGCTCATTTGC
>NZ_LZKJ01000114.1 GCF_001672775.1 Mycobacterium kyorinense | reverse complement strand
GCGCTGGCGGCCCAGGTGGACCGGGTCGACGTGCTGGTCAACAACGCCGGCGGCGCCAAAGGCCTGGAGCCGGTGGCCGACGCCGACCTGGCGCACTGGCGGTGGATGTGGGAGACCAATGTGCTCGGCACGCTGCGGGTGACCCGCGCGCTGCTGCCCAAACTGATCGCGTCCGGCGACGGCCTGATCGTCACCGTGACCTCGGTGGCGGCGTTGGAGATCTACGACGGCGGCGCCGGCTACACGGCCGCCAAACACGCGCAGGGCGCGCTGCACCGCACGCTGCGCGGCGAATTGCTGGGAAAGCCGGTGCGGCTCACCGAGATTGCGCCCGGCGCCGTCGAAACCGAGTTTTCGCTGGTGCGGTTCGGCGGTGACCAGCAGCGCGCCGACGCCGTCTATGCCGGGATGACGCCGTTGGTGGCCGCCGACATCGCCGAGGTGATCGGGTTCGTGGCGTCGCGCCCGTCGCACGTCAACCTCGACCAGATCGTGATCCGGCCGCGCGATCAGGCCAGCGCTAGCCGCCGGGTCGGACGCTAGTGGTCGGGGTCCCCGACAACGTGGGCGCGTCCTTGGGGGTGGCGGGCGCGCTGCGCGGCATCGACGCCGGCGACGGCTTGGACCCGCTGGCGGGCGGCAGCGCCGACATTCCCACCCAGGTATCCCAATCGACGGCCCAGTCCCAGATGTCGCCGTCGGCGTAGGACAGCTCGATGCGGCTACCGGTCACCTCGACCGGGTCGCCGTAGATGGCGCTGTTGAAGTATTGCTCGGCGTCGGCCGTCGACAGGTTGACACACCCGTTGGTGACGTTCGAATTACCTTGTGCGCCAGAGCTTGCCGGGTTGGCGTGGATGAACTCGCCGTTGTTGGAAATCCGCACCGCCCAGCGTTCGTGGATGTTGCTGTACCCGGCGGCGGGGTTGGACATGTAGAAGTCGGCGTATTTCTCGCTGACCACGTGGATGCCGTTGCGGGTGACGTTGCGCGCCTTATCACCTTCGCCGTAGCTGCACGGGAAGTCCATGATGACGCCCTCGTCTCGGACCACCTGGATGCGGTGCGACGAAATTTCGGCCTTGACCACCTGTCGCCGACCGATCTCGAAGGCCAGGCTCATGTCCTGCTTGCCGTAGGCGCCGTCGCCGAACGCGAGCCCATAGAGCTTGGCGTCGACGTTGACCTTGGTGCCGGCCGGGTAGTACTCGCGGGTGCGCCAGTGGGCCCGCGCGCCGGCCGCCTCGTCGGGCAGCCATGCCCAACTGCCCTCCACGGGAGGGTCGGTGGTGACCTTCATTGCCCGCTCGACGGCGGCCTTGTCGCTGATCGGCGCGTCGAATTGGACGATGATCGGCGCGGCGACCCCGACCGTCTGCCCGTCGGCGAGTTGGAAGCCGCCGTCGATCTGCTTGGTGGGGGTGACGGTGATGAATTTCCCCGCGACTGGCACGGCCTTGCCGTCGTGGCCGACCACCGAGCCGCTCCAGGTGTAGGACGTGTCGTAGCCGAGCGGCTCGGTGATGGTGTAGACGGTGCGGTCGCGGTTGAGCGCGCCGGCCACCACCTTGCCGGCGGTGTTCGTCAGCGCCACCTTCTGGAACCAGCCGTTGCGCACCTCGACGCTGATCGGCGCCGTGGGCACCACGTCCTCGGCCTTGTCGCCCGGCCGGAACGTCAAACTTGCCGCCGGCGGTGGTTTGGCCTTGTCCGATTGTTTGCTTGATCCCCCGACACAAGCCGCCAAAAGGTTCGGCGCGAACATCCCCACCGCCAGCGTCGTCAACGCCCGGCGCCGGTTGATCGGCGGCAGGTCACGCGCTGTGTTCACGACAAACAAAGATACCGGCGAAAACGACCTATTCCGTGCACGCGCGCTACAGCACGCAGCCGACCAGCACCGGCTCGGGCATCAATGTGACACCAAACACATCCCGGACCCCGTCGCGCACGGTGCGCGCCAGCGCCACCACATCAGCGGCGGTGGCACCACCGCGGTTGGTCAAAGCAAGCGCATGCTTGGTTGACAGTCGGCAGGCCGTCTCCTCCCTGCCCGGATAGCCTTTGCCGAAGCCGGCTTGCTCGACCAGCCAGCCGGCGGCCAGCTTCACCCCGTCCGGTGCCGGATAGTGCGGCACCGGACGATCTGCTTCGTCCGCCAGCCGCTGGTAAACCTCCGGCGCGACAACCGGATTGGTGAAAAACGAGCCCACGCTCCAGGTGTCGTGGTCGGCGGGGTCGAGCACCATGCCCTTGCGGGCCCGCAGCGCCAGCACTGCCTTGCGCACCGCCGCGGGCTCGGCCCGTTGACCCGTCGTCGCGCCGAGCGCAGCAACCAGCTCGCCGTAGCGCAGCGGCGCGCTGCGGCCGGCACCATCGAGCGCAAACTCCACCTCCAGCACGACGGCCGCTTCGGAATGCTTGAGCACGCTGGTGCGGTAGCCGAAGCGCAGTTCGCCGGCCGGCGCCCAGCGCACCTCGCCACTGCGGCGATCCAGCAGCCGTACCCGGGTGATGGTGTCGGCAACCTCCGCCCCGTATGCACCGACGTTTTGCACGGGGGTGGCTCCCGCCGAACCGGGGATCCCCGACATGCATTCGAGTCCACCCAGACCGCGCTCGATGGTTGCGACGACCACGTCATCCCACACAGCGCCCGCCTCGACCCGCACGATGTTGCCGTCGATACGAATATTGTTGGCGGCCAACCGAATTACCGTCAGGTCGGTCAGCGCGTCGGCGATCACCACGTTGGATCCGCCGGCTAACACCAGCAACGGACGACACTGCTCGGCGTCCAGCTGACGCAGCGTGACGATCACCTGCTCGACGCTCGAGCAGGTGATGACGCGCTGCGCAATCGGGCCGACCCGCAAAGTGGTCAGCGGCGCCAGCGGCACCTGCTCGGCGACATGCGCACCGGCGAACAACGTTCCCGCCACGGGCGGTAACGGTAGCGTGATTTGCTATGCCGCGTTCATTCGACATGTCCACCGATTACGGGGCCACCGTCGAAGAGGTTCTTCGAGCATTCAGCGATGAGGCGTACTGGCTGGCCCGACTGGCCGATTCGGGCGCCGACGACGCGACGCTGGACTCGATGCGCGTCGAGGACGGCACGATCGACGTGGTCACCACCCAGGTGCTGCGCAGCGACCGGCTACCCGGGGTGGTGACCCAGTTCCACCGCGGCGATCTGTGCGTCCGCCGCGAGGAGACCTGGGACCCGATCAGCAACGGCGCGGCCACCGCCACCGTGGTCGGGTCGATCCTGGATGCGCCGGCCGCGCTGACGGGCACCGCCGTGCTGGAGCCGGTGGCCGAATCGGGTGGTGCGCGGTTGAAATTCCGGGCCACCGTCGAGGTTCGAATCCCGCTCGTCGGCGGCAAGCTGGAGAACTTCATCGGCAGCCAGCTCGTCGAGCTGTTGATCGCCGAGCAGCGCTTCACCACGATGTGGATCACCAACCCGTGAGCACGCCGAGCGTCGAGTTGTTGGGAGATTTGACGTATTTCTGCCCGACAAGTCGACGTTCGGCAAGGTTTTAGGCTGGTGGGCATGCGGATTGCGGTGGCGCAGATCCTCAGCGGCACCGAGCCGGCCGACAACCTCCAGCTGGTGCGCGACTACACCGCCCGCGCCGCCGACGCCGGTGCGGCGATGGTGGTGTTCCCGGAGGCGACGATGTGCCGGTTCGGTGTGCCGCTGGCGCCGGTCGCCGAGCCGGTCGACGGGCCGTGGGCCGACGGTGTACGCCGGATCGCCGCCGACGCCGGCCTCACCGTGATCGCCGGCATGTTCACCCCCGCCGACGACGGCCGGGTCGCCAACACGCTGCTCGCAGCCGGGCCGGGCACCGATACGCACTACGACAAGATCCACCTCTACGACGCGTTCGGGTTCACCGAGTCACGCACCGTCGCGCCGGGCCGTGAGCCGGTGCTGATCGACGTCGACGGCGTCGAGGTGGGGCTGACCACCTGCTACGACATCCGGTTTCCCCAGCTGTACACCGCGCTGGCGCGCCGCGGCGCCCAGGTGATCGTCGTCGCCGCGTCGTGGGGGTCGGGCCCCGGAAAGCTCGAGCAATGGACGTTGCTGGCCCGCGCGCGGGCGCTGGACTGCACCAGCTACGTCGTCGCGGCGGGTCAGGCCGATCCCGGCCAGACGCTGAGCGCCTCGGGCGCCCCGACCGGGGTCGGCGGCAGCTTGGTGGTCTCGCCGTTCGGTGAGGTCGTGGCCGCCGCAGGCGCCGACCCCGAGCTGCTGGTGGCCGATATCGACTCCGAGCGCGTGCACGCCGCCCGGGACGCCATTGCGGTGCTGCGCAACCAGGCCGACTTCGTTGACGCCGATGAGGCAGAATCGCCCGGGTGACGAATCCGCAGGAGCCACCGCACGACGACCCGTCGATATGGGCTCGCCCCGGCAGTGAAGGTGGTCCTGCGCAACCGTCGGCACCCGATCAGGCCGACTCACCACCGGCAGCCCACGACCAGCCGACTGCCGGGCTTGCGCCGCCCTACTCGGAGGACGCCCCGACCGAGGCAACGTCCGGACTGCCACCGTCGGAGGACGCACCCGTGAAGAAGAGGCGCCGCTGGCTCCGCGACCCGGTTTCCGTCGTTCTGGTTCTCGTCATCGTGGTCGCGCTGACGATCGCCGGGCTGGTCGGCGGCGAAATCTATGCCCGCCACCGGGCCGACAGTGTGGTGGCCGCAGCGACCGAATGCGTTGTGCACGACAAGGTCAACGTGTCGTTCGGCCCCACCCCGTTTTTGCTGCAGCACATCACCGGCCACTATCGCGGTATCTCGATCCACACCGCGGGCAACCAGGTCCGCGATGCCAAGGGCATGAAGGCCGACATCCTGATCGATGACGTCGACCTGCACGGCGACGCGAACTCCAAGGGCACGATCGGCTCGCTGGACGCCAGCATCACCTGGACGTCCGACGGCATCAAGCAAACCGTGGCGGGTTCCATTCCGTTCATCGGTGGCCTGGTCAACAGCGTCGCGACCGATCCCAACGCCGGCACCATCGAGCTCAAGGGTGCGCTCGGGCTGGGCAGCGTCACGGTCAAGCCGCAGGTCGCCGACAACGGCTTGGCCCTGCAGGTTGTCAGCGTGACCGCGATGGGCGCACCGATACCGCGCGAGACCGCGCAATCGGCGCTGGACATCTTCGCCTCCAGGCTGGCCAACGACTATCCGTTGGGTATCCATGCCGACAGCGTGCAAGTCACCGAAGACGGTGTGGCAGCGCACTTTTCGACGCGTGACGCCGCGATCCCGCCCGGCCAATCGGATCCCTGCTTCGCCAACCTGTGACCATTTTCAGACTTCGTTCAGCTCGGTAAGGCACAATCGCGCTGGTGACGACACCGCAAGGGCCTTCGCACGGCGACCCGTCGGAATGGGCTCGCCCGTCAGGGCCGTCCGGTCAGCCGCGGCCGGCTCCAGGCCCCTCCCAATCCCCCACCGAGCGGATTCCCCAGCGGGGGCGCCCGCAGCCGCCGCCCCCGCCGAACCGGCCGCAACCACCCGGCCCGCCTCCGCCGCGCCAGGCAGGGCCACCACCGCATCAGCAGCCGGGGCGTCCGCCGCAGCCGCAAGCGCGCCAACCGGCCCCGCCGCCCAACCGACCGGAGCCGGCCACCACCAAGCTGCCCACCTCAGCGGAGTCCCACGAGCCCAAAGACAAGCCGATGAACGCCCTCACCCGCTTTTCGCGCAATCGCACGTCGCTCCTGCTGATCCTGGTGATCGTGCTGCTGGTGGTGTTCGCCGGGCTGATCGGCGCCGAGTTGTACACCCGCCACACCGCCGACAGCAAGGTGGCCGACGCGGTGCAGTGCGAGGTGCAGGACAGCGCCACGGTGTCCTTCGCCGCCACGCCGCCGGTGCTGTGGCAGTACATCAACAGCCACTACACCAACATCTCCGTGCAGACCGCGGGCAATCAGATCCGCAGCGCCAAGGGCATGACGCTGAACCTGAACATCCATGACGTCAACCTGAACGGCAGCGGCAACTCCAAGGGCACGATCGGCTCGCTCAACGGCACGATCACCTGGACGACCGACGGCATCAAGGAGTCGATCCAAGACGCCATTCCGGTAATCGGCAACCTGGTGACCAGCAAGGTCACCACCAATCCCAGCGACGGCACCATCAAATTGAAGGGGCTGCTGGACAGTGCCACCGTCAAGCCGCAGCTCGCCGACAACGGGCTGTCGCTGCAGGTGGTCGACCTGAGCGCGCTGGGGTCCAAGATGTCGACGGATACGGTGCAAAAGAACCTCGACGACCTCACCTCGAAGGCGACCAAGAACTACCCGCTGGGTATCCACGCCGACAGCGTGAAGGTCACCGATTCCGGGGTCGAGGCCACGTTCTCGACGCAGAACGCGACCATCCCGGCGTCGTCGTCGTCGAGTCAGGACTCCTGCTTCGACAACCTCTAAGCCAACCCGTCGAGCACGGCGCGGGTGCCGGACAACCCGAGTCGGGTGGCGCCCGCGTCGAGCATGGCGAGCGCGTCGGTGGCGGTGCGGATGCCGCCGCTGGCTTTGACCCCGAGTCGTCCACCGACGGCGTCGGCCATCAGTGCTACGGCGGCCGCCGATGCACCGCCGGCCGGATGAAACCCGGTCGAGGTTTTGACGAAGTCGGCGCCGGCCTCCTCGGCGGCGCGGCAGACCGCGACCAGCGTGCGCTCGTCGGCCAGTGCCAGCAGCGCCGCGGACTCCACGATCACTTTGAGCAGCGCGGTGGGTACCGCGGCGCGCACCGCGGCGATCTCCGATCGCACGGCGGCGACCTCGCCGCCAATGGCCGCGCCGACGTCGATCACCATGTCGATCTCGCTGGCGCCGGATGCCACCGCCAGGGCCGCTTCGCGGGCTTTCACTTCGGCCAGATGCTTACCGGACGGGAATCCCGCGACGGCGGCCACCCGCGCATCGCCGGCGGCGACGGCAACGGGGACCATCGATGGGGAGACGCACACGGTGCAGACGCCCAGTTCGATTCCTTCGGCGACGACGGCGGCGACGTCGGCAGCGGTGGCCTCGGGTTTGAGCAGGGTGTGGTCGACGAGCGCGGCCACCTGCCGGCGGGTGGGTCGGTTCGGCACTAGAACGGTTCTTCCGCGCCGCCGGGGTTGCAGCCGGACCCGATCATTGTGGCGTCATCGACCACCGGCCGCCACGGCTCCAGATTCCAGCTGGTCTTGCCGGGCTCCACGAACTCGGCCACCTGCCAGTGGCAGACGAATTGCTGGCGCATCCCGGGGGTGTCGGCGTTGGGTGCCCGGCGCAGAACCTCGGCCCAGGCTTCGTCGGCGGCCGTGCTGTCGGTGACGGCCTGCCTGGCGGCAGTACGCGCCGCGGCGGTGGGATAGACCCGCAGGCTGGCTTGCCGGCCCCATTGCACCCATTCGGTGTGGTCGACGAACGGTGGTGCGTATGCCGGATCGGCGGCCACCGGAGCGGCGAGCAGCAGCGCGGGAAGTGCCGCTGCCGGCACAGCGAACGCTCGCATCCCGACTAGCGCGATTTGCCTTGAATTTCAAGGAGTTTGGGTCGAACATCAACCATGTAGACGCCGGCCGCACAGGCAGCGGCAGCCACACCCAGCACGCCGAAGACGAAACTCAGGATCGAGGCCAAGACCACACCGGCGCCCAGGATTCCCAACCACGCCGGCTTGGTCAGCTTGCCCGCCGCGGTATAGGCGTCAGGCCGCTGCATCGCGGCGTGCACGAACGCATAGACGGAGGTCACCACGACGGCGACTTGCACGATCATCATGATGGTGCCGGCTAAACCTTGGAGCATCACCCTGTAAGCGTATGCGGACGCCCATAAAAACGTCGACTCCGAGTCACCCCAACAGGGGCAACTCGGAGTCGAGTCGGATGAAGCCGCTTACTTCTGGGTGACCTTCTTGGCCGGAGCCTTCTTGGCCGGGGCCTTCTTGGCGGCGCTCTTCTTGGCCGGGGCCTTCTTGGCCGGGGCCTTCTTGGCGGCGCTCTTCTTGGCCGGCTGCTCCTTCTTGGGCAGGTCGATGCCGACCAGCTTGGCGGCACGCTCGCCGACCGCGCGGGTCTGCGACGCCACCGTGCCCAGCGCCTCCTGGGTCAACTCGACCGCCTGGTCGACGTAGCCCTCGGCCCGCGCCGACGCGTCCTCGAAGCCGGCTTGGTTGCGCAGCCGCGCCAGGGCGGCCTCGCCACGCTCGACCAGCTCGTTGTACCGAGTGGTCGCGGCCTCGACGTAACCCTCGGCGGCCGTGCGCAGCTCCTCGGAGGTGAAGCGCTCGCGCAGCTCACGCAGCTGCTCGGGCAGGTCCTCCTGCAACTTGGCCAGGCGTGCGCGGCTCTCCTCGACCCGACTACGGGTGTCGGTCCGGGTCTCGCCGGCGCGCTCGCGCAGCTCGGCGAGCAGGTCGTTGACGGTGGCCAGGGCCAGGTCGGCAGCGCCCAGCGCGGCAAGCAGCGGGGCCTTCAGGTCGTCAATGGTCGGATTGTCGGCCATGGTGTTTCCCTTTCGTGGATCGTTTTACGTGTTGGCGGTCAGATGTTTGGCATACCCAAACGTCATGGTTTAGGCATTAAGCGGGTTCAGCAGACTTGGTCTCCTCACGGCCGGCTTCGTTTTGTTGCACGAAGGACGTGTAAATGTCGAGCAGAACCTGCTTCTGCCGTTCGCTGATCGCCGTGTCGGTGACGATGGCGTCGCGGACTTCGCTGGTGGCGCTGGGCTCGAGAATCCCGGCCTGCACATAGAGCACTTCGGCAGACACCCGCAGCGCCTTGGCGATCTGGTTGAGCACGTCAGCGGAGGGTTTACGCAAGCCCCGTTCGATCTGGCTGAGGTATGGATTGCTGACACCGGCTTTCTCCGCTAACTGCCGCACCGACACCTGCGCCGCCTCGCGCTGCGTCCTGATGAAACTGCCGATGTCTGACGCAGCAGTCGACACCACTGCGGCAAGCTTCTCCTCCTGCTGCATCAGTGACTCCTTGCGCGTCGGATCGTCGGTGCGGACGCGCACCACAGTACGACCAAGTGCTAACTTTTGCAAGCACTAGTTAGCACGACTCAGAACACGAGCTGGGCGATCGCATAAATCGCCAGGCCGGCCAGCGAACCCACGACGGTGCCGTTGATCCGGATGAATTGGAGGTCGCGGCCGACGTGTAACTCGATGCGGCGGCTGGCCTCCTGCGCGTCCCACTGCTCGATCGTGTCGGTGATGATGGCGGTGATCTCCACTCCGTACTGCGAGACCAGGTGCTGGGCGGCCCGGACGATCCAGTTGTCCACCTTGTCGCGCAGGTCGGCATCGTCGCGCAGCGATTCGCCGATCCGCACCACGGCATCGGTGATGCGGGTGCGCAGCGCGCTGGACGGGTCGTCGACGCCCTCGAGCACCAGCCGCTTCAGCGTCTTCCAGGCGGTGGCGGCGGCGTTGGTGACCTCGTCGCGGGCCATCAGCTGCTCTTTGACGGCCTCGGCCCGGGCGATCGTCGCCTCGTCGTGCTGCAGGTCGTCGGCGAACTCGAACAGAAAGCGGGTGGCCGAGCGGCGCAGCTCATGAAAGGGGTCGCGGCGGACCTTGTCGGTGAAATCCATCAGCTCGCGGTGGATGCGATCGCCGACCAAGTGGTCGATGAACCGCGGTGACCAGCTTGGCGAGTCGCGCTCGACCACCCGCTGGATCACTTCTCCGGCGTTCAGCGACCACTGGAACGCCCGGTCGGCCAGCAACTGGATCAGCGCCTCCTGCCGGTTCTCGGCCAGCAGGGTGGACAGCACCCGCCCCGCCGGCGGACCCCACTTCGGCTCGGCGATACGCCGCACGATCATCCGGTCGATGACCTGCTGGACGTCCTCGTCGCGCAGCAACTCCACCAGCACCCGCAGAACCGTCGCGGTTTCGGTGGCCACCCGCTGGGCATGAGAGGTCTCCGAGAGCCACTTGCCCAGCCGTCCGGCGATCTGCCCGTCCCGCAGCTTGGTCTCGACGACCGGCGGCGACAGGAAGTTCTCCCGGATGAAGGTCCCCAGGCTCTCGCCGAGCTGGTCTTTTTTTCGCTTGATGATCGCGGTATGCGGAATCGGGATGCCCAGCGGATGCTTGAACAGCGCGGTGACCGCAAACCAGTCCGCCAGTGCGCCGACCATGCCCGCCTCCGCGGCGGCGCCGAGGTAGCCCACCCACGTCGGCGCCGTGCCCCCGGTCTGTGCCCACCGACACGCCAAGAAGACCACGGTGGCGCCGACCAGGAAGCTCAGCGCCACGACTTTCATCCGGCGCAGTCCGCGGCGCCGCTCGGCGTCGGCCTGCGGGTCGGCCCCGGCGAATGACTCCGCCAGTGACGCAGCAGTGCGACGTGCTCTCGTCGGCAGCGGGATCAAGTCCGTCACGGCCGGACGGGCCGCCGGATTGGCTCGATGTACCACCACACCATCATCCGCTATCAGGTATCTGGTGCGCGAAGTAACTGTTACCGCCTCAACTGCGGAGCAGTACTAACCAGTAGTATCGAGGGCGTCGAGTGGATGGGAATCAGCGATAGTGGCACAGCAGGCGCCGGCCGGGACCGTCAAGACCGATGGCCGGAAGCGACGTTGGCACCAGCACAAGGTGGAACGTCGCAATGACCTGATCGACGGCACCATCGAGGCGATCCGACGTCGCGGTCGCTACGTGAGCATGGACGAGATCGCGGGTGAAATCGGGGTCTCTAAAACTGTCCTGTACCGCTATTTCGTCGACAAGAACGATTTGACGACCGCGGTGATGATGCGGTTCGCACAGATCACGCTGATCCCCAACATGACCGCGGCGCTGTCGTCGAACCTGGACGGCTTCGACCTGACCCGCGAGATCATCCGGGTGTACGTCGAAACCGTGGCGGCCGAACCCGAGCCCTACCGGTTCGTGATGGCGAACAGTTCGGCCAGCAAAAGCAAAGTCATCGCCGACTCCGAGCGGATCATCGCCCGCATGCTCGCCGTGATGCTGCGACGCCGGATGCTGCCGGCGGGCATGGACGTCGGCGGGGTGGAGCCGTGGGCCTACATGATCGTCGGTGGCGTGCAGCTGGCCACCCACTCCTGGTTGCTGGACCCGCGGATGAGCGCCGACGAGCTGATCGATTACCTGACGATGCTGAGCTGGAACGCGCTGTGCGGCATCGTTGAAGTCGGCGGCTCGCTCGAGAAGTTCCGGGGCCAACCCCATCCGCCGCCGATCGTGCCGGCACACCCACACTGAGGTCCCCACACGCTTTAGGCTCAAGTGATGACTGAGGTGACGGCCCGCTCGCGACTGAGGTCCTGGGCGTACGCGTTGCGAACCACCAATCCGCCGCCGGACGGACCGGTCGATGCCGTCACCCGCTGGATCGTCGTCACCCGCGCCGCGGTGCTGCCGATGACGCTGGTGTCCGGTTTGGTCGCCGCGTTACTGGCCGTCGGACAACCGGGGCTGGACTGGCGGTGGCTGGTCCTCGCGATCGTCGGAATCACGTTGGCGCACACGGCCAACAACTTGATGAACGACCTGTACGACACCCAAACCGGGACCGACAGCGCCAGCTATCCGCGCGCGCTTTACGCTCCGCATCCGGTGCTGTCGGGGCTGGTCAGCCGTCGCACCCTGCTGACCGCAATCGCGGTGGTGAATGTCGCCGACCTGGCCATCCTGATCGTGTTGACGTGGGCGCGTGGCTGGCCGGTGCTGGCGTTTGCGCTGTCCGGGTTTGTGCTGAGCGTTGCCTATACCGCTCCGCCGGTGCGGCTGAAGAAGCGCGGCCTGGGTGAGCCCGACGTCTTCGTGGTCTGGGGCCCGTTAATGGTCTGCGGCACATACTATTCCGCGGTCGGGTCGGTGGGCTGGGAGGTCGTGCTGGCGTCGCTGCCCTATGGGTTGCTGTGCACGACGGTGCTGATGGGCAAGCACATCGACAAGATTCCCTACGATGAGCCGCTGGGCATTCGCACGCTGCCGGTGATGCTCGGCGAAGGCCGCGCCCGGGCAGCCGCCCTGGCGATGATGGTCGGGTTTTATCTTCTGGTCGTCGCCGCGGTGCTGACCAACGCGATGCCATGGCCCGCGGTGCTCGTGGTGTTGGCGCTGCCCCGACTTGTCAAGGTGTGGCCGTATTTCCGTCGCCCGCCGCCTGATGCGCCGCCGGAGGGGTTCCCGGTGTGGCCGTTGTGGTATGCGGCGTTGGCCTGGGTGCACGTGCGCCAGGCGGGCGCCCTGCTGGTGGTGGGCCTGGCGATCGGCGCGCTGCTGCGGGCTATCTGACGCTGCGGCGGTCCGGGGTCAGTATTTGCCGAAGGCCAAGGCGACATTGTGGCCGCCGAAGCTGAACGAGTTGCTGATTGCATATTTGTAGTGGCCTGGTCGCGGCTCACCGGCCACCACGTCCAGCTCGATATCCGGATCGAGACGGCGCAAGTTCAACGTCGGCGGGACGACGCCGTCCCGCAGTGCCAATACGGTCAAGATCGACTCCACCGCACCGACCGCACCGATCGAATGGCCCAGCGCAGCTTTCGGCGCGTAGACCGCCGGCCGGTGCGCGCGCAGCGCGTTGTTGATGGCCTTCGCTTCGGCCAGGTCTCCGACTGCCGTGCCGGCGGCGTGGGCGTTGACGTGGTCGATGTCGGACGGAGTCAGGCCGGCGAGCTGGATTGCCCGGGTCATCGCGTGCCCGGCTCGTTCGGCGTTGGGATCGGGCGCCACCATGTGGTAGCCGTCGGAGGTGATGCCGGCACCCATCAGCCGACCAAAGATGTTGGCGCCGCGGGCTTTCGCGTGATCCTCGGTCTCGACCACCAGCAACGCTCCGGCTTCGCCGAACACAAATCCGTCGCGATCCCGATCGAACGGGCGGCACGCGCCGGCCGGATCGTCGTTGTTGGTCGACAGCATGTCCATCTGGGTGAACGCCGCGATGGGAACCGCCTCGATCCTGGTCTCGACGCCGCCGCAGATCGCGATGTCGGCTTCACCGAGCACGATGTTGCGCCACGCATGGGCGATGGCCTCGGCGCCGGCGGCGTCGGCAGATATCGGGGTGATGACTCCGGCTTTGGCGCCGCGTTCCAAGCCGACGGCCGCGCCCGCCGCATTGGGCATGGCCTTCTGCACGCCCAGCGGACCTATCGCCCGGATGCCGCGTTCCCGGATCTCGTCATATGCCCAGACCATCTCCTCCGTCGACCCCATCCCGGTGCCGATGGAAACCATCAACCGGTTGACGTCGACGTCGGGCGAGCCGGCGTTGGCCCACACTCGCCGGCCCAGCACCGTCGAGATCTTCTGCAGAAACAGGAACCGACGCAGCTCCACGCGCGTCATCTCGGCGTCGAAATCCTCCAGCAGATGCCCGCCGATGCGAACCGGTAAGTCGAACTGCTCGACGAACGGATCATCGAGCTTGCGGATCCCGCTCTGCCCGTCGAGCAGCTTCTTCCAGGTGCTGTCGGCATCCGTTGCCAAGGCGGTGGTCATTGCGACACCGGTGACGACAACGTCTGGGACACCATCTCCGGTCGAGAACCCCGCCATGGCGTTGCTACGTTCCTTTCCCACGATGGCCCTTCCAACACCACCCAATTACCCCGGCGCAATACCGGTCAAGCGTAAACCTGGCCCCCGTCCGGACTATCGCGAACGGAGCCTCACTTCCGTCCCGTTACGGGTTTGCCTTCGGTCCCTGCGGGGCACGATTGCAAGGGGTCCAACCGGACGTATAGGGTCGTCGGCTATGAGTGGGGTGAAGGACGTGGGGGAAACCGAACTGAAGCCGGATGTCGGCAATGTCCGGTCGCACTATGACCGGTCGAACGAATTCTTCAAGCTGTGGCTCGACCCGTCGATGACCTACAGCTGCGCGTATTGGGAAGATGGCGCCACGACGCTGGAAGAGGCCCAGCACGCCAAACGTGACCTGGCGCTGGGCAAGTTGGGGCTGGAGCCCGGGATGACGCTGCTCGACATCGGCTGCGGCTGGGGTTCGACCATGCGGCACGCGATCGAGAAGTACGACGTCAACGTCATCGGGATGACGCTCAGCCGCAACATGTGCGACTACAGCAAGGCCAAGCTGGCCAGCATCCCGACCAAGCCCACTGCCGGCAAAAGTTCGACGAGATGGACTCGCCGCGGAGCAAAGAGGTGCGGCTGCACGGCTGGGAAGAGTTCGACGAACCGGTCGATCGCATCATCACGGTCGAGGCCTTCGACGCGTTCAAAAAGGAACGGTATGCCGCATTCTTCGAACGCGCCCGCGACATCATGCCCGACGACGG
>NZ_LZKJ01000113.1 GCF_001672775.1 Mycobacterium kyorinense | reverse complement strand
CCGGATGTCGGCAATGTCCGGTCGCACTATGACCGGTCGAACGAATTCTTCAAGCTGTGGCTCGACCCGTCGATGACCTACAGCTGCGCGTATTGGGAAGATGGCGCCACGACGCTGGAAGAGGCCCAGCACGCCAAACGTGACCTGGCGCTGGGCAAGTTGGGGCTGGAGCCCGGGATGACACTGCTCGACGTCGGCTGCGGGTGGGGCGGAGCGCTGGTCCGCGCGGTCGAGAAATACGACGTCAACGTCATCGGGTTGACGCTCAGCGAGAACCAGCTGGCCCACTGCCGGCAAAAGTTCGACGAGATGGACTCGCCGCGGAGCAAAGAGGTGCGGCTGCACGGCTGGGAAGAGTTCGACGAACCGGTCGATCGCATCGTGTCGCTGGGGGCGTTTGAGCATTTCGCCGACGGGATCGGCACCTACGAGCGCTACGCCGACTTTTTCAAGATGTGCTACAACGTGCTGCCCGACGACGGGAAGATGCTGCTGCACACCATCGTGGTGCCGTCGGCCGAGGAGGGCGAAAAGCTCGGCCTGAAA
>NZ_LZKJ01000112.1 GCF_001672775.1 Mycobacterium kyorinense | reverse complement strand
CGAGTCGGCAATCTTGTCGAATTCCGCCTTGGTGACTCGGATGAGCGCGGAGTCACGCACGGCGCGAACGGACGCGGAACGGGGCGCATCGATCAGGAATCCGAGCTCGCCGACGACCTCGCCGCGGCCTAATTCCCTTAGTATCACGTCGTTTTGGAGTATCTGAAGGCGACCGTTACGCACCACGTAGAGGGAATCGGAGGCGTCGCCCGCGTGAAAGAGATACGAGCCAGCCTGCAGCTCAATTTGTTCGGCATGGTCGCGCAGCTCCGCCAGTGCGGCCGTGTCGAGCCCGGCAAACAGCGGCAGGGCAGCGAGCGGATCGACTTCGCCGTCCGCCGCCGGCCGGGTTTCGACGGGTAGGGACATGATGCTCGGCGCGGACCGCGCTTCCGGCGGAACGATTTGCGGCGGCGCCTCGGAGTCGTCTGCCCCGGCGGTGACATGGCGGGTGCGGCCGAGCAACCCTGCCGCGAGCGCGACCGCGGCAAAGCACACCGCGGCCAGCACCCAACCTCGCCGCAGCGCCTCTTCGGCGGCGTCGCGCGCGGGCGTCCCCACCACCACCACCAATAGCGCGATGCCAACCACCGCACCGAGTTGGCGCGTGCTGCTGACCACCGCCGAAGCCGTGGCGTAACTGCCGCCGGCCGCCAGCCCCGTCAGGGCTGCGCTGCCCAACATGGGCAACGTCGCGCCGACCCCAACGCCCTGCAGAAGTTGACCGGGCAGCCACTCTGTGAGGAAATGCGGTTGGGGCCCAACACATTCGATGTACCACAGCAGGCTGCCGGTCCAGATCGTCGCGCCGACGACGATGATGAGCCGGTAGCCGTGCCGGTCAGCGACGCGCCCAAGTACCGACGCGACGATCGCGGCGACGAACGCCGCCGGCGCGACGGCCAGGCCTGCGCGCAACAAGTTGTAACCCCACACATAGTTCAGGAACAGCACGTGGGTCAGCAGGTAGGCGTAGAACCCGGCACCGGCGATCAGCGTGAGCGCGTTGCCGGCGGTGAACGACCGGATGCGCAGCAGCGCGGGCTCGATCAGCGGTGTCGGATGGCGCAGCGAACTCAGCACGAATCCGAGCATGGCGAGCGCCGCGGCAACGAAGGAACCGATGGTTGCGGCGCTGGCCCAGCCCCAATCCGGGCCCTTGACCAGCCCCAGCGTCAGACACCCGAGCGCGACTGCCAGTAGCACCGCCCCCCGCAAATCGGGCACCCGCCGCCGTCCGGAGGCGCGGCTTTCGACCAGCCCCCGTCGCGCGACCGCTACCGCCACGACGCCTAGCGGAAGATTCACCAAGAACACCCAGCGCCAACTCGACGCGTCCACCAGAGCACCGCCGATGGGCGGACCGAGGCCGGACGCGATGGCCGCCGCTGCGCCCCACAGGCCCACTCCGTGGGCACGGCGGGCGGCGTCGAAACTCTCGACCACCAGCGCCAGTGATGCCGGAACCAGAATCGCCGCGCCGATGCCCTGCACTACCCGGAATGCAATCAGGTGCCCGACGGTCCCGGCGGCCGCGCACAACCCGGACGCGACGGTGAACAACACCACGCCGTAGATGAACATCCGTTTGCGCCCGAGCAGATCGGCGAGTCGGCCGCCGGCCACCAGAAACGCGGCAAAGGCGATGTTGTAGGCATTGAGGACCCACGACAGGCTGCTGATGTCGCTGTGGTGGAAATACCGCTGGATGGCCGGGAAGGCGATGTTGACGATCGTGGAATCGAGGAACGCGAGAAAGGCCCCGAATGCCGCCACCAGCAACACCGCCGTCGGCGCCGGTTGGCGACGTCGAGTGAGTGGTGTGGGTGGCCGGTCTCGCCGAAGGCGGCGTCTCGTGGTCCGATCGATACCGGCGGAAGGCCGGCCATTCTTACGCCTGGCGCGCTCGCCGGTGTGCCTTCCGCGAGTCGCGGACGGGGCACCAGTTCTGTTCGCCATGTCGCACCTCTATCCAGTGCGGCGGTTGCCCACTCGGGTGGTGTCGCAATTGTCGCTGACCAGCGCCGGCACGTGCGGCGAATTACTGATCTGACAACTACTGGATGACCCGAGAGGGCCGGCTAGGCCAATGTGACCAGACCGAGCTCCGTTTCGCCGGCGAGCATCGGGTGGTTCGGCAGCACCCGAACCGTGTAACCGACCGCCCCGGCCACGGGCAGCGGCGTCGTCATCGAGAAAATTGCGCCGCCGCCCAAAGCCGTTCCGGTATAAGGCATTTCGACAGTCACCGGGTCGATCAGCGCGTCGCCGGCATCCACCCGGCCGATTACCGCCTGAACCGAAACGTCGTCTGGCCGCAGGCCGGCCAATTGCACGGTCGCGGTCAGTGTCAGCTTCGACCCCAACATGGGCGTGTCGGGCAGACCGGTGCTGTCCACATCGGTGATGTAAATCTTCGGCCACGCCGCAAATGCGCGCCTACGGTAGTCGGCCAGCTCGCGCGCCGCCTCGAACGTCACTTGGCCCTCGCTGGCGACGGTGTTGCGCAGCGACTGCGCCGCCGGCGTGTAGTAGTTCTCGACGTATTCCCGCACCATCCGAGACGCCAGGACTTTCGGGCCCAACGTCTGCAGAGTGTGCCGAACCATCGCGATCCACCGCGAGGGCACGCCGTGCTCGTCTCGCTCGTAGAACGTCGGCGTCACCGAGTGCTGGAGCAGGTCGTAGAGCGCCGCGGCCTCCAAGTCGTCGCGACGGGCTTCGTCGACGGCCCGGGAGGCAGACGGGATCTCCCAACCGTTGCCGCCGTCGTACCACTCGTCCCACCAGCCGTCGCGGATCGACAGGTTCAGCCCGCCGTTCAGCGCGCTCTTCATCCCTGACGTTCCGCAGGCCTCCAACGGGCGCAGCGGGTTGTTCAACCAAACGTCGCAGCCCCAGTACAGCCGGCGCGCCATCGACATGTCGTAGTCGGGCAGAAACGCGATGCGGTGGCGTACCTCGGGCCGGTCGGCGAACCGCACCACCTGCTGGATCAGCGCTTTGCCCGCGTCGTCGGCCGGATGCGACTTACCCGCGACGATCAGCTGGATCGGCTGGTCGTCGTCGAGCAGCAGCTGCTCGAGCCGATCCGGGTCGCGCAGCATCAACGTCAGCCGCTTATAGGTCGGAACCCGGCGGGCGAACCCGACGGTGAGCACGTCGGGGTCAAACGCCGTGGAAATCCAGCCCAGTTCGGAATCCGATGCCCCCC
This sequence comes from Mycobacterium kyorinense, assembly GCF_001672775.1. GTDB lineage: Bacteria > Actinomycetota > Actinomycetes > Mycobacteriales > Mycobacteriaceae > Mycobacterium > Mycobacterium kyorinense_A. The sequence continues at coordinate 10,930 of NZ_LZKJ01000112.1, read as the reverse complement.
GCGCCAAGCAGGATTTCCGCAGCCTCGCCCGGACATCGTCGACCAGCAATGCCCGCAGCTGCGAACGGATCCCCCACAGGTGTCCGGCGTCGACCTGTTGGAGCCGCTCCCAGACTTCGGGTTCGCTGAACGAATCCCCCCCGGCCAGTTCCCGGCCCAGCTGCAACCACTGCGGGGCGGCCCAGGTCGGCGCGTGTACGCCGTTGGTGATCGACCCGATCGGCACCTCGTCGGGGTCGAATCCACTCCAGAGCCCGTTGAACATGACCCGGCTGACCCGGCCATGCAACAGCGAGACGCCATTGGCACGCTGGGCCAGCCGCAGACCCATGTAGGCCATGTTGAATTTGTCGGGATCCTCCTCGGCGCCCAACGCCAGGACTCGCTCGCGTGGCAGACCCGGCAGCAAACCCGATTCTGCGTCGTCGAAATAGCGCTGCACCAGTTCCAACGGGAACCGGTCGATACCGGCGGGCACCGGAGTGTGGGTGGTGAATACCGTCGACGAACGCACCACGGTCAGCGCGGTGTCGAAGTCCAGCCCCGCATCGACCAGCTCGCGGATGCGTTCCACGCCGAGAAATCCGGCATGGCCCTCGTTCATGTGGAACACCTCGGGAGCGGGCAGCCCTTCAATCTCGGTGAAGGCCCTGATCGCCCGCACGCCGCCCACGCCCGCCAAAATCTCTTGTCTGATGCGGTGGTTCTGGTCACCGCCGTAGAGACGGTCGGTGACACCACGCAGATCATGCTCGTTCTCCGGGACATCGGAATCCAGCAAAAGCAACGGGACGCGTCCCACCTGCGCCACCCAGACCCGGGCCCGTAGCCGGTCGGTATCGGGCAGGGCCAGCTCCACCAGCACCGGATTTCCGCCGGCATCGGTGAGCAGCCGCAACGGCAGTCCCTGCGGATCGAGCGGCGGATACGTTTCGTGTTGCCAGCCGTCAGCAGTCAGCGACTGGCGAAAGTAGCCGGAGCGGTAATACAACCCGACCGCGATCAGCGGCAGACCCAAGTCCGACGCCGACTTCAGGTGGTCACCAGCCAGGATGCCCAAACCACCGGAGTAGTTGGGCAGCACGTCGGCCACCCCGAACTCCATCGAGAAGTAGGCGATCCCCGACGGCATGGCAGCGCCGTCGCTTTGCTGCTGCTGATACCACAACGGACGGCTCAGGTAGTCGTCCAAGTCGGCCGCCAACTCGTCGAGCCGGTTGAGAAACTGGTCGTCGGCCGCCAACTCGTCGAGTCGTGCCGGCGTCACTGCACCCAGCAGCGCCACCGGATCCTGGCCGCACTGCCGCCACAGGTCGGTGTCGATGCTGGCGAAGAGGTCCTGCGTGGGCTTCTCCCAGGACCACCGCAGGTTGGTCGACAGCTGCTCCAGGGCCGCCAGGCGTTCCGGAAGGTGAGCACGGACGGTAAACCGGCGGAGGGCTTTCACGCGTCAATACCTTACTGACGAAAGGGTCAGCGGTGACGCATGACAGCCAGCGCTTTCACCCGCCCCGGGTGTGGCCCGACACTACGGTGGGTATTGGGCGCAAAGAGAGTTTCACTACAAGGGCCGTAGCCACAGGGCCGCCTGGCAACGATGTGGGCGGTGCAGCGGCCCGAGGAGTAACCGGGCAATCGAAGGAGTGCGGTGCCAGGTCGTGTCGAGATCGATGACGTCCAGCCCGTCGTGTCGTGCGGCGCGTATCCGGCTAAAGCGGTGGTCGGTGAGGTAGTTCCAGTCAGCGCGTCGGTGTGGCGGGAAGGCCATGAGGCGGTGGCGGCCACCCTGGTGGTGCGCTATCTGGGGCCGCGCTACCCGCAGGCCAGCGAAACCCGGCGGATCAAGGCCGTGCAGGCGGACGTCAAAAACGGGGCTGAGGCGCCGCCCCGGGTCAAGCCGCTGCTGGTTCCGATGACGATGGGCGAAGAGCCCTATGTCTTCCACGGGCAGTTCAGCCCCGACAGCGTCGGGTTGTGGACCTTTCGGGTCGACGGCTGGGGCGACCCGATTCACAGCTGGCGGCATTCCATCATCGCCAAGTTGGACGCCGGCCAGGGTGAGACCGAATTGTCCAATGACCTGCTGGTCGGGTCGCAGCTGTTGGAACGCGCCGCCACCGGGGTGCCCCGCAGCCGGCGCGAGCCGCTGCTGACGGCCGCCGCCGCGTTGCGCAACCCGGGCGACCCGGTGACCCGCGCGGCCGCTGCGCTTGCGCCCACAGTCGAGGAGTTGCTGGCGCAGTACCCGCTGCGTGAGCTGGTCACCCGCGGTGAACAGTACGGAGTGTGGGTGGACCGGCCCGAGGCCCGCTTCGGTGCGTGGTACGAGATGTTCCCGCGCTCGACGGGCGGTTGGGACGCCGACGGCAACCCGGTACACGGCACCTTCGCCACCGCGACCGCGGCGCTGCCCCGCATCGCGGAGATGGGCTTCGACGTGGTGTACCTGCCGCCGATCCATCCCATCGGCAAAATCCATCGCAAGGGCCGCAACAACACGGCGACCGCCATTCCCGGCGACGTGGGATCGCCGTGGGCGATCGGCAGCGACGAGGGCGGCCACGACGCGGTACATCCCAAGCTCGGCACGATCGACGACTTCGACGACTTCGTGGCCGCCGTGCGCGACCTGGACATGGAAGTGGCGCTGGATCTGGCGCTGCAGTGCGCGCCGGACCACCCCTGGGCCCGACAGCACCGGCAGTGGTTCACCGAACTGCCCGACGGGACCATCGCCTATGCGGAGAACCCGCCGAAGAAGTATCAAGACATCTACCCGCTGAACTTCGACAACGATCCCGCCGGGCTCTACGACGAGGTGCTGCGGGTGGTGCGGCACTGGATGGACCACGGCGTCAAAATCTTTCGGGTCGACAATCCGCATACCAAGCCACCCAACTTCTGGGCGTGGCTGATCGGTCAGGTGAAAGCGATCGATCCCGACGTGCTGTTCCTGTCCGAGGCTTTCACCCCGCCGGCACGCCAGTACGGGCTGGCCAAGCTCGGCTTCACCCAGTCCTACACGTATTTCACCTGGCGTACCGCCAAGTGGGAGCTCACCGAATTCGGTCAGGAGATCGCCGAATTCGCGGACTTTCGGCGTCCGAACCTGTTCGTCAACACCCCCGACATCCTGCATGCCATCCTGCAGCACAACGGCCCGGGCATGTTCGCGGTCCGCGCAGTGCTGGCGGCGACGATGAGCCCGGCCTGGGGAATGTACTCCGGCTACGAGCTTTTCGAGCATCGCGCGGTGCGCGAAGGCAGCGAGGAGTATCTGGACTCCGAGAAGTACGAGTTGCGGCCCCGCGACTTCGCCACTGCCCTGGCCGAGGGCAGATCGCTGGAGCCGTTCGTCGCCCGGCTCAACAACATTCGTCGGCTACATCCCGCGCTGCGGGAATTGCGGACCATTCGGTTCCACACCGTGGACAACGACGCCCTGCTGGCCTACAGCAAGTTCGACCCGACCACCGGCGACTGCGTCCTGGTGGTCGTGACCCTCAACGCCTTCGGACCCGAAGAGGGCACCGTGTGGTTGGACATGGCCGCACTGGGTATGGAGGGCTACGAACGGTTCTGGGTGCGCGACGAGATAACCGGAGAGGAATACCAGTGGGGAGCAGCCAACTACGTGCGCATCGACCCTGGCCGGGCGGTCGCCCACATCATCAACATGCCGCAGATACCACTCGAATCCCGAAGCACGCTGCTGCACCGGAGGTGACGCCGCGATGACACCAACCGACCAACTGGCCAGGACCCATCTGACGCCCGAGCCCAACGATCTCGATCGACTGCTGGCCGGTGTACACCACAACCCGCACGGCATTCTGGGCGCCCACGAGTACGGCGATCACACTGTCATCCGGGCGTTTCGCCCGCATGCCACCGAAGTGGTCGCGCTCGTCGGCAACCAGCGGTATCCACTGCAGCACATCGACTCCGGGCTGTTCGCCGTGGCGCTGCCATTCGCCGATCTCATCGACTACCGCCTCGAGGTGAGCTACAACGGTTCCGAGCCGCACACCGTCGCCGACGCCTATCGCTTCCTGCCGACACTCGGTGAAGTCGACCTGCATCTCTTCGCGGAGGGCCGCCACGAACGGTTGTGGGAGGTGCTGGGTGCTCACCCCCGCTCGTTCACCACGGCCGACGGCGTGGTCAACGGTGTGTCGTTTGCGGTCTGGGCACCGAACGCCAAGGGCGTCAGCTTGATCGGGGACTTCAATGGCTGGAACGGCAACGACGCGCCGCTGCGCGTCCTCGGGTCGTCAGGGGTCTGGGAGTTGTTCTGGCCCGAGTTTCCACCCAACGGCCTGTACAAGTTCCGGGTGCACGGCGCCGACGGGGCCGTCACCGACCGGGCCGACCCGTTCGCCTTCGCCACCGAGGTCCCGCCGCACACCGCGTCACGAGTGACGTCGAGTGATTACACCTGGAACGACGCCGACTGGATGACTCAGCGCGCGCAGCGCAACCCGGTGTTCGAGCCGATGAGCACCTACGAAGTTCACCTGGGTTCGTGGCGACCGGGGCTCAGCTACCGCGACCTTGCCCGCGAGTTGACGGATTATGTTGTCGAGCATGGCTTTACCCACGTCGAGATGCTGCCTGTCGCCGAGCACCCGTTCGCGGGATCGTGGGGGTATCAGGTCACGTCCTACTACGCGCCGACATCACGGTTCGGCACGCCCGACGATTTTCGGTTCCTCGTCGACACCCTGCACCAGGCCGACATCGGGGTCATCGTGGACTGGGTTCCAGCTCACTTCCCGAAAGATGCCTGGGCTCTGGGCCGCTTCGACGGCACCGCGCTCTACGAGCATTCCGATCCTAAGCGCGGTGAGCAACTCGACTGGGGCACTTACGTGTTCGACTTCGGACGGCCCGAAGTCCGCAATTTCCTGGTCGCCAATGCGCTGTACTGGCTGGAGCAATTCCACATCGACGGGCTTCGCGTGGACGCCGTCGCGTCGATGCTCTATCTGGACTATTCGCGGCCGGTCGGTGGTTGGACACCGAATATCTACGGCGGTCGGGAAAACCTGGAAGCCGTACAGTTCCTGCAAGAGATGAACGCCACCGCACACAAGGCGGCGCCCGGCATTGTCACCATCGCCGAGGAATCGACGTCATGGCCGGGTGTTACGCGACCAACCAACGTTGGTGGACTTGGCTTTTCGATGAAGTGGAACATGGGCTGGATGCACGACACGCTCGACTACATCAGCCATGACCCGGTGCACCGCAGCTATCACCACCACGAGATCACCTTCTCGATGCTCTATGCGTTCAGTGAGAACTTCGTGCTGCCGCTCAGCCACGACGAAGTGGTGCACGGTAAAGGCACGCTGTGGGGTCGCATGCCCGGCAACGATCATGTGAAGGCCGCGGGGTTGCGCAGCCTGCTGGCCTACCAGTGGGCCCACCCGGGTAAGCAGCTGCTGTTCATGGGCCAGGAATTCGGCCAGCGCGCCGAGTGGTCCGAGGAGCGGGGCCTGGACTGGTATCAGCTCGATGAGAACGGCTTCTCCACCGGCATTTTGTCGTTGGTACGCGACATCAACGCGATCTACCGCGGCCACCCGGCGTTGTGGAGCCAGGACTCCAACCCGGAGGGCTACTCCTGGATCGACGCCAACGACTCGGCCAACAACGTGTTGAGCTTTTTGCGGTACGGCAGCGACGGCTCGGTGGTGGCCTGCGTGTTCAACTTTGCTGGCGCCGAGCACAGTAACTACCGCCTCGGCCTGCCCACCGCCGGCCGGTGGCGCGAGGTGCTCAACACCGATGCGACCGTCTACAACGGCTCTGGTATCGGCAACATGGGTGGTGTCGACGCGACCGATGAGCCGTGGCACGGACGGCCGGCTTCCGCGGTGTTGGTGTTGCCGCCGACCTCGGCGCTGTGGCTGGCTCCCGAGTAGTGCTCGCAGTCAGCGCGAGCCACAGCTAGTAGAGCGCGTTGGCGAGATTGCGCCGACCCGTGATCACCTCGGGATCGGCGGGGTCGAAGAGCTCGAACAGCTCGACCAGCCGGGTACGTACCGAGGTTCGCTCGTCCCCGGATGTCCGTCGGATCAAGGCGATCAACCGGTCGAAGGCGGCGCTCACATCTTGGTTGAGCAGTTGTACGTCGGCAGCAGCGAACGCGGCCTCGATGTCGTCGGGGGCCGCGTCGGCGACGGCCACCGCGTCGGGCCGCTGCGCGGTCGCGCGCGTCAAGAAGGTGATCTGACGGATCGCCCCGTTGGCCTCGGCATGGTTGGGATTGGCGTCCAGAATCGCCTGATAGGAGTCGAGCGCCGCCGCGAAGTCACCGTCGGAGAGCTGTTGTCGCGCCTGCGCCAGCGCCGGATCGACTTCCTCGTCTTCCTCAGAGCCCGGTGCGCCGCTGAGCTTGCCCGCCGTCGCCGACAGCAGCGAGTCCAGCCACCGTCGCAACTGCTCGGGCGGCTGCATGCCCTGGAAGCTCGACAACGGCTGGCCGGCGGCCAACGCCACCACGGTCGGGACCACTTCGATACCGAAGATCTGCGCCACCCGGGGGGCGGTGTCGACGTTGACCGTCGCCAGCGACCACTTGCCGTTATCGGCGGCGGCCAGGCCGGCAAGGACGTCGGCCAACTGTAAGCACACATCGCTGCGCGGCGACCACAGCAGCACAACCACCGGCACCTGGTTGGACCGGATCAGCACCTCGTCTTCGAAGTTGGCCTCGGTGATCGGCACACCGGCAAGCTCAGCTGACCCCGCGCCGGGGGCATCGGTGCCGCTGGCGGCATTCGGCTGGGGGCGCTGCTTGAGGCCGGACAGATCAACCGCTCCGGCCAGCGCAGGCCCAATCGGAGGACGGGGACGGCTCACGTCGACAAGTCTGGCACGCCGCTGACGGTGTCCGTCATCCGGTCATGAGCAGCGTGGTGACCAAGATCACAGCCGATGGCCGGACAGTCGCCGCGCACAACGCCAGCAACCATTTATGTAACGTCGATCCGACGAATGGCCTGGCTAGCCGGCCCGCAGGATCAGCGCATCGCCCTGACCGCCGGCGCCGCACAGCGCTGCGACGCCATACCCGGAGCCCCGGCGCGCCAACTCCAGAGCAGCATGCAGCGTGATACGCGCACCCGACATGCCGATCGGATGCCCGACGGCGATGGCGCCGCCGTTGACGTTGACGATCTCCGGGTCGACACCGAGTTCCTTGGTGGACGCCAGCGCTACCGCCGCGAAGGCCTCGTTGATCTCGATCACGTCGAGTTGGTCGGCGGAGATACCCTCCCGGCCGAGTGCTTTTTTGATCGCGTTGGCCGGCTGCGACTGCAGCGTGGAATCGGGGCCGGCCACCACACCGTGCGCGCCGATCTCCACCAGCCAGGACAGTCCCAGCTCGGTAGCTTTGTCCTTGTTCATCACGACGACGGCGGCCGCGCCGTCAGAGATCTGCGACGCCGATCCGGCCGTGATCGTGCCGTCTTTACGGAATGCGGGTTTCAGACCGGCCAGCGATTCGGCGGTGGTGTTGGCGCGGATGCCCTCATCCTCGTTGAACTGCAAGGGATCACCTTTGCGTTGCGGGATGCTCACCGGCACGACCTCGTCGGTGAAAACGCCGTCCTTCCAGGCGGCGGCGGCCTTCTGGTGCGACCGTGCCGCGTACTCGTCCTGTTCACGACGGCTGAACTGGTCGGCGTCGTTGCGTTGCTCGGTCAGCGCGCCCATCGGCTGGTCGGTGAACACGTCGTGCAGCCCGTCGTAAGCCATGTGGTCCAAGACGGTCACATCGCCGTACTTGTAGCCGGACCGGCTGTCGATGAGCAGGTGCGGGGCCTTGGTCATGGATTCCTGGCCGCCGGCTACCACCACATCGAACTCGCCGGCCCGGATGAGCTGGTCAGCCAACGCGATGGAGTCGATACCGGACAGGCACATCTTGTTGATCGTCAACGACGGCACATCCCAGCCGATACCGGCGGCCACCGCCGCCTGGCGGGCAGGCATCTGACCGGCTCCCGCGGTCAGCACCTGGCCCATGATCACGTACTCGACCGCCGAGGCCGGCACGTTGGCCTTTTCCAACGCGCCCGCAATGGCGATGGCGCCCAGATCACTGGCCGAGAAATCCTTCAGCGAGCCCATCAACTTCCCGATGGGCGTGCGGGCTCCAGCAACTATCACCGACGTCGTCATCAATACCTCCGGGGCGAGCAGAAACGGCCGAAAAAACAGGCCGGGGAAGCGCAATCTTTCCCGCCAGGTTACCGTGACGTTATGACCACCGAACACGTCGACGTCCGTCGTACCCTGGCCAGCGCGTTGGTAACGGCAGTCGACCACGTCGGCATCGCGGTGGCAGATCTGGACGCGGCGATTGCCTGGTACCACGACACGCTGGGCATGATCGTGCTGCACGAGGAGATCAACAAGGACCAGGGCATCCGCGAGGCGATGCTGGCGGTGCGCGGCGCCCCGGTAGGCAGCGCGCAGGTGCAGTTGATGGCCCCGATCGACGAGTCGTCGGCGATCGCGAAATTCCTCGACAAACGCGGCCCGGGCATCCAGCAACTGGCCTACCGGGTCAGCGACCTGGACGCGCTGACCTCTCGGCTGCGCGACCAAGGCATTCGGCTGCTCTACGACGCACCGCGGCGCGGCACGGCGGATTCCCGGATCAACTTCATTCACCCCAAAGACGCCGGCGGTGTTTTGATCGAGTTGGTCGAGCCGGCAGCCGATTCCGACGGCTCTCACTGACCGTCTAAGACCACTTACGCGTGGGCCCGCGCGTTGCGCGGTGGGTCCAGCACGGCGTGTGCCAATGCCGGCGGTCCTCCATCCCGGTCTCTCCTGAATCAGCCGGCCATACCACCAGATGCGGTGTGCCCGAACGAACTTCGTGATCGCAACCGGGACAGCGATACGTCTTGACCGCTCGGGCGGCGGCCACCGGCCGAACTTCGTACTGACGGCCGTCGGGCCCGGTTTCCACCCGTCGCGCTACCGGCAGCGGCCGTAGCGGCTGCTGCCGGCGTTGCGGTGTCCGGCGACGGGGCATGCGGTCAGTCTATTTGCCGGCTCAGAACAGCCGGTACTCGTCGCTGTCCATGCCCCGCATCTGGTCGTAATCGAGTGTTAGACAACGAATTCCGCGATCAACAGCCAGTGTCCGCGCCTGCGGCTTGATCTGCTGGGCGGCGAATACTCCGCTCACCGGCGCCAGCAGGCTGTCGCGGTTCAGCAATTCGAGGTAGCGGGTGAGTTGCTCGACGCCGTCGATCTCGCCGCGCCGCTTGATCTCGACGGCCACGGAGCGACCCTGTTCGTCGCGGCACAGCAAGTCGACCGGGCCGATCGCGGTCATGTACTCGCGGCGCACCAACGTATATCCGGCGCCGAGCAGTTCGACATGCTCGGCGAGCAACGCCTGCAAATGCGCCTCGACGCCGTCTTTGACTAATCCGGGGTCGACACCGAGCTCGTGGCTGGAGTCGTGTTCGATGCTCTCGACGGTGATGCGCAGTTGCTCGCCGGCCTTGTTCTCCACCACCCATACCGGCACGGGCCCGTCGAGGTCCTCGGAGAGCCGACACGGCGGGCTCATCCAGTTCAGCGGTTTGTAGGCGCGGTCGTCGGCGTGCACGCTGACCGAGCCGTCCGCCTTGAACAGCAGCAGTCGGCGCGCGGAGGGTAGATGCGCGGTGAGCCGACCGAGATAGTCGACCGTGCACTGGGCAATCACGAGACGCACCCGACTCACCTTAGGGTCCGGCCGGGCGACAAATTAGGCTGACGCCACCATGATCGCCAAGAAAACGGTGGCGCAGCGCCTCGGGCGGGTCCTGGAGCGCGTGACCCGGCAAAGCGGTCGGCTGACCGAGACTCCGGCCTACGGCTCGTGGCTGCTCGGGCGGGTCTCGGAGAGCCAGGCCCGCCGTCGGGTGCGGATTCAAGTCATCCTGACCGTGTTCATCGTGGCGACGAACCTCATCGGAATGGGCGTCGACGCGCTGTTGCTGACGGTCGCCTTCCCGGTGCCCAGCGTGTTCAGCGATGCACCGACGTGGCTGACGTTCGGGCTGGTGCCTGGCTACATCGTCGTCGCACTGATGACCGGCACCTACTGGATCACCCGGCGTACCGTCACCGCGCTGCGATGGGCGATCGAGGAACGCAGCCCGGACCAGACCGACGAGCGCAACGCCTTCCTCGCACCGGCCCGGGTCGCGGCCGTCACCTTCGGTTTGTGGGCGGTGGCGGCGGCGCTGTTCACCACTCTGTACGGCCTGGAGAACAGCCTGTTCATCCCGCAGGTCGTGTTCTCGACCAGCTTCTGCGGCGTCCTGGTAGGCACCGCCTGCTACCTGATCACCGAGTTCACCTTGCGTCCGGTGGCCGCCCAGGCACTGCAGGCCGGACCACCGCCGCGGAGGCTGGCGCCGGGCATCATGGGCCGGACCATGGTGGTGTGGATGCTCGGCTCGGGTGTGCCCGTCGTGGGCATCGCACTGACTGCGTTTTTCGCGTTGACGCTACGGAATCTGACCCAGACCCAGTTCGGTGTTGCGGTGCTGATCCTGTCGGTGGCAACGCTGATCTTCGGTTTCACGCTGATGTGGCTGCTCTCCTGGCTTATCGCCACGCCGGTGCGGGTGGTGCGCGCCGCACTCAAGCGTGTCGAACAGGGCGACCTCCGAGGCGACCTGGTGGTGTTCGACGGGACCGAATTGGGTGAGCTGCAAAGCGGATTCAATGCGATGGTCGCCGGATTGCGGGACCGCGAGCGGGTGCGCGACCTGTTCGGCCGGCACGTCGGTCGCGAGGTCGCCGCTGCCGCCGAACGCGAGCGGCCGCAGTTGGGCGGCGAAGAGCGCCATGTCGCAGTGGTTTTCGTCGATATCGAGGACTCGACACAGTTGGTGACCAG
>NZ_LZKJ01000111.1 GCF_001672775.1 Mycobacterium kyorinense | reverse complement strand
CAGCGAGATCCAGGCACCGTCGTCGTGGGCGGGCGACCGATGCACGGTCACACGGTTCTCGGATAGCTCGGCCCGCACGTAACCGGCGGGGTTGAGCAGCGGATGCAAGTCGAAAACCCGCAGCGCACCGTCAATGCCGTCGGGCAACGACAATGCGCGATGGATGCGCTCGGCGCCCAGGCCGGCCAAACCGATCAACTGGCGGGTGCCCACCGAGGCGGCCAGCGCGGCGTCTGAACCGGTCCGTGCTCGCACCGCGATCGCGAACGACAGATACAGCAGATGCATCTGCAGGCACACTTCGTCGGCCATGCGCACCAGCGCCGAATGCGAGAACGCACCGAAGTCAAGGTCGGAGAGCAGCGGGCCGGAGTAGTCGGCCAAACCCTCGTCAGCCGGATCGATTGCGTCGAGTTCCCATCCCGCAGCCGTGGTTTGGCGCACCACCTCCAACGCCGGGATGCCTTCGGCGGGCGGATAGGACTCGTCGATGATGACGGTCCACGCGCAGTGCGGGTGTCGATCGGCGGGCTCGCGGGGCGGGCGGTGAATGGGCCGCATCTGGGCTCGCGGATTGGTCGCGACCGCGGTGGCGTCGAACGTCGGGTCCTCGATTGTGTGGCACATACCGAACACGTAGTCGTCGCCCATCGGTTCCACGTCGAGCAGCGCACCGCAGTGGTCGAGTTGGAATTCGCCGTGCCAGCGGTCGTGCACGGTGTAACGGAAGTCCATGAACTGTGGCGGCGCACCGATGTCGAGCTGTAAGCCCTTGAAAATGGTGGGCACGTCGTCGCCCACGTAATTCAGCGCCCGCTGCATCCGTTGGGTGTAGATCGGGCTGGCCCCGGCCCACTCCTCGATGGCGATCTGCAGCATTTCCTCGCGGCCGAATTCCTGGATGCACCAGGCCATGCCGGACCGGTCGATCATGTGTCCGATCAACAGCAGCTCCGGGACCAAGACGGCAAGCTGCTCGCGGGACAGCCGCGCGTAGCGGGACAAGACCACGACTCCAAAAATAGACTCGGCTATGTTATAAAGTCAACTATGTCACCCAGCGTCGGCGTCAGCCCCACCCGGCGCACCAGCGCGCCCCGCAAACGCGGCGACGACACCCGCGCCAAGATCATTGACGAAACGGTCAGCTGCATCGTCGAAGAGGGTTTCGCCGCCGCGACGGCCAAGCACGTCGCCGAACGCGCGGGCGTGACCTGGGGCGTGATCCAGTATCACTTCGGCGACCGCAACGGCCTGTTGATGGCCGTGGTCGACGACGGCGTGACCAAGCTGCTGGAGTCGTTGTCGTCGGCCGAGGTCGGCGAGCTGCCATTGCGCGAGCGCATCGAAGTCGTCGTCGACACCGCGTGGAGCTGTTACAGCAGTCCGACGTCGATGGCCGCCTTCGAGATCCTGCGCGCCACCCGGACGAGTTCGCGGCGGCACCTGCTCGAGATGAACGACGCTATCGGCCAGCTCGGTCGGTTAGTCACCGACGACCCCGTCAACGACGGTGTGGCAGAGGTGATTTGGGCGGCGTTACGCGGTGTGGTGTTGGCTCAGATGATCGTGGGTGTGCCCGTCGACTGGCAGCGGGAACGACGCGCGCTAATCGACATGGTCACCCATTACCTGCAGCGCGCTTAAGCTCGGCGCATGGAACTGCGGCAGCTCCGCTACTTCGTCGCGGTAGCCGAGGAACTGCACTTCGGCCGCGCCGCAGAACGGATTCACATCTCCGTCCGGAGCGCACCTCGACCCGCATCCACGTCGCACTGCGTGACGGCCGTGAATTCCACCGTGAGCAATCCGATTTCGAGGGATCGCCGACGCGGCCGATGTCCTGGGAACGCGTCGTCGAGAAATTCCATTGGCTCGGTGAGCCGTTCGCCGACGAGGCGTTACGCGGCGAGATCGTCACCGCGGTGCAACACCTGGACGAGCGACCTGTCGCGGAGCTGACCGGTCTGCTGGCAGCGGTGAGCCCGGTGAGCCGGCGTCCCCGAACCCGCGGGCGGCTGTGAAGCCAGGTGTGTTGCAATGGCGTCATGAGCTCCCATGATCTCGCGGCCGACATCGAAGCGATCAAACAGATCAAGTACCGCTATCTGCGCGGATTGGACACCAAGCACTGGGACGACTTCGCCGCCACGCTGACCGACGACGTTGCCGGCGATTACGGGTCCTCACTCGGCGAGGAACTGCACTTCACCAACCGCACCGATCTGGTCGACTACATGCGCTCGGCGCTGGGCCCTAATGTCCTCACCGAACACCGGGTGACCCATCCCGAGATCACCGTGACCGGCGACGAGGCGTCTGGCACCTGGTATCTGCAAGACCGGGTGATCGTCGCCGAGTTCAACTTCATGCTGATCGGTGCGGCGTTCTACCGCGACCGTTACCGGCGTACCGCCGACGGATGGAAGATCAGTGCAACTGGCTACGACCGCACCTACGAAGCGACGATGTCGTTGGCGGGCTTGGACTTCAAAGTGAAAGCCGGTCGCGCGCTGGCCTGATCACTTGGCGATCGCGATCAGCGCGCCAGGACGCAGCCAGCGGATGATCTGCACCAGCGTGTCGTCCTCGATGGCCACGCATCCCGCAGT
>NZ_LZKJ01000110.1 GCF_001672775.1 Mycobacterium kyorinense | reverse complement strand
CGCGCCGCAGTAATCACCGACGAGCGACGCATGCCCAACGCCTTGGACAATTCGTCGATGCCGGCAACGGCGGACGGGTCCAATTGAATCGGCGCTGACGTCTCATCGCGGTCGCGCCCGCCGGAGTCGCGCACCGACCGAGAACTCACTTCGCCGTCCGCCGTTGCCGGCATCGACGAATTGTCCAAGGCGTTGGGCATGCGTCGCTCGTCGGTGATTACTGCGGCGTGTGCGTTACTGGTGCGTGGAAGCGACACCGAAGGCTCAGACGTCGTGTTCGACTTTCCGGTCAGCAGGCGGGTTCGGCCGGAAGTAAAGCTGGTGCCCGGGATGATTTCCGGGGTGGTCCCGCTGGTATTCAAGCCTTTGCCGGATGCTACGGTTGCCGATTTTTGTGAACACGTCGACACCCAAATGCGCGAGGCGCTGCAGCATCAGCGGTATCCTGTTCATGCTATCGAAAATAAATCGCGTCTCCGCGGAACCGAGACCGCGTCTAATCGGGTAGCCGTCAATTTTATTCCGACCACGCATATGGCAGACCTCGCTGGTTCTCCGGTATCGGCGACTCTGACTCATGATGGTCTCGGGGATCAGTTTAGGTTGGTCTTTTTTAGGGACGAGGATCAGCTTTTCCTGAGCACACCGGGCGCCGGGGAACTGTTTTCCAATTGCGATACCCGCGAATTAGTAGCGCGGTTGGAGCGGGTGTTTGTGGCGATGGCTGCCGATCCGACGCGGCGGGTGTCGTCGGTCGATGTGGTCGACGCTAGTGAGCATCGGCGGCTTGGTGAGGTGGGTAACCGGGCGGTGTTGGGCGTGGATGCGCCTGTTGGGGTGTCGATTCCGGCGTTGTTTGGCGAGCAGGTGGCTCGTGTGCCGGAGGCGCTGGCTTTGACCTTCGATGGCCATTCGATGAGCTATCGGGAGCTTGATGAGGCGTCGAATCGGTTGGCGCACTTGCTTGTTGAGCGGGGTGCGGGTCCGGGTGAGCGTGTGGCGCTTGTGGTGGAGCGTTCTGCTGGGGCGATTGTGGCGATGCTGGGCGTGCTTAAAACCGGTGCGGCCTATGTGGCGATCGATCCGGGTCATCCCGATGCGCGGGTCGAGTTCATGCTGGCCGATGCCACCCCGATCGCCGCGCTGACCACCGCGGATTTGGCCGGGCGCCTTGGCGGGCATGAGGTGGCGGTCATCGACGTCGACGATCCCGCTGTGGACGGTCAGCCCTCCACGGCGTTGCCGCCACCGGGGCCTGATGATGTGGCGTATGTGATTTACACCTCGGGCACCACGGGGGTTCCTAAGGGGGTGGCGGTTGCGCATCGCAGCGTGACCGCACTGTTGGCCTCGTTGCGGACGCTGCCTGATCCGGGGGTGTGGTCGCAGACGCATACGTTGGCCTTCGACGTTTCAGTGTGGGAGATCTTTGGGGCGTTGTTGCGCGGTGGCCGGGTGGTGGTGGCACCCGATTCGGTGACTCGCTCGCCGGAGGATTTGCACGGCTTGCTGGTTGGTGAACGTGTTGATGTGTTGACGCAGACGCCGTCGGCGGTGGCGGTGTTGTCGCCGCGTGGGTTGGAGTCGGCGGCGTTAGTGGTGGTCGGGGAGGCCTGTCCGGCTGAGGTTGTCGATCGGTGGGCGCCTGGTCGGGTGATGCTCAATGCCTATGGGCCCACCGAGACCACGATGTGTGTGGCGATCAGTGCGCCGTTGGTGTCTGGGTTGGGGGTGCCGATCGGTGCGCCGGTGGCGGGTGCGGCGTTGTTTGTGCTCGATGGCTGGTTGCGTCCGGTGCCGGTCGGGGTGGTCGGTGAGTTGTATGTGGCCGGCGGCGGGGTGGCCTATGGGTATCGGCACCGCTTGGGGCTGACGGCGTCGCGGTTTGTGGCGTGCCCGTTTGGCGGTGTGGGGTCACGGATGTATCGCACCGGGGATTTGGTGCGCTGGGGTGCTGATGGGCAGCTGCAGTATCTGGGGCGCGCCGATGAGCAGGTCAAGATCCGCGGCTATCGCATCGAATTGGGTGAGATTCAGGCCGCGCTGGCCGCGCTGCACGGGGTCGAGCAGGCCGTGGTGGTGGCCCGGGAGGACCGCCCCGGTGATAAGCGCCTGGTCGGTTATGTCACCGAGTCGCTAAGCGGGGCCCTAGAGCCTGCGGCTGCGCGCGCGGCATTGGCTGAGCGCCTGCCGGCCTTTATGGTGCCCGCAGCGGTGGTGGTGCTCGAGGCACTGCCACTTACCCCCAACGGCAAACTCGACACCCGCGCCCTGCCCGCACCCGAATACGCGGCGGGTGAATATCGCGCCCCGAACGGTCCGGTGGAGGAGGTCTTAGCCGCTATCTACGCCCAGGTGCTGGGTCTGGAGCGGGTTGGGGCGGATGATTCGTTCTTCGATTTGGGCGGCGACAGCATTTCGGCGATGCGGGTGATCGCTGCGGTCAACAAGTCTCTGGATACCAGTGTGGCGGTGCGGGTGTTGTTCGAGGCCCCCACTGTTTCCCAGTTGGCGCCGCGACTGGGCGCCGGTGGAGATGTGTTGGAGCCGTTGGTGGCTGGCGAGCGGCCGGCGGAGGTGCCATTGTCGTTTGCCCAGAACCGGTTGTGGTTCATCGACCAATTGCAAGGCCCCTCACCCGTTTACAACATGGCGGTGGCCTTGCGGCTGGGCGGAAGCCTGGACCCCGCGGCATTGGCGGCCGCGTTAGCCGATGTGGTGGCCCGTCATGAAAGCTTGCGCACGGTATTTCCTGCGCCCGACGGTGTTCCGCAACAGCTAGTGGTCCCGGTAGAGCGGGCCGATATGGGTTGGCGAGTCGTTGATGCCAGCGGCTGGGCCGCTAGCCGGCTGCAGGAGGCCATCGAGGAGACGACAAGTCACTGTTTTGACTTAGCGAGCGAGATCCCGTTGCGAGCGCGACTTTTCCGCGTTGCTGAGGATGAGCACGTGCTCGTGGCGGTAGCCCACCATATCGCTGCCGACGGCCTGTCGATGGCCCCGCTAGTGGCTGATCTGGGTGCCGCTTACACCAGGCGATGTGCCGGCGAGGCTCCCGGCTGGGCGCCGTTGGCGGTCCAATACGTCGACTACACGCTGTGGCAGCGCGCGCAATTCGGTGAGCTCGACGACAACGAGAGCCCGATCGCCACCCAGTTGGCCTACTGGCAACAGGCTTTAGCGGGCATGCCCGAACGCCTGGAACTTCCCACTGATCGACCCTACCCGTTGGTGGCCGACTACCGCGGGGCCAGCGTCGCCGTGGACTGGCCAGCCGAATTACACCAGCAGGTCGCCCAGGTGGCTCGTGACCACAACGCGACCAGTTTCATGGTGATGCAGGCCGCCCTGGCGGTGTTGCTGGCCAAGTTGAGCGCCAATTCTGATGTGGCGGTGGGCTTCCCGATCGCCGGACGGCGCGACCCGGTCCTGGACGAGTTGGTCGGCTTTTTCGTCAACACCTTGGTCTTGCGGGTCGACGTGGCCGGTGATCCAACCCTCGGCGAAGTGTTGGCGCAGGTGCGGGCGCGCAGCCTGACCGCCTATGAACACCAGGACGTCCCGTTCGAGGCGCTGGTCGAGCGGCTCAACCCGACCCGAAGCCGGGCCCACCATCCCCTGGTCCAAGTGCTGCTGGCATGGCAGAACTTCGCCGGGCACTCCAGCGACCCCGTCACCGGGCTGGGTTTGGGTGACTTGCACGTCACGCCGATGCCGCTGGAAACCCACACCGCCCGGATGGATTTGACGTTCGCCCTGGCCGAACGTTGGACTGACAGCGGTGCACCTGCGGGGATCGGCGGATCGGTGGAGTTTCGCACCGATGTCTTCGACGCGCCCAGCATCGAGGTCCTGATTCAGCGGTTGGAGCGGGTTTTGGTGGCGATCACCGCCGACTCCGCACAGCGAGTGTCGTCGGTGGATGTGCTGAATGCCGGCGAGCACGCTCGGTTGGATGGGTGGGCTAATCGTTCAGTGCTGAGCTTGCCGCCGGCGGGGCCGGCGGGATCCATTCCGGTGTTGTTCGCCGGGCAGGTGGCGCGTGCTCCCGAGGCCGCGGCATTGACCTGTGACGGCCGCTCAATGAGCTACCGCGAACTCGACGAGGTAGCTAACCGGTTGGCGCACTTACTGGTTGACCAGGGTGTGGGTCTCGGACAGTATGTGGCATTACTGATGGAGAAGTCCGCTGAGGCGGTCGTCGCAATATTGGCGGTTCTCAAGACAGGGGCGGCGTATCTGCCCATCGATCCGGGCCATCCCGATGCCCGGATCAAGTTCATGGTTGACGATGCTGCGCCGATCGTTGCGATCACCAGTACCCGGTTGGCTGACCGGCTGGTCGGGTGCGATGTGGCGGTCCTCGATGTCGCTGACCCCCGCATCGATAGTTGTCCGTGTACTGCGTTGCCAGCGCCAGCGGCTGACGACATTGCGTATCTGATTTACACCTCGGGCACCACCGGCGTTCCCAAGGGCGTGGCGGTCACCCACCGCAACGTGACCCAGCTGCTCGCGTCGTTGGATACCGAGCTGCTGCCTCCCGACGCGTGGCCGCAGTGCCACTCGTTGGCGTTCGATGTCTCGGTGTGGGAGACCTGGGGCACGCTGCTGCGTGGTGGGCGCTTGGTAGTGGTGCCCGATTCGGTGATTCGTTCGCCGGCAGACTTACACGAACTGCTCGTTGCTGAGCAGGTCACCGTGTTGACTCAGACGCCTTCTGCGGTCGCGGCGTTGTCGCCGCACGGTTTGGAGTCGACGGCGTTGCTGGTAGCCGGGGAGGCCTGCCCAACCGAGGTAATGGATCGGTGGGCGCGTGGGCGGGTGATGGTCAACGCCTACGGACCCACCGAAACCACGATGGTCGTGACGATCAGTGCGCCACTGATACCCGGCTCGGGGGTGGTGCCGATCGGCTCACCGGCGCCCGGAGCAGCGTTGTTTGTGCTGGACAAGTGGTTGCGCCCGGTGCCGGTGGGCGTGGTGGGCGAGTTGTACGTGGCCGGCCTGGGTGTGGCCTATGGCTATCTGCACAGGTCGGCCCTGACGGCGTCGCGGTTTGTGGCTTGTCCGCTCGGGGGCCCCGGGGCGCGGATGTATCGCACCGGAGATCTGGTGTCTTGGGGCCCCGATGGGCAATTGCGGTATCTGGGGCGTGCCGATGAGCAAGTCAAGATCCGCGGCTACCGCATCGAGTTGGGTGAGATTCAGGCCGCGCTGGCTGGCTGTGCTGGCGTGCAGCAGGCGGCGGTGGTCGCCCGAGAGGACCACCCCGGCGACAAGCGGTTGGTCGGGTATGTCACCGGAACCGTTGATCCGGCCCAGACGCGTAGCGCGCTGGCTGAGCGGTTGCCGGCCTATATGGTGCCGACGGCGGTGGTGGTGCTCGATGCGCTGCCGCTGACGGTCAACGGCAAACTCGATACCCGCGCCCTACCGATACCCGAGTACACCGGCGGAGAGTATCGCGCCCCGAACGGTCCGGTGGAGGAGGTCTTGGCCGGCATCTACGCGCAGGTGTTGGGCCTGGAGCGGGTCGGGGCGGATGATTCGTTCTTCGATTTGGGTGGCGACAGCATTTCGGCGATGCGGGTGATCGCTGCGGTCAACAAATCCTTGGATGCCGGCGTGGCGGTGCGGGTGTTGTTTGAGGCGCCCACGGTCGCGCAGTTGGCGCCGCGTCTGGCCGCTGGCGGAGATGTGTTGGCGCCGTTGGTAGCTGGTGAGCGGCCGGCGGTTCTGCCGTTGTCGTTTGCCCAGAACCGGTTGTGGTTCGTTGATCAATTGCAGGGGCCGTCACCGGTCTACAACATGGCGGTAGCGCTGCGACTGGGCGGACGCCTCGATGCTGAGGCGTTAGGTGCCGCACTGGCCGACGTGGTGGTCCGCCATGAAAGTCTGCGGACACTGTTTGCGGCTCCCGATGGCATCCCCCAGCAGTTAGTAGTAGCCCCCGAGCAAGCCGACTTCGGCTGGGACGTCGTTGATGCCAGCAGATGGCCGACGAGCCGACTGCAGGACGCCATCGAGGAGACCGCGCGCCATTGCTTCGATTTGGCAACTGAGATCCCTTTGCGGGCACGGCTTTTCACCATCGATGAAGACGAGCATGTGTTGGTGGGGGTGGTACACCATATCGCCGCCGACGGGTGGTCGATCGCCCCACTGGTGACTGATTTGGGTGTGGCGTATGCCGCCCGGTGTGCCGGGCAGGCTCCGGGTTGGTCGCCGCTGGCCGTGCAGTATGTCGACTACACGCTGTGGCAGCTCGCGCAATTCGGTGAACTCGACGACAACGAGAGCCTGATCGCATCCCAGCTGGCCTACTGGGAAGAGACCCTGGCCGGGATGCCGGAGCGTCTGGAGCTTCCCACTGATCGGCCCTACCCGGCCGTGGCGGATTACCGCGGCGCCAGTGTGGCGGTGGAATGGCCGACCGAACTGCAACATCAAATTGCCCGGGTGGCCCGTGAGCACAATGCGACCAGTTTCATGGTGCTGCAGGCCGCGTTGGCGGTGTTGCTTGCCAAGTTGAGCGCCAGTTCCGATGTGGCGGTGGGGTTCCCGATCGCCGGACGCCGCGATCCTGCGCTCGATGCTTTGGTGGGGTCTTTCGTCAACACGTTGGTGTTGCGGGTCGATGTGTCCGGTGATCCCACCGTGACGGAGTTGCTGGGCCAGGTTCGTGCGCGCAGCCTGGCCGCCTATGAGCACCAGGACGTGCCCTTCGAGGTACTCGTCGAGCGGCTCAACCCAACCCGGTCGTTGACCCGTCACCCGCTGGTGCAAGTGGCGCTGGCGTGGCAGAACAATCAGCCCGCCACATTGAGTTTGGGTGATCTGCAGGCCACCCCGCTGCCGGTGGACACCCACACTGCCCGCATGGATTTGACATTCTCGTTGGCGGAGCGTTTCGCCGAGGACGGCGAGCTTGCCGGTATCGGCGGGGCGGTGGAGTTTCGCACCGACGTGTTCGACGCGGCCAGCATTGAGGTCTTGATCCAACGGTTCGAGCGGGTGCTGACGGCGATGACCGCAGACCCGAGTCGGCCGCTTTCGTCGATAGAACTGCTCGATGCGACTGACTACACGCAGCTGAATGTAATTGGTAATCACGCCGCGTTGACCCAGCCGGAAACCGAGTTGGGGTCGATCCCGGTGGCGTTCGCCGCGCAGGTCGCCCGCGCCCCGGAGGCGGTGGCACTGCGTTTCGACGGCTTGTCGATGACCTATCGAGAGTTGGATGAGGCAGCTAACCGATTGGCGCACTTGCTAGTTGAGCGGGGCGGCGGTCCGGAGCAGTGTGTGGCGCTGCTATTGGAACGTTCGGCCGCGGCGGTCGTAGCCATGCTGGCGGCGCTCAAAGCAGGAGTGGCGTATCTGCCGATCGACCCAAGCCATCCCGATGCGCGGATCGGGTTCATGGTGGCCGATGCCGCGCCGATCGCGGCGATTACCACCGCCGATCTGGCCGGGCGGTTCGACGGGCACGACCTGGCGATCATCGATGTGGACGACCCCGCCCTGCGCACCCAACCCAGCACTGCACTGCCGCTACCGGAGCCGGACGATATCGCGTATCTGATTTACACCTCGGGCACTACCGGAGTGCCCAAGGGAGTGGTGGTGACTCACCGCAACGTGACCCAGCTGTTGGCGTCACCAGATGCCAATTTGCCGCGCGCGGGCGTGTGGTCGCAGACGCATACCTTGGCCTTCGACTCCTCGGTGTGGGAGATCTTCGGTTGCCTGCTGCGCGGCGGGCGGTTGGTGGTGGTGTCCGATTCGGTGGCGCGCTCGCCGGATGACTTCCATGAACTACTTGTTGCCGAGGGCGTCGACATCCTCGGGCAAACGCCGTCTGCGGTGGCGGCATTGTCGCCGCAGGGACTTGAGTCAGCGACGCTATGGGTAGCCGGGGAGGCCTGTCCGGCCGAGGTGGTGGACCGGTGGGCGCCCGGGCGGGTGATGGTCAACGCTTACGGCCCCACCGAGACCACGATGATTGTGACGATCAGTGCGCCGTTGATACCGAGGTCGGGGGTAGTGCCGATCGGTTCACCGGTGCCCGGGGCCGCGTTGTTTGTGCTCGACGGATGGTTGCGCCAGGTGCCGGCCGGGGTGGTGGGCGAGTTGTATGTGGCCGGAGCCGGATTGGCATATGGATACCGGCACCGGGCCGGGTTGACCGGGTCGCGGTTTGTGGCGTGTCCCTTCGGAGGTGCCGGGGCCCGGATGTATCGCACCGGAGACCTGGTGCGCTGGGGCCCCGACGGGCAACTGCGCTATCTGGGCCGTGCTGATGAGCAGGTCAAGATCCGCGGCTATCGCATCGAACTGGGTGAGATTCAAGCCGCGCTTGCCGCACTCGACGGTGTCGAGCAGGCGGCGGTGGTTACTCGCGAGGAGCGCCCTGGTGATAAGCGGCTGGTCGGTTATGTGACCGGGACCGCCGAGCCAGCGGCCGCGCGGGCTGCCTTGGCGGAGCGGTTGCCGGCATTTATGGTGCCGGCGGCGGTGGTGGTGCTGGATGCGCTGCCGCGGACGGTCAACGGCAAACTGGATATTCGCGCGCTGCCCGCGCCGGAGTACACCGCTGCTGAGTATCGGGCGCCGACCAACGCCGTTGAGGAAATCCTTGCCGGTATCTACGCCCAAGTGCTGGGGGTGGCGCGAGTCGGGGTCGACGACTCGTTCTTCGATCTGGGCGGCGACAGCATTTCAGCGATGCGGGTGATCGCGGCAGTCAACAAGTCGTTGGATGCCGGTGTTGCGGTTCGGGTGTTGTTCGAGGCGCCGACGGTTGCGCAGTTGGCCCCGCGACTGGATGCCAGCGGGGATGTGTTGGCGCCATTGATAGTTGGCGAGCGGCCAGAAGTGGTGCCATTGTCGTTTGCCCAGAACCGGCTGTGGTTCATTGACCAGTTGCAAGGGCCGT
>NZ_LZKJ01000109.1 GCF_001672775.1 Mycobacterium kyorinense | reverse complement strand
GGCGCCGCCACGGTGCCCTGGTATCGGCGGCCGGCGGTGGTGATCATCGGCACCGCGTTGGTGGTATTGGCGATCGGGGCCGCGGTTCTGATCACGCTGCGCCACACTCCCGGCGCGCCGACGACCCCGGCGCCCGGAGTCAGCACCACCCCGGAGTCGGCGAGCTCTGGGCCGGGCACCGAGAGCTCCCCGCCGTCATCACAGGCACCGGACAATACGTCTGCGCCGTCGACTGAATCCAGCTCGCCATCGCCGTCGCCGTCCACCACGACGCAGGCACCGACTACGACGACTCAACAACCGACCACAACCACCCAAGCACCGACCACCACCACGCAGGCGCCGACGACGACCCAAGCACCGACCACCACCCAGGCGCCGACGTCGTCGCAAGCCGCCGTGATCCCCAGGGTTCCCGGCTTCCCGCGGTTCCTGCCGCAGCCGCCGTCCCCGGGCAGCTAGCTAGCTGTCCTCTTTCGGGGCGTCTTCTTTCGGCGCATCCTCTTTGGCGGCATCCTCTTTGGCGGCGTCGTCGGCGAACTTGGGGTTCCCGTCGTCGTCGAGCCATTCGTTGACCGCGGTTCCGGTGATAGTCCCGTCAGACCCGGGCATCACGGCCGTCGGACGCTGATCGTCGTAGGACTTCATCATCTCGGCGGCTTTTTCTTTGTGCTCGTCGGTGATCTCGGGCGCCTCGGTCATCTTCTGCTCTTGGTCGTCGCCGCGGTTTTCCTCGGCTTTTTCGGCGCGAGTTTTTTCGTCGTCGTCTTTGCTCATCACCATTTCCATCCCGTTGGGCTCAGGGCTTGTGTCGGTGAGCCTTTGTTCGATTAGGTCGACGATTACCCGCTGGCCCGATGAGTCCAAACCGGCGGCGTCAGTGCGACCGGCCGTGCTTGACCAGAACCACCGACGCGAGCGGCATCTGCATCTGCTCGGGCGCGGCGGAGAGCCGCGCCGCGACCGCGGCTTCCAGATGTCCGACGAAGTCGGCCGCCCGCGGGTCGTCGGCACCGCCGTCGAGCCACCCGGCCAACGTCGGAAATATCGCTGCCCGGGCGAATGCCGCCCACTGCGCGCCGTACGCCGCGGCGTCATGGTCGACCTGGTATCGGGCCCAGAACCGGTCCTCGGCGTTGAGTACTTCCAGATGCTCGATTGACATGCCCTCGAAGCGGCCCTTGGGAGCGAACGGCGCCCGGAAGTCCTTCTCGGTGCGGGCAAAGGTCGGGATGATCATGCGCCGCAGTTCCTCGTCGCGCACCAACCCGTCGCGAACCTGGTCGCCCAAACCCGCCACAATCGCGTGCACCAACGGGCGGTAGCCGAACTCGCCGTCGTCGCCGACGGCCATCGTCAGCACCACCAGCCGTCCGCCGGTGGTCAACTCGCGGCCCCGGAATGCCAGGAACTCCTGCCAGTCCCGGGCGGCCTGGTGTTCGTATGCCGCCCGGGCGGCATCGTCGCTGCTGTAGGCGACCTGGACATGGTCGTCGACACCGGTCGGGGACCGGCTTAGCCACATGGTGGCCCAGGATGTCCAGCCCAGCGTGACGCTCTGGGACGGCAGGATCTGCCCGTAGAACGAGCGGCCGACGGCGGAGGCGAAGCTCGCCGAATCCTTGTGCAGATAGCTGTCCGGGTCTTCGGCGAGGGTGCGAAACAGTGCGGTGAAGTCGTTGTCCGGCAAGTCGGTGTGGGTGACCTGCACGGCCTGCTCGGGGCGGGTGCGGCGGCGGATCGCGCTGATCGCCGCCGACATCGGCAAAAGCGAGTTGTGTCCGGTCGCCGCGCCGTAGTCGACGATGACGATCGGGTGCGGCGGTTTCGGCAGCGGTACCGCCTCGGCGGCTTGTTCGAACAGCGCGACGGCCGGCGCGAGGCCCGCGGCCCGCAGCCGCGACGACGGGGTGTAGGTCTCGCTTTCTATCGGCTCGGGCCGGACGACGATGCTGGATTCAGGCATTGGGATAACAGACCCCGGTCAGTTGTTCGGAAATTTCCCAGAGGCGTCGGCTGTCGGCGTCGTCGCGGGCGCGGGCCGGCACCTTGGCGTTGGTCACGCCTCCGCCGGCGGCCTCGTAGATGCCGCGCGGCCCGTAGAACGCGCCGCCTTCGGCGCCGGGCGTGGCGGCCGCATACAGCGCGGGCAGGATGCCTTCGTCGATTTCCTGCCATAAAAACGGAGTCAGCCGCCACGACAGCTTGTAGAAGCGCTCCATCATCGACGGCTTGGCCCGGCCGTGGGAGGGACCACTGATCTGCAGGTTGGTCTTGGTCAGCCCCGGGTGCGCAGCGTTGGACAGGAAGCCCCAGCCGGCTTCGCGGCTGCGGCGGTCCAACTCGCGGGCGAATATCAGCACGGCCAGCTTCGACTGCCCGTACGAGGCCATCGGCGTGTAGGAATGCTCGAACTGCAGGTCGTCGAAGTGGATGCGGCCTTGGCGGGCGGCGAGGCTGCTCAGCGAGACGACCCGTGCTTGATCGGCCGCTCGCAACAGCGGCAGCAGGTGGGCAGTGAGCGCGAAGTGGCCCAGATGATTACTGCCGAACTGCAATTCGAATCCGTCGGCGGTGCTGTCGCGGTTCGGTGGCGTCATCACGCCGGCGTTGTTGATCAGGATGTCGATCGGGCGCCCTTCGGAGTTGAGCTGCTCACCCAGGGTGGCGACGCTGGCCAGCGACGACAAATCGAGCGCCTTGATGGTCAGCTTGGCGTCCGGAACGGTCCGGCGGATCTCCTCGATGGCGGCCTCGCCTTTAGCGCGGTTGCGGATCGCCATGACGACGTCGGCGCCGGCCGCCGAGAACCGGCGGGCCAGCCCGAACCCCAGGCCGCTGTTGGATCCGGTGACGACGGCCAGTTTTCCGGTCAAATCGGGCACAGTGGCGGCGAGGTTGGTGGCCATGTATAGCGACGCTAGTCCCCTTGCCGCGAGCGTGCGCGTCCCCGGGCGACACGCCGAGCGTGCCGCCGGATCCACGCACGCTCGCCAAGCGCTCAGTGGCCGCGGGCGACCCAATCGTCGTAGTGCACGATCTCGTCGCCGACGGTGGTGGTGTCGCCGTGCCCGGTGTACACCACGGTGTCGCCGGGCAATGTGCCCAGCCGGCTCGAGATCGACTCCAGGATCGTCGGGAAGTCGGAGAAGGAGCGGCCGGTTGCGCCCGGCCCGCCCTGGAACAGCGTGTCGCCACTGAACACGGCGCCCAACTCAGGGGCGTACCAGCACACCGAGCCGGGGGAGTGGCCCGGGGTATGCAGCGCTCGCAACTCCGTTCCACCGACACGCAGCGTATCGCCGTCGGAAACGGCACGAAAATCCTTGTCAGGGTGGGTCATTCGCCACAACATGTCGTCGGCGGGATGCAGCAGCACCGGCGCGTCGAGCGTTTGGCCCAACTCGGGAGCCACGGTCACATGGTCGTTGTGGCCGTGCGTGCACACCACCGCCACGACATTGCGCCCCGCGACGGCCTCGACGATCGGCGCCGCGGTGTGCGCGGCGTCGAAAACCACCACGTCGGAGTCGTCACCGACGACCCAGATGTTGTTGTCGACTTCCCAACTGCCGCCGTCGAGTTCGAAGGTGCCGTGGGTGACCACCCGTTGGATCGCGCTCACAACATCACCACCGAGCGCAGCACCTTACCGTCGTGCATCTTGTGAAACGCCTCATCGACGTCGCCGAGGCCGATCCGTTCGGAGACGAACTTCTCCAGCGGTAACCGGCCCTGCAGATACAGATCGATCAGGGTGGGGAAGTCACGCTCGGGCAGACAGTCGCCATACCACGAAGACTTCAGCGCGCCGCCATGTGAGAAGAAGTCCACCAGCGGCATGTCGATGCGCATGTCAGGCGTCGGAACCCCCACCAGCACAACAGTTCCCGCGAGATCACGAGCATAGAACGCCTGCTCCCACGTTTCGGGTCGACCGACGGCGTCGATCACCACGTTGGCGCCGAAGCCGTCGGTGAGGTCCTGGATGGTTTTGACGACGTCGACTTCGCGCGCGTTGACGGTGTGGGTCGCTCCGAAGCTGCGTGCCCAGTCCAGTTTGGTGTTGTCGGTATCGACGGCGATGATCCGGCGTGCGCCGACCAGCGCTGCCCCCGCGATCGCGGCGTCACCGACACCGCCGCAACCGATCACTGCGACGGTGTCGTCGCGGGTGACGGCCCCGGTGTTGATGGCCGCACCCAGCCCGGCCATCACGCCGCAGCCCAGCAGGCCGGCCACCGCCGGGTCGGCCGCCGGGTCGACTTTGGTGCACTGTCCTTGGTGCACAAGGGTTTTGTCGGCGAACGCCCCGATACCCAGCGCCGGTGTCAACTCGGTGCCGTCGGTCAGCGTCATCTTCTGTTCGGCGTTGAACGTGTCGAAGCACAGATGCGGCCTGCCACGTTTGCAGGCGCGGCACTGCCCGCAGACCGCACGCCAGTTGAGGATCACGAAGTCGCCTGGTTCGACGGCGGTCACGTCCGGTCCGACCGATTCGACGGTGCCCGCCGCTTCATGCCCGAGCAGGAACGGGTAGTCGTCGTTGATACCGCCTTCGCGGTAGGTCAAGTCGGTGTGGCACACCCCGCAGGCGGTCACGTCGACCACCACCTCGCCCGGGCCCGGGTCGGGGATGACGATGTCGACCAACTCGACCGGTTCGCCCTTCTTTCGTGAAACCACGCCGCGCACTGTCTGACTCATGGCGTCTAACCTAGCGGCGATCGCAAACTCGGCGAAGCCGAGTGCAGCGGGTCGCCGCCGTCCAACCTAGCGGCGATCGCAAACTCGGCGAAGCCGAGTGCGGCGGGTCGCCGCCGTCGAACCTAGCGGCGATCGCAAAGGGCGCGGTGGCTAGGCTCGGCCGCGATGGCTGCACTCGACGCGCTCGACGACTGGCCGGTCCCCACCGCCGTCGCCGCCGTCGTCGACCGCTCCGGCACCGTGGCCACCCACGGGGACCCCGCTCGGCAATTCGAGCTGGCGTCGGTGACCAAGCCGCTGGTGGCCCGGGCCGTCCAGATCGCCGTCGAGGAGGGCGTCGTCGACCTGGACACTGCGGCCGGCCCGCCCGGAGTCACCGTCCGGCACCTGCTGGCGCACGCCTCCGGGTTGGCCATGCACTCCGACCAGACGCTGGCCAAGCCCGGTTCCCGCCGGATGTATTCCAACCAAGGGTTCACGGTGTTGGCCGAGACGGTGCAGCAGGCGTCGGGCATCGAGTTCGGTCGGTACCTCACCGAAGCGGTTTTCGAGCCGCTGGGGATGACGACTACCGCGCTGGTGGGCGGCGCGCAGGCAGCCGGGTTCGGCGTGAGGTCGACGCTGTCGGATCTGACGGCGTTCGCCGCCGACCTGTTGCGCCCAGCGACGGTGTCGGCGCAGATGCACGCCGAGGCCACCGCCGTGCAGTTCCCGGGCCTGGACGGCGTGTTGCCGGGATATGGCGTGCAGCGGCCCAACGACTGGGGGCTGGGGTTCGAGATCAAAAGCTCCAAATCACCGCACTGGACAGGCGGCAAGAACTCGTCGGCGACCTACGGTCATTTCGGTCAGTCGGGCACGTTCATCTGGGCAGATCCAGGGGCTGAGCTGGCCCTGATTGTTCTGACCGACCGGGATTTCGGGGAGTGGGCGCTGCCCGTGTGGCCGGCGCTCTCCGACGCTGTGATATCGGAATACGCGGCGGACTAGCGCAACAGGGGTCTCACGAGGCACAATAGACACGCAAGCCACAAATTCATCTGCAGACGCTCGTCGGATTCACCAGGCCGTTGGGGAAGACGTCCCTCGTGGAGCCGAAGGAGCAGCAAGATGCGTGCGTCGAACCAGTTCGCCGACGCGGCGACGGGCGTGGTGTACATCCACGCTTCGCCGGCCGCGGTATGCCCGCATGTCGAGTGGGCGCTGTCGTCGACTCTGGAAGCCACCGCGAACCTGACCTGGACGCCGCAACCGGCGATGCCCGGGCAACTCCGCGCGGTGACCAACTGGGTCGGCCCGGTGGGCACCGGCGCGCGGCTGGCCAATGCGCTGCGATCCTGGTCGGTGCTGCGGTTCGAGGTCACCGAGGACGCCAGTCCCGGCGTCGACGGTCTGCGGTTCAGCCACACGCCGCAGCTGGGACTGTGGAGCGGCGCGATGAGCGCCAACGGCGACGTGATGGTCGGCGAGATGCGGCTGCGCGCGATGATGGCCGCGGGCGCCGACGCGTTGGCCGCCGAGCTGGATTCGGCGCTGGGCACCGCCTGGGACGAGGCTCTCGAGGCCTACCGCGACGGCGGCGACGGCGCCGAGGTCTCCTGGCTCAGTCGGGGCGTGGGGTAGGCCGCAGGATCTGCAACGCGCGGGGAACGGCCGAGATCTCAGCGGGCAACGCGCAGGCGAAGTCGCCGTCGGCGTAGGCGTTGATGCCGGGTGAGTCGACCTCGACCGACACCGCACGCGCCGTCGTCACTTCGTCGAGGTTGACATGGGTGCCCTTGTACACCGTGGGGAACAACCGGATCAGCCGGGCACGCGAGGCGGAGTGGATCATCGTGATGTCGAGTTTCCCGTCGGCATGATCGGCGTTGGGGCAGATCATCATTCCACCGCCATAGCTACGGGTATTACCGAAAGCTGCCAAGGTGAGGTCGGTGACGATCTCGTCGCCGCCGTCGAACGCCAGCCGAAACGGCAGCAGCCGCAGCTGCGAGAGCTCCGCGAGGATCGCCAGGTTGTAGCGCATCCGTCCACGGGGCCAGCGCATCCGATTGGTCCGATCGCTTACCAGCGAGTCGAATCCGGTTGCCGCGACCGTGCCGAACCATTTGACGACTCCGTTGCGGGCGCGAATACGGCCCAGGTCAACGGTTTCGGTGTAGCCGTCGGCGACGACGTCGGCGGCCGCCGCCGGGTCCTTGGTGGGTATCTGGTATTCGCGGGCATGGTCGTTGCCGGTTCCCGCCGGAACGATTCCGAGCGGAATATCGGTGCCGGCCAAGGCCTGTAGCGCGTCCGCGATCACCCCGTCGCCGCCGACGACGACCAGCGCGTCAGTGCCGCGGTCGAGGGCCTCACACAGCAGGCGACGCGCGTGTTCGGCGTCGGTGCCAACGATTCCAACGACGTCGACACCACGCTGCTGAAGTCGCGCTGTCGCCTTCTCTGTGGCGTGTGGCGCGTTTCCGTGCCCCGACGCCGGATTGGTGAGCATCGTCACCTGGGCGATCTCCCGCTGTGCGGCTGTCACGGAATCAGCTTGCCGGGGTTGAGGATTCCAGCGGGATCGAGCGTCGACTTCACCGCCCGCAACACCTGCACGCCCAACTCACCCACTTCGTTGGCCATCCAGGGCCGGTGATCGGCACCGACGGCGTGGTGATGGGTGATTGTCCCGCCAGTCGCCACGATCGCATCCGATGCGGCGGTCTTGGCGGCGCGCCACTGCTCGAGCGGATTGCCGCGTTGCCCGGCCACCACGGTGAAGTACAGCGAAGCGCCGGTGGCGTACACATGCGAAATGTGGCACAGCACCAGAGCCGGTGTGCCGGATTCTGCGAGCGCGCCCGTCAATGCGTCGGTGACCGCAGACTTGAGTGAAGGGATGTTCGACCAGGTGGTGGCTGTCTCGAGCGTCTCACACAGTGCGCCGGCCGCCAGCAGCGAATCGCGCAGATACGGCGCCCCGAAGCGGCCGTGTTCCCAGGCCCGCGCCGGTGCTTCGCCCAGCGATGTGCCGCCGTGCGCCTCGAGCACCGCCCGCGTTTCAGCGTGCCGGCTCTCGGCGTGCGCCGTCGTTCCCTCGAACACGGTGATCGCCAGGCACCCTCCGGTGATTTGCGATTCGCCGATCGACTCGGTGGTGGCGAGGTTGACGCCGGTCTCGGCTTCATCCGAGAGCCGGATGACTGTCGGGCCGGTACCGGTTTGGGTCACGGCACGCAGCGCCGCTGTGCCAGTGGCGAAGTCGGGAAATGACCACGCCTCATAGCGAGCGGTCTCCGGCACCGGATGAACGCGTACCCGCACCTGGGTGATGACGCCGAAGACACCCTCCGAGCCGAGCAGCAGTTGGCGTAGATCCGGCCCGGCCGCCGACTGCGGGGCGCGGCCCAGATCCAGCACGCCCGCCGGGGTGATCGCCCGTAGCCCGCGGACCATGTCGTCGAACCGTCCGTATCCCGCCGAGTCCTGGCCCGACGAGCGCGTCGCGGCAAATCCGCCCAAGCTTGCGAATTCGAAGCTTTGCGGGAAATGTCCAAGCGAGAAGCCCTGCTCGCCCAGCAGACGCTCCGCCTCCGGACCGGTGACTCCGGCGCCGAACTCAGCCTCGCCGGATACCTCGTCGAGCGCCAGCAGCTGGTCGAAGCGGCGCAGGTCCAGCGACACCACGGCACTGAACCCGCCACGGGCCGGGTCAAGTCCACCAACCACACTGGTGCCGCCGCCGAACGGGACGACGGCGATTCCGTGCTGCGAGCAGTACTGCAGAATCGCGGCGACCTCGTCGTCGCTACCGGGCAACAGCACCGCATCGGGGGCATCCTGCTCATCGGAATCCTTGCGCCGCAACAAATCCAGTGTCGACTTGCCGCCGGCGTGCAACAGTCGGTCGTGGTGGTCGGCGAGACAGTAGTCGGCCCCCACGATCGCGGCCAGCGCGGCGCGGTCGTCGTCGCTAAGCGCCGACGGACGTAGCTGGACCTGGTCGGCCTGCAGTTCGGTGGCGTCCGCATCCGCCACGCCGAGAGCCTGTTCGAGCAGTGAGCGGATCCCGTCGGAGAGCGGCTTGGCCGCCGCCGGGTCGCCCCAGGCGTTCCATTTCATCGGTGGGCGCAACGCGTCAGACATGCGTTACAGTATTACACATGCTGTCAATCAGTAACGCATCGGTCGCCGACCGGATATTGGCCGGCGCCGCGAGCTGCGTCCGCGACTTCGGTGTGGAACGGGTGACGCTGGCCGAGATCGCCCGCCGGGCCGGCGTGAGCCGGCCGACCGTCTATCGGCGCTGGCCAGACACTCAGTCGATCCTGGCCGACCTGCTCACCGCCCGCATTGCGGCCACCCTCGACGAGGTGCCGCCGGCGGGCAAAGGCCGTGAGGCGCTGGTAGACCGGGTAGTCGCACTGGCCGAGCGCCTGCGGGACGACGAACTGGTAATGGCGTTGCTGCGTTCGGAACTGGCTATCACCTACTTCACCCAGCGGCTCGGCACCAGCCAGCAGGTGCTTCTCGAAACGCTCGCCGAGAACCTGAACGCGGCCCAACGCGACGGCAGTGTGCGCCCGGGCGACCCACGCCGCCTTGCCGCGATGGTGCTGCTGATCACCCAGTCGACAGTTCAATCGGCCCAGATTGTGCAGCCCGTGCTAACTGCCCACGCGCTGGCCGACGAGCTGCGCTACGCACTGAACGGATATTTGTCTTGATGTCGGCTGCACTCAACGCGGCACGCCGGACCGCCGACCTGACCGCCCTGGCCGACGGTGCGCCGCTGGACGTCGTCGTGATCGGCGGCGGCATCACCGGCGCCGGTATTGCGCTGGACGCCGCCTCGCGCGATTTGCGGGTGGCGTTGGTCGAGAAGCACGATTTCGCGTTCGGTACCAGCCGGTGGAGTTCGAAGCTGGTCCACGGTGGTCTGCGGTATCTGGCCACCGGGAACGTGGGCATTGCGCGACGCAGCGCCGTCGAGCGCGGAATCCTGATGACTCGCAACGCTCCTCACCTGGTTCGCGCGATGCCGCAACTGGTCCCATTGCTGCCGTCGATGGGCCGTGCCGAGCGGGCGCTGGTGCGTGCCGGGTTTCTGGCGGGCGACGCGCTGCGCAAGCTGGCCGGCACTCCGGCATCGGTACTGCCGAGATCACACCGCATTACCGCGCAGCGCGTCATCGACATGTCCCTCACCGTGCGGCGCGACGGCCTCGACGGCGGCCTGCTGGCCTACGACGGCCAACTGATCGACGACGCCCGACTGGTTACCGCGGTCGTGCGAACCGCGGCGCAACACGGCGCTCGAATTCTCAACTATGTGGCGGCATCCGAGGCGGCCGGAGACTCGGTGCGGCTTACCGATCAGCGCACCGGCGAATCATTCGACGTATCGGCCCGTGCGGTCATCAACGCGGCCGGAGTATGGGCCGGCGAGGTCGATGCGGCGTTGAAGCTACGGCCCAGCCGCGGGACACACTTGGTCTTCGACGCTGAGGTCTTCGGCAATCCGACTGCGGCGCTGACCATTCCGATTCCCGGCGAACTCAACCGCTTTGTGTTCGCTATGCCCGAGCAGCTGGGCCGGGTCTATCTCGGCCTGACCGACGAGGATGCCCCCGGGCCGATTCCCGATGTGCCCCAACCGACGTCGGCTGAGATTGACTTTCTGCTGGCGACGGTCAACACCGCGCTGGAGACCACACTGGACGCCTCTGACGTCATCGGGGCTTACGCGGGACTGCGGCCGCTGATCGACACCGGCGCCGGCCACACCGCCGACATCTCGCGCGATCACGCCGTCGTCGAATCCACCACGGGTGTCATCAGCGTCATCGGCGGCAAGCTCACCGAATACCGGCACATGGCCCAGGACGTGCTCGACCGCGCGGTCGAACTGCGCGGGCTGACGGCCGGTGCATGCCGGACCCGCAATCTGCCGCTCGTCGGTGCAATGACCAACCCGGGAACCGAGGTGGCCCTGACGACGGATCTGCCGGAGTCGCTGATCGCGCGATTCGGGGCCGAAGCGGCAAACGTCGTCGCTGCCGCCACTTGTGAGCGCCCCACCGAACCGGTCGCCGACGGCATCGACGTCATCCGCGCGGAATTCGAGTACGCCATCACCCATGAGGGCGCGCTCGACGTCGACGACATCGTCGATCGCCGAACCCGGATCGGGTTGGTGGCGGCGGATCGCGAGCGGGTCGTCGGGGTGGCCGAGGAGTTTGTGTCGCGGTTCGGTTAGAGGCTCCGGGCGGTCCGTCTAGTACCCGGCGGGCAATACTGTCCACAAAGCGCATTCGAGCCGATACTGCTGACCATATCCGTCGCTGCGGCAGCCAGGTGCGCTACGGGACCGAGCTTTGCTCGTTCGAACAGGATGATGTCGGCGTCACAGCCATTGTGCGCACGGCGGATTCGGCGATGTCGGAGACGGTGCGTGCTGACTATCTCGTCGCCGCCGACGGGGTACACAGCCCAGTCCGCGACGCACTCGGGGTGTCGACAACCAGCTGCGGGGCGCTGCCGATCTATGTCGTCTTCGTCTACTTTCGCGCGCCCTGGCGAACGTTGGTTCCGAGCTTGGCGACGGTGATGCCGTGCACGTCGGGAACGCCGATGTGGACGGGATATTCCTGCCGGTGCGTGAGACTTCGGCATGTCCATCACCACGTACTTCCCCGACAGCGGGGATACCGCCGCTCAGTTCACGGTGCAGCATGGCCGTCAGATGCTTCTCGCAGCGACAGGTGAGTCGATCGATGTGGAAGTCGTCGACGTGGCACCGTGGCAGCCCTACGAGCGGGTGGCCGATCAATTCCGAAGCGGCCGAGTCTTTCTCGTCGGCGATTCGGCCCATACGATGCCGCCGTTCAAGGCCGGCGGGGCCAACACCGCAATTCAGAGTGCGCACAACTTGGCTTGGAAGCTGGCAGCCGTTCTGAATGGCACAGCCGGACCGGGCGTGTTGGCCACGTGCTACACCGAACGGCACCCGGTCGGTCGCTTCAATGCGCGGCAGTCGCTGCCCGGGCCGGCGCTGAGCTTCACGCGGTTGGACGGCAACCGGCCGCAGTTGCCGGCCGCCGAAGAGGCGCCCATGTTCGCGCTGCTCGCCGGCTGCCAATACCGGTCAGCCGCAGTGTTTTCCGACGGTCCCATGCCGTCGGACCCGGACGTCGTGGCACTCGTGGAGGAGTTGCGAGGGGCAGCCCGGTACCCGAGTCCCGCATGTGTGGGTGGAGCGCGGGGGTCGACGCCTGTCCACGCTCGATTTGGTCAGGCCTGGCTTCACGTTGTTCACCGGTGCATCCGGAACGCCATGGCCGAACGCGGCCGATCGAGCAGCCGCCGGGCTGGCTGTCTCGATCGACGTGCACAGTATTGGTGCCGAAGCTGAGACCGCCGACGCCGATGATCGATGGGCACAGCTGACGGAGCTATCGCCTGATGCGGCCCGACGATTTCGTGGCAATGGCGTTCCGACGACGTGCCGAACGACCCGAAAAAGCAACTGCAGCAGGCGCTTTCCACGGTCCTCAGTCGCAGTTGACTGCGAGCGAGCGTGCGGAAACCCGGGTTTTCCTCGGCGTGTCGGCCGGGGACACGCACGCTCGCGCCGGATGGTGCCCTTACAGCGGGATGTTTTTGTGGCGGCCGCGACGGGCGGGCGCCTCGGCCAGCGCTTCGGTGATCTTGCTGCGGGTGTGCGCAGGGTCGATCTTCTCGTCGACCACGCCGATGTCGATGGCGCTGTCCACGCCGCCGGCGATGCGCTCGTGCTCGGCAGCCAACTCGTCGTGCAGCGCCTCACGTTCGTGGTCGGCCGCGGCGGCCAGCTTCTTCTTGTGCAAAATGCCCACCGCTGCCTTGGCACCCATGACCGCGACCTCGGCGTCCGGCCAGGCGAACACCTTGGTGGCGTTCAACGACCGCGAGTTCATCGCGATGTAGGCCCCGCCGTAGGTCTTGCGGGTAACCAGCGTGACCCGCGGAACGGTGGCCTCACCGAACGCGTGCAGCAGTTTGGCGCCGCGGCGCACCACGCCGCCCCACTCCTGACCGACACCGGGCAGATACCCCGGCACGTCGACGATCACCACCAGCGGAATACCGAACGCATCGCAGAGCCGCACGAAACGTGCTGCCTTTTCCGCGCTTTCGGAGTTCAGGCAGCCGCCCAACCGCAGCGGATTGTTGGCCAGCACCCCGACGGTCCGACCGGAGAGCCGGCCCAGGCCGACCACCATCGACGGCGCCCACTTGGCCTGGAACTCGTCGAACGGCGCGTCGTCGTCGAGCAGCGCAGTCACGATCGGGTGCACGTCGTAGGCGCGCCGCGGCGACTCCGGCAGCAGCGCGTGCAGGTCGGTGTCCTCAGCCTCGGCCTTGGTGCGGTCGAAATGCCCCTGCTGGCAGAACAATCCGACCAACCGCCGGCCGCGCTCGTAGGCGTCGAGCTCGTCGTCGGCGACGATGTGGCACACGCCGGACTTCTTGTGGTGAGTGTCCGGGCCGCCGAGGGCGGCCATGTCGACGTCCTCGCCGGTGACACTGCGCACCACATCGGGCCCGGTGACGAACACCCGGCTGTCAGGCGCCATCACGATGACGTCGGTCAACGCCGGCCCGTACGCGGCGCCGCCTGCGGCGAAACCGACGACCACCGAGATCTGCGGGATGTAGCCTGACGCGCGGATCATGGCCTCGAACACCATGCCGACCGCGTGCAGCGCGCGGACACCCTCAGCGAGCCGGGCACCGCCGGAGTGCCAGATGCCCACGATCGGGCTCTGCTCTTCGATGGCCGTGTCGTAGGCGTTGACGATGTGGGTGCAGCCCTCGATGCCCATGGCGCCGCCCATCACGGTGCCGTCCGTGCAGAACGCGATGGTGCGCACCCCGTTGACGGTGCCTGCGGCAGCCAGCACTCCGGACCGGTCCCGCTCGTGCAACAGCTCGACGCTGTCGTCGTCGAAGAACGTGGTCAGCCGCAGCAGCGGGTCGCGGGGATCGAGCGACTCGCCAACTGCCTCCGGGGCCATGATCGTCATCGCAGGTCTCCTCCTCGATGGGCGCTCGGTATCAGTACCGGCCGAAAGCCAGGGCTACGTTGTGCCCACCGAATCCGAACGAGTTGTTGATCGCGTACTTGTAGTCGCCCGGCCGCGGCTCGCCTGCCACCACGTCCAAGTCGATTTCGGGGTCGAGATTGACCAGGTTCAGCGTCGGAGGCACGATCTGGTCGCGCAACGCCAGCACGGTCAGGATCGACTCCACCGCACCGACCGCGCCGACCGAATGGCCCAGCGCCGACTTGGGCGCATACACCACGGCGTGCCCGCCGTGCGGCCCGAGCGCGTTGTTGATGGCCTTGCCTTCGGCCAGGTCACCAACCGAGGTGCCGGTGGCGTGCGCGTTGACGTGGTCGATGTCGCCGGGTGTGAGGTCCGCGAGCTGGATCGCCCGGGTCATCGCATGTCCGGCGCGTTCCCCGTTGGGGTCCGGAGCGACCATGTGGAAGCCGTCCGAAGTGACGCTGGCTCCCATCAGGCGGGCCAAGATGTTGGCGCCGCGGGCTTTGGCGTGCTCCTCGGTCTCGATGACCAGCAGCGCGCCGGCCTCGCCGAACACGAACCCGTCGCGGTCCTTGTCGAAGGGGCGGCAGGCGCCGGGCGGGTCGTCGTTGTTGGTCGACATGACGATCCGCATCTGGGCGAACCCGGCGATCGGCACCGCCTCGATTTTGGTCTCGACGCCACCGCAGATCGCGATATCGGCCTCGCCGAGCACGATCTGCTGCCACGCCCGGGCGATGCCCTCCGACCCGGATGCGCACGCCGACACCGGGGTCATCACGCCGGCCTTGGCATGCCGCTCAAGGCCGACCGCCGCCGCCGCCCCGTTGGGCATGTACATCTGCACCGCCAGTGGCGAGACCGCTCTGATGCCGCGGGCCCGCATCCCGTCGTAGCCCCAGATGAGCTCTTCGGACGAGCCCAGACCGGTGCCGATGGACACCGCCAGCCGGTTGGTGTCCACCTCGGGCGAGCCGGCGTTGTCCCACACCCGCCGGTGCAGCACCGTCGCCATCTTTTGCAGGTATCCCATCCGGCGGTTCTCGACGCGGTTCAGCTGGCTGTCGAATTCCTCCAACAGGTGGCCACCGATGCGCACCGGCAGGTCGTACTCCTCGACGAACGGGTCATCGAGGGTACGAATCCCGCTTTGCCCGTCGAGCAGCGCCTTCCAGGTGGTCTCCGCGTCGGTCGCCACCGCCGTCGTCATCGCGATGCCGGTGACGACCACATTGGGGAAACCTCTCCCCGTAGCCAACGAAGCCATAGGTGTAACGAACGTCCCTTTCCTGCTGTCCGGCCCGCCCCCGCAAGCGAGGACACCCCCACCCCGGGCCGCCCGGCCCGCGATGTCTTACTTAGTAGCGCCCGAAGGCGAGCGCCACGTTGTGCCCGCCGAATCCGAACGAGTTGTTGATGGCGTACTGGTAATCGCCATAGCGAGGCTCACCAGCGACCACATCGAGATCGATCTCCGGATCCGGCGTCTGGTAGTTCAGCGTTGGCGGGATGACGCCGTCGCGCAGCGACAGCACCGTCAACACCGACTCCAGCGCCCCGACCGCACCGATGGAGTGACCCAACGCCGACTTCGGCGCGTACACCGCGGCATGTTCGCAACCGGCAGACCGGATGGCGTTGGCCTCGGCGGTGTCACCGATCGGGGTGGCCGTGCCGTGCGCGTTGACGTGGTCGATGTCCTTGGCGGACAACCCCGCCAACTCCATCGCGCGTGTCATCGCCCGCCCGGCGCGGACACCGTCCGGAGCCGGAGCCACCATGTGGTAGGCGTCGGAGGTCACGCCAGCGCCCATGAGCCGCGCCAGCGGTTTGGCGCCGCGGGCCTTGGCGTGCTCCTCGGTCTCGATGATCATCAGCGCGCCGGCCTCGCCGAACACGAACCCGTCGCGGTCCTTGTCGAACGGCCGCGACGCGCCTTCCGGGTCGTCGTTGCGGGTAGACATCGCCCGCATCATCGAGAACGCCGCGATCGGCAGCGCCTCGATCGGACCTTCGACACCGCCGCAGATCGCGAAGTCGGCGTCGCCCATGACGATCTGCCGCCACGCGTGGGCGATGCCTTCCGAGCCCGACGAGCACGCCGACACCGGAGTGATCACCCCGGCGCGGGCGCCCCGCTGCAGTCCGACGGTCGCCGCGGCGCCGTTGGGCATGATCATCTGTACGGCCAGCGGCGACACCTTGCGAGGGCCGCCCTCGTTCATCAGGTCGTAGCTTTCGACGATCCGCTCCGCGCCGCCCAGCCCGGTGCCGACCACGACCGTGAACCGGTCGGGGTCAACCTCGGGTGCGCCGGCCGACTCCCAAAGTCGATCCGACAGCAGCTTGGCCATCCGCTGGACATACGACATGCGCCGCATCTCCAGCCGGCCCATGTGGTCGTCGACCGGGTCCTTGAGGTGCCCGCCGATCTTGACCGGCAGGTCCCACTTGGTGATGTACTCGTCCTCGAGGACGTGGATGCCGCTCTCGCCGGCCAACAAACCCTTCCACGTGCTCTCGACGTCCGCCCCGATCGATGTCGTGGCTTCCACGGCGGTTACCACCACGCTGGGGTAACCGCCGTTAGCAGTGGAAGGCTTGGTCACTTGCTGTCGGCTTCCATCCTGGCGCGGACCGATTCAACCGTCTCGGGGTTCTCGGCCTCGAGTTTGGCGCGCAGCGCCTGGGCGGCCTCGGGGTTCTCTTCCTCGAGCTTCTGGATGTAGTCGACGACGTCACCGACGGTACGCAGACCGGCGAGGTCCTCGTCGGGGATCTTGACGCCGTACTTGTCCTCGGTCTGCACGGCGATCTCGACCATCGACAGCGAGTCGATGTCCAGGTCGTCGACGAACGACTTCTCGGGCGTGATCTCGGACGGCTCGATACCGGTCACCTCTTCGATGATTTCGGCGATTCCGGCGATGATTTCTTGCTGGCTGACAGCCACGGTGAGATTCCCTTCGTAATGTGTGGTGTTACTTCTGATGAAACGTGCGATATGCGGTTGTACTGGCGGGGTTTACAGCTCCGGCTGCGTTACGCCTCGGCTAAGCCGTCCAGGTCTGCGGGGGACTTGACGGCACGCGTCGTAGTCCCACGAAGTTCGCGTTTGGCGATACCGGCCAAAGTGCCCGCGGGCGGGAACTCGACGATCGCCGTGACATCGTGCTGACGCAGCGTCTCGGTGCACAAATCCCAGCGCACCGGTCGGGTCAGTTGCGCGACGAGCTTCTCCATCGCGTCGGCTGCCGACGATACCGGTTTTCCGTCGCGGTTTGACAGCAGCGTCGCGGTCGGCTCGGCCGGCGTGACCTTCGCCGCCGCGGCGGCATAACCCTCCAGGGCGGATGCCATGAACTCGGTGTGGAACGCGCCGGCGACACCGAGTGCGCGCACCCGCGCCTTGGTGGGTGGGTCTTCGGCGAGCTTGTCCAGCGCGGTCAAACGACCGGCGGCGACGATCTGGCCGGCGGCGTTGCGGTTGGCGGGTACCAGGTCGAGTTGCTCGAGCCGGGTCAGCACCTCAGCCTCATCCCCACCGAGTACCGCCGACATGCCGGTCGGCTCGAGGGCACAGGCCTTGGCCATCTCAGCGCCGCGGGTGGCGGCCAGCGAGACGGCTTCATCAGCCGAAATGACGCCGGCGATCGCGTAGGCCGCAATTTCGCCGACCGAGTGGCCGGCGACGATGAGCTCGGTCTCGCCGAACTCACCGCGTCGGGTCAGTTCCTGATGGGCGAGCAGTGTGGCGGCCACGACCAGCGGCTGGGTCACCGCGGTGTCGGTGATCTCCTCGGCCGACGCGGTGGTGCCCAACCGCGCGAGGTCCAGGCCACTGACGGTCGACCATGAGGCGATCTGATCCGCGGCGCCGGGCAGCTCGAGCCATGGCGACAGCATTCCGGGAGTCTGCGATCCCTGTCCGGGGGCAAGTAACGCAATCACGTGTTTAAGAGAACACTGTGAAGACGATTTTGCGCGGTGTAAGAGATTATGAACCTTGTCTTAGGTTTTTGTCGGGACCCTACAAAACACCCTCGGATGCGACATGTTTGATATCGCGCCGCAACTTCGTCAGTCCACCCGGTGCGCTGCCGACGGTTCGACCAGGTCTTTTACCACCGGGGTGGTGACGGGCGTCACAGTGTTACTGGTGATGCTGTTGTGCTGCGCCTGATAGGCGAGATGGCCCACCGTAGCGGCTACGCGGAGGACATAGGCATCCCGCGGCTGGGTGGGGTCCCGGCCGGTGAAGTCGGCGATCCGCCGAAGGCGGTAACGCACAGTATTTGGATGAACGAACAATGTGCGCGCACAGGCCTCGATCGCGCCGCCGCAATCCAGATAGGCGTCCAACGTCTCGGTGAGGGTGGGCCCGGCATCGGCGAGCGGCCGCATCACGTCGGTGTGCAACGCCGCGATGGCTGACGCGTCGCCCATCAGCGCACGTTCGGGCAGCAGCTCGCGCGCCAGCACTGGCCGCGGGGCCCCGGTCCAGCCGGCTACCGCGTTCATCCCGGAGATCGCCTCACTGGCACTGTGATAGGCCGCGGTCAGCATCGGCGCCGTCGGCCCGATCACCACCGGCCCGTCGGAGAAAGCGGCCAGCAGGTCGCCGAAGAACTTGTCGGTCGGGGTGAGATGACCGGACACGATCGCCACCAGCCAGGTGCCGTGCACGTCGGTAAGCGCGGCGCGGCCGTGACGGGTGGCGATGTCCCGGACATCCTGGCTGGCATGGTTTTCCCGGCCGGGCGCCGGTGTACCTACCACTACTGTCGCCGGCGCGGTGGTGTCCCAGTTCAGCGCGGCAGACCTGGACAGCAGCTCGGGGCCGGTGTCGCCGCGTACCACCGCGTCCACCACGCTGGCTTCCATCCGGCTGTCCCAGGTGCCGCGGGCTTCGGCCGCATCGGCGTAAGCCGTGGCGGCGGTGAAGGCCAGGTCGCGGCTGTACTTCAGAATCCCGACCGTCAGCGCGGTGACCTGTTCTTCTGAGCGGGCCACCATCGGGACGACTTCCTCGAAGAACTCCATGGTGACCCGCACCATGTCGACGGTGTCTCGCAGCGCGATCCGGCGCGTCAGCTCCTGGGGGACCAGCTCGAAGGCCTGTGCGGTGTAGCTGACGTTGCTGCGCGGATCGCTCATCCACTCGACGAAGTTCACCACGGCGGTCTGGACCACCAGCGCGACGCTGGCGCGTTGGGAGGCCTCCAGGTCGGCGAAGAATGGCAACCGGTCGTTCATCGCCGAAACGGCCTCGGTGGCCAGCCGCCCGGAGTACTGCTTGAGCCGCCGCAGCAGCGACTCCGGCACGGTGTCCAGCAGCTCGAGCGTCGAGCGCGGCAGGACGAACTGCCCGATATCCTTGTCGGCCACTCCTAAAAGCTACGCCACTTTTCTGGATGTTTTCACCAAGCGGCCCCGCTGAGGCCCGACGCTGAACCTTCGCATCGGCCTCGCCCTCGCCTCGCCGAGCGTGAAGCTGGTTTCACGCTCGGCGCCGAACGTGAACTTAAGTTCACGTTCGGCGGGCTCGGCGGGCGTGGCGGGCTCGGCGGGCGTGGCGAGGCCAGCGAGGCCGGCGGGGCGTTACGCCACCCCGGGGTCCGAGGTCTGCTCCGGTGCGGCCTGCACGTCGTCGATCTTGTACTGACGGGCGGCCGCGACCGGCACCGACGGATCGATCTCGCCGTCCCGGGCCAGCGCTTCCAGCACCGCGACGACCTGCGACTCGGCGTCGGTGTTGAAGTAGCGCCGCGCGGCGGGCCGGGTGTCGGAGAAGCCGAACCCGTCGGTGCCCAGCGTGACGTAGGTGCCCGGCACCCATGGCCGGATCTGCTCGGGCACCGCGCGCATCCAGTCCGACACCGCGACGACGGGACCGCCCTTGTCGGCGAGGGCTTGGGACAACACCTGGGTCACGTACGGCGTGCCGGCCGGACGGTCGGGGTGGCGCAGCCTGTCCCTGGCGATGACGATTCCGTCGCGGTTCAGCTCGCTCCAACTGGTCACCGACCACACGTCGGCCGCCACATCCCACTCCGACGACAGCATGTCGGCGGCCGCCAGCGCCGAGGGCATCGCCACCCCCGAGGCCAGAATGTGTGCGGCGTTGGCGCGCCGCTCGGTGGCGGCCCGGTAGCGGTAAATGCCCCGCAGTAGTCCTTCGGGGTCGAAGTGCTCGGGCTCCGGCGGCTGCACATACGGCTCGTTGTAGATCGTGATGTAGAAGAAGATGTTCTCCGGGTTCTCGCCGAACATGCGGGCCAGCCCGCTTTCGATGATGTAGGCGATCTCGTAGGCAAAGGCCGGATCGTAGGAAACCACCGCCGGATTGGTGGTCGCCAGCAGCAACGAGTGACCGTCGGCGTGTTGTAATCCCTCGCCAGTCAGCGTCGTACGCCCCGCGGTGGCGCCGAGCAAAAACCCGCGGGCCATCTGGTCGCCGGCTGCCCACAGGCCGTCGCCGGTGCGCTGAAAACCGAACATCGAATAGAAGATGTAGATCGGGATCATCGGCTCGTTGTGCGTTGCATACGACGTGCCGACCGCGGTGAAACAGGCCGCCGATCCCGCTTCGTTGATGCCCTCGTGGAGCATCTGCCCGGATTCGCTTTCTTTGTAGGCCAGCATCAGATCGGCGTCGACCGAGGTGTACAGCTGACCGTTGGGGTTGTAGATCTTCAGCGACGGGAACCAGGAGTCCATCCCGAACGTGCGGGCCTCGTCCGGAATGATCGGCACGATTCGCGGACCGATCTCTTTGTCGCGCAACACCTCTCGGAACGTGCGTACGGTCGCCATGGTGGTGGCGACTTCCTGGCTGCCCGAGCCCTTCTTCAGTGACTTGTACGTGTCGCGGCCGGGCAACGGCAGCGCCCTGGACTTGGTCCGCCGCTCCGGAATGAAACCGCCGAGAGTGCGGCGCCGGTCGAGCATGTAGCGGATCTCGGGGGCGTCCGGGCCCGGGTGGTAGTACGGCGGCAGGTAGGGGTTTTCTTCCAACTCCGCATCCGAGACCGGAATCCGCTGAGTGTCCCGGAACTCTTTGAGGTCTTCGAGCGTGAGTTTCTTCATCTGGTGGGTGGCGTTGCGCCCGGCGAAGTGCTTACCCAGTCCGTAGCCCTTGATGGTCTTGGCCAAAATCACCGTCGGCTGGCCCTTGTGTTCCATCGCTGCGCGGTAGGCGGCGTAGACCTTGCGGTAGTCGTGGCCACCGCGCTTGAGGTTCCAGATCTGTTGGTCCGTAAGGTTTTCCACCAGTGCTTTGGTGCGCGGGTCGCGGGCGAAGAAGTGGTTGCGCACGTAGCCGCCGTCGTTGGCCTTGTAGGTCTGGTAGTCGCCGTCGGGCGTGACGTTCATCAGGTTGACCAATGCGCCGTCGCGGTCGGCCTGCAGCAGCGCGTCCCATTCCCGCCCCCACACCACCTTGATGACGTTCCAGCCGGCGCCCCGGAAAAACGACTCCAACTCCTGGATGATCTTGCCGTTGCCGCGCACCGGGCCGTCGAGGCGCTGCAGGTTGCAGTTGATCACGAACGTGAGGTTGTCCAAACCATCCAATGCGCCGATGTGCAGCAGGCCGCGGCTTTCGGGTTCGTCCATTTCACCGTCGCCGAGGAAGCACCACACATGCTGGTCGGAGGTGTCCTTGATGCCCCGGTCATGCAGGTAGTGGTTGAACCGAGCCTGGTAGATGGCGTTCATCGGGCCCAGGCCCATCGACACGGTGGGAAATTCCCAGAAGTCGGGCATCAGCCGCGGATGCGGGTAGGACGGCAGCCCGCCGCCGGGGTGACTGTGTTCCTGACGGAAGCCGTCGAGCTGGTCGGCGGTCAACCGGCCTTCCAGGTAGGCCCGCGCGTAGATGCCGGGGGAGGCGTGGCCCTGGATGAACACGTGATCGCCGCCGCCGGGATGCGACTTGCCGCGGAAAAAGTGGTTGAAACCCACCTCGTAGAGGGCGGCGGAGGAGGCGTAGGTCGAAATGTGGCCGCCCACACCGACGCCCGGGCGCTGCGCACGGTGCACCATGATCGCCGCGTTCCACCGGATCCAGGCCCGGTAGCGGCGTTCGACGTCCTCGTCGCCGGGGAACCACGGTTCGAGCTCGGTGGGAATGGTGTTGACGTAGTCGGTCGATGTCAGCGACGGAATCGCCACGCGCTGCTCGCCGGCGCGTTCCAGCAGCCGCAGCATCAGGTAGCGGGCTCGCGATGGCCCAGACCGCGACAACAGTTCGTCGAAGGATTCCAGCCATTCGGAGGTTTCTTCGGGATCGATGTCGGGCAAATAAGACGCGACGCCTTCGCGAATCACTCGCACCCGATCGGGTTCGCTTGTACCGCTTGAGTTTTTCGCCAGATCGTGGCGTACGAACTCGGTAGTCAACTCAGTGCTCCTCGTGTGTGGCGTCATCCGCTTGTGGCCGATGCCCGCCGTCGCCGCTTTGTCGTTGCCCTCCTATCGTGCCGCACGGGAGGCCCCGCCGCGTAGGGGCCATCGACCCGGAGTCGGCCGCCGACAGTCGGCGGGTCGAGGCGGTCGTTATCGGGAACCGGTAACGTCAACCGGTGTGCTGACCGGATGGCGTGCCGCCCGAAGATGGCGGATCGTCGCGCTGGTAGTCGGTT
Source organism: Mycobacterium kyorinense (assembly GCF_001672775.1). Classification (GTDB taxonomy): domain Bacteria; phylum Actinomycetota; class Actinomycetes; order Mycobacteriales; family Mycobacteriaceae; genus Mycobacterium; species Mycobacterium kyorinense_A. The sequence continues at coordinate 28,014 of NZ_LZKJ01000109.1, read as the reverse complement.
GCCTGGCGGCGATGCTGATGGCCATCGTCGGGTGCACCACCGTCACCGAAGGCACCCCGACCGTCGACACCGCGATGGCCCCGGCCTACCGGGCATCAGTATCGGCATCGGTATCGGCGTCCTCGGCGACCTCCCGGGTCCGGGAGTCGCAGCGCCAACAGCAGCTGACAACCCGAGCCGTGATCCGAGCGTGCGAGTCGTTTGCCAGCACCAGCAAGGACGCGATCGAGAAAGTGAATGCCTTTGTCGCGGCGTTCAATCAGGGTCGCGACACCGCCTCCGCCGAAGGCCCGGCCGTCGATGCGCTCAACAACAGCGCCGATGTTGTCGCCGGCAGCATCAGCGATCCATTGTCTGGTGCGGTGCGTGACGCGCTGAACTCCTATGTCGACGCGGCCCGCGACGTCGCAAACGCCATCCGGGCGCATGCGCCGACTTCTGAGTTCAACCAGCGCGTCGATCAACTCAACGACACCAAAACCAAAACGGTGCGCTCGTGTCTGGCTTATTCGTGAGCCGGAGTTCCATGACACAGTCGTGTCAGCTGGGGCGGGCTGTGCGACGATAATGGCCATCGCACGGCGCGTGTGTCGGTAGAAGGAGGTCCCCCTGTGGTCGCGGCGGATGACGCCCCGAGCTACGCCCGCAAACTGGGCATCCAGAAAGACCAGATTGTCCAGGAGTGGGGCTGGGACGAGGACACCGACGACGACATTCGCGCCGACGTCGAGGATGCGTGCGGCACCGAGTTGCTCGACGAGGACACCGATGAAGTTGTCGACGTCGTGTTGTTGTGGTGGCGCGACGGAGATGGCGACCTGGTGGACACCTTGATGGACGCCATCGCCCCGCTGGCCGACGACGGGGTGATCTGGGTGCTCACCCCGAAAACCGGCCGGCCCGGCCACGTACTGCCCGCCGAGATCGCCGAATCCGCACCCACTGCCGGCCTGATGCCGACGTCGTCGGTCAATCTGGGCGACTGGAGCGCCAGCCGATTGGTCCAGCCCAAGTCGCGGGCGGGACGGCGCTGATGCTCACTGTCGGCACCACGGCGCCGGACTTCACCCTTCGCGACCAGAACCAACAGCCGGTCACCCTGAGCGCATATCGCACGGGAACTGACGCCAAGAACGTGCTGTTGGTGTTCTTTCCGCTGGCGTTCACCGGTATCTGCCAGGGCGAGCTCGACCAGTTGCGCGACCACCTGCCTGACTACGAGAACGACGACAGTGTGGCGCTGGCCATCTCGGTGGGCCCGCCGCCCACTCATAAGGTGTGGGCGATTGAAAGCGGCTTCCTGTTTCCGGTGCTGTCGGACTTCTGGCCGCACGGCGCGGTCAGCCAGGCCTACGGGGTGTTCAACGACGACGCCGGTTACTCCAACCGTGGCACGTTCGTCATCGACCGGTCGGGGGTCATCCAATTCGCCGAGATGAAGCAGCCGGGCGAAGCCCGCGACCAGCGGCTGTGGACCGACGCCCTGGCCGCCCTCAAGACCTGACATTTCTGCCGCGAGCGTGCGTGTCCCCGGTCGACGCGCCGAGCTGAAACCCGGGATTGCGCACCCTCGACGCGGGGTTGTCGGCGTTTTGGGCAGCGGGCGCCCAGCCGGGTAGCCTGCCCGAGGCAGGGCGCGTAGCTCAGTGGTAGAGCTCTGGTTTTACACACCAGCGGTCGGCGGTTCGATCCCGTCCGCGCCCACGATTGCGATTGACGACCCCAGCGGCAAGTTGCCGACCGACTCCGGGTTTAGCTTCTTCCCGACACCGGCAATGCAGAGTAATGACCTCTGGAAGCACCCCGCCGCCACCCGATCCGCCCCATATGTCCCCGAAGGGGAAATGGGGTGTCGCGCCTTCTGATAGTCAACTGGTGCCGCGTTCGTCCCGCAGTCGCACCGGCCCCGGTGTTTGGTGGGCGCTGGCTGCGCTGATCGTCGTGGCTATCGTGCTGATCATCGTGCTGGCTTAAGACCTCGTCGGCGGTGTCGGAGCCCGCTGCCCCTTGGTATCGCGCACCGTGACGGCGACGCGGTTGATTGTCGAGGCAAGTTACGGGTCTGCTCCGTCGTGTCAGTGTGACCTGCGTCGCAATGCGGGGGTCAATGAAACGAGCAACACATTTACTAAGGCTAACGAGTCGATAATTATAGTTAGTATGACTTCGCAACTAACGCCCGAGCGTTCCACTTCGCTTGCGCCGGAGGCGCCAGAGGCACCGAAGACGGCCAAGACCGCGGAAACCCGCGAGCGCATCTATCTGCAGCCGTGGTTTCTGCTGGCGATGGTCTGCATGGCCGCCATCGTCCTGCTCGCCATCTACGGCTAGCCGTCACACGATTCGCCATCCGTGCCGGGCACGAAACCGCATGTCCCAGAGGTAAAGCCGGTAACCGAAGATCCAGGCCTGATGCGGGATCAGCCGGTCGGCCAGGCGCAGTGCCTGTAGCAGCCACTCGAAGCGGCGCTGCTGGGACGGTGACCAGTCCAACTGCATCATCGCGCGGAACTCCGGGGGCAAAAAACCCGTCGTCGCGAACAAATTGAACGGTCCGGCCAGCGCGCGCAACGGCCGCGGCAGGAACGCCACCGAGGCGACGCCGCGAAGATGCTCGCGAACCGGCGGATCGATGTGCAACTGGTCGAGCGAACGCTTCCAGTACTCGTCGAATGCGACGCGGTCCGGCGGCCACATGCTCTCGCGCACCTGCAGCGTGGTGCCCAGCCGCTTGGCGTCTTGATATACCGCGTCGGCGGTGACGTCGCCGAGCGCTCCGTGCAAAAATTCGTGCTGGTCGACGAAATAGCGGTACAGACAAGCCGCCACCCAGAGCTGCAACTGCGGATTGAACGCGTTGTAGGACACCGGGCTCGACGCCGTTGACCGCACCTGCTGATGCGCGGTGTCGACGGCAGCGCGGATCAGCTCGCGGTCGGCGTCGGTGCCGATCGTCGCGACGGCCAGGTAGGTGCCGGTGGTGCGGGCCCGTTTGAACGGATGCTTGTAGACGTTGCCGCTGTCGACCGGGCTTTCCAGCACGCCGTAGCCGACGCCCGGCAGTGACAGCTGCATGATCACATTGGCGGCGGGCAACAGCATGGCGGCGGGGTTGAGCAGGTCGGCCACCCGGGTGGCAGGGCGCTTCATCGTGAATACCGCCTCATGCCACCGAGTAGACCATGTGTGAGACGCTGCCGGAATGTTTGCGGTGAGACAGCTACTCGGTGCGCTGGCCGGTTATTTGGCCGACCTGCTGCTGGGCGATCCGCAGGTCGCCCATCCAGTGGCCGCCTTCGGTACGGCGGCTGCGGCCTTGGAGCAGGTCAGCTACCGCGACAGTCGGATCAACGGTGTAGTACACGTCGGCGTGCTGGTCGGCGCCACCGCACTGGTGGGGGCAGCGCTGCAGCGTTACACCGAGCGGCGCGGTCGATCCTGGTCGATTGTGGCGACCGCGGCGGCCACCTGGCTATCGCTGGGCGGGACATCACTGGCCCGCACCGGCGCCAACATGGCGGAACTGCTGGAGAGCGGCGACGTCGAGGCCGCCAAGCGACTGCTGCCGTCGTTGTGCGGCCGGGATCCGGCGTTGCTCGACGCTGACGGACTGGCCCGTGCGGCAGTGGAATCCGTCGCCGAAAACACCTCCGACGCGCAGGTGGCGCCGCTGCTGTGTGCGGCGGCCGGCGGAGTGCCGGCGGTGCTGGCCTACCGCGCCGTCAACACGCTGGACTCGATGATCGGCCACCGCTCGCCGCGCTATGCCCGATTCGGTTGGGCAGCAGCGCGTTTGGATGACGTAGCCAACTATGCCGCAGCGCGGCTCACGGCGACTCTGGTGGCGATTTGTGCGCCGGCCGTGGGCGGGTCACCGGCCGGTGCGCTGCGGGCGTGGGTTCGTGATGCCGCCCGCCATCCAAGCCCCAACGCCGGGGTTGTCGAGGCGTCATTCGCGGGGGCGCTGGGGGTGCGGTTGGGCGGGCCGACGCAGTACCACTACGAACTTCAGATCCGGCCAACCCTCGGCGACGGGCCGTCGCCGTCGGTGGCCGACCTGCGGCGCGCGGTGCTGCTGTCCCGGGTGGTGCAGGCGGCAGCGGCGCTGCTGGTGTTGGCGTTCACCGCCGCCGGCCATAGCGATCGGTGAGTTTCTCTTCGACGGTCTTGGGCGCAGCCGTTGCGTCGCCTGTCGCCTTTTCCGCACGGCGGACGCGGATCTCGGCGTAGACGAAGTAGCCCAGCAGGATCGGCGCGACGATGCCGAACGAGATCCATTGGATGCCATACGACAAGAACGGTCCGGCGTCCAAATGCGGCACCCCGATCACGCCGAGGCCACCGGGCTGGTTGTCCACCAGTTGCAGGTAGGAGCCGGCCAGCGGTACTCCGGTGAGGTTTGCTATCTGGTCGATGTCGATGGAATACACCTGCTGCACACCGTCTTTGGTGAACGGATCCTTGCCGCGTGCCGGCGCCTCGGAGTCACGTAACCGCGCTGTGATGGTCACCGCGCCGCTGGGCGGCGGCGGTATCGGGGGTACCCGAGAACCTTGTTCTGGTCGCACATAGCCGCGGTCGACCAGCACGGTGGGGCCGCCATCCACGACGAACGGCACCAGCGCTTCTAACGAGGGCTCTCCACCGGCCACCCGCAACCGGACCAGCACCTGCGCATCCGGCAGGTAGTGCCCGGTCGCCATCACCTTTCGCCACTGCGCATCGGGTGCTGACGAATCCTGCTGCGGCAGCAACCTTTTCACCGGGACGGGGGCAGTACTCAGGGACTGCTGGATTTGGTCGTTCTCGCGTGAGGTCTTGCTGTTTTTCCCCAGCTGCCACGGTGCGAGCACCGTGAGACACAGGTAGGTGAACGCGACCACCACCACCGCCAGGGCCAGCCATCCCGGCCGCAACAAGAACGCCAAACGCCGCATCAGCGGTGCCCGTTTTGGGCAAGCCGCTGGTCGACCCAGTCATGCAGACCGGGCAGGGCGGCCTCGATCGTGGCGAAAACCGCCTCGAAATCGTCGTGGTCGCCGTAGTAGGGATCGTCGACGTCGAGGGCGTAGGCGCCCGAGCGGGGATCGAACGACCGCAGCATTCGTACCCGGTCGGCGTCCACCCCGAGCTGGCGTAACAGCCAGACGTGGTTTCGGGCCAGCGCAATGACCAGATCGGCTGTCAGATGGTCGCTGTCGAGATGCGCCGCGCAGTGCTCGGTGGGATAGCCGTGTGCGCGCAGCACCCGGTTGGTTCGCTCGTCGGCGCATTTGCCGATATGCCATTCGGCGGTGCCCGCACTGGTCACCCGCACCGCGTCGTGCAAGCCACGCTGGCTGATCTGATGCGCGAACATTTTCTCGGCCATCGGCGACCGGCAGATATTGCCGGTGCAGACGAACGTGATGTGCAGCCGCGGATCAGACATCCAACATCCTCCGCAATTCCGCGACCGTGGCGACCCGGGTGACGTCGCTGCCTTCGGCGAAGTCGGCGTGTCCGTAGCCCCACTCGACCACCACGGCGTCGATGCCGTGGGCGGCCGCACCTTCGACGTCGTGCACGCGGTCACCGACCATCAGCACGCGCTCGGGCAGCGGTTGCAGCTGTGCCAACGCGTGGGCCAGCACGTCGACCTTGCTGCTGCGTGAGCCGTCGAGGCTGGCTCCGGCGATGACCTCGAAATGCTCGTCGAGCGCGAAGTGGGCCAAGATGCGCCGCGCGGTCGGTTCGGCCTTGGAGGTGGCCACCGCCAGCCGGACACCGGCGGCCCGCAGACCCGCCAGCAGCGCCCCGATCCCGTCGAACACGGTGTTCATCGCCCAGCCGCGGGTGCTGTAGTCCGCGCGGTAGGCCGCGATCGCCGCGTCGGTGCGCTCACCTAATCCCAGCCCGGACAGGGTGTGGTGCATGGGCGGTCCGACGATCCGGCTGGCCAGATCGCCGTCGGGTTCGGCGGCCCCGACGTGGCGCAGCGCGTGGCGAAAACTGGAAACGATCCCGTCGGCAGAATCGGTCAATGTTCCGTCGAGGTCGAATATCACCAGCTGAGGGCGCGGCGACGGCGCGCGGCGTTCCACCGCGCACGGCAACACCGAGCCATCGGGCCCCGCAGCAGAGATCGTGCCAGTCACACCCTCATTGTCTCCGATGCGCTGACCTGCCCTGCCACTGAGGCCGTTACTGTTTCAAGCGTGGCGAGTCTGGACCCGACCCCGCATGCGGCGGCGCGCTACCACGGCGATCAGGCCGCTGAGCCGGGCATGCTGGACTTCGCCGTCAACGTCCGCGATCCGCAACCGCCGGGATGGCTGATCCAGCGGCTGACCGACCGGCTGTCCGACCTCGCACGATACCCCGGAGCCGACGACGAATGCGCCGCCATCCAGGCCGTCAGCGCCCGCCACGGCCGCGCCCCCGATGAGGTGACCCTGCTGGCCGGCGCGGCCGAGGGGTTTGCGTTGCTGGCCAATCTGTACCCGCGACAGGCCGCTATCGTCGCGCCGTCGTTCACCGAACCGCACGTTGCGCTGGCCGCGGCCGGCATCCCGGTCGAGCACGTTGTGCTCGAGTCGCCGTTCGGTCTGGCCGGTGCGCAGGTGCCCGACGAAGCAGATCTGGTGGTGCTGGGCAACCCGACCAACCCGACCTCGGTGCTGCACAGCCGCGAACAGATCCACGCGCTGCGCCGCCCCGGCCGGCTCGTGGTGGTCGACGAGGCGTTCGCCGATGCGATTCCCGGCGAGCTGGAGTCGCTGGCCGGTGAGGCGCTGCCCGATGTGCTGGTGTTACGCAGTCTGACCAAGACCTGGTCGCTGGCCGGGCTGCGGGTGGGCTACGCGCTCGGGGCGCCCCACGTGCTGGCCCGGCTGACCTCACGACGCGCGCACTGGCCGGTAGGAACCCTGCAACTGGCGGCGATTGCGGCCTGTTGTGCTCCTGACGCGGTAGCCGAGGCCGCGGCCGGCGCGCGGCGGCTGGCGAACCTGCGCGCCGAGATGGTGGCGGGGCTGCAATCCGTGGGTGTCGACGTGGTGGACGGCCAGGCGCCGTTCGTGCTGTTCACCGTCGGTGATGCTGAGCTGGTGCGAAAGCGACTGCACGCCAAAGGTATTGCGGTTCGTCGCGGCGACACGTTCGTCGGTCTGGACGGACGGTATCTTCGGGCGGCGGTGCGTCCGGAGTGGCCGCTGCTGGTCGAGGCGTTGCGAGAGGTGCTGTAAGTGAGCGTGGGTTTGGCCGACGTCATCGGCGTGCTCGACGAGGCATATCCGCCGCGACTGGCCCAGTCCTGGGATTCAGTGGGGCTGGTCTGCGGCGATCCCGACGACGCGGTGGAATCGGTGACGATTGCCGTTGACGCCACCGCAGCGGTGGTCGACGAGGTTCCCGACGGCGGACTGCTGCTGGCCCACCATCCGTTGTTGCTGCGCGGAGTCGACACTGTGGCGGCCAGCACCGCCAAGGGCGCACTGGTACACCGGCTGATCCGATCAGGTCGTTCGCTGTTCACCGCGCACACCAACGCCGACTCCGCATCGCCGGGGGTATCCGACGCGCTGGCGCAGACGCTGGGACTGACCGTCGAGGCGGTGCTCGAGCCGTTGGCAGCGATGTCCGACCTCGACAAGTGGATCGTCTATGTCCCGCCGGAACACGCTGAGGCGGTGCGGGCCGCGGTGTTTGCCGCGGGCGCCGGCGAGATCGGGGACTACGCGCAGTGCAGCTGGAGCGTCACGGGCACCGGCCAGTTCCTGCCCCGCGACGGGGCTTCACCGACGATCGGCAGTGTGGGCGCCGTGGAGCGGGTAGTCGAGGACCGGGTCGAGGCGATCGCACCGGCCCGGTTACGGCGTGAGGTGCTTTCGGCACTGCGGGCCGCCCACCCTTACGAGGAGCCGGCGTTCGACATCATCGCGCTCGCATCCCCGCCCGGCGATGTCGGACTAGGCCGCGTCGGCTCCCTGCCGCACCCAGAACCGTTGCGCGCTTTCGTTTCCCGGGTCAGGGCCAGCTTGCCGCCGACGTCATGGGGGGTGCGCGCGGCCGGCGATCCCGACGCGCCGGTATCCCGGGTTGCGGTGTGCGGCGGCGCGGGGGACTCATTGCTGGATGCGGTAGCCCGCGCGGAGGTGCAGGCGTACGTTACCGCCGATCTGCGGCACCACCCGGCCGACGAGCACCGTCGCGCCTCTGATGTCGCGCTAATCGACGTCGCCCACTGGGCCAGCGAATACCCATGGTGCGGCCAGGCCGCCGACCTGCTGCAGTCGGCATTCGGTGAGGCTCTGCCGGTACGTGTTTGCCCCATTCGCACTGATCCCTGGAACGTCGACAATTCCGCTGAGGGCCTATCGTCATGAAAGCTGCCGTAGTGCAACAACAGTCGCTGCTCGAGTTGGCCGAGCTGGACGCCGAGCTGTCCCGGCTCACCCATCGGGCCGGCCATCTGCCCGAACAGCAGGATTATCAGCGGATACAGGCTGAACACAGCGCCGCCGTCGACCGACTGGCCGCGGTGCGAATCGCGTTGGAGGACTTGGACACCCACGTGTCACGATTCGAGTCGGAAATCGACGCGGTGCGCCAGCGTGAGGACCGCGACCGCTCGCTGCTGCAGACTGTGGCCGACGCCAAGCAACTGTCGGAGCTGCAGCACGAATTGGAAACGTTGCAACGCCGCCAGGCCAGCCTGGAGGATTCACTGCTGGAGGTGATGGAGCGCCGCGAAGAACTGCAAGCGCAACAGAACGTCGAGTCGACGGCCGTCGACAAGCTGCAGGACGATCTCGGCAACGCCCAGCAAGCCCTCGACCGTGCGCTCGCCGAGATCGACGAGACTCGGCGGCAACGCTCGTCGCGGCGCGACGAGCTGACGGCTGCACTCGATCCGGAACTGGTCGCGCTCTATGAACGGCAACGGGCCGGCGGTGGCCCGGGCGCCGGTCCGCTGCAGGGACGCCGATGCGGAGCCTGCCGAATCGAAATCGACCGCGGTGAGCTGTCCCGGATCGCAGCAGCCGCCGACGACGACGTGCTGCGCTGCCCCGAATGCGGCGCAATCTTGTTGCGCACCATCGGCTTCGCCCAATGAGAGTCATCGTAGAAGCCGACGGCGGGTCACGCGGTAACCCCGGGCCGGCCGGCTACGGATCGGTGGTGTGGTCGGCCGACCGGACGACCGTGTTGGCCGAAAGCAAGCAGGCCATTGGCCGGGCCACCAATAATGTTGCCGAATATCGCGGGCTGATCGCGGGTTTGGACGAGGCGGCCAAACTCGGCGCTACCGACGTCGCGGTGTCGATGGACTCCAAGCTGGTGGTGGAACAGATGTCGGGACGCTGGAAGGTCAAGCATCCCGATCTGGCCGAGCTGCACTCGCAGGCCCGCGCCCTGGCCTCGCGCTTCGATCAGATCAGCTACACCTGGGTGCCGCGGGCGCAGAACTCCTATGCCGACCGGCTGGCCAACGAAGCGATGGACGCCGCCGCCGAGGCCACCGAAGTTGCGCCGCCCGCAACGGCCACCGAATCCGCCGCGGCACCCGGCTGGACTGGTGCCCGCGGAGCGCCCACCCGGCTGCTGCTGTTGCGGCACGGGCAAACCGAGCTGTCGGTACAACGGCGCTACTCGGGACGCGGTAACCCGGCGCTGACCGAACTGGGGCGGCAACAAGCCGATGCGGCAGCTCGGTATCTGGGCCAACGGGGCGGAATCGCGGCGGTGATCAGCTCACCGCTGCAGCGCTGCTATGACACCGCGACGACGGCCGCCAAGGCATTGGGCTTGGATGTGACGGTCGACGACGACGTGATCGAAACCGATTTCGGCGCCTGGGAAGGCCTGACGTTCGCCGAGGCCGCCGACCGCGATCCTGAGTTGCATCGACGCTGGCTGCGCGACACCAGCACCAGGCCACCTGGCGGCGAAAGCTTCGACAGCGTGCACCAGCGGGTGGTGGCGGTACGTGATCGGATCGTCGAAGAGCATGGCGGTACAACGGTGTTGGTGGTATCGCACGTGACCCCGATCAAGATGCTACTGCGGTTGGCGCTGGAGGCCGGGGCCGGCATCCTCTACCGACTGCACCTGGACCTGGCGTCGCTGAGTATCGCCGAGTTCTACCCCGACGGGAACTCGTCGGTGCGGTTGGTGAACCAGACGGCGTATCTCTAGCTGTGGAGATGAAGGCGTTCGCCGTTGGCGCCGAAGATCACGATGGCCTCCACCGGGGCGTCCACCGCCCCGAACCAATGCGGTGTCCAAGTGGAGAACTCGACGGCCTCACCCGGTTTGATCGTGAAGTCTCGGTCACCGAGCAGCAGCCGCATCCGGCCGGACAGCAAGTACAACCATTCCTGCCCCTCGTGCACCGGTAGCTCGGCCGGCGGCGTGCGGCGTTTGACGCGAATCTTGAAGGTGTGCAAACCGCCGGCCGGGCCGTGCCGTGTCAGCGGCCAGTAGGTGATGCCGTTCCGAGTCTGCGACGCGCCACGCACTCTGGGGTCGGGCTGCTCGGGCTCCCGCAGCAACTCGTCTGTGCTGACCGAAAGCGCCTTGGCCAACGCGGGCAGATGATCCAGGGCCAGCCGGCGCTTCCCGGACTCCAGGCGGCTCAGCGTCGAAATGTCGATATTCGCTTGGATCGCGACGTCTTCGAGTGTCATGCCGCGCTGCACCCGCAGCTCTCGAAGCCGCCGGCGCACCACGACATCGACCGAGTCATCGGAGGTTGCCTGCATGGCAAATTAGGTTGGCAGACTATATCTGTGCCTGCAAGCTTTGGGTATGGAAACTGAACCCGACGAGGTGCAGGAGTTCTGGGAGCAGCACTATCGCCAAGCCGACCGGGTGTGGAGCGGGCGGGTCAATGCGCATCTGGCCGAGGTGGCCGGGCCGCTGACGGCCGGCCGAGCGCTCGATCTGGGCTGCGGTGAGGGAGCCGACGCGATGTGGTTGGCCGAGCGTGGCTGGCAGGTGGTGGCGGTCGACGTCTCGACGATCGCACTCCAACGCGCAACCGACGACGCGCGTCAGCGGAACCTGCTGGACCGCATCGATTTCCGGTTCCTCGATCTTTCCGATGGCTTTCCCGATGGGCGCTACGACCTGGTGTCGGCGCAGTACTTGCATTCACCGGTGCGGCTGGAACGCGAGAAGGTGTTGCCAGAAGCCGCAAGCCATGTGACACCCGGCGGTGTGCTTCTGATCGTCGACCACGGATCGGCGCCGCCGTGGTCGCAGCACAAGGATTTCCCATTTCCCAGTGTTTCCGATGTGCTCGCCGCACTGCCGCTCACCGATACCGGGCTGCGTCCAGTGCGTGCCGAGAGCGTGGAGCGGCAGGTTGCCGGACCCGGCGGCCAAGTCGGCACGATCACTGACAACGTCATCCTGCTGCGACGGGACAGTCAGGCCGCGTCGTGAAAAATCAATCCCAACGCATAGCGCTCACCGGACCGGACCACGGAAAGGCCGTGGCGCACCGGTGATGTCGACCAGCCGCGAGTCGATCGCACCGGGCGGTCACGAGTGGTGAACAGATAACCATGACCCTGCGGCACTTGGGTCGCGGTGCCGCGGGACTGTGCCCGTGGACGTTGTTCGACGAGCAGGAACTCGCCGCCGGTGTACTCGGTGGCCGGATCGCTCAGGTTGATCACTACCTGAAGCGGAAAAACCAGCTCGCCGTACAGGTCTCGGTGCAATGCGTTCCAGCCGTCGGCTCCGTACTTCAGCAGCAGGGCCGTCGGTTTGGTCTGGCCGACCGCGTGACACATTGTCAGCCATTCGTCGAGGCTGTCGGGCCATGGTGCGTCGCGGCGAAGTTTGGTGTACCAGTCCCGGGCGATTGGCAGTAACCGGGGAAACAACGCCTGTTTGAGCCGCTCGATCGGCTCGGGATACGGTGCTCGAAAATAGCGGTACTGCCCGGCCCCGTAGCGGTGACGCTCCATCTCGATGGTTTTGCGGAAAAGCTCGTCGCGGTCATAGAGCGCACGGAGCTTCTGCGCCTCGGCACGCGTGAGGAGCCGGGGTAGCAGGGCACCGCCGTGGTCATTGAGGTCGGCGGTGATGGCGTCCCAGTCACCGGCGTCGACACGCTTGAGCCATCTATTGACCTGCGTCACCGTTCTCACGATAGGCAATGTCGCCGGAGTCGTGTAAGATCGAACACATGTTCGAAGAGCTGGCGATGGTTGACCCGGCTAGCGAGGAATCGGCGCTGGTGGAGCGCATTGCCGAGTTGGAGCGTGTCAAGTCCGCGGCGGCCGCCGGGCAGGCCCGGGCGGCGGCCGCTTTGGATGCAGTGCGGCGATCCGCCGAGGCCGCGGCCGGTATTCCTGCGGCACGTCGCTGTCGTGGCGTGGCCAGCGAGATCGCACTTGCGCGGCGCGACTCCCCAGCTCGGGGCAGCCGGCACCTCGGGTTCGCCAAAGCGCTCGTACACGAGATGCCGCACACGCTCGCGGCCCTGGAGTCTGGAGTGTTGTCGGAGTGGCGCGCAACTCTGATCGTGCGGGAAAGCGCATGTTTGGACGTCGAGGACCGACGCACGCTGGACGCTGAGTTGTGCGGCCAGCCCGCCGATCTCGTGGGCTTGGGTGATGCTCGGGTAGCCGCGGCGGCCAAAGCGATCGCCTATCGACTAGACCCGCACGCTGTCGTCGAACGGGCGGCCAAAGCGGCAAACGAACGTACTGTGTCCATCCGGCCAGCGCCTGACACCATGACGTATTTGACGGCGCTGCTCCCGGTCGCCCAAGGCGTATCCGTGTATGCCGCGTTGCGCGGCGCGGCCGACACCACGTTCGACGGCCGGTCTCGTGGCCAGATCATGGCCGACACTCTCATCGAACGGGTTACTGGGCGAAGCGCAGCGACACCGACGCCGATCGCGGTCAACCTGGTGCTCTCTGACCAAACGCTGCTCGGCGGCGACAACACCGCGGCGGATGTCTGCGGCTACGGCCCGATACCGGCGGAAGTCGCCCGCGGACTAGTCGTCGGCGCCGTTACCGCTCGGTCACGGGCCACGCTGCGCCGCCTCTACGCCCATCCCCGCTCTGGGGCATTGGTGGCGATGGAGTCGCGATCGCGGCTGTTTCCGCGCGGCTTGGCTGCGTTCATCGGGCTCAGGGATCAAAGCTGCCGCACGCCGTATTGTGACGCACCGATCCGCCATCGTGACCACGCGACTCCGTCGCGCCGTGCTGGAAGGACTTCTGCGCAGAACGGTCTCGGATTATGCGAGCGATGTAACTACGCCAAAGAAGCCGCCGGTTGGCAGGTAAGCACCAGCGTCGACCAAAAGAGTACCCACACCGCAGAATTCACTACGCCGACGGGCGCGCGCTATCGCTCCGGAGCGCCACCGGTTGCAAGAGCTCCTACTGGGATCGAGGTAAGCGAGTTGGAAGTCGCCGTCTCCATCCGCTTGTCGGATCTCCATGCCGCCTAGACGATACTGGCCTGGACATTCGCCAACAGGTACGGTGATCACCGCGGACGAGTTGGCTGGGCGGCCGCGGCTCGGGTTGGTTCGCCATCCGAGTCGAGGAAAGTCCGGACTTCACAGAGCAGGGTGATTGCTAACCGCAATCCGAGGTGACTCGCGGGAAAGTGCCACAGAAAATAGACCGCCACCCTCGCGGTGGTAAGGGTGAAACGGTGCGGTAAGAGCGCACCAGCATCCCGGGTGACCGGGATGGCTCGGCAAACCCCACCCGAAGCAAGGCCAAGAAGGCCGCACCGCGGTGCGGTCGCGCAGGTGTCCGAGGGTTGCTCGCCCGAGCCTGCGGGTAGGCCGCTTGAGGCACCCGGCGACGGTGTGTCCAGATGGATGGTCGCCGCCTCGCCGCCAGACATGGCGGCGCGGAACAGAATCCGGCTTACAGGCCAACTCGTCCGCCCCGCTCGACGGACTCACCGCAGTGTTTTGCGTGCCGCCTTGTCGAGTTTGCGCAGTGCCTTGTCGAGTTGTTCGCGGCGGCGCTGGGCCAGTTCGGCTTCCTGCTGATAGAGCAGGCCGTAGGTGAAGGTGTCCTCGCCGGCCGCATGTGCGGCCGCCGCCTGTTGCTGTAGATGGGATCGGCTCACGACGCTGTCCTGGTGATCGCCGAGCAAGGTCTGAATGGCCTTGGCGCGCTCGGATATCTTGCCTGCGCCGGTCGCCGTCGCGGTGTAGCGCAATCGCTTGGTTTTCTTGCGGACCCCGTGCAGAGCGTCATCGCGGTCTTCCTCGGACGCATCGGCCGCGCGCTTCGACGCCTTGCGCACCCGCTTGTAGGCGGCTTCGATGGTGACCGGTGCTGATGGCTGATCTGCGCGTGCCGTCGGCTCGGCGACGACCGCTTCGAGGGCGTCGAGCAGCCTGAAGTAGCGCTGCGAGCGCAGTGCGATCAGCGAACGCGCCAGGCCTTTCCGGTACTGGCGTTGCGCGTCGTCGACGAGACGTTCCCGGACCCGGCCGCGCACCAGGTGCGGTGGCAGACTGTCCAGGGCCTGCTGGTAACGCTCGGCCAGGACCTCGGCGTCGCGGGCCGTCCCCAACACACGGCCCAGTTCGCGCAATTCGTCGAGGATCCACGCGTTGTCCGTCAGCCCAAACGAATCCGGCGTGGCCCGCAGCAGGCTGCGGATTTTGCGTGTCGTGACCCGCATTTGATGCACAGCGTCGGGGGCGTCGGCGCGCACCGCGCGGTCCCAGACAAGCAACTCGTCGATCTGCTCGGCCACCGCGCGGTGTACCGGGTTAGCGGTCCGCGGCGGTGAATCATGCAGTGGCACAACCCCGTTGAGGGCCCGCGCCAGTTTGGATACGTGTCGGGCCGGCGTAGCACCGGCGCCGAGCAGTCGGTTGCTCAGCCGGTCCAGCAGCGCGATATCCGCCGGCGCGTCGGAACCGACGAGTTCGAGTTCCCACTCGCGCCAACGCTGTTCGCCAGCGGATTCGTCAGCCAGTCGCGCGGTGACCCGGTCGTCGCAGAATTCCGCCAGCACCCCGTCGGCGCCATGCAGCAGGTGGACTTTGCGGGTGGTGCTGATCCGCGCGACCGGACGCAGTGGACGATCCCGCACGATCCCCAGCACCACGTCAACCAAGTCGGCCGGCACGCCATCCCCGTTGCCTGCGGCATCCAGCGACGCCCGAACCTCGGTGCGAGCGTCGGGTCCGGCCGGCAACTTCAGATGCCATCCGGCGTCCGTGCCGCCGGTGCGACGGCGCAATGTGATTCCTTTGGTGGCCAGGTCGCGTTCCGGGGTATCGAAATACACGGCGTCCAGCGTCTGCGCCGGCGGCCCGTCGACTCGAACGATTGCGGTGATGCCGCCAAACGACGGCGACGACGTCGATTCGACGACGTCGAACTTGCGCTCCACTTCCAGATAGCGCGACGTGTCGGGGGCCTTGACAGCCATGTCGCGCCTCCGCCGGGGGAATTCAGGGGTAGGCGTCCAGGGTAACTCGGTAGGTACCCGCGAGCAGACGCAACAGCCCGATCAGAAGCTGTGCTCGTCGGCGGGAAATGCGCCGCCGGCAACCTCTTCTGCGTATTGCGTTGCCGCCCGGTGCAGTTCGGCGCCGACGCAACCGAACCGTTTGACGAAGCGGGCGGTCTTGCCACTGGTGAGCCCGGCCATGTCCTGCCAGACCAGCACCTGGGCGTCGCAGTTGGGGCCCGCCCCGATGCCGACGGTGGGGATCGTCAGCTTGCCGGTGATCTGGGTGGCCAACTCGGCCGGCACCATCTCCATCACGACTGAAAACGCGCCGGCTTCGGCGACGGCGATCGCATCGGCGATAGTCTGCTCGGCAGCGTCGCCGCGGCCCTGCACCCGGAAGCCGCCGAGGCTGTTGACGCTTTGCGGGGTGAAGCCGATGTGCGCCATCACCGGGATGCCGGCCGCGGTCAAGGCGGCGATCTGCTCGGCGACCCGTTCGCCGCCTTCCAGCTTGACCGCGTGCGCACCGGCTTCTTTCATGAAGCGGGTGGCGCTAGTCAGCGCAGCGGTGGGCCCGGCCTCATAGCTGCCGAACGGCAGATCGGCGACCACCAGAGCGCGCGGGGCGCCCCGCACGACCCCGCGGACCAGCGGAATCAGCTCGTCGACGCTGATCGGCACCGTGGTGTCATAGCCGTAGACGACGTTGGCAGCGGAGTCGCCGACCAGCAGCACGGGAATGCCGGCATCGTCGAAAATGCGGGCGGTGGAGTAGTCGTAGGCGGTCAGCATGGCCCACTTGTGGCCTTCGGCCTTCATCTTCTGCAAGTGGTGGATGCGGGTCTTGGCCCGCGGCGCAGTGGTCGACTCGGACGCGCCGTACACGGTTTGTTCAGACATCGTTGTCCCTAGTGATGGTCGGGTCGATCCTCGTGGCCCTGCCGGGTCCCCGGGTTCGTCTGACCCTGCCAGTCTGCCATCTATCGCGTCGCAAATGCACGCCGCGCCCAGTGGACTTCCTCACACCGGGACCAGCACCGGCGATTTCCACTCCATCCCGCGATACCGGACATACCATCTGCGAATGCAGCGGCTCAGCGGACTCGACGCCAGTTTCCTGTATCTGGAGACCCCTTCTCAGCCATTGCATGTCTGTTCGATCCTGGAAGTCGATACCTCGACAATGCCGGGCGGCTACAGCTTCGACCGGTTCCGCGACGAGTTGGCGCTCCGGATCAAGGCGATGCCGCAGTTCCGCGAGAAGCTGGCCGACAGCCCGCTCAACCTCGACCATCCGGTCTGGGTGGACGACGAGACTTTCGATGTCCGCCGGCATCTGCACCGCATCGGGTTGCCACCGCCGGGAGGGCGGATGGAGCTGTCGGAGATCTGCGGCCACATCGCGGCTCTGCCGCTGGATCGCAGCCGGCCGCTCTGGGAGATGTGGGTGATCGAGGGCGTCGCGGGCACCGATGCCCAAAGCGGTGGCCGGCTGGCGGTGATGACCAAAGTGCACCACGCGTGCGTGGACGGGGTGACCGGCGCGTCACTCTTGTCGCAACTGTGCAGCACCGAAGCCGACGCACCGGCTCCCGAAGCGGTGGACGGCGTAGGCAGCGGCGACCAGGTCCGGATCGCGCTGGGCGGCTTGGCGAGGTTCGCGTCGCGACCGCTGTATCTGCGAAAAGCGCTGCCCGCCACGGTGTCCTCCGTGGCGAAGACGGTGATGCGGGCGAGTAGCGGGCAGGCGATGGCGCGTCCGTTCGCCGCGCCGCGAACCGCGTTCAACGCCAGCGTTACCGGGAACCGCAACATCGCCTATGCGCAACTGGATCTCGAGGACATCAAGAAGGTCAAAAACCATTTCAACGTCAAGGTCAACGACGTGGTGATGGCGTTGGTATCGGGGGTGCTGCGTCAATTCCTGCTTGACCGTGGTGAACTGCCGGAATCGTCATTGGTGGCGATGGTGCCGGTATCCGTGCACGGCAAGTCCGACCGCCCGGGGCGCAACCAGGTGTCGGGCATGTTCGCCAGTCTGCACTCCAACATCACCGACCCGGCCGAACGCCTCAAATCCATCTCCGAAGCGAATTCAGTTGCCAAGCAACACAGTTCGGCGATAAGCGCGACGTTGCTGCAAGACTGGTCGCAGTTCGCGGCGCCGTCGGTGTTCGGTTTGGCCATGCGGACTTACGCCCGGACGCGCTTGACCCGCAGCCGCCCGGTGCACAACCTGGTGGTCTCCAACGTTCCAGGCCCGCAGGTGCCGTTGTATCTGCTGGGCTGCGAGATCAAGGCGATGTATCCACTGGGCCCGATCTTCCACGGCTCCGGCCTGAACATCACCGTGATGTCACTGAACGGCAAGCTCGACGTCGGTCTGATCGCCTGCCCGGAGTTGGTGCCGGATTTGTGGGAGTTGGCCGACGACTTCCCCGTCGGGATGGAAGAACTGCTGCTTGCTGTCGGGTGATACACGCCGGCGTGATGTGTTCTGAGCGCATGGCAGCATAGGTGACCATGGGCCTGCCTCGCCGCGACACGATCGCGCGCACTTTGCTGAACTGGACCGTGCTGGCCACGATCGTGGCGACGGTGGCGGGCTGCACACATGTCGTCAGTGGACGTGCGGTGTTGGAGGGCCCGAAAATCGGTCAGGCGCTGGAGTGGGGGCAGTGCCGGGTCACCGGCGGGACGGCGGTGAAGCTTCCGGGCGGCGCGCAGTGCGGCAAGATCGCGGTGCCCGTCGACTACAACCACCTCGACGGCGATGCCACGACGCTGGCGATGATTCGTTTTCCCGCGACCGGCGACAAGATCGGCTCCCTGGTCATCAATCCCGGTGGGCCTGGCGAGTCTGGTATCGAAGCCGCGGTCAGCGTCGTGCAGTCGTTGCCGACACGCGTCCGCGAGCGCTTCGACCTGGTCGGCTTCGACCCGCGCGGGGTAGCGTCGTCGCGCCCGGCGATCTGGTGCAACTCCGACGCCGACAACGATCGGCTCCGCGCCGAGCCGCAGGTCGACTACAGCCCGGCCGGCGTGGCGCACATCGAGGACGAGACCAAGGAGTTCGTCGGGCGCTGCATCGCCAAAATGGGCGACAAGTTCCTGGCCAACGTCGGGACCGTCAACGTTGCGCGCGATCTCGACGCCATCCGCGACGCGCTGGGTGACGACAAATTGACCTATCTCGGCTACTCGTACGGGACGCGGATCGGGTCCGCCTACGCCGAGGCTTACCCGCAGAACGTGCGGGCGATGATCCTCGATGGCGCCGTCGACCCCAACGCCGACCCGATCGAAGCAGATCTGCGGCAGGCCAAGGGATTTCAGGACGCGTTCAACGACTTCGCGGCCGACTGTGCCAAGGCCTCGACGTGCCCGTTGGGCACCGATCCGGCCAAAGCCGTCGACGTCTACCACAGCCTGGTGAATCCGTTGGTCGACCCGGACAATCCGAGGATCGGCAGGCCGGCGCCCACCAAAGACCCACGCGGACTCAGCTACAGCGACGCGATCGTGGGAACGATCATGGCGCTGTACTCGCCGACGCTGTGGCATCACCTGACCACCGGCTTGAGCGAGTTGAGGGGCGGTCGCGGTGACACGCTGCTGGCGCTGGCCGACATGTACATGCGCCGGGATTCACACGGTCACTACACCAACGCCAGCGACGCGAGGGTCGCGATCAACTGCGTCGACCAGCCGCCGGTCAAGGACCGGGCCAAGATCATCGACGAAGACCGCCGCTCACGCGAAATCGCGCCGTTCATGAGCTACGGGAAGTTCACCGGCGACGCGCCGCTGGGGACTTGCGCCTTCTGGCCGGTGCCACCCACCAGCAGACCGCACGCCATCTCTGCGCCCGGATTGCCGCCGACCGTGGTGGTCTCGACGACCCACGATCCGGCGACACCGTACAAAGCTGGTGTCGACCTCGCCAAGCAATTGCACGGGGCGCTGCTCACGTTCGACGGGACCCAGCACACTGTTGTGTTTCAGGGCAACGGTTGCATCGACGACTACGCGACCGCGTATCTGATCAATGGGACCACGCCGCCCCGGGACGCGAAATGTTAAGACTCCCCGGCAGATAACGAGACCAAGGTGTGACCTTGAGGCCGTGCACCTGGGCTCTGACTCATGCAACGATGGACAGCCATGTGGCGCATGAGACGGCTGAGCTCTGCGCTGCTTTCGTTTGCACTACTGACCTCGACGGCTGGTGCGCTGGCCGGTGCTACCCCGGAAGCGGACGCCGGCCAACCCGCGACGGCGCTCAGCTGGGGAAGTTGTAGCCGATTTCTCGATGACACCAGCGACATTCCCACCGCCCGGTGCACCACGGTGCCGGTCCCGGTCGACTACAGCCAGCCAGCCGGCGCTCAGGCGCAGCTCGCGCTGATTCGGATTCCCGCCACCGGTCCGCGGATCGGGTCATTGTTGGTCAATCCGGGCGGGCCGGGCGCCTCGGCCGTCGACACCGTCGCGGCGATGGGAGCCGGGCTGGCGGACAGCGAGATCGCGCAGCGTTTCGACCTGGTCGGGTTCGATCCCCGCGGTGTCGGCCACTCCACACCGGCGCTGCGTTGCCGCACCGATGCCGAATTCGACGCGTATCGGCGCGAACCGATGGTCGACTACAGCCCGGCCGGGGTGGCCCACATCGAGTCGCTCTACCAGCAGTTGGCCCGACAATGCTCCGAGCGGATGGGCGCGGCGTTTTTGCAGAACGTCGGAACCGCCGCTGCCGCTCGCGATATGGACATGGTCCGCCAAGCGCTGGGCGATGAGCAGATCAACTATCTGGGCTTCAGCTACGGCACCGAGTTGGGCACCGCCTACGTCGAGCGGTTCGGCGAGCACGTGCGGACGATGGTGCTTGACGGCGCCATCGATCCCAGCGTCGGGCCGGTCGAGGAAAACATCAACCAAATGGCCGGCTTTCAAACCGTGTTCAACGATTACGCCGCGGATTGCGCCCGCTCGCAAGGCTGCCCGCTGGGCACCGACCCCACCAAATCGGTGAGCCGCTACCACGACCTCGTCGACCCGCTGGTCGGCCGGCCCGGCAAGACGTCGGACCCGCGGGGGCTGAGCTATGCAGATGCCATCACCGGCACGATCAACGCGCTCTACACCCCGCAGTACTGGAAGTTTCTGACCAGCGGGCTCTTGGGCCTGCAACGTGGCGCCGACGCCGATGACCTGTTGAAACTCGCCGACGACTACAACGGACGCGACGAGAGCGGCCACTACGACAACTCCCAGGACGCGTTCAACGCGATCCGCTGCGTCGACGCGCCCGCGCCCACCGATTCGGCGGCGTGGGTGGAGGCCGACCGCAAAATCCGTCAGGTCGCGCCATTCCTGTCGTACGGGCAGTTCACCGGCTATGCGCCGCGCGACCTGTGCGCGCTGTGGCCGGTTCCGGCAACCTCGTCGCCGCATACGGCCGCACCGGTAGGGCCAGGCAAGGTCGTCGTCGTGTCCACCACCCACGACCCGGCCACCCCGTATCAGGCCGGAGTCGACTTGGCCCGCCAACTCGGCGCCCCGCTGATCACCTACGACGGCACGCAACACACCGTGGTGTTCAACGGCGACCCCTGCGTCGACACCGCAGTAGTGCGCTACTTGGTCGACGGGGCCTCGCCAGGCAGCCTGCGGTGCTGAGACGCGATACGCTTCGCATCATGGATCGACAGAAGGAATTCGTGCTTCGCACGCTGGAGGAACGGGATATCCGTTTCGTCCGGCTGTGGTTCACTGACGTGCTCGGTTACCTCAAGTCGGTCGCGATCGCCCCGGCCGAACTCGAGGGTGCCTTCGAGGAGGGCATCGGCTTCGACGGCTCGTCGATCGAGGGTTTCTCCCGGATCTCCGAAGCCGACACGGTCGCTCACCCCGACCCGTCGACGTTCCAGGTGCTGCCGTGGACCACCACCTCCGGCAGCCACCACTCCGCGCGGATGTTCTGCGACATCACGATGCCCGACGGGTCGCCGTCGTGGGCAGACCCGCGACATGTGCTGCGACGCCAACTCGGCAAGGCCAACGATCTGGGCTTCTCCTGCTACGTGCATCCCGAGATCGAGTTCTTTCTGCTGAAGCCCGGACCGGACGACGGGCAGCCGCCGGTGCCGGCCGACGACGCCGGCTACTTCGACCAGGCTGTGCACGACTCCGCGTCCAACTTCCGCCGTCGCGCCATCGAAGCCTTGGAATCGATGGGCATCTCGGTGGAATTCACCCACCACGAAGGCGCCCCCGGCCAGCAGGAAATCGACCTGCGCTTCGCCGACGCGCTGTCGATGGCCGACAACGTCATGACCTTCCGCTACCTGATCAAGGAAGTCGCGCTGGAGGAGGGCGTGAGGGCCTCGTTCATGCCCAAGCCTTTTGGGCAGTTCCCCGGCTCGGCGATGCACACCCACATGAGCCTGTTCGAGGGTGAAGTCAACGCCTTCCACAGCCCGGACGATCCGCTGCAGCTGTCGAGCATCGCCAAATCGTTCATCGCCGGAATCCTCGAACACGCCTGCGAGATCAGCGCCGTCACCAATCAGTGGGTCAACTCCTACAAGCGGTTGGTGCACGGCGGTGAGGCGCCCACCGCCGCGTCGTGGGGGGCGGCCAACCGGTCGGCGCTGGTGCGGATTCCGATGTACAGCCCGCACAAGACCTCGTCGCGCCGCATCGAGGTGCGCAGCCCTGACTCGGCCTGCAACCCGTACCTGACGTTCGCCGTGCTGTTGGCCGCAGGATTGCGCGGCGTGGAGAAGGGTTATGCGTTGGGACCGCAAGCAGAGGACAACGTGTGGGACCTGACACCCGAGGAGCGCCGCGCGATGGGCTACCGCGAGTTGCCGGCCAGCCTGGACCATGCGTTGCGGGCCATGGAGCAGTCTGAGCTTGTCGCGGAAGCGTTGGGGGAGCACGTATTTGACTTCTTCCTGCGTAACAAGCGCCAAGAGTGGGCGAACTACCGCAGCCACGTCACGCCCTACGAGTTGAAGACGTACCTTTCGCTGTAGTTCATTCGCGGCGAGCCGTCCCCCTCGCCACTCAGCGTTCTCCGGCGGGTGCGCTACCGTCGTGGTCGTGAGCCAACCCGCCACGCAGCGCCCAAAAGTGCCCAGCGTGGGCCGGCTCGGGTTGGTCGATTCTCGGGCCAGCGCCAACTTGGCGCAGCTGGGCTGGAACACCGACGCACATGTGGACTTGTTGTGGTCGTTGTCGCGTGCACCGGACGCCGACGCCGCGCTGAACGCGATAGTCCGGCTCTCGGAGGCTCCCGACGCGGCATGGGATGAACTCAACGCCGCGCTGCTGACGGATCGAAGACTGCGGGGCCGGTTGCTGGCGCTGCTGGGCTCTTCGCTGGCGCTGGGGGACCACCTGATCGCCCACCCACAGTCGTGGCGGCTGCTGGTCGGCTCCGACGGCACGGTGGCGTTGCCGTCGGCCGACGAGCTGCGCCGCAGCTTCACCGACTGCGCCACCGAAACCTCAAGTGCCCCAGTCATGGAGCGGCTGCAAACGCTTTATCGTGATCGGCTGTTGGTGCTGGCGGCACTCGATTTGGCACCGGCTGTCGAAGACGAGCCGGTGCTGCCGTTCACTGCTGTGGGCGCCCACCTGGCCGATCTCGCCGATGCCGCGCTGGCCGCGGCGCTGGCCGTGGCCCAATCGGCCGTCTGCGGTGCGGACAACCCGCCCCGGTTGGCGGTCATCGCGATGGGCAAATGCGGTGCCCGGGAACTGAACTACGTCAGCGACGTCGACGTGATCTTCGTCGCCGAGCACGCCGACGCGCTGACCAAACGGGTCGCCGGCGAGATGATGCGGCTGGCATCCGAAGCGTTCTTCGAGGTGGACGCCGCACTGCGCCCCGAAGGCCGGGCCGGTGAGCTGGTTCGCACCGTCGACTCACACGTCGCCTACTACCAGCGCTGGGCCAAGACGTGGGAGTTTCAGGCATTGCTCAAGGCCCGGCCCGCCGCTGGCGACCCCGAGCTGGGGGAGAGCTACCTGAGCGCGTTGATGCCGATGGTGTGGAGCGCCTGCGAACGCGAGGATTTCGTCGACGAAGTGCAGGCGATGCGCCGGCGGGTGGAGCAACTGGTACCGGCCGACGTCCGCAGCCGAGAGATCAAACTCGGCAGCGGAGGGCTGCGCGATGTCGAGTTCGCGGTGCAGCTACTGCAACTGGTGCACGGCCGCAGCGACGAGTCACTGCATGTGGCCTCCACCGTGGATGCGTTGAGCGCATTGGGCCGCGGCGGCTACGTCGGGCGCGACGACGCCGCGAACCTGACCGCCTCCTACGAATTTCTCCGGCTGCTGGAGCACCGGCTGCAGCTGCAGCGGCTCAAGCGCACCCACCTGCTGCCCGCCCTCGACGACGACGAGGCGCTGCGCTGGCTGGCGCGGGCAGCCCACATCCTGCCTGACGGGCGGCACGACGCACTCGGTGTGCTGCGCGAGGAGCTCAAACGCCAGAACCTCAGGGTGTCGCGGCTGCATGCCAAGTTGTTCTACCAGCCGCTGCTGGAATCGATAGGCCCTGCGGCGCTGGAGTTCTCCCACGGTATGACGCCGGAGGCGGCCGAGCGTCAGCTGGCCGCGCTCGGCTACGACGGTCCGCAAAGCGCGCTGAGCCACCTGTCGGCGCTGATCAACCAGAGTGGACGGCGCGGCCGAGTCCAGGCGGTCCTGCTGCCCAAACTGCTGGACTGGCTTTCCGACACTCCAGACCCCGATAACGGGCTGTTGGCCTACCGCCGGGTCAGCGAAGCGATGGTCGATCAGCGGTGGTATCTGTCCACGCTTCGGGACAGCAGCGCGGTGGCCAAGCGGCTCATGCACGTGTTGGGCACCTCGGCATACGTGCCGGACCTGCTGATGCGCGCGCCGGAAGTCATCCAGCAGTACGGCGACGGTCCGGCCGGTCCGAAGCTGCTCGAAACCGAGCCCGAGGCGGTGGCCGGCGCGTTGATCGCGTCGGCGGCCCGGCACGCCGACCCGATCCGGGCCATCGCCGCGGCGCGCACCCTGCGCCGACGTGAACTGGCCCGGGTGGCCTCGGCCGACCTGCTCGGCATGCTCGAGGTCACCGATGTGTGCGCCGCGCTCACATCGGTGTGGGTGGCGGTGCTGCAGGCCGCCCTGGATGCGGTGATCCGGGTGAACCTTCCCGAGCACGGCACCGCCCCGGCCAGGTTTGCGGTGATCGGCATGGGCCGGTTGGGCGGCCGCGAACTGGGCTATGGCTCCGATGCCGACGTGATGTTCGTTTGCGAGCCGGCTGACGGTGTCGAGGATTCGGAGGCGGTGCGCTGGTCGGTGTCGATCGCCGAGCAGGTGCGGGCGCTGCTGGGGACACCCAGCGTCGATCCGCCGTTGGACGTCGATGCCAACCTGCGCCCGGAGGGACGCAACGGTCCGCTGGTCCGCACATTGGCGTCCTACGCCGCCTATTACGAACAGTGGGCGCAGCCGTGGGAGGTTCAGGCGCTGCTGCGGGCGCACGCGGTGGCCGGCGACGCGGAGCTCGGCCAGCGGTTTTTGCTGCTGGCCGATAAAACGCGCTACCCCGAAGGCGGGATGTCGGCCGATGCGGTGCGCGAAATCCGGCGGATGAAGGCCCGGGTCGACGCCGAGCGATTGCCGCGCGGCGCCGACCCCAAGACCCACACCAAGTTGGGCCGCGGCGGGCTTGCCGACATCGAGTGGACCGTGCAGCTCGTGCAGCTTCGCCACGCGCACGCGATCCCGGCGCTGCACAACACCTCGACGCTCGAGAGTCTGGACGCCATCGCGGCGGCCGAACTTATTCCCGTCGACGACGTGGAGCTGCTGCGGCAGGCCTGGCTGACGGCGACCCGGGCCCGCAATGCGCTGGTGCTGGTGCGGGGGAAGCCCACCGACCAGTTACCCGGTCCCGGCCGTCAGCTCAATGCCGTCGCGGTGGCCGCCGGTTGGCGCAACGGCGACGGCGGCGAATTCCTGGATAACTATCTGCGGGTGACTCGACGAGCAAAAGCCGTGGTGCGCAAGGTGTTCGGCGACTAGGAGGCCAGTTGAACTTTACCTACGAGGTCATGAGCGCCGAGGAGCATGCGCGGCTGACGGCGCTGTATGGTCCGCTGACCGATGCGGTGCGCGACCTCATCGACGCCACGCTTCGCACCCAGGTCGACGGTGACACCGTGCATGACGCGCGAAACGCGATTCAAGCGGTGACCCGGACACTGCGCAGCAGCCAACTCGACGAACCGCAAGGCGTGCGCTACACCGTCGAAGGGCGCCCACTGGCCTGGGGTAACGCGGTGATCGGGATGCGCAACCCGATCTCGCCGCCGCTGACCATTCACCACGACCCAGACGGCGCCAGATGTTGGAGCGAATTCTCGCTGGGCTCAGCCTATGAGGGGCCGCCGGGCCTGGTGCACGGCGGCATCTGTGCCCTTGTCCTCGACCACATCCTGGGCGAGGCGGCCAGCGAAGGACTGACCAAGCCGCTGTTCACCGGAACCATCACCGTCAAATACCTGCGCGGCACTCCATTGGGCAAGCTTCGCGCCGAAGCCACCATCGAGCGCATCGAAGCCGTCAAAGCCCTTGCCCGTGGGCATATCTCGGATGGCAACGGGATCACTGCCGAAGCGGAAGGGATCTTCATCAAGCCGGCCTGGGCGCGGGAAGTCGGATGAAGTTCTACATCAGCAGCGCGTATCTGAACACCCACGAAATCGTCGAAATCGCGAAGGCCGCCGACGACCTGGGCTACGACGGTATCGGGATCCCCGATCACATCGTCAACCTGGAAACGCTGAGTACCCCCTACCCGTACACCAAGGACGGCCAGCGGCGGTGGCAGCCGTTCACCCCGTGGCCTGACCCGTGGGTTCTGGTCGGCGCGCTCGCGCAGGTGACGACCCGGCTGCGGTTCGTCACTACCGTCTACATCCCGGCGATGCGCAACCCCTATGCGACGGCCAAAGCCATCGGCACCGCCGCCTGTCTGGCCGACGGCCGGGTGGAGCTCGGTGTGGGCGTCGGCTGGTGCGCCGACGAGTTCGCGTTGATGGAGCAGCAATTCGAAGACCGGGGCAAGCGCACCGACGAAATGCTCGAGTTGATGGCCGCGTTATGGAGCCCGGGCTGGACGGAGTTCGACGGCCGGTTCTACCGGACACCGCGGCTGGAGATGGAGCCGACACCGCCACCGATACCGGTGTATGTCGGCGGGCTCAGCGAAATTGCCCTGCGGCGCGCAGCGCGGCACGACGGCTGGATAGGCGATCTGATCAAGACGGATCGTGCGATCGAGGCCGCTAACCGGCTGCGTGCTCTGCGAGCCGAAAACGGTTTGTCGATGGACGATTTCACGATCCTGACGCCGCTCACCGACGCGTTCACCGTTGCCGATTACCAACGCGCCGCCGATGCCGGGATCACCGGCATCCTCACGATGCCGTGGATGTTCTACGCCGGGCCGGACGCCACCCTGGCCGAGAAGGTCGACGGCATGCGGCGGTTCCGGAAGGACTTACTGCTCGACGAGTGACAGCACTTGTGTCACTTGGGTTTCAGCTGTTATCCACAGTTGGCGCCTTGTCCACAGGCGGGATTTCGGTGCTCGCGCCGTGTCGTACCCCGTCGATAGAATTCGAACATGCTTTCTAGTGGTCGTGAGGAGATCGATGAGGTCTTCGATGGGCTGACCGCATACCTCAAGCGGGCCTTGGACTTGTGCTCTGACGGGCTGACCACTCCCGAGCGGCTGGTCATGTTGCAGCGGTGTGAGACGCTGCGCCGCCAGCTGCCCGCTGTCGAACACCCGTTGATCAACCAGCTCGCCGACCAGGCCAGCGAAGCCGAATTGGGTGGCAAGCTGGGGTTTGCGCTGGCCGAACGGTTGGGCATCACCCGCGCCGACGCCGCCCGGCGCATCGGTGAGGCCGCTGATCTGGGGCCGCGCCGCGCGATGATCGGCGAACCGCTCGAACCGCTGCTGCCCGCCACCGCTGCCGCGCAGCGCGCCGGGACCCTCGGGGCCGGGCACGTGGCGGTGATCCGCAGCTTTTGTCACCGGCTACCCGATGCCGTGGATGTGGAGACCCGTGAACGCGCCGAAGCCCACCTGGCCCAGCTGGCCGGCGAGCATCGCCCCGATGACTTGGCCAAGCTCGCCGACCGCCTCACCGACTGTCTGAATCCCGACGGGGATTACACCGACACCGACCGGGCGCGGCGCCGCGGCCTGGGTCTGGGTAATCAGCACCCCGATGCGATGTCGCAGTTGACCGGCTGGGTCACGCCTGAGCTGCGGGCGGCCATCGAAGCGATATGGGCCAAGCTGGCCGCCCCCGGCATGTGCAACCCTGAGGACCCCATCCCGTGTGTGAGCGGGACCCCGTCCCAAGAGGCCATCGACCGCGACACCCGCAGCACCGCCCAGCGCAACCATGACGCGCTGCTCGCCGCCGCCCGCGCCCTGCTGGCCTCCGGCGACCTAGGTCAACACAATGGGCTGCCGGCCACCATCATCGT